>NZ_JBOICF010000080.1:0-96857 GCF_050739935.1 Pseudomonas sp. | reverse complement strand
TCACTGAACACCACCTTCGCCAGCAAGCCGGCTCCTACACAGGTATTCGAAACCTCCTACATCCCTCGCAGCACAAGCCCTGCAGCACTTTGTAACAAAAACTACAGACTTTCTGTATACAGGTTTCGTTCCGATTTTTAATAACAAAATCGAATATAACTTTTGTTTTCAGAAATAAGAACACAGAGTACGGTGTCGCTCCCTTTGCGCATGTCCATGGAGAGTGACCTTGCTCGTACGCAACACATTCAAACGTTTTTTCCAGTTGGAGGCGGCTGGCGGTCTCCTGTTGATCGCTGCGGCCGCGCTTGCCCTGCTGGTCAATAACTCGCTCCTTTCTTCGCTTTACAACGGGTTACTCGAAGTGCCGGTGGTGGCGCAGATCGGCGCCCTGAAAATTGCCAAGCCGCTACTGCTGTGGATCAACGACGGCCTGATGGCACTGTTCTTCCTGCTCATCGGGCTGGAGGTCAAACGTGAGGTGATTCAGGGGCATCTGTCCCGCCCTTCGCAGATCGTCCTGCCTGGCGCCGCAGCGATTGGCGGCATGGTGGTGCCAGCGCTGTTTTTCTGGGCCTTGAACAAGCACAACCCCGCTGCCATGAGCGGTTGGGCGATTCCCATGGCGACCGACATCGCCTTTGCTCTCGGCGTGCTGGCCTTGCTCGGCAAGCGCGTACCAGTGTCGCTCAAGCTGTTCCTGATGACGCTGGCCATTATCGATGATCTGGGCGCGATCATCGTCATCGCGCTGTTCTATTCGGGCGAATTGTCCAATCTGTCCCTGGCACTCGCCGCTGCATCGATTGCCACATTAATCGGCATGAACCGGCTGGGCGTGGTGAAACTCGCACCGTATCTGCTCGTAGGTCTGGTGTTGTGGGTCTGCGTACTCAAGAGTGGGGTCCACGCCACGTTGGCGGGCGTGATTCTGGCATTCTGCATTCCACTCAAGACAGCGAGAGACGTACCCTCTCCCCTGCAACAACTTGAACACGGGCTGCATCCCTGGGTCGCGTACGGCATCCTGCCACTGTTCGCCTTTGCCAACGCCGGGGTGTCGCTGAGCGGCGTGACCCTGGACAGCTTTACCCACCACGTGCCGATGGGCATCGCGCTAGGGCTGCTGTTGGGCAAAACACTGGGCGTGTTCGGCCTAACCTGGCTGACGATCAAGACCGGCGTGGCGGCGCTGCCGACCGGGGCGAACTGGGGTCAGGTGATGGGCGTGTCGATTCTGTGCGGAATTGGCTTCACCATGAGCCTGTTCGTTGGCTCCCTGGCGTTCGTACCGGGACAAAGCGAGTTTGCCGGCATGGACCGCATGGGCATCCTCACAGGTTCCGTCTTCGCCGCCTTGATCGGCTATGCCGTAACGGCGATAGCCAGCCGAAAACCGGTGGTCCGAAAACATTGATCCGCGGACAAAACCCTGAATCCAGAAACGAAAAACGCCCCGACTGATCGGGGCGTTTTTGTGTAAGCAGGTACTACATTCAACCCGCTTGGTGCATCTTCAAGGTGGATCAGCGAGTGACGCGGCTGGTGCCATTGACGGTCACGATGCGTACACGATCACCAATGCGGAAGACTTCGTTTTCCTGCACCTGCTGCACATACGCACGCATGCTGCCGTCATCTTCACGCACGGTAATCTCGACGCCCTGAGTACGTGTCAGGCCTTCTTCGGTCATCGAACCGAGCAGACCACCGGCTACCGCGCCAATGACCGCAGTCACGATACTGCCGCGCCCGCCACCAATGGCACTACCGCCAACACCACCGACAATCGCACCGGCACCGGCGCCGATCGGAGTTTTGGTCCCCTCGATCTTCACTGGACGCAGCGATTCGATGGTGCCCAGGCGCACGGTCTGCACTTGGCGAGCTTCTTCACGGGAATACGAGTCGCCGGTCAGGCTCGAGGTACAGCCGCCTAGCGTCAGCGCCATAGCGGTGAACGACGCAACCAACAGAACAGACTTACGCATAACAATTGCCTCCAGAGGAACAGGTGGTCATTAGACTCTGCAGCACCGAGCGGTGTCACGATCCTGTACCGATAATTTACGTTCATTCAGGCGCCATACAGAAAGCCGCCGACGTCTATAAGTATGGACGACGGCTTGCCGTATAGATTCAAAGAAAACGTCTTCCAAGCCGCTGATCTGTTACGGCGCAAGACGCTCGCGGATCCACTGCCCATCAATCAGGCGGTAGTTCAGGCGGTCATGAAGACGACTTGGGCGGCCTTGCCAGAACTCGATGCGGTCCGGTAGCAGGCGATAGCCACCCCAGTGATCCGGGCAGTCAGGCTGAGTGTCGCTGAAACGTTCTTCGGTGGCCTTGAGCAAACCTTCGAGTTCCGCGCGATCAGCGATCACCTGGCTCTGCGGCGAGGCCCAGCCCCCCAGACGGCTGCCCAGCGGACGAACCTGGAAGTAAGCGTCGGATTCTTCATGGGAGACTCTGACGACCTTCCCTTCAATGCGTACCTGACGCTCCAGAGTTGGCCAGAAGAAGCTCATGGCCGCATAAGGCCGAGCTTCCAACTGCTGTCCCTTGGCACTCTGGTAATTGCTGAAGAAGGTAAAGCCTTGAGCGTCGACGCCCTTGAGCAACAGGACCCGACAGTGAGGACGACCATCAGTGTCGACGGTCGCCAGTGTCATGGCATTGGCCTCGACCGGCGCCTGTTCGGTCTTCACCGCCTCGTCGAACCACTGATGGAATAACGCAAAGGGTTCTTCAGGCGCCTGCGATTCGGTCAAACCTTCGCGAGCATAGTTGCGACGCATATCAGCCAGACGCTGGCTCATCACTGCCTTCCTTAATCGGTATCCGTAAGCGGGATACCGATATTACCCTCAGTTGGCGTTCGCTTGAGCATCGGCAGCCGGTTTCTTGGTGGCTGCCTTGGCTGGAGCGGCCTTGGCCTTGGCGGGCGCTGCTTTCTTGGCCGGAGCCTTTTTGGCAGCTGGCGCCTTGGCGGCAGCAGCTTTCTTCGCCGGTGCCGCCGATTTGGCCGGTGCGGCGGCAGCCGCTGGAGTGGAAGCAGGAGCAACGGCAGGCTTGGCTTGCTGAACGGCGACCAGCGTTGGCGACGGCGGCAGGTTGTACCTGGCCATCAACGCGACCATGGTGTCCTGCGGCGTCATGATGATTTCTACACGGCGATTCAGCGCACGACCTGCTGCACTGTCGTCCGCCGCGCGCGGCATTACCGCACCCATGCCGCGCAGGTTCAGGCGATTGCGCTCCAGACCGCTCAGACGAAAGATCGCGGCGACCGACTGTGCGCGTTGCTGGCTGATCTTAAGGTTGGTATCGCTGGCGACGTCGCTGTGACCCAGTACCAGAATCGCGGTTTTCTGATCACCTTCCACGACCTTGGCCATGCGGGTGATCGGGCCGAGGTTGATCGGCAGAAGCATTTCCGGTCGGTCAGGGTTAAAGGTGCTGTCTACCGGGGCGGTCACGACCAACACGTCCTCGCGGCGTTCGAACTGGAATTTGCTGTCCTTGATGGCTTCACGCACCTTTGGCTCGTACTGGTCGAGCCAGGCCTGGGTGACTTTAGGGTCAACCTTGGGCACCTGCGCTGCATCTTTCTTGGCCTCAGCGTTACCGAACGGCCACCACCACTTGCTGCCGTCATCGGCCTTGGCTACCGCTGGCTTGGCGGTAGGCTGGGTGGCAGCCAGCTCAGGTTTCTTGTCGGTGGTGCCATGGTCGGAACCGAACGGCCAGTACCAGTGTGTGCCCGTTTCGGCTTCTGTCTTGGCGACTTCGGCGGCGGCCGGGCTGACGGGTTTCACTGGCGCCGCAGCAGGTGCAACATCGGTGCTTTTGCCGGAGCCGAACGACCACCAGTGATCGTTGCTGGCAGATTGATCCTGAGGCGTTTGTGCGCAGCCGGTAACGGCGAGGCACAGGGCAAATGCGAGACTTTTATTGGCAGACATGAGTGGCTCACACAAATAATTGATCAGAAAATGAACGAAGCAGCGCCCATATAACACGCATAAACGCCGATTTGGAAAAGGAAACTGCCCTACGGTTCCGATATGGGCGATTTAACTGACAGTCGGTAGAACAAGCACTTATCGGCGATAGTTATTGCAAACACTCACCAAGCGCGCGGACCAGACCCTGTGCTCGAGGATCCATTAGCACGTAAGGGCCGAGAGTGTTGGTCACGAAACCGAACGCCACATCATGCTCAGGGTCGGCGAAGCCCACCGAACCGCCTGCGCCCGGATGCCCGAAGGATTTGCCACCCAGCCCGAAGGTCGCGTTGGGAACCGTCGACTGGTCAAGCATGCAGCCCAGTCCGAAACGGGTCTGGGTGAGCAGGGTCTTGTCCTGACCCAAGCTGTGTTCGCGCGTCAGCTCGTTGATCAGGTCGGCATCGAGCAAACTGCCGTCAAGCAGCGCGGCGTAGAATCCGGCGAGGCTGCGGGCATTGCCGTGGCCGTTGGCGGCAGGCTGTTGCATGCGTCGCCACTCCGGTTTGTTGGTGCTGGTCATGATCGATGGCGGATTGGTAAATGCTCGTGCCGTCATGGAGGTTGGCTCGCGCATGGTGGCCTGCAGCAGACGCTGGGCGGCTTCATCGCCGACACTCCCTTTGCCACGTGCGATATGGGCGACGCGATGAAACTCCTCATCGGGCAGGCCGACATGGAAATCCAGCCCCAGCGGACGCGAAATGCGCGCGGCAATGGACTCACCCGGTCCACGCCCGTCCGCGCGGCGAATGAGCTCACCGACCAGCCAGCCATAGGTAATCGCAGCGTATCCGTGGCCTTGGCCCGGCGTCCACCAGGGTTCTTCGGCAGCCAGCGCGTCGGTCATGGCGTGCCAGTCGTAAAGTGCCTCGGCAGCCAGCATGTCGCGGATCGCTGGCAGACCGGCCTGATGGCACAACAACTGACGCAAGGTGATGGACTGTTTGCCAGCGGCTGCAAATTCGGGCCACAGGCGCGCGACGGGTTCGTCCAGATTCAGTTTGCCCTCGCCGACCATCTGCAACGCTGTGACGGCGGTGAAGGTCTTGGTGCAGGAAAACAGATTCGCGATTGTGTCGCTGTGCCAGACCTCGGCACCGTCCTTGTCAGCAGTACCCGCCCACAGATCCAGCACGGTCTGTCCGCCGACCTGCACGCACAACGCCGCGCCGCGCTCTTGCGGATCGTCGAAAAGCGCCGCAAATGCCTCGCGTACGGCTTCGAATTGAAGTTCGAAATGACCTTGAATCTGCACGGTATCTCTCTCCGGCGCGGCTGCACAAAATGTCGTGCATTGTTCCAGCGATTGGGAGATTTGGGAACAGCGACGCGTCGTCGGGCGCACAGCAAAACCTGTAGGAACCGGCTTGCTGACGAACATGTCAGGTCAGACACATCGATGTGGACTGATCCGCCGCGTTCGCCAGCAAGCCGGTTTCTAAGGGATCAGCGCGCTATTACTTCCCCAACCTGCCCATTGGCCTTGCGCACGGCCTCGATGAAGCCCTGATAAGGCACATCGGTAATCCCTACCAGCCCCAGATGCCCGTTTTCGCCGTCGAGCAGGCGCCCGGTCGCGGGCTGGTCCAGGTACTGGAACCAATGCACGCCGACGATGGAAGGGTCTGAAAAGGCGCTCTTCAGAAAGCTGGCGTAAGCCGGGCCACGATCCTCCTCGCGGGGGACCTCCATGACGCCACCCCAGAACGGTCCGCGATCACGCGAACCGAAGTGGAATTCGCTGACCAGCACCGGTTTGTCGAGCACGCGCAGTTTGGCGAAATCCACGCCATCCTGCGGTTTGGGCGTGTAGAGGTTGAAGCTCAGAACGTCGCAATATTTGGCGCAGGCCTCAATCGCTTCCGGCGTACTGACACTAAAGCGACCGCCCAGCAGCAGGTGGTTCGGCGCGTGCCATTTCAAGGCGTCGGAAATGGTCTTGAAGTAAGTTTCGGCGAACACGCGCTGGAAGTACTTGAGGTCATTTTCGATTTCCGGATGCTCCGCGCTTGGTAATGGCGGCTCGAAGCCCGGATCTTCCATCAATTCCCATGCAGGCAATTCGATGCCCCAGGCTTTGGACAGCCCCTCCTGATTACGGTACTTGTCGCGCAACTGTTTTAGAAAAGCACGCTTGGCCGGGACATCCGTGGTCAGTTTCAGGGTGCCGTAGGCCAGCGCATAGCGGTCTTTCGGGCCATCGCCCGGCGCGGCCCACGCCAGTTCGTTGTCCGCGAAATAACCGATCAGCCAAGGATCGTCGCGATGATCGCGGGCGGCAATGGCGACGGCACGTTCAGTTGCCATGGCGAAGCGCGGGTCGAACGGATCGGGCATCCCACCCCACCAATCGTGGCCGGTGCTGATGCTGACGTAATCGCCGACAATGGACAGCGGCAGGGTAAAGGGCACGCGCTCCCTGCTTTCAAGGGCAGGTTCGCTCCAGTTGCCGATGGTATTGAAGCCCCAGGCCTGCAGGCGTTGCAGGGTGTGATCGACCCAGCGTTTGCTGTCCAGATTCACCGGTTTGCATTCCACGGAGGGTTGTGGCGCGGCGGGTTCTTCAGGCGAAGGCGCAGGATTCTTCTGATCGTCAGGGGCGTCGGTGATCGAGGTTTCGGGGTTTTCATCTTCGTCGACCACAGGTGCAGGTCTGAAAACCTCGACGCACTTGGGCACACCATAAGTGCGTTGCAGATTGGCGCCGTAGAAATCGAACCAGCGCCCCTGATCGAACTGCCGATCCTTGTTGGCACCGGTGTTGCGGTTGTCATCATTGGTGCCGTAAAACGCTGCCAGCGGATCGTCGTTGCCAGGCAGGCTGGCAAACATCGATTCGCGGCCTTCGACATAGGTTTGACTGTCATCAGCAGCGATGGCATTGATCCCCAGCGAATAGAACGGATGGCCCTCCGGGGTCACCAGATACCAGCGATCATTGCGTTTCTCGGCGCGGAAAAAACCTTTGGCCTCGAAGACTGGTCCTTTCAACAGCCCGCCATATTTGTCGTGGGCCGGACGATCCTTCAACCATGCCTTGAGTTGTTGTTGCTCCTGACTTGCCAGACTCTTGAGCTGATCGTCGCGGGTGATCTTTTCCGGCCATTTGCCACGGGTGTACTGGCCGTATCCATCGAGCAGATTACTGTAGGCAGCCTTTTGAATCATGTCGTCTTCCTGTACCCCGAACTTCTCGATCAGCACGCTTTGCGCGACTTGGGGTTGCGACATGGACACCGTGACCGACGTTACCTGACTCGCATTCAACTCGCCGTTGGTGTTGGCCAGTAACACGCGCTGGCCTTCATAGGTCCACGGCATTGGCGGTCCGATACGCATGCCTTCGCTCAGCGCAGAACTGGCCTTGAGCGGCACAATCAGGGTTTGCGCAGGGCCAGCGGGCAGGTCGATTCGGCTGTTGAGGGTTTTGCCGTCACTGCTCTGGACTTGTACATAAAGCGTCAGCGCCCAATCCATCGCGCTTTGCACGCGCAAGGTCATGGCACTCTCGCCACTCCAGTCCCAGACGCCGCTTTGCGGTGACAGGCGCAGGCTGGGTCTGGTGACGGGATTGAACGTCACACGACGCAGTACCTCGCCCTCGGCCGTCTGCTCGGCGTTGGCCTGGGGCAAACTCGCATCCTGGGTCGTGACCTGCACCACATCAGCCGGCCGGACGAAATTGAACAGCGTCTGCTGGCCGTCGGGCGCGGCACGTACGGATCCTGCGCAGGCAATGGCCAGGGCGGCAGACAACCAACGACGAACCATGTGATCTTGTGCTCCTTGATGATGGGCGGGCCCTAACCTCAGCTCACTTGCACAGATCGGATTCCGTTAGATGCAAAATCGAAGGCGCCACGCACTGTGAGAGTGAGTTTGCTCACGAAGAGGCCATGACTGACTCAACAGGATCAAGACCACTCGGCGCCAGTTAAGACCCGATCAAGTGCGTTTAATCCCGAACACCACTCAGGAAATTTCCCGGCGAAACGGCGGTAATGCGTTGAGGATAGCCTTGCCGTATCGCTGGGTGACCACGCGCCGATCCAGCAGGGTAATGATCCCGCGGTCCTTCTCTGTACGCAGCAGCCGACCGCAGGCCTGAATCAGACGCAGTGAGGCATCGGGTACGGCGATTTCCATGAACGGATTGCCGCCCCGGGCTTCGATCCATTCGGCCAACGCGGCTTCGACCGGGTCGTCCGGCACAGCGAACGGAATCTTGGCGATAACCACGTGCTCGCAGTAGGCGCCCGGCAGGTCGACACCTTCGGCGAAGCTGGCGAGGCCGAACAGCACGCTCTCGTCGCCGCCATCGACCCGCGCCTTGTGCTTGTTGAGCGTTTCCTGCTTGGACAGATTGCCCTGAATGAACACCCGCTTGCGCCAGTCGCGCTCCAGGCCGTCAAAGACTTCCTGCATCTGTTTACGCGAGGAGAACAGCACGAGCGTGCCCTTGGAGCCCTCTACCAGATCCGGCAGTTCGCGAATGATCGCCGCCGTGTGATCGGCAGCGTTGCGCGGGTCGGCCTTGAGGTCCGGCACCCGCAGCACGCCGGCGTCGGCGTGATGAAACGGGCTTGGCACCACTGCGGTGACCGCGTCCTTGGGCAGCCCGGCGCGCATGCGGAAGCGGTCGAACTTGCCCAACGCGGTCAGGGTTGCGGAGGTTACCAGCGCACCGTAGGCCACATTCCACAGGTTCCGGCGCAGCATCTCAGCTGCGAGGATCGGGCTGGCGTTGACTTCGATATCGAACAACGAACCACTTTCGGCCAGCGTCAGCCAGCGCGCCATGGGCGGACTGTTTTCCGGGTCTTCAGCGGTGAATGCGGTCCATAGCTCCCAGTTGCCGTGAGCCCTGGCCAGCAGGCTGCCGAATAGCGGATACCACTCCTCGGCCTGATGGCTGGCGATGCCGATGTTGACCTCGCCGTCCATCCCTTCCTTGAGCAATTCGGTCAGACGGGTGAACAGGTCATCGAGTCGGGCAAAACCTTTTTTCAGCTCGATGCCCATCTCGCGCATGTGCTCGGGAACCACGCCACCGACGAAGCGATGACGCGGGCGCTCACGGCCTTCCATGTCCTCGCCGGCCTTGAAATCGGCCAGCTGTTCGCAGGCGGTGAACATGAACTGCTGATGGGTCTTGATCTCACGGGCGAGTTCCGGCACCTGCTCGATCAGCTTGCCCAGATCGCCGGGTAGCGGGTGTTGGGCCAGCAATTTGGTGAGATTCTTGGCAGTCTGCTCCAGCCAGTCCGCAGTCGAACGCAGGCGACTGAAATGCGCGAAGTGGCCGATGGCTTTGTCGGGCAGGTGATGACCTTCGTCGAACACGTACAGCGTGTCGCGCGGATCAGGCAGCACCGCCCCGCCGCCCAGCGCCAGGTCGGCCAGCACCATGTCGTGGTTGGTGACGATGACGTCGACTTTTCCCATGCCTTCGCGAGCCTTATAGAAGGCGCACTGCTGAAAATTCGGACAATGCCGGTTGGTGCATTGGCTGTGATCGGTGGTCAGCCGCGCCCAATCCTGATCGGCCAGCTCCTGGGGCCAACTGTCGCGATCACCGTCCCATTTGTTACCGGCGAGCTTTTCGATCATGTTGGTGAACAGCTTCTGGCTGGCTTCATCGACCTCGATCTTGAAGCCTTCTTCCTCGAACAGCTGGGCGGTGGCGCTCTGCGCGTTACCCTCCTGCAGCAGCATGTCGAGCTTGGACAGGCACATGTAGCGGCCACGCCCCTTGGCTAACGAGAAGGTGAAACTCAGGCCGCTGTTGCGCATCAGGTCGGGCAGGTCCTTGTGGACGATCTGCTCTTGCAGCGCGACGGTTGCCGTGGCGATCACCAGACGCTTGCCCGCTGCCTTTGCTGTGGGAATCGCAGCGATCGCATAGGCCACGGTCTTGCCGGTACCGGTCCCCGCCTCCACCGCGACCACCGCCGGGTCGCCCGAACGTCGGCCTTCCTCGTCGGTGTCTATATCTCCCAGCACCTTGGCCACCTCGGCGATCATCAGACGCTGGCCGTAGCGAGGCTTGAGGCTTTTGGCTTCGAGGAAACGCGAATACGCGCCCTGAATCTGGGATTTGAGTTCGGTACTGATCATGGGCTGGGTCGTTGGCTCGGCATCACACGGTTACAAGTAAAAAACTGCTGGATAAATTATCAGTGGTTGCAGCGGGCGGCTATCATACCGCGCTAATTCTTTCTTCGCAGATCGGAGTTCTCGATGTCACCTGTAGCCTTTGTCTACGTCTTGCACGTGCTATCCGCTGTTTTGTGGGTAGGCGGGATGTTTTTTGCATGGATGGTTCTGCGACCAGCGGTCATCGCCGCTCTTGAAGGCCCGGCCCGGTTGAAGCTGTGGGTGCAGGTCTTCCCGCGATTTTTTGCCTGGGTGTGGGGCGCGATCATCATGCTGCCAGTGACCGGGATCGGCATGATCAACATTAACTTCAGCGGTTTTCAGACCGCACCGCGCTACGTGCAGGCGATGATCGGGCTGTATGTGGTGATGGTGGCGTTGTTCCTGAGGGTGTCGACGCTGAACCTGCCGCAATTGCGCAAAGCCGTGGCTGCCGAGCAGTGGGCTGAAGGGGTTGCCGCGCTCGGGCGGATTCGGCGTTTGGTGGGGATCAATCTGCTGGTGGGCATTGCGGTGATTGCGATTGCAGCGGCCCGACCTGGGTTCTGAGTGCTTGTTGGTATTGTAGGAGCCGGCTTGCTGGCGAACGCAGAGTGCCAGACAACACGTCGATATCTGACCCACCGCATTCGCCAGCAAGCCGCTCCTACGATTTGACGCTGTGCCTTACAGCCTGCGCAGGCTCACCGAACCCGCCGGCCCGACGGCGCCTGACTGACCCTTCTCACCGTTCTTGCCGGATTTGGCCCCGTCGGCGCGATAGACGAGACAGCCCTTGGACGCCCCGCCCTTGCCGCCGCGACCGCCTTCGCCGCCAATACCGCCGGCACCGCCCTGCACATCGACCTTCACCCGCTCATCGGGGAACGTCTGAGGTAGTTCCAGCCGTACCAATGCGCCGGCCGCGCCGTCATGACCATTGCCGCCGTCATCGCCATCGAAACCCCGGCTGGCTGCGCCCCAGGTACAGCCCGGATCCTCACCGTTGCCGCCGTCCAGCCCTACGTAACCGGGCGATCCCGCACCGCCACGGGCATCGATGGACAGCACGTCGGCATTCAACTCCTCGAGCCGCAGGTTCAGGTTACGGCCGGGCGACGGCGCTTTCTCGAACGTCCCCGGTGCGCCGCGCGCAGTGATCTGCGCACCACTGCCCAGATCGCCCTGCTTGACCTGCAACTTGAACGGCTCGGCGCTTGGCACGATAGCGATGCGCGACTCATGACCCATCACCAACTGTCCGACTCGCACTTCGGTCAATCCGGCCGGGATCAGCAGGGTTCCGTAATCGGCCACTTCCAGACGGTCCAGTTGCACGACGCTGGCATTGCTCGGCAGGCGCATCAGCGAATGCGACTCCACCGAGATGCTCTGAGCCATGACCAGGGAGCTGCTCATGGCCGACAGCAGGCCTGCCGTCATCAGTAACGCGTTACGCATGGTGAACCTCCGCCTGGCGGCGACCGAAGGATTGCAGGTGGAAAATACCGAAAATCAGAATCTGCACGCGGTCGAACCAAGGATGCGAACGCCCTCGCAGGCTGCCGCTGAAGAGAACCAGTTCCATTACATGGGTCAGCAGCAAAAGGCTACCGGCCAGTTTGATCAACATATCGAAGGGAATCGGCAAAACGGCGGTCTGGTTGACCAGTACCACCGCCCAGAATCCCAACGTCAAGACTTTCCCCAACCCCCAAACCACCTTCATGACACGCCCCTGCTGTTTTTTTATTTCAGTGCTGCAAAAAATGCTTTGCGCACAGTACGGCGACGGGAGCGACTATGCCAGAGGATGGTTTCAAATGCCGCAGGTTTGATGGGGATGCGGGGTGAGAACGATCTTCGCGCGGCGCAGTATCTGCAGGGGCCGGCTTGCTGGCGAAGGCGGCGACTCAGATACATCAACGTTTAATGACCCACCGCGTTCCCCTGCAAGCCGGCTCCTACAGTAAATCGGGGTGATAGCGAGAGTTGTGTTCGGCATTAAAGTGGTGAAGAGCGTTAGCTCCAGCCCGTATTGCTCTTCTTACGCGATAGTCCAAACGACACAAAGACGCAGAAAAAAGAAAACCCCGGCACAAAGGCCGGGGTTTTCCTGACAACACAAAACTCAATCAACGATTGATCTTGATCTCAACGCGACGGTTCAAGGCACGACCTTCAGCAGTCTTGTTATCTGCGACAGGACGACTCTCACCATCACCCTCCACCGACACAAACGTGCTGCGAGCAATACCCGAACTGATCAGATAATCAGTCACCGAATGCGCACGTTTTTCCGACAGCTTCTGGTTATAGGCATCGCTGCCCACGCTGTCGGTATGGCCACTCACATGCAGCTGCACATTAGGCGCCTCGGTTTTCAGCTTGGTCGCCACCATATCCAGCTGCTGCTTGTCGCCCGGAGTCAGCGTCGCCTTGTTGAACTCGAAGTGCACGTCACGGATGGTGATCACTTCTTCTCTCGGAAGCACGACTGGAGCAGCTACCGGCTCGGGCGCAGGTGTCACGATCGGGCAGCCAGTGGCATCGACCGGTGTACCTTTCGGCGTATCCGGGCACTTGTCGACGCTGTTCAGCACGCCGTCGCCGTCATCATCGCCATCACCATGAGCCCAGCAGTAGGCACCCGCCATCACACCGACTGCACCACCCAGGCCTGCGGCTACGGAAGCCGACTGGAATGCGCCAATCGCCGCACCGCTAAGCACGCCGCCAGCAGCACACAGTGGCCAGTCGGTCTTTTGCAAGCCGGCACAACCCGTCAATACACTGGTAACCAAAATCAGAGGTAACGCTGTCCGAATCATGCTCATACAGTTCTTCTCCTTTGGTATCGGCTAAAACCGACTGAAATGGAGTAAAGACGCCGTTGGGGCCACTTGCCACCCTGAAATCAGGGGTTTTATGGTTTTCAACGAGCAGAGGGGCGGGTTCTTTTAGAAATAGCCTTTTGCCTTCACTCCGTAGGCTTTGTCATGGTGATCGATTAAAAAGTTCAAGCGTGGGGCTGTTCCCTATGCCACGAAGATTCGGCAGGCTACCCTTGCTGGCTCAATTGAGGGATTTCGATGACCGACAGTTTTTCCACCCGCACGCCACAACAGGCGTTGGCCGCCCTGCTCGACCGCTATGCGCCCAAGCGTTTGCTGCTGATTGGCGCGAACAGCTTTCCGGCCCTGCAAGCCTTTCAGGATGCCCACCCGGACACCGAACTGGCGCAAGCGGCACCCGGCGTATTGCCTGCTGACATCGCGGCCCAACGTTTTGATCTGGCGCTGGTCGTCGATTGCCTGGAGCACATCCCCAAACGCGCGGGACTGGAACTGCTGGGCGGGATTCGCAACCTCAACGCCAGCCGGATGGCCGTACTGGCCGACATGAAGGCGTGCGGCTGGCAGACCACGGATTTTTATTCGCTGGCGCTACAGGCCAGTGAACGTTTCGCCAGGGACGAGCAGGTGCTGACCCTCTTCACCTACGACCTGCGCGAGTACAAACAGGTGCCGGACTGGCTGAACGCGAAGTTCTGGGCGAATCCGGAAAATTTCGGCAAATATTGGTGGTGAGACCCGCATCATGAGCAGTGCAATTTGTCCTTGTGGCAGCGGCAATCTTCTGGACGGCTGCTGCGGCCGTTATCACGCTGGCTTGCCTGCGCCGTGCGCCGAGGCGTTGATGCGCTCGCGCTATAGCGCCTATGTATTGGGGCTGGTGGATTACCTGCTCGACACAACGTTACCGGCGCAAAAGAACAGTCTGGATCGCGAATCGATAAGCCAGTGGAGTGCGCAAAGCACCTGGCTAGGGCTTGAGGTAGAGAGCGCGGAGCTGCTGGGTGGCAAGCCGGAACACGCCTTCGTCACGTTCACCGCGCGCTGGCACGATGCGGCAGGCGAACACAGCCACCGGGAGCGTTCAGCGTTCGTGCAGAACAACGGCCGCTGGTATTTCATCGACCCCACCGTGCAACTCAAGGCAGGACGCAACGATGCGTGCCCGTGTGGCAGTGAGCAGAAGTTCAAGAAGTGCTGCTCGGCCTATATGGCCTGAACCATGCTGAACCTGTAGCAGCACGGCGTGCCGGCGGTGGTGCCTCTCGAATTGCTGCCGCCGGCAAGCCGGAATGCAACAGAGGACGCGCGGCACTGCGTCAGGCCAATTTGAGGTGGGAGATATCGGGCACTATCACATGCTCGACCGATTTGATCTCGCCCATGTCGCTGCCTTCAGGCGCCAGGCTCAGGCCTGACAGATCCAGGCGGGGCGGGACCGGCGCGGCCTTCGGATCCTGGACATTCTTGCCCAGTTCAGACAGCGTGAAGTCCGGCGCCTCGACGTCGGCAAACGCCGCCATGTAGACATCCCGCGGCTTGAGTTTCGAGGCCCTTTCGGACTTCGCCCCGGATGCAGGTGCGGCTTGCGGAGCGCGACGTGTCCAGCTCGGCTCATCGGGCGGCGGAGCCAGCTCGACTTCTTCGACCTCGACCTGTTGCGATTGCGACTCGACTTCAACCTGCCCTGGCATCGCCACCACTTCGGCCCGCGCCCCGGCGCGCTCCAGGGTCGAGCGATACTTCTCGGCACCTGCCTGATCGAGGTTGTTCTTCAGCACCAGGCGCCGACCGGAGAACAGTAGCGCGATGCGTTGAGCGTCGGCCTGAAACAGCTTTGCCAGGTTGGCCTTGACCCGCTCGACTTGTGCACCAGGTATCAATTGGCCAGAAAAAACAATTTCGTACAGCTTCATGGGTCAATACTCCTTCGACACATAGCGTGAGTATGGCGCAGGCTCTATGGAACAGCGAGTTGCCCTGCACCGGGCGCTTGCTAGACTCAAGCCCGACAGGGAGTGAACCAATGGTGTTTCAGGCAAGCGTAATCAGAGTCGTCGGCCTTTTCATGGCGCTGGCATTATCCGGGTGTTCGTCGCTGCTCACCGGGGGTGCCGAAGACCCCGAGGTCAAACTGCTCAAGGTCGACGTGGTCAAGGCCAAGCTGCTCAAGCAGGACTTGAAGCTGCGATTTCGCGTGGACAACCCTAACGACTCCAGCGTACTGGTGCGTGGATTGCGCTACAAAGTAGTGCTCAACGACATCTTGCTCGCCGACGGCGATTACAGCGACTGGTTTATCGTCAAGGCCAACAGCCACCGGAATTTCACGGTGCCGATCCGCACTAACCTCTGGGAACATCTAAAGGAGGTCACACAGATGCTCGGCAAAACCAATCAGCCTATTCATTACCGGCTGGAAGGCAAGCTCAAGACCGGATTTTTATTCGGGCATAACGTGCGTATTGGTCGCAATGGCGACATAATCCCCGCCGATTTGATTCCGGAGTGACCCCATGAACCAGCAAGCCCACGTGCACGGTCCTGATTGCGACCACGATCACGACCACCACGATCATCACCATGACCACGGCCACGTTCACGGCCCGCATTGCAACCATGAGCCTCAGGAGCCGGTCCGCAACGCGCTCAAGGACGTGGGTCGCAACGATCCTTGCCCATGCGGCAGCGAGAAGAAATTCAAGAAGTGCCACGGCGCTTGATCGCTCCGTGATCCCTGTGGGAGCGAATTCATTCGCGAAACTGTTTCAGGCGACAGACAAGACGTCGCCCGTGCTGGCCCTCGCGATGAATTCGCTCCCACAGACGTTTTGCAATCCCTCACGATCTCGAAAATCCTGAAATAAACTCCCCACCCCCGCTTGCTTAGCGACTACCTGCTCTCTAACGTAGCGCGTTTCCAATGCCTACCCCCCCGCAGGAGCTACATCATGGCCTCGCCAGCCCTCTCCCCCCTGAAGACGCGACTCAGCACGACCGCTGCCATGTTGGGGCTGTTGAGCCTCGCAGGCTGCCAACTGGGCGGCGAAGACCGTGACAATCTGCCGCCCACCAGCGGTGTTTACGCTATCAAGGGCCTGGCGCAGAACGTTTCCGTGCGCCGCAATAACCTGGGCATGCCGCTGATTGAAAGCAGCACCTTCCACGACGCGCTGTTCACCCTCGGCTACGTTCACGCCAGCGATCGCATCTCGCAAATGGTGCAAATGCGCCTCTTGGCCCAGGGCCGCCTGTCGGAAATTGCCGGTCCCGGCGCGCTGGATCTGGATCGCATGATGCGTGCCGCCAATCTCAAGCAAACGGCGGGGGATCTGTACAACGCCTCGTCGCCGCGCCTGAAACGCTTTTTCGAAGTCTATGCCCGGGGCGTCAACGCCTACCTGTTCCGCTATCGGGACAAACTGCCGTCCGATCTCGTGGATGCGGGTTACAGGCCTGAATACTGGAAGCCCGAAGACTCGGCGCTGATCTTCAGCCTGTTGAACTTCAGCCTGTCGGTGAACCTGCAAGAGGAAATCTCCTCCCTGGTGCTGGCGCAGAAAGTCGGCGCCGACAAGCTCGCCTGGCTGCTGCCGACCTATCCCGACGAAGAACTGCCGTTTGCCGAAGCCGACAAACTCAAAGGTCTGAATCTGGGCAATCAGATGCCGGGCCTCGGCGATCTGCAAAAGGCCGCGCTGCAACTTTCCGATCTCAATCTGCTGGGGGTTTCGGCGTCCAACAACTGGGTAATCGCCCCGCCACGCGCTCGCGCTGGCAAGAGTCTGTTGGCTACTGACAGCCAACTGCCGGCGACGCTGCCGTCGATGTGGAATTTCGTGCAGATCCGTGCGCCGAAGTACCAGGCCGCAGGCGCCACTGTCGCCGGTCTGCCGTTGGTGCTCTCCGGTTTCAATGGCAAGCTGGCCTGGGGCATGGGCCCGGCGATGGGCGACAACCAGGATCTGTTCCTGGAAAAGCTCAAGCGCGAAAACAATCGCCTGATGGTCTTGGCCGACGGCAAGTGGGTTGCCGCGGGCGCCCACGAGGAAACCTATTTCATCAAAGGCCAGAGTCCGGTACGCGAGCCCGCCTACGAAACCCGACATGGACCGCTGCTCAACGCCAGTTCCGCGCAACTGGCCAGTGGTCTGGGCATCGCATTGCAAACCCCGAACGCCAAGGACGACAAGTCCCTCGATGCGCTATTCGACCTGACACGTGCGCAGAACGTCGAGCGGGCTTTCGACAACACCCGGGAAATTCGGGCGATTACGTTGAACATGGTTTTCGCCGACGCCTCGAACACCGGTTGGCAGGTCACCGGGCGCTATCCGAATCGCCGGGAAGGCCTGGGGCTGATTCCATCACCGGGCTGGGACGGTCGTTTCGACTGGGACGGGTACGCTGACGCCATGCTTCATCCATACGATCAGGACCCGCAGCAGGGCTGGATCGGCACTGCCAACCAGCGCACCGTGCCAAAGGGTTACGGCATGCAGCTGTCCAACTCCTGGGACTATCCGGAACGTGCCGAGCGCATTGCCGAGCTGGCCAACAGTGGCAAGCAGGACACTCGCAGCACGATCGCCATGCAGTATGACCAAACCACGACCTTTGCCGCCAAGCTGAAGAAGATGTTCGAGGCGCCCGGCATGGCCAGACCTCTGAAGCAAGCCATCGACGCGCTTCCTCCAGCGGATCGCGAAAAGGCGCGAGAGGCGCTGAGCCGCTTGATGGCGTTCGATGGTCGCTTGTCGCCAGTGTCGTCCGATGCAGCGATTTATGAGCTGTTCCTGCAAGAGAGCGCCAGGCAGATCTTCATCGATGAACTGGGTCCTGAAAGCAGCCCTGCATGGAAAGCGCTGGTGCAAAGCGCGGACCTTTCCTACTCGCCCCAGGCCGATCACCTGCTTGGTCGTGAGGACAGCCCGTATTGGGACGACGTGAAAACCCCTCAAAAGGAAGACAAACCCGCAATTCTGGCGCGCAGCCTCGCTGCCGCTATCACTGCAGGCGAGAGTCAGTTGGGGGGTGATCACAAAGCTTGGCAGTGGGGCAAACTGCACCAGTACAGGTGGACATCGCAGAGCGCTCAGTTGACGGCAGCCATCGGTGGCAGCAAGGCCAGCGTGGTCAAAGGGCCAATGGCGGCGGGTGGCGATCACACCACGCTGAACGCATCGGGCTTTCACTGGGGGCAGGATTTCGACGCGGCGGTGATCCCGGCGATGCGCATGATCGTTGACTTCGCCCAACAGGAACCGATGATGGCGCAGAACGCGGCGGGGCAGTCGGGTAATCCGGCGAGTCCGCATTTCGCCGACGGGATCGATCCGTGGGTGAAAGGGCTGTACATGTCGGTTCCGATGCAGCCGGAGAATTTTGAGAAGGTGTATGGGAAGCAGCGGTTGACGTTGACACCTGGGAAATAAGGCTGGCGCTGCGGTCTCGGGCGGCGCTGCGACGGCGGCGTCAGCGAGATCGCTACCACCGGCGAGCCGGACTGCTACGGTTTTTTTATGGGTTCGCAAGGTTGAGCGAAACCGCAAAACCTGTAGGAGCTCTGGTGAACGCGGTGGGCAGTCGTGGATGCGTTGTCTGACACACCGGGTTCGCCAGCAAACCGGCTCCTACGGTCGGCCCCATCCGGACGTCAGGGCATATCCCGCAACATTGGCCCCTCCTTGCACCCCAAAAAACAAACCGAACTTCCCCCGATTTCTGCCGCTCTACCTGACAAGCCCCCAAACCGGTCATGCCCATGGATCTTGTCATCGCCCGCCCCGAAGGCCTCTACTGCCCGCCGGGGGATTTTTATATCGATCCCTGGCGTCCGGTCGAACGCTCGGTCATCACCCATGGCCATGGCGATCATGCCCGTACCGGCAACCAACGTTACCTGGCGGCCGCCCCCGGCGAAGGAATCCTGCGCTCGCGTCTTGGCCAGGACATCAACCTGCAGACCCTGCAATACGGCGAATCCCTCACCCACCACGGCGTAAAACTGAGCCTGCATCCCGCTGGGCACGTGCTCGGATCAGCCCAGGTTCGATTGGAATACCAGGGCGAGGTCTGGGTCGCGTCAGGCGACTACAAAGTCGAACCCGATGGCACCTGCGAGCCGTTCGAGCCGGTGCGCTGCCACACCTTCATCACCGAATCCACCTTCGGCCTGCCGATCTACCGCTGGCAGCCGCAATCTGAAATATTCACCGGCATCAACGACTGGTGGCGCGCCAACGCCGCGGTCGGCAAGGCCAGCGTGCTGTTCGCCTACTCCTTCGGTAAAGCCCAGCGCATCCTGCACGGCATCGACCCCGGCATCGGCCCGATTCTGGTCCACGGCGCGGTCGAGCCGCTCAACCGCGTCTACCGCGAAGCTGGCGTGCGAATTCCCGAAACTCAATACGCAGGTGACTTCAAGAAGACCGACCCGGCTTTGCGCCAGGCCTTGATCGTCGCCCCGCCATCAGCCGGCGGAAGCACTTGGATGCGCCGCTTCGGCGAGTTCAGCGATGCCTTCGCCAGCGGCTGGATGATGCTGCGCGGCACCCGTCGGCGGCGTGGCGTGGATCGCGGTTTTGCCCTTTCCGACCATGCCGACTGGCCCGGTCTGTTGTGGGCTATCGAAAACACCGGCGCCGAACGGGTGATGGTCACCCACGGCTCAGTCGCGGTTCTGGTGCGCTACCTGCGCGAACTGGGCCTCGACGCTCAAGGCTTCACCACCGAATACGGCGATGAAGAAGACGACGCACCGGCCAAACCCGAAGCCAGCGAGCAAGAGGCCGCGTCATGAAGGCCTTCGCCGAACTTTACGGGCTGCTGGACGCCACCACTTCAAGCAATGCCAAACTCGCCGCGATGCAACGTTATTTCGCCCACGCGGCACCGGAAGACGCGGCTTGGGCCGTGTATTTCCTGTCTGGCGGTCGTCCGCGGCAATTGGTCCCGACTCGTCTGTTGCGCGAACAGGCCATGTTGCTCTCCGGGCTACCCGAGTGGCTGTTCGAAGAGAGTTATCAAGCGGTCGGCGACCTCGCTGAAACCCTGTCGCTGCTACTCCCGCAGGCCGAGCACAGTTCCGATGAGGGCCTGGCCAGTTGGATGGAAAACAAGCTGCTGCCGCTTCGCGGTCTGCCACCCGAAGAGTTGCTGGAACGGCTGCCGACCTTCTGGGCGCAGCTTGATCGCCAGAGCCTGATGGTCTGCCTGAAGCTGATCACCGGCAGTTTTCGCGTCGGCGTATCGAAACTGTTGGTCACCCGCGCCCTCGCAGGATTGGCCGACATCGACAGCAAGCGCGTGGCCCAGCGGCTGGTGGGCTATACCGATTTGTCTCATCGCCCGAGCGCCGAAGGCTATCTCAAGCTGATCGCAGAAGAGTCAGAAGACGAACACGCCCAGCGTGGTGGCCAACCTTATCCGTTCTTCCTCGCCCACGCGCTTCAGCAGCCAGTGGATCAGTTCGAAACGTTGCTCGGCCCGGTCGAGAACTGGCAGGTGGAGTGGAAGTGGGACGGGATTCGCGCGCAGGTGGTCAAGCGCGAGGGGCGGCTGTGGATCTGGTCACGCGGCGAGGAACTGGTCACCGATCGCTTCCCGGAGCTGCACAGCCTGGCCCAATGCCTGCCAGATGGCACCGTGATCGATGGTGAAATCGTGGTCTGGAAGGCGCCCACGCTCCAAACCCCGGAAGACGACGCTTTCGAACTCAGTCCCCCCGCGCCGGGCACTCCTGACCTATCGACCCCTTCCGTTCAGCCCTTTGCCTTGCTGCAACAACGCATCGGTCGCAAGACACTGGGCAAGAAAATCCTCGAGGATGTTCCTGTGGTGGTCCTCGCTTATGACTTGCTCGAGTGGCAAGGTCATGACTGGCGCAGTCGTCCGCAACATGAACGGCGTACGCAACTGGAGCAGGTGATCACTGAGGCGCAAAGCCCGGTTTTGATGGCCTCCCCAGTCCTGAGCGGCCAGGATTGGCTCGATCTGGGCCAGCAGCGCGAGGCGTCCCGCAGCCTTGGGGTCGAAGGCATGATGCTCAAGGCACGAGATTCGCTGTACGGCGTTGGACGAACCAAGGACATGGGCGTTTGGTGGAAGTGGAAAATCGATCCATTCAGCGTCGATGCAGTACTGATCTATGCCCAGCGCGGCCACGGTCGCCGCGCCAGCCTGTACAGCGATTACACATTCGCCGTGTGGGATGGCCCGCCGCAGTCGAGCGAGCGCACGCTGGTGCCGTTCGCCAAGGCCTATTCGGGGCTGACCGACGAAGAAATGCGCAAAGTCGATGCGATCATCCGCAAGACTACCGTCGAGAAATTCGGCCCGGTCAGAAGTGTTACCCCAACCCTGGTTTTCGAGTTGGGGTTCGAAGGCATTGCTCTGTCGAAGCGCCACAAGAGCGGGATCGCGGTGAGGTTTCCGAGAATGCTCCGATGGCGACAGGACAAGCCTGTGGCCGAGGCTGACAGCCTGGCAACCTTGCAGGATCTTTTATCGTGAGCACCATTTCAGTGCGCCAGATCGAAAAGCGCCCACGCTCGTGCTCTCTGTCGCAGCATGGCTTGCGCCCCTTGATGCATCGGCAATCGCTACTTCCGGCAAGCCGGACTGCTACAAATCTATGCAAATCGGCACTAAGGCGGGAACACACCTCTGTGATGAAGATAATTTCCGCACTCTTATCAGCCGTTTCGGCTACTCTCCCCCCTGCCTCCGGCGCCTGAAAAAAGACAAGAGATGGCTCAAAGTCATCATTGCGACAACTCCGTACATTTAAAACGCACGTTCGTCTCTTTGGTTCGGAAATTGCTATCTTTTTGCGGTCTGGCACCTGCCGGTAGCAAGCCTTCGCGTGTTCCCAACGCTCAATTTGGTTTTAAGGACTGAACGATGAAAAAAGCATGGCTGACCCTTTCCGCACTCGCCATCTGTCTGGCCGCTGGCAACGCAATGGCCAAGGAATACAAGGAGCTGCGTTTCGGCGTCGATCCTTCGTACGCTCCATTCGAATCGAAAGCCGCTGACGGCAGCCTGGTTGGCTTCGACATCGATCTGGGCAATGCGATCTGTGCTGAACTGAAGGTCAAGTGCAAGTGGGTCGAGAGCGATTTCGACGGCATGATTCCTGGCCTGAAAGCCAACAAGTTCGACGGCGTGATCTCATCGATGACCGTGACCCCGGCGCGCGAGAAAGTCATCGACTTCTCCTCCGAGCTGTTCTCCGGCCCCACCTCGTTGGTGTACAAAAAAGGTTCCGGCCTGAGCGCTGATGTTGCTTCGCTCAAAGGCAAAACCGTCGGCTACGAGCAAGGCACCATTCAGGAAGCCTACGCCAAGGCCATCCTGGACAAGGCTGGCGTGAAAACCCAGGCCTACGCCAACCAGGACCAGGTTTACGCTGACCTGGTATCGGGCCGTCTGGACGCTTCCGTACAAGACATGCTGCAAGCCGAGCTGGGTTTCCTGAAGTCGCCACAAGGTGCTGATTACGAAGTCAGCAAGCCAATCGACGATCCACTGCTGCCAGCCAAAACCGCAGTCGGTATCTCGAAAGGTAACAAAGACCTGAAAGCGCTTTTGGATAAAGGTATCAAAGCGTTACACGATGACGGCAAGTATGCCGAGATCCAGAAAAAGCACTTCGGTGATCTGAATCTGTACAGCGGTAAATAAGTAAACAAGCGCCCGTGTCTTCAGCGATCATCCGAATCCCCCGCTGAAGTTCATGGGCGTTTTTATTGACTGTATAGGTTGCACATGTTCGAAACTCTTCTGCAAAACCTGGGACTGTCCGCGTTCAGCCTCAAAGGCTTCGGCCCGTTGCTGCTTCAGGGCACCTGGATGACCGTCAAATTGTCGGTAATGTCGTTGCTGCTGGCCATCGTGCTCGGCCTGCTGGGCGCCAGTGCCAAACTCTCGAAAACCGCGATCCTTCGCGTTCCGGCACAGGTCTACACCACACTGATCCGTGGCATCCCGGACTTGGTGCTGATGCTGCTGATTTTCTACAGCCTGCAGACCTGGCTCACGACCCTCACCGAAGCGATGGATTGGGACTACATCGAAATCGATCCTTTCGCTGCCGGCGTCATCACCCTGGGCTTCATCTATGGCGCGTACTTTACCGAGACCTTCCGTGGCGCGATCCTGTCGGTGCCCCGCGGACAAGTCGAAGCCGCCACCGCTTACGGTTTGAGTCGCTCCCAGCGTTTCCGCTTCGTGGTGTTCCCGCAGATGATGCGCTTTGCCCTTCCCGGTATCGGCAACAACTGGCAAGTGGTGCTCAAGGCCACTGCGCTGGTGTCGATCATCGGTCTGGCCGATCTGGTCAAGGCCTCTCAGGATGCAGGCAAGAGCACGTATCAACTGTTCTATTTCCTGGTGCTCGCGGCGTTGATCTATCTGGTCATCACCAGCGTTTCCAACATTGCCCTGCGCTGGGCTGAACGGCGTTACGCCGCAGGCAGCCGGGAGGCTCAACGATGATCGAATTGCTTCAAGACTACTGGCGCGCCTTCCTTTATACGGACGGCCAGAACATCACCGGACTGGCCATGACCCTGTGGCTGCTCAGCGCCTCCATCGCCATCGGTTTCATCGTTTCGATCCCGCTGTCCATCGCCCGGGTTTCACGTAACCCGCTGGTACGCTGGCCAGTGCAGTTCTACACCTACCTGTTCCGTGGCACGCCGCTCTATATCCAGTTGCTGATCTGCTACACCGGCATCTACAGCATTGCGGCGGTACGCGAACAGCCAATGCTCGGCGCGTTCTTCCGGGACGCGATGAACTGCACGATCCTGGCGTTCGCCCTCAATACCTGCGCCTACACCACCGAGATTTTCGCCGGTGCGATTCGCAGCATGAACCACGGCGAAGTCGAAGCGGCCAAGGCCTACGGTCTGACCGGCTGGCGTCTGTATACCTACGTGATCATGCCGTCCGCGCTGCGTCGTTCGCTGCCCTACTACAGCAACGAAGTGATCCTCATGCTGCACTCGACCACCGTGGCGTTCACCGCCACCGTGCCAGACATCCTCAAGGTCGCCCGCGATGCGAACTCGGCGACCTTCCTGACGTTCCAGTCGTTTGGCATCGCCGCGCTGATCTATCTCACTGTCACCTTCATACTGGTCGGCCTGTTCCGACTGGCCGAACGCCGCTGGCTGGCCTTCCTCGGCCCGTCTCACTAGGACCTGCTCATGCGACACCAGACCCATGACTTGCTGTCGCCGGTGCCAGGCACCGCGCGGCAGATTCATAGCTTTCACTACGGCCCGGAAAACGGCGCCTGCAAAATCTATATTCAGTCATCCCTGCACGCAGACGAACTGCCGGGGATGCTGGTGTCCTGGTATTTGAAACAGCGTCTGGCGGAGCTTGAAAACGCCGACCAACTGCTGGGCGAAGTCGTCGTGGTGCCGGTGGCAAACCCCATCGGCCTGGAACAGGTGCTGATGGACATCCCGCTGGGCCGCTACGAGCTGGAAAGCGGACAGAACTTCAACCGCTGGTTCGTCGATCTGAGCGTGCAGGTAGGCGATGAGATCGAGCCGCTGCTGACCGATGATCCGGAACATAACGTCGGCCTGATCCGCAAACACCTGCGCGCGGCGCTACTGGCACGTACTGGCGCCACGCAGCTGGAATCGCAACGCCTGGCCTTGCAACGGCTGGCCTGCGACGCCGACATGGTGCTGGACCTGCATTGCGATTTCGAATCGGTGGAGCATCTGTACACCACACCCGAGGCCTGGTCGCAGGTCGAGCCGCTGTCTCGTTATCTGGGTGCGCAAGCCAGTCTGCTGGCGACCGACTCCGGCGGGCAGTCGTTCGACGAATGCTTCACGCTGGTGTGGTGGCAATTGCAGCAACGCTTTGAAAAGCGCTTTCCGATTCCACTGGGCAGTTTTTCCGTGACCCTGGAATTGCGCGGCCAGGGCGATGTGTGTCACGCCCTCGGCAGTCGCGACTGCCAGGCGATCATCAGTTACCTGATGCAGTACGGCGCCATTGCCGGAGAACCGGCGGCGCCACCTGAATTGATTTACCCGGCGACGCCATTGGCGGCGGTCGAACCGGTTGCCACGCCTGTCGGCGGCCTGCTGGTGTTCTGCACACTGCCGGGCGAATACGTCGAAGCGGGGCAACTGATTGCTGAGGTCATCGACCCGATCAGCGATGCGGTGACCCCGATCCACACGGCCAGCGCTGGCCTTATGTACGCCCGCTCCTTGCGACGCATGGCGACCGCTGGCATGGTCGTCGCCCATGTCGCCGGCACCGAAGCCTTTCGCAGCGGCTACTTACTTTCTCCTTAAGGATTGCCAGTCATGTACAAACTGACCATCGATGGCCTGCATAAAAGCTACGGCGACCACGAGGTGCTCAAAGGCGTGTCGCTCAAGGCCAACGTCGGTGACGTGATCTGCCTGATCGGCGCCAGCGGCTCGGGCAAGAGTACCTTCCTGCGCTGCATCAACTTTCTCGAACAACCCAACGACGGTGCCATGAGCCTGGACGGCCAGCAGGTGCGCATGGTCAGCGATGCCACCGGTATGCGAGTGGCCGATCCTGCTGAACTGCAGCGCATTCGCACCCGTCTGGCGATGGTGTTCCAGCACTTTAATCTGTGGAGCCACATGACGGTGCTGGAAAACATCACCATGGCGCCACGACGAGTGCTAGGCGTGTCGAAGGCCGAAGCCGAAGACCGCGCTCGCAAGTATCTGGAAAAGGTCGGCCTGCCGGCACGGGTTGCCGATCAGTACCCGGCGTTCCTGTCCGGCGGCCAACAACAGCGCGTGGCGATCGCCCGGGCGCTGGCAATGGAGCCGGAAATCATGCTGTTCGACGAACCGACCTCGGCGCTCGACCCGGAGCTGGTGGGCGAAGTGTTGAAGGTGATTCAGGGCCTGGCCGAAGAAGGCCGCACCATGATTCTGGTGACCCACGAAATGGGTTTCGCCCGCAAAGTCGCCAACCAGGTGGTGTTCCTGCATCAGGGGCAGATCGAGGAAATCGGTCACCCCGACGAAGTGCTGGGCAGCCCGAAGAGCGAGCGGTTGAAGCAGTTCCTTAGCGGGAACCTGAAATAACTCATCGCACCAGCAAACGGGCGTGGTGCTCTGTGGGAGCGAATTCATTCGTGATGCGCTAGTGCAGTCGACAGGTCTCTGTCGTCTGAGCAATCGTTCGCGAATGAATTCGCCCCACAGAAAAGCGCCCACCGGATCACCGCGAACAGTCATCTAAACCAAACTAATCCCCTCCCCCGACGGTCTCTGACTTATCCCCCATCAGAGCCTGCGCATGCCCAAGAACGTCAATTTTGCCCAGCGCTGGTTCGCCGCTCGTGGCTGGAAGCCATTCCCGTTTCAGAAAGACGTATGGGCAGCGGTGGCACGTGGGGAGTCCGGACTGCTGCACGCCAGTACCGGCGCGGGCAAGACCTATTCGGTGTGGTTCGCAGCGCTCAACCGCTTCGCTAGACTGGCTCCTGCCCCAAGCGACGATAAACCTCGCAAACGCAAAACCCCGGCCGCCCCGCTGAGCGTGCTGTGGATTACGCCGATGCGTGCCCTGGCGGCCGACACCGCACGTGCGCTGCAAGCACCACTGTCGGACTTGCACATTCCCTGGAGCGTCGGCCTTCGAACCGGCGACACCAGCAGCAGCGAACGCGCCAAACAGGGCCGTCGCCTGCCTACGGCGCTGATCACCACGCCTGAGAGCCTGACGCTGCTGCTGACCCGCGCCGATGCTCAGACGACTTTCTCGACCCTGAAGATGATCGTGGTCGACGAATGGCACGAGCTGATCGGCAACAAGCGTGGCGTGCAACTGCAACTGGCGCTGGCGCGTCTGCGGCAGTGGAATCCGCAGCTGATCGTCTGGGGTCTTTCGGCAACGCTTGGTAATCAAGAGCACGCTCAACAGGTGCTACTGGGTGACGGCGGTACGGCTGTGCAAGGCAAGGTCGTCAAAGAGTTGATCGTCGACACCTTGATCCCGCACGGCATCGAGCGTTTTCCGTGGGCGGGGCACATGGGGTTGCGCATGCTGCCGCAAGTGCTGACCGAAGTGGACAGCAGTACCAGCTGCCTGCTGTTCACCAACACCCGGGCGCAATCGGAAATCTGGTATCAGGCCCTGCTCGAAGCCCGCCCCGATTGGGCCGGGCTGATCGCCCTGCACCACGGCTCGTTGTCCCGCGAAGTGAGGGACTGGGTCGAACGCGCGCTGAAGGAGGGACATCTCAAGGCCGTCGTCTGCACGTCCAGTCTCGATCTGGGTGTGGACTTCCTTCCAGTGGAGCGCGTGTTGCAAATCGGCTCGGCCAAAGGCGTGGCGCGACTGATGCAACGCGCCGGACGCTCGGGCCACGCCCCCGGCCGACCTTCCCGCGTGACACTGGTGCCGACCCACAGCCTGGAGTTGGTGGAAGCCGCGGCTGCACGCGCTGCGGTCGAGGCACGATTGATCGAACCCAGAGAATCGCCGCACAAGCCACTGGACGTTCTCGTACAGCACTTGGTGAGCATGGCGCTTGGCGGAGGCTTTTTACCTGACGAGTTGCTGGCGGAAGTCCGCACTGCCTGGGCCTATCGCGAGCTGACCGATGAGGAATGGCAATGGGCACTGGCTTTCGTTCGGCATGGCGGTCTGTCGCTCACTGCCTACCCCGACTACCGCCGCGTCGAGCCCGATGAACACGGCGTCTGGCGCGTACCCGACGCTCGACTGGCACGCAGGCATCGCATGAGCGTCGGCACCATCGTCAGCGATGCCAGTATCAACGTGAAATATTGGAGCAAAGGCGGCGGCGGTGGTTCGCTGGGAAGCGTCGAAGAAGGATTCATCGCTCGGCTCAAACCGGGTGATGGCTTCCTGTTCAGCGGTCGGTTGCTGGAGCTGGTGCGGGTCGAGAACATGACCGCCTACGTGAAAAGGGCTACGAGCAAGAAAGCCGCAGTCCCACGCTGGAATGGCGGACGTATGCCGCTCTCCAACGAACTGGCTGACGCGGTAGTCGACAAATTCGATGCCGCCGCGCACAACCTGTACGACAGCCCAGAGATGCACACGGTCAGCCCGCTGCTCGAAGTACAGCGCGAATGGTCGGCGCTGCCGCGCAAGGACACGCTTCTGGCCGAGGTACTGAAGTCCCGAGAGGGTTGGCATCTGTTCCTTTACCCGTTTGCTGGACGCCACGTTCATCTGGGGCTGGCGAGCCTTTTGGCTTGGCGCCTGAGCCGTGACACGCCACTGACCTTCTCCATCGCCGTCAACGACTACGGTTTCGAATTGCTGAGCGCGACCGAAGTCCAATGGTCCCAACACCTGAATGCAGCGCTGTTCAGTGAGGACAATCTGCTGGCCGACATCATCGCCAGCCTGAACGCTGGCGAGCTGGCCCTGCGCCGCTTCCGTGAGATCGCCCGAATCGCCGGTCTGGTGTTTTCCGGCTATCCCGGCGCGCCAAAGAGCAATCGCCAGTTACAAGCTTCGAGCGGGCTGTTCTTCGAGGTATTCAAACAGTACGACGCAGGCAATCTGCTGCTTAGCCAGGCTCAAGAAGAAGTCATGCGTCAGGAGTTGGACGTCGACCGCCTGGAGCAGACGCTACGGCGCATCAACGAACGCACGCTGGATCTGCACATGATCAAACGTCCGACGCCCATGGCGTTTCCCCTGCTGGTCGAGCGCATGCGTGAAAGCCTGAGTACCGAAAAACTCTCGGATCGCATCGCACGCATGGTGCGCGACCTCGAGAAAGCCGCTGGCCCTGAGGTAACCGTGTGAGACCCTATTTATCGATTCAACTGGCAGGCGCAGAACTGTGGCTGCTGGCCGAAAAAGCCATGTATTACCCTGCCGAACGCGCCTTGCTGATCGCCGATGCGCATTTCGGCAAAGCCGCAGCCTATCGCAAGCTCGGGCAACCTGTGCCCCACGGCACCACGGACGACAATTTGCAACGTCTGGACAATCTGCTGGCAGGGTACGACTGCGAACGCCTGATATTTCTCGGCGACTTCCTGCACGCCCCCGAATCCCGTGCCGCAGGCACTTTGTCAGCGATACAGGCATGGCGCGACAGGCATGATGCATTGGCCATTACGCTGATTCGCGGCAACCACGACAAACGCGCCGGTGACCCGCCCGCCGATCTGCGCATCGAGGTCGTGCCGGAGCCGCTGCTGCTCGGCCCCTTTTCTCTGCAACACGAACCTGATCCGCATGGGACTCATCATGTCCTGGCCGGGCACGTTCACCCCGCTTACAGGCTGGTCGGCAGAGGGCGACAACGCCTGCGTCTGCCCTGTTTTTACCTGCAAACGCACATCAGCTTGCTGCCCGCATTCGGCGCATTCACCGGTGGGATGAACATCGACAGGGCAGAAAACAGTAGGGTGTTTGTGGTCGGAGAAGGTGCAGTCTGGGAAGCCTTGTAGCGAGGGTGCCGAAGGCGATCCGCAGAGAGGTTCCGATGAGAGACGCCTGCCGATGCCGCAATACCGGATCGGCAGGCTCTCGGGAGTCAGGCGACAGGAGCAGGAGGTGGCTCGTCAGGCAACGTGGGTTCGCCTGGCTCTTCGGGCTGAGGGAATTCATTAGGAGTATCAGGATTTGGTTGGCCTGGAATGCCACCCGCAACCATGTTGTTCAAATGGGGATGCGCTAACAGCGACCACGCCAGCAACCCGACCTGATTCTGTCCGGGGTCGGCTTCCTTGCTGCTGGTATTGATTTGTCTCTTCATAGGGCACTCCTGAGCTTTGGCCCCATCCGCATAGTGCGGATGGGAACAGTTCAGTCAATAGAGTGCGGTTTTCGCGACTAATTCAGTTTCGAAATGACCAACGGTGCAATCAGGTGCGCGGAAGGGTGACGCCGCGTTGACCCTGGTACTTGCCGCCACGGTCCTTGTAGGACACTTCGCATTCTTCGTCGGATTCTAGGAATAGCATCTGTGCGACGCCTTCATTGGCGTAGATTTTCGCCGGCAGCGTGGTGGTGTTCGAGAACTCCAGCGTCACGTGGCCTTCCCACTCCGGTTCCAGAGGGGTCACGTTGACGATGATGCCGCAGCGCGCATAGGTGCTTTTGCCCAGGCAGATGGTTAGGACATTGCGCGGGATGCGGAAATATTCGACGGTACGGGCCAGCGCGAAGGAGTTGGGCGGGATGATACAAACGTCGCTTTTGATGTCGACAAAGCTCTTTTCATCGAAATTCTTCGGATCGACGGTCGCCGAATTGATGTTGGTGAACACCTTGAATTCGTCGGCACATCGTACGTCGTAGCCATAGCTGGAGACGCCGAAGGAAATCAAACGGTCGGCGCCCTCGCCGCGCATCTGGCGTTCCACGAAGGGCTCGATCATGCCGTGCTCTTGCGCCATGCGGCGAATCCACTTGTCCGATTTGATGCTCATGGCGGTGTCCTGAATAGCGAGGTGAAAAAAGATGTCCGGCATCTTACCGGGCGAAGGCTCCGGGTTCAAAGACTGCGCATAGCCCGCATCGCGTGCTTTTCCCCGTCTGTCGAAATAAACGGGACATGCCCATTGGCACATTCCTAAAAAACGGTTAAGGTGGGTCCACTGTGTTGCTTGTGTCACTGAGAATCTCTACACGATGTTGAATTTCGATCCAACCATCTCCAAGAATTTTTCCTGCTCTTTGCACTCAGTCTCGGCCAGGGTTCTTCCTGAGTCGCAGTTAACTTTGTCCAAGGAGATACACCATGTCTAATCGCCAAACCGGTACCGTTAAGTGGTTCAACGATGAAAAAGGCTTCGGCTTCATCACTCCACAATCCGGTGACGACCTGTTCGTTCACTTCAAAGCTATCCAATCCGACGGCTTCAAAAGCCTGAAAGAAGGCCAACAGGTTTCTTTCATCGCTACCCGCGGTCAGAAAGGCATGCAAGCTGAAGAAGTTCAAGTTATCTAACTTGTACTGAATCGCTTGAAAGACCCCGCCCTCAAAAGCGGGGTTTTTTTATGCCTGCAGGTTTTTCGTTCTTTCTGGAAACGCTGTCGTGGATCCGCCGGCCAGCGTCGCCGCTGGCCGGGGTATCACGCATCAATCGTCGCTGATGGAAATGTTCGGCATCGCGGGCGAAGCTGCTTCCTGCAATACGATCCGCGCGCCCACGTGGCGGGCCAGTTCCTGATAGACCATCGCAATCTGACTCTCGGGCTCGGCAATAGCCGTTGGCTTGCCGCCATCGGCCTGTTCGCGAATCAACATCGACAGCGGCAGTGAAGCCAGCAGCTCCACGCCGTACTGCGACGCCAACTTCTCCCCACCGCCCTCACCGAACAGATGCTCGGCATGGCCACAGTTCGAGCAAATGTGAACCGCCATGTTTTCCACCACGCCCAGCACTGGAATGTTGACCTTACGGAACATTTCCACGCCTTTTTTCGCATCCAGCAATGCCAGATCCTGTGGGGTAGTGACGATAACGGCGCCTGCGACCGGGACCTTCTGCGCCAGAGTCAGCTGAATGTCGCCGGTGCCGGGTGGCATGTCGATGACCAGATAATCCAAGTCATTCCAGGCGGTCTGGGTAATGAGCTGTAGCAGGGCGCCAGAGACCATCGGCCCGCGCCAGACCATCGGTGTGTTGTCGTCGGTCAGGAAGGCCATCGACATCACTTCGATGCCGTGGGCCTCGATCGGCACGAACCATTTCTGGTCCTTGACCTTTGGCCGAGTACCTTCTGCAATGCCGAACATCACCCCCTGGCTCGGGCCATAGATGTCTGCGTCGAGAATACCGACGCGCGCGCCTTCGCGGGAAAGCGCCAGCGCGAGGTTGGCTGCAGTGGTGGATTTGCCCACGCCGCCCTTACCCGACGCTACGGCGACGATGTTCTTGACGTTGGCCAGCCCCGGAATCTGCCCCTGAGCCTTGTGCGCGGTGATCAGCGTGTTTACCTGGACCTTGGCGGAAGAAACCCCGTCCAGGCCTTCGATAGCCATTTGCAGCGTCTGGGCCCAACCGTTCTTGAACAGATCAGCGGCATAACCCAGTTCCAGTTGCACGTTGACGCGCTCACCCTCGATATCGATGGCACGTACACAACCGGCACTGACCGGGTCTTGGTTCAAATAAGGATCGGTGTACTGGCGAAGGACGGCTTCCACCGTTGCGCGATTCACAGCGCTCATGGGTCACTCCCGAAAAAGACTGAGCAAAACAGGCGGCTATCCTACCGCGTTCGCCGGATCAGAGGGGGGTGGGTTTTACAGCGGTGAGAGCTTTCAGTACGTTGAGCTTGCCGTCGGTGGGATTTCGCGACCGCCACCGCCGGCTCGGCGGACTGCTGCAGGAATCCTGCGCGCCACAATCTGCGGGATGAAAAAAAACGCTCAGACCTTTATAGTGGCCGACCTCCGTTTCACTTCAAGTAGCCGAGCCCCATGTCCGAGCCACGCAAAATTCTCGTCACCAGCGCCCTGCCCTATGCCAATGGTTCCATCCACCTTGGCCACATGCTCGAGTACATCCAGACCGACATGTGGGTGCGCTTTCAGAAGCACCGCGGCAATCAGTGCATCTATGTGTGCGCAGACGACGCCCACGGCTCGGCAATCATGCTGCGTGCGGAAAAGGAAGGCATCACCCCGGAGCAACTGATCGCCAACGTCCAGGCCGAACACAGCGCCGACTTTGCCGACTTCCTGGTGAACTTCGACAACTTCCACTCGACCCACTCCGAAGAAAACCGCGAGCTGTCGAGCCTGATCTACACCCGCCTGCGCGACGCCGGGCACATTGCCACGCGTTCGGTGACCCAGTATTTCGACCCGGAAAAGAAAATGTTCCTGGCCGACCGCTTCATCAAGGGCACCTGCCCGAAATGCGGCACCGAGGACCAGTACGGCGATAACTGCGAGAAGTGCGGCGCCACTTATGCACCGACCGACCTGAAAGATCCGAAATCGGCGATTTCCGGCGCGACCCCGGTGCTTAAGGACTCCAAGCATTTCTTCTTCGACCTGCCTGCCTTCGATGCCATGCTGAAAAGCTGGACCCGCAGCGGCACTCTGCAGGACGCCGTGGCGAACAAGCTTTCCGAGTGGCTGGACTCCGGCCTGCAGCAGTGGGACATCTCCCGCGACGCGCCGTATTTCGGTTTCGAGATTCCGGGGGAGCCAGGCAAGTATTTCTACGTCTGGCTGGATGCACCGATCGGCTACATGGCCAGCTTCAAGAACCTGTGCGATCGCACGCCGGGTCTGGAATTCGACGCGTTCTGGAACCAGGATTCGACCGCCGAGCTGTATCACTTCATCGGCAAGGACATCGTCAATTTCCATGCGTTGTTCTGGCCAGCGATGCTTGAAGGCTCGGGTTTCCGTAAGCCAAACGGTATCAACGTCCACGGCTACCTGACCGTCAATGGCCAGAAGATGTCCAAGTCCCGCGGCACCTTCATCAAGGCGCGCACTTACCTTGAGCACCTTTCGCCGGAATACCTGCGCTATTACTACGCAGCCAAGTTGGGCCGTGGCGTGGACGATCTGGACCTGAACCTCGAAGATTTCGTGCAGAAGGTCAACTCCGACCTGATCGGCAAGGTGGTCAATATCGCCAGCCGCTGCGCTGGGTTCATTCATAAGGCCAATGCAGGTGTGTTGGTGGATGGCAATGCCGCGCCGGAACTGACCGAGGCTTTCCTCGCGGCCGCGCCGAGCATCGCCGAGGCCTATGAAGCCAGAGATTTTGCCCGCGCCATGCGCGAAATCATGGCGCTGGCCGACCGTGCCAACGCGTGGATCGCAGATAAAGCGCCGTGGTCACTGGCTAAACAGGAAGGCAAGCAGGACGAAGTTCAGGCGATCTGCGCGCTGGGCATCAACCTGTTCCGCCAGTTGGTGATCTTCCTCAAACCGGTACTGCCGAATCTGGCGGCCGACGCCGAGCAGTTTCTCAACGTCGCTCCTCTGACCTGGAACGATCACCTGACCCTGCTCAGCAATCATCAGTTGAACCCGTTCCAGGCGCTGATGACCCGCATCGACCCAGCCAAGGTGGAAGCCATGACCAACGCATCAAAAGAAGACCTGGCAGCCAGCGCCACCGATACCGGCGCAGCCCAGGGCAATGGCGAGTTGACCAAGGATCCGTTGTCGCCGGAAATCGACTTCGATGCCTTTGCCGCTATCGACCTGCGCGTCGCGCTGATCGAGAAAGCAGAACACGTCGAAGGCGCTGACAAGCTGTTGCGCCTGACCCTGGATATCGGCGACGAGAAGCGCAATGTGTTCTCTGGCATCAAGAGTGCGTACCCGAACCCCGCCGAGCTGGAAGGTCGTCTGACCATGATGATTGCCAACCTCAAACCACGGAAAATGCGCTTCGGCATTTCCGAGGGCATGGTGATGGCCGCAGGTCCAGGTGGCGAAGAGATCTACCTGCTTAGCCCTGACAGCGGCGCCAAGCCGGGCCAGCGTATCAAGTAACCGCGAGCGTGGCCGACAATCCTCTGGATCGTCGGCCACTGGTCAAAGCATGAACCTGATTCAGCGCATCGACGCCCTGTTGCCGCAAACCCAATGTGGCAAATGCGGCCATCCCGGCTGCAAGCCTTACGCCGAAGGCATAGCCAGTGGCGAAGCGATCAACAAATGCCCTCCTGGCGGCGATGAAACCCTCGCCGCTTTGTCGCACCTTCTGAACGTGCCTCTCATTCCCCTGGACACCGAACGTGGCAGCGCGCCGGCTCAGGTGGCATTCATTCGCGAGGCAGAATGCATCGGCTGCACCAAATGCATCCAGGCCTGCCCAGTGGATGCCATCGTGGGCGCCGCCAAGCTGATGCATACCGTGATCATCGACGAATGCACCGGATGCGACCTTTGCGTCGCGCCCTGCCCGGTTGATTGCATTGACATGCTGCCCCTGCCGTCACCCGCCGTGGTGCCGATTGTGGGTGGGTTGGTATTCGATGAGGCGCAACGAATGGCGCGAGCCGCCAAACGTGGCCACGCACGCCAGCGTTTCGAAGCCCGCAATGCCCGCTTGGAGGCTGAAGAGCAGCAACGGCAGGCCGAACGTCTTGCACGTCAACACAAGCCAGATACGCCGGTGCCAACTCAGGTAGACGCAGTTCATGCAGCCCTGGATCGGGTTCGCGTACAGAAAGCCGCTGACAGTGACGCTGCACTCAAGCAGGCCCGCATCAACGTCACAATGAGCCGTGCACAGCTGAACAAGTCACTTAAAGCCTTCGGTCATCCGCCTATTGCGGAGCAGGCAGCGCGTTTGGTTGAGCTGCAGAGGGAGCTCGACGAGGCTGAGCACACGCTGACGGCGCTTCAGGAGACAGCCCCCGCCCATCTCCCATCGGCAGTAGAGACAGGCGTTAAGACCGAAGCGATAGCAAAGCCGGACAAGGCAGCGCTGAATCGGGCGAAGATCCAGTTGGCCATGCGCCGTGCTGCATTGAAGAAGGCTCAGACTGCAGGACTGCCGCCTGAACAGATTGCGGCCTTGAGCGATGAGGTCAGCCAAGCTGAACAAGCGCTATGCGCTCTTGAAGACACGTAAACTTACCGACCCCAGCCATCAGGCTCGAAGCCCCACACGATCTGACCGTTTCTCAGGGAAAGCGCACTTCATGAATGCAGCCAAACGTCTGGAAATCTTTCGTCGTCTTCACGAGGACAATCCCGACCCCAAAACCGAATTGTCCTACAGCAGCCCCTTCGAACTATTGATTGCGGTAATCCTTTCGGCCCAAGCCACCGATGTCAGCGTCAACAAGGCCACAGCGCGGCTGTACCCGATCGCCAACACTCCGCAAGCCATCTACGCACTGGGTGTCGAAGGTCTCTCGGACTACATCAGGACCATCGGCCTTTACAACAGCAAAGCCAAGAACGTGATCGAAACCTGCCGGATGCTCATTGAACTTCATGGCGGTGAGGTGCCGCAGACGCGTGAGGCATTGGAAGCCCTGCCGGGCGTGGGTCGCAAAACTGCGAATGTCGTGCTGAACACCGCGTTTCGGCAGTTGGCCATGGCCGTGGACACGCACATTTTCCGGGTCAGCAACCGGACGGGAATCGCCCCCGGCAAGAACGTCATCGAAGTTGAAAACAAGCTGATGAAGTTCGTTCCGAAGGACTACCTGCTGGACGCCCATCACTGGCTGATTCTCCACGGCCGCTATGTTTGCGTGGCTCGCAAACCCCGCTGTGGCAGCTGCAGGATCGAAGACCTCTGCGAATACAAGGAAAAAACCTCAGACGATTGAGCGATAGGATTTCTCTCGACTGATCGATTGAAAAAATCTTTTTTACCCAGCCGAGGTTTGTCGCTATAAGGTGCGCCAAAGACAGCCTAAGCTGGAGTCAACGTTAATGAGCACTGACAAAGAGCAGATCGACGCAGATGACGACTTCGTTTCCGGAGACTCCGACGAAGCCGCGCAAGTACCCGTAGAAACTGCGAAGACCAATCTCAGCAAGCGCCGCACCATCGACAACCTGCTGGAAGAACGTCGCCTGCAAAAGCAATTGGCAGACTACGATTTCGACCTTTGATGAGCCCTCCGTTCAAAGCCTCTCTTAACTTGAGAGGCTTTAGCCTGTCGGCGTGAATTCAATTGAAACAACCTGCGAAATTTCGATCAAGGTGACATCGGCCCCGGCGTATGCCTGACTCTTCAAACCAGCCCGTTGCGTTGTGCGAGTTCAATGAGATCAACCAGCGAATGAGCGTTGAGTTTCAGGAGCAAGCGCGTTTTATAGGTACTCACCGTTTTATTGCTCAGAAACATTCCATCGGCAATTTCCTTGTTGGTCTTTCCCCGGGCCAATTGCTGTAGGACCATCATCTCCCGCCCCGATAGCCGATCGACCATTTCCGCCTCACTGGCGTTGCCCAGGCTCGAACGCACGGTATGCAGCGCCTGATTGGGGAAATAGCTGTATCCAGACAGCACCGCCTTGATGGCGCTCAACAGCTCGGTCAGATCTTGCTGCTTGCAGACATAGCCTGCCGCACCGGCCTGCATGCAGCGCATCGAAAAATGCCCGGGCGCCTGTGATGTCAGGATCAGTACCTTGAAAGGCAGCGTCATCGCCGTGAGTCGTGCAATAACCTCCAGACCATCGAGCTTGGGAATGCCAATGTCCAGAATGACGATATCGGGCAGATGCTCACGGGCCAGTTGCAGCGCATCGACTCCGTTGTCCGTCTCCGCAATGACTTCATAACCGTGCCGTTCCATCAGCATGCGTACGGCAAGCCGAATGACAGGGTGATCATCCACGATCAACACTTTATTCATGTGCAGTCCATTCTTTAGCTGTTCGAATTTTTCAGAGCCCGCACAATAGCTTAGTCGTTTAGTGCTTTGCATGGCGCTCCTCCCCGCAGAATGGCAGGCAGAGACCTTTCCCACTTAAGCAACAGAAAGATCCTACAAAACCCGCCTTATCCGCCTTCACTTTCAGGCCTGTCATCAATTTTCCTGGGACAACGAAGACCCGGTGAGCCTGTCGAAAAATCTGAATTCACAATCCTTGAAAGTGCTGAAACTAATCAATACATCCTGTCTTGGCACCAACCCTTATGCCTCGCTGCGCTAACCAGCCGGATCAAATACCCTCCTATGAGTATATTCCGGGCCGCTTGACTGACTTGCGCCGACCCAGCAGTTAATACGTTTGAGTAAGCTATACCTCCCTCATCAAGGTATCGCTGCGTCGGGCTATTGGCGAGGCATTGTCCTACATGAAGTTTTCGCCTTCAGAATAAGCTGATCTGTCAGACATGCCATACAGTATCAATCATAAAACATTGCAAATTACAACCCGCCCTAAAGGTCAGTGGCGTTGTTGAAAAAATACACATTAAAAAAGAAGATTTTCCATATATATATATTTCGCGAATGCTCCTACAGGACATTCGGACCATTCCTAGACACCTGAATTTGCCAGCGATGAGGTCCTTTGGTGGGCTACCCAGGCACGGCACAAGAGCATGGGAGAGCCCTGCAATTGACCAAAATATAATTATCAGAACATAAAATTAAAGTGATAGTCTTATTAGCTCGGATTAGTGATGGCTCTTCCGACTTTCACGTAATACTATCCCGCGCTGTAAATCCAGTAAACTTCCTCCAAAGCAGAAAAATACTACAACACTAACAGACCTTAAGCTCGCGCATGTAAGACTTCAAAACAACAACAAAAACAAATCAGAGAAATTTGATTTTTTACTTGCCAAACCTATTCTCAATCGTTACTTTTTTCTTCAACCAGCCGCTCAATTTTGGCAACTATAATTCTTCAACGTCATCAATTATTTAATTGATGCCTGTCACTATCGGTTTCTTACTTCTTTGCCTGGACTTCAAGCGTGAGCCGGGTTCGGCTGAAATGAACATACCCTGCCCGGCGCGGAACACTCATTTGATCAAGGAATTCGGCCCGATGGCGTGTCGTATATATCAACATGTTCAAAGGAATAAACCATGACTAAAAAAGCAGGGGTTTCTTCAGCAATCGATAATCCTCCCCTTCAACTAGCTGAGGCCATAGAGGAATACGTCGCCCAAGGCGGTGTCATCAACGTCGTGCCGGAAGGAGAGACAGGTGACACAGCTCTTGAAGCCGAGAAAAGCACGCCGCAAGCCAATGCCGACGCGCTGCTAAGCGCGAAGATAGAGCAGCTCAAGGGCCTGGTAGCCAAAGGCGCCGGCGTGTCGGCACTTCAGTACTCGCTGCGAATGAACCGCAAGGAAATCAAACGCCTGGCCAATGAGAACGGATTAAAGATTCTTTACAGCCGGCCAGTCAGGAAATCACGAATGGCGCGCAGCCGTGATACGCCGGCGATCGATGACACCGTTGCGGGCCATGCGATGCACTATTCCACGCTCGGCTATACAGTGCCCGAAATAGCCCAATTGCTGGATCTCAGTGTGAGAGATGTCTGGAATATCGGTAAGGCATACCGCTTCGAATTCAACAATGCGTCCATCTTCGACTCTCTGGCTCATTCGCTTTCCGACGTGCCCGATCCGTGAAGCAAACAGGCTCTTCGCGCTGCTGTTTACACACGCGGCAAAGGCCGGGGCAACCTTCAATGAATGCGACTGTCACTGAAGAACCGGCGCGCGACAAGTGCAGCGGGGCTCTACAGGCTTGATCAGCCTCGAACAAAACAGCAAAGGAATAGATTAAAGGTGCAGTCCCGGACGGGACTGCACCTGAGCGCGTCAGAACCTTAGAGTCACTACTGCGATTAGAACAACTTGCGGTTCTTGTTCGCGGCAATGCGCATGCGCAGGGCGTTGAGCTTGATGAAGCCTGCGGCGTCTGCCTGGTTGTAAGCACCACCGTCTTCTTCGAAGGTTGCGATGTTGGCATCGAACAGCGAATCGTCGGACTTGCGACCGGTGACGATAACGTTGCCCTTATACAACTTCAGGCGGACGACACCGTTCACGTGGGCCTGGGAGGCATCGATCATCTGTTGCAGCATCAGACGCTCAGGGCTCCACCAGTAGCCGGTGTAGATGAGGCTGGCATATTTCGGCATCAGCTCGTCTTTGAGGTGAGCGACTTCACGGTCCAAGGTGATCGACTCGATGGCACGGTGCGCCTTGAGCATGATGGTGCCGCCTGGGGTTTCGTAGCAGCCGCGGGACTTCATGCCGACATAGCGGTTTTCAACGATGTCCAGACGGCCAATACCGTGCTCGCCACCGATACGGTTCAGGGTCGCCAGTACAGTGGCCGGGGTCATTTCGACGCCGTCCAGCGCAATAATGTCGCCGTTGCGGTAGGTCAGCTCCAGATATTGCGGCTTGTCTGGAGCGTTTTCCGGCGAAACGGTCCAGCGCCACATGTCTTCTTCGTGCTCGGTCCAGGTGTCTTCCAGCACGCCGCCTTCATAGGAGATGTGCAACAGGTTGGCGTCCATCGAGTACGGGGATTTTTTCTTGCCGTGACGCTCGATCGGGATCGCGTGCTTCTCGGCGTAATCCATCAGTTTCTCACGGGACAGCAGGTCCCACTCACGCCAGGGAGCAATCACTTTCACGCCTGGCTTAAGGGCGTAAGCGCCCAGTTCGAAGCGAACCTGGTCGTTACCTTTGCCGGTTGCGCCGTGGGAAATGGCGTCAGCGCCGGTTTCGTTGGCGATTTCGATCAGGCGCTTGGCGATCAGAGGACGTGCGATGGAGGTACCCAGCAGGTACTCGCCTTCGTAGACGGTGTTGGCGCGGAACATCGGGAATACGAAATCACGCACGAATTCTTCGCGCAGATCGTCGATGTAGATCTCTTTCACGCCCATGGCTTGCGCCTTGGCGCGTGCTGGCTCGACTTCCTCGCCCTGACCCAGGTCAGCGGTAAAAGTCACCACTTCACAGTTGTACGTATCCTGCAGCCACTTGAGGATTACCGAAGTATCCAGGCCACCGGAATACGCGAGAACTACCTTGTTAACGTCCGCCATGCCATCACTCCAACGCGTTGTACGGAAAACCGCTGATTCTACCGTTCAAACACGTGAATTTACAGTGTCGCGACAGCTTCTGACGACGAAGCGACAGAATCTGTCAAACACACGACTATCGAAATGACGCTCAGGAAGCCTTTGGCGCGGGGACGGCAGGTACTGGCGCGGGGGCGGCGGCTGGAATCGGAGCCGAAACAGGGGCTGGGTCAGGCGCCGGAACTGCTGTTGGCGCGACGGCAGGTGACTGCTTGGCGACGCGGTCGAGATGGATGTTCACTCGACGGTTGCGCGCGCGATTGGCGTTGTTGGTATTAGCCACCAGCGGATACTGCTCGCCATGGAAGCGCACAGTGATCTGCTCTTCAGGCACGCCTTGCGCCTTGAGGTAGTCCATGACCGCCAGCGCACGACGGCGCGACAGATCGCGGTTGGTCAAACGGTTGCCGCTGTTGTCGGAATGCCCGTCCAGTTCGACGCGATTGACGCTCGGGTCTGCCTTCATATAAGCCAACACCGTATCGAGCCGACGCCTGGCACGGGCATCCAGATCGATGCCCCCGCCGGGAAAGCCGATTTCGGCCTGACGTACCTGCTCGAAGTTCATGGGGAGCAGTTTGGCGGTGCATTGCTGAAAGTCGCCATACGCCTTGGTGAACTTGACCGGCAGCAGGCGGACTTCCATAGCCCCGCCATCGCGCGAGGCATGGCGGATCACCGGGCTGCGGCCTTCCATCAAACCGGCGATCAGCCGTCCGGCCTGCGCCTGGTTGGTGTTGAAAGGAATTTCTCCATTGCCGACTTTCACCGCGCCCAGGTTGAGATCGCCCCTGCCTGGCTGCCATGGCGCCGCGGCAGCAATCAAGGTCGCCGACCCCGACGCCAGGCTGTAGCCGGTGGCCTTTAGTCGGAAAGTCGCCTGCTCACCCGCGCGACGCACGAATTCGCCCGCGCCGAAATCGGTAACTGACTGGCTTAAACGGCATTCGAACTGGTCGCCTTCTACCTTCCACTCAATGTTCTCCAGACGCGTCTGGAATGTGAGAGCCATGGCCGGCAGGCTGGCAAACACGCTGAGCATGGCTAGATATCGTTGGCGCACGGGAGGCTCCACAAAAAAATTCACCGCGTAACAAATTTATCGCTTACACGTGTCTATCGGTAACTTCCTACAAAACTTGATAGCGAGTGCCTGGATGAGTCTTTTCCGGTAGCATTCCCAGCGAGTTTGCCCGCCTGGAATCCCCCAATGTCCGACCGCCTGACCCTCCTGCGCCCCGACGACTGGCATATCCATCTTCGTGATGGCGCCGTTCTGCCCCATACCGTCGCTGACGTTGCGCGCACCTTTAGCCGCGCCATCATCATGCCGAACCTCGTGCCGCCGGTACGCAACGCGGAGCAAGCCGATGCCTATCGTCAGCGCATCCTCGCCGCTCGCCCGCAAGGCAGCCGCTTCGAGCCTTTGATGGTGCTTTACCTCACCGACATCACTCAGCCCGAAGACATCCGCGCCGCCAAGGCCAGCGGCTTCGTGTACGCCGCCAAGCTGTACCCGGCCGGCGCCACCACCAACTCCGACTCCGGCGTGACCAGTATCGACAAGATCTTCCCGGTGCTCGAAGCGATGGCCGAAGTTGGCATGCCGCTGTTGATCCACGGCGAAGTGACCCGCGGCGACATCGACGTGTTCGATCGCGAGAAAATCTTTATCGACGAACACATGCGCCGCGTGGTCGAGCGTTTCCCGACACTCAAAGTGGTGTTCGAACACATCACCACCGCCGATGCCGTGCAGTTCGTCAACGAGGCTTCGGCTAACGTCGGCGCGACCATCACCGCGCATCACCTGCTGTACAACCGCAATCACATGTTGGTTGGCGGTATTCGTCCGCACTTCTATTGCCTGCCGATCCTCAAGCGCAATACCCATCAGGTCGCCCTGCTGGACGCCGCCACCAGCGGCAACAGCAAGTTTTTCCTGGGCACCGACTCGGCGCCTCACGCGCAGCACGCCAAGGAAGCCGCATGCGGTTGCGCCGGCTGCTACACAGCCTTCGCGGCCATCGAGCTGTACGCTGAAGCATTCGAACACCGCAACGCGCTGGACAAGCTGGAAGGTTTTGCCAGCCTCAATGGCCCGGCGTTCTACGGCCTGCCAGCCAACACCGAGACCATCACCCTGGTTCGTGAAGAATGGACCGTCCCTGCCAGCCTGCCATTCGGTGAGCTGTCCGTAATCCCGCTGCGCGCCGGTGAGAAACTGCGCTGGCGCCTGCTGGAGGAACACGCGTGAGTGAAGACCATTACGACGACGAACAGGAAGGCTCTGGCGGCGGTACAGGCTCCAGACATCCAATGGCAGCGCGCTTTCGCGGCTATCTGCCGGTCGTTGTCGACGTAGAAACCGGTGGGTTCAACTCAGCTACCGATGCTTTGCTGGAAATTGCAGCGACCACCATCGGCATGGACGAAAAAGGCTTCGTGTTTCCGGAACACACCTATTTCTTCCGTGTGGAGCCATTCGAAGGGGCGAACATCGAAGCGGCGGCGCTGGAGTTCACTGGCATCAAGCTTGATCATCCGCTGCGCATGGCGGTGAGCGAAGAGACAGCGCTGAACGACATCTTCCGTGGCGTACGCAAGGCGTTGAAGGCCAATGGCTGTAAACGGGCGATTCTGGTCGGGCACAATGCCAGTTTCGACTTGGGCTTCCTCAACGCTGCCGTCGCGCGGCTGGACATGAAGCGTAACCCGTTTCATCCGTTCTCCAGTTTCGATACCGCTACCCTGGCGGGTCTGGCCTACGGTCAGACTGTGCTGGCCAAGGCATGCCAGTCGGCGGACATCGATTTCGACGGGCGTGAAGCCCACTCGGCTCGCTACGACACCGAGAAGACCGCCGAGTTGTTCTGCGGGATCGTGAACCGCTGGAAAGAAATGGGCGGCTGGCACGACTTCGACGATTGAGGTCTGTTAGCGCTGAGAGAACCGGTCCATGTGGCCGGTTTTTTTTTACCCTCGTTTTGCCCAGGCATGCATTGCTGCGGTTTCGCACGCATCATTTGCAGGGCCGGCTTGCAGCGGGCCGCGATTGGACGAGCATGTTGTGTCAGATGACTCGACTTGGCTGACACGCCGCTTTCGCCAGCAAGGCTGGGCCTACAGGTTCGTGCGGACAAGGAATCTGCCAAGCCAAGTAGCATGACTGCTGCTCGGAACACACGCGTTGAACAACCACTCATCGGGCTGCATCTGATGTTCAGGAAGTAGTTTTGACAAGCATTCTCATTAACATTAGTATCCGTCGCACATGAGCAAATAACTCAGCGACGGTCCTTATTTATGTATGTCTGCCTCTGCCAAGGTGTCACCGACGGACAGATCCGCGAAGCAATCATGGAAGGATGCTGTAGCTATCGTGAAGTGCGCGAGACCTTGGGTGTCGCCAGTAAATGTGGGAAATGTGCCTGCCTTGCGAAGGAAGTGGTGCGTGAAACCCTGACTGAACTACAAACTTCTCACTCCGCCCTCGCCTATCCCGCGGAATTTTCTGCCGCCTGATTCATCGTATTCCAAGGAACCGGACCCAGTGTCCGGTTTTTTTATGCCTGTAATTCAAGTGCTTAGGGATAAGATGCGGAACACAAACATTCTTATTCCTATTTATTTTCACTTATTATTCAATAACTTAGGTTTGACAGGTGTTTATAGGAGGCCCAGACTTGCGGCCTATATATGAACATCTTTCGACAGGACCTCGATCATGAAAGGCGACATTACAGTCATCCAGCATCTCAACAAGATCCTCGGAAACGAGCTGGTCGCGATCAACCAGTACTTTCTGCATGCGCGCATGTATGAAGATTGGGGTCTGAACAAGCTGGGCAAGCACGAGTACCACGAATCCATTGACGAGATGAAACACGCTGACAAGTTGATCAAGCGCATCCTGTTTTTGGAAGGCCTGCCAAACCTGCAGGACCTGGGCAAGATCCTGATCGGCGAGCACACCAAGGAAATGCTGGAGTGCGATCTGAAGATCGAGCGCAAAGGTCATGCGGATCTGAAAGCAGCGATCGCTCACTGCGAAACTGTAGGCGATTTCGGCAGCCGCGAGCTGCTGGAAGACATTCTCGAATCCGAGGAAGAGCATATCGACTGGCTGGAAACGCAGTTGGGTCTGATCGACAAGGTCGGCATCGAGAACTACCTGCAATCGCAGATGGGTGAAGAAGACTGATTCAGCCTTCGCCCCACAAAAAGCCCCGCCTGGTGTTGAGTCAGGCGGGGCTTTTTTGTATCGGGGGTCGTGGGTTTGTTGATATTGGTTCTGCCTTCGGCAAGTTGCCTGGAAAATCCGGAATGCCGGACCACCCCCAGGTAATCAGGGGTGCTTGCTCCTGATTTGGCCCTCCTTCGTCGGGTTCCCTCACGCAGGCTTAGCTCCGTGGGCCCCGCGCCACAGCCCCTTGTCCTGACAGCGCTCTCGCGGCATTCATGCCGGTCGAAGCTGTGCGCACCGCGTGTGATCGGCCTGCACCCAGGTTGCGTTCGGCAGGTGTTTGGACTATCGCGTAAAAAAAGGCGTAGCAGCACGGCTTGCCGCCGGGGGGTATTGGTGAGATCGCTGCCGTTCGCAAGGCGACTGCTACCGGATTGTGCTCACGCGCAAAATCTTCGTACGCCGCAAAACCTGTAGGAGCTGGCTTGCTGGCGAATGTGATGGGGCAGGCGCAGATGCGTTGTTTGACACTCCGCATTCGCCAGCAAGCCGGCTCTTACAGTAGATCGGCTACAGCGAATAATCGCACTCGGCATCTGGACGCGAAGGGCGTTAGCCCCAGCCGCATTACTTTTCATACGCGATCCCAGCGCCAACCCAAGCCCCCCAAAAAACCATGCCCATAAAAAAACCCCGAATCTCCAAAAGACCGGGGCTTTTTCGTCAACCGCCCAATCAGGCCGTTGCGTTCTTCTCTACCGCTTCCTTGACCAGCTTCTGCAGCGAGCCATCAGCTTGCATTTCTACGATGATGTCGCTGCCGCCAACCAGCTCACCATCAACCCACAGCTGCGGGAATGTCGGCCAGTTAGCGTACTTCGGCAGGTTTGCACGGATTTCCGGGTTCTGCAGAATATCGACGTACGCGAACTTTTCGCCACACGCCATCAATGCTTGGGACGCCTTGGCCGAGAAGCCGCACTGCGGGGCATTCGGAGCGCCTTTCATGTAAAGCAGAACGGTGTTATTGGCAATCTGGTCTTTGATCGTTTCGATGATATCCATGGAGCACCTCGGCTTAACTTTACGACTGTATGAGTCGACACGGTGGCGCATTCTAACCGATTCCCGAGCGTAACGCTCGGGCTTGGCTTTAGTCGATTCGATAAATATGATGAGCGTCATGCCGCCGCGACAGTCACCGGCACCCCGTTAAGCACAGCGTTGCCGGACACAGCGTCCATCTGCCGTTCGTCGGTCAAGTCATTGGCGCTCACCCCCGGCTGACCGCGGGCAATGTCCATTTGCACGCCGGGGCGAGCATGCCCCCAGCCGTGAGGCAAGCTGACAACACCAGGCATCATGTCGCTGCTGCCCATTACCTCTACCTCGATCATCCCCACCCTAGAACTCACGCGAACCCGCTGGCCGTCGCTCAAACCGCGACTCGCAAGGTCGTTCGGATGCATCAGCAAATGATGGCGCGGCTTGCCCTTCACCAGACGGTGATAGTTGTGCATCCACGAGTTATTGCTGCGCACGTGACGTCGCCCGATCAGCACCAATTCGTCGGCTCGCGGCAAGACTGCCGTAGCAAAGCGTACCAAGTCGGCCAGGATCACTTCCGGCGCGGCCTGTACGCGTTGATTGGCGGTTCGCAAGCGCGATGCCAGATTGGGCTTGAGGGCGCCTAGATCCAGCCCATGCGGATGGTTGTACAGTGTTTCCAGTGACAATTTGAATTCTGATCCATCGCCGTAGAGCCCGGCCCGCAGTCCACGATCAACCATCTGCGCGGGCGAGAGGGTCGGCTTCAATTCCCGCTCGGCTTTCCTGGCAAACGCGTTGGCCAGACCGACGAAGATCTCCCAGTCATGCAAAGCACCATCAGGTTTGCCGAGGATCGCGCGGTTGAAGCGGGTTACGTTGCGCACCGCGAACATATTGAACGTGGTGTCGTAGTGGTCGTTTTCCAGCGCCGAGGTGGACGGCAGGATCAGATCGGCATGGCGCGTGGTTTCGTTGATGTACAGGTCGACGCTGACCATGAACTCCAGCCCGTCGAGCGCCTCATCCAACCTGCGGCCGTTAGGGGTCGACAGCACCGGGTTGCCTGCCACGGTGATCAACGCCCTGACCTGCCCTTCGCCATCGGTGAGCATCTCTTCGGCCAGTGCCGACACTGGCAACTCGCCGCCGTACTCTGGCAGCGCGGAAACGCGGCTCTGCCAGCGGTTGAATCCGCCGCCGGAGGTCGACGCCACCAGATCCAGCGCCGGCTCGGTGCACAACGCGCCACCCACACGATCAAGGTTGCCGGTGACCAGGTTGATTAGCTGCACCAGCCAATGACACAAGGTGCCAAACGCTTGCGTGGAAATTCCCATGCGCCCGTAACACACTGCACTTTCGGCGTTGGCGAAGTCCCGCGCCAGTTGCCGAATCTGCTCGGCCGGGACGCCGCAACGCAAGCTCATCGCCTCGGGATTCATATGCGCGATGGCCGCGCGTACTTCTTCAAGGCCGTCGACTGGCAAGTGACTGTCGCGGGTCAGGCCCTCGGCAAATAGCGTGTGCAAGAGACCGAGCAGCAACGCAGCGTCACCACCAGGCCGGATGAACACATGTTTATTGGCGATCGCCGCTGTTTCGCTGCGTCGCGGATCGACCACCACGACCTTGCCGCCACGAGCCTGAATTGCCTTCAGGCGTTTTTCCACGTCGGGCACGGTCATGATGCTGCCGTTGGACGCCAACGGGTTGCCGCCGAGGATCAGCATGAAGTCTGTGTGATCGATGTCGGCAATCGGCAGCAGCAGGCCGTGGCCGTACATCAGGTAGCTGGTCAGGTGATGCGGAAGCTGATCCACCGACGTCGCCGAGAAACGATTGCGGGTCTTCAGTTGGCCCAGGAAATAATTGCTGTGGGTCATCAACCCGTAGTTATGGACGCTCGGGTTTCCCTGGTAGACCGCGACCGCGTTCTGCCCGTGACGCTGCTGGATGTCGGTCAGACGCTCAGCCACCAGATCGAACGCCTCCTGCCACGGGACCGGGTGCCACTCACTGCCAATTCGGCGCATGGGCTGGCGAAGGCGATCGGGATCATCCTGAATGTCCTGCAAGGCCACCGCCTTCGGGCAGATATGCCCGCGGCTGAACGTGTCTTGCGGATCACCCTTGATCGAGCTGATGCGCACCGAGGCGTCGTCTTCAAGGGTGGTCTCGATGGTCAGGCCGCAGATGGCCTCGCACAGATGACAGGCACGGTGGTGAAGAGTCTTGGTCATCGCCAGTCTCATGTTTTTGTATGGCGATCGGTGTGATCGCGGAAACAAAACTATGGAGGCTGTCGTACACTTCGCCAGAAACGTCAGTACCGTGAATCGGACAGCATCAGGTGAGCCGATAGCTCACCTGAACGCTAACGAAGGTATCAGGAAGCCGAGCCACCAATGGGCGTGACGACCTTGCGCTGCAGCTGGATCTCGTGGACGGTCTCGACCTGCTCCTGGGACACCTGCACGCCGGTCAGCTCACCGATCAGACGCCAGTGATCGTCCAGACCAGAACTGATGGTCGCCATGCGATCGATCATGCGGCGGCCGGCAGAGCGGGTTACTTCGTCTTCACTGCGCATCAGCTCGAACGACATCGATGTCATGGAAGCGGTGAGGTGCGTGAGGGTACGAGCCGTGAGCCCGAGCAGTTCCGTCAATTGTTTCTCTTTTGAATCCATTCCCCACCCCTTCAGGAGGACATAAGCGGCCTTTATAACTCACGCCACTGGTTTAAGAAACGCTCGGGTTTGCGCGGCGTGAAGTATGTCGCATAAGGTTCAGCAGCATTTTGAAACTGTTGCAGAATCGGCAGTAATTGCCAGCCCCTGTCTGGGCGGTGTACAACCTTCGCCCGTCTAGCCGGGCGGGGATGGCGAACTGCCGTCGCAATGTACGAAACTGTAGCACTTCGTTACATGAAAAGCGTCTAGAACGCATCACTTTGACGCTACCGGACGTCTGACCGTCATTTTCAAACACACCGGGCCTTGGCACGAGGCGACATTTTCTTATACCCTCGCGCCTTCCCTATTCGTCGCCCCGAGCGGCTTTTTGCCGCAGGTCTCGCCCGTTTTCCCGATAAAACCCGGCTTTGAGGATCTGCGGTCTGTTGCAGACAAGGTAGTTAATGATGAGCGCAAGGCACTTTCTCTCGATGATGGATTACACGCCAGATGAACTCGGCGGCGTGATCCGTCGAGGCATTGAGCTGAAGGACCTGCGAAATCGCGGCGTGCTGTTCGAGCCGCTAAGAGGCCGGGTGCTGGCGATGATCTTCGAGAAATCTTCGACTCGGACGCGAGTTTCGTTCGAAGCCGGAATGATTCAACTCGGCGGGCAGGCCATCTTCCTGTCGCCTCGGGACACCCAATTGGGCCGTGGCGAGCCGATTGCCGACGGTGCGCGCGTCATGTCGCGCATGGTCGATGCAGTGATGATCCGCACGTTCGCCCACAGCAACCTCACCGAATTTGCCGCCCACTCTCGCGTGCCGGTGATCAACGGCCTGTCTGACGATCTGCACCCGTGCCAATTGCTGGCGGACATGCAAACCTTCCTGGAGCACCGCGGCTCGATCAAAGGCAAGACCGTGGCCTGGATCGGCGACGGCAATAACATGTGCAACAGCTATATAGAAGCCGCGATCCAGTACGACTTCAAATTGCGCGTCGCCTGCCCGGAAGGCTATGAACCCAATCCGCACTTCCTCGCGCTGGCCGGTGATCGTGTGACGCTCACTCGCGATCCACATGAAGCCGTCAAAGGCGCTCATCTGATCAGCACTGACGTCTGGACCTCCATGGGCCAGGAAGAGGAAGCCGCCAAGCGCATCGCGCTGTTCAAGCCGTTCCAGGTCACCCGTGAGTTGCTCGACCTGGCCGCCGATGACGTCCTATTCATGCACTGCCTGCCGGCGCACCGTGGCGAAGAAATCAGCGGAGACCTGCTTGACGACGCGCGCTCGGTCGCCTGGGATCAGGCCGAAAACCGCCTGCATGCGCAGAAGGCCCTGCTGGAATTTCTCGTCGCGCCGGCCTACAGACCGGCATGAGTGAGCCGTTGCTGCTGAAACTGCATGACCTCGCTTGCGGCTATCAGGATCAACGCGTGGTACAGAGCCTGAATCTGCACCTCAACGCTGGCGACATCGGCTGTTTGCTCGGTTCTTCCGGCTGTGGCAAAACCACGACGCTGCGTGCCATCGCCGGTTTCGAACCGGTGCATGAAGGCGAGATCGTGCTGGCGGGAGAAGTCATTTCCAGAGCCGGCTTTACCCTTGCACCGGAGAAGCGCCGGATCGGCATGGTGTTTCAGGATTATGCGCTGTTCCCGCACCTGACAGTGGCCGACAACATTGCTTTCGGCATCCGCAACCATCCGCGCCTGGCTCAGGTGGTCGGAGAGATGCTGGAGTTGGTCAATCTCGGTGCGCTGGGCAAGCGTCATCCCCATGAACTTTCCGGCGGTCAGCAGCAGCGCGTGGCCCTGGCTCGCGCTTTGGCACCGGAACCGCAACTGCTGTTGCTCGACGAGCCCTTCTCCAACCTCGATGGCGAACTGCGTCGGCGTCTGAGCCATGAAGTGCGGGACATTCTCAAGGCCCGCGGCACCAGCGCCATTCTGGTGACCCACGATCAGGAAGAAGCCTTCGCGGTCAGCGATCAGGTGGGCGTGTTCCAGGCAGGTCGTCTGGAGCAGTGGGATACGCCTTACAACCTGTATCACAAGCCGGCCACGCCCTACGTCGCCAGTTTCATTGGTCAGGGCTATTTCATTCCGGGGCGGTCGATTGACGGCGCCTGGGTGCAGACCGAACTCGGCAGGCTGCAGGTCAACAGCGTCTATGCAGTCGCTGCCGGGACGTCGGTGCATGTGCTCCTGCGACCGGACGCTATCGCCTATGCGCCAGACAGCCCGCTCAAGGCCCGGGTCTTGAGCAAGACATTCCAGGGCGCTGTGTCGTTGTATCGGTTGCAACTGGCGGCTGATATCCAGTTGCAAGCACTGCTCCCAAGCCATGTGGATTTGCGTTTGGGGAATGAGGTGGGTATTCAAGTGGTTGCCGAGCATCTGGCGCTGTTCCCGGCGGAGTGTAAGGCGCCGGTGCATCACTGACAGATCACGTGTGGGTCTGCTGACACCTGTCTGTGTGGGAGCGAATTCATTCGCGAGAGGCCGGTACACTCGACAGATAGCTATTCATCGCGAATGAATTTGCTCCCACAGGTCATATATCCAGCCACAAACCTCACGCTCCGCCCAGCGTCAACACCCCACTTGCCACCAGCGTCGCATAGCCGCCGATCTTCACCCGGTCCCCTTCCAGACGACAGAACAATTCCCCACCTCGTGCCGAGCTCTGATGCGCGGTGAGGCTGAACTTGTTCAAACGCGCTGACCAATAGGGAATCAGGCTGCAGTGGGTCGAGCCGGTCACCGGGTCTTCGGGAATGCCAATCGCCGGCGCGAAATACCGAGAGACGAAATCGTAGTGTTCACCATCGCCCTTGGCGGTCACGATCACGCCAGGCCAGGGCAACCGGGCAATGGCGGCGAAATCGGGTGTGCATTCACGAACCGCCTGTTCGGATTCCAGCACCACGAGCAGTTCCGCCGAACCCAGCACATCCACCACTTCGGTATTCAGCGCGCGCTCGATATCGACGGTGACCCCCACCTCACTCGGCGGCATGGCGGGAAAATCCAGCAGCAGCCGGCCATTTTCACGCGTCACGCTCAATGCGCCCGACTTGCTGAAAAACTCGATGTTCTCGGACGCCTCGCCATATTTCTCAAACAGCACAAACGCGCTCGCCAGGGTCGCATGCCCGCACAGCGGCACTTCATTGGTCGGGGTGAACCAGCGGATATGCCAACCCTGAGCCTCGCGCACGACAAAGGCGGTTTCGGACAGGTTGTGTTCCGTCGCGATGCGCTGCATCAGCTCATCCGACAGCCAGGTATCAAGGCGATAGACCATCGCCGGGTTACCTGCGAACGGTCGATCACTGAAAGCGTCGACCTGATGAAATTCAAGCTGCATGGAAGGCGTCCCCAATCGTTATTGTTCGGCAGCGCCCTCTCCGGTTGCTGCGGATAGTCACTGCCAATTATCGCTGTATGAACGGCTCGGGCATTTCCGGCGACGCCTTCGGATCATTCACGGCCAATCTGCGCAAAAGTCCCACGAGTGTGTTCTGCAAGTACCGCGGCCGGCAGTTCGACCTCAAGCCCGCGTCGACCAGCGCTGACAAAAATCGTCGCGAACGGTTGAGCAGACTCGTCAATGAAAGTTCGCAGTCTTTTTTTCTGTCCCAGCGGACTAATGCCGCCCAACAAATAACCCGTCGCACGTTGCGCGGCAGCCGGGTGAGCCATTTCCGTTTTCTTCACACCAGCCGCTTGCGCCAACGCCTTGAGGTCCAGCGATCCCACGACCGGTACCACGGCCACCAGCAACTCGCCCTTTTCAGTGCTCGCCAACAACGTCTTGAACACTTGAGCAGGCTGCAAATTCAGCTTTTCCGCAGCTTCCAGACCGTAGGAAGCGGCCTTGGGATCATGTTCATAACTGTGCACACGGTGTTCGGCGCGAACTTTTTTCAGTAAATCCAATGCGGGGGTCATGCAGCACTCCAGGCGACCAGGATGTTTCTCGTTAGCTGCCGTTACTTTAGGCCATCTGTATTCGAAACGCCTGCGTTCGCCGAGCGGATGGCTAAAGTCATTGAAATGGACGAAATAAGAGAAAGCCGTTCATTTTCGACCTTTGACAATGTTCGTTTACGTCTATATTTTTTCGAATACGAATATCGAGCTTTCGGCGAGACGTATCGGCGCTCCTGACGCGCTTTCGCACGTAGACTGATGGCCGTTCCCGGATACCCGCTTTATCACCAGGCAATTGACATGACAGACAACAAGAACTACATCATCGCCCTCGATCAAGGTACGACCAGCTCACGCGCGATCATCTTCGACCGGGATGCGAACGTGGTGAGTAGCGCCCAGAGCGAGTTCGTTCAGCATTACCCGCAGCCCGGCTGGGTCGAGCATGACCCGATGGAAATCTTCGCCACCCAGACCGCCTGCATGACCAAGGTTCTGGCCCAGGCAAACCTGCATCACAACCAGATAGCTGCCATTGGCATCACCAACCAGCGCGAGACTACGGTCGTCTGGGAAAAGGACACCGGTCGGCCGATCTACAATGCCGTTGTCTGGCAATGCCGCCGCAGTACCGAAATCTGCCAACAGCTCAAGCGCGATGGGCTTGAGGACTACATTAGGGAAACCACCGGTCTGGTGATCGACCCGTACTTTTCCGGCAGCAAATTGAAGTGGATTCTCGATCACGTCGAAGGCAGCCGCGAACGCGCCCGGCGTGGCGAGCTGCTGTTTGGCACGGTCGATAGCTGGCTGATCTGGAAATTCACCGGCGGCAAGGTTCACGTTACCGATTACACCAACGCATCGCGCACCATGATGTTCAACATCCACACCCTGGAGTGGGACCAGCGGATGCTGGACGTGCTCGACGTGCCGCGAGAAATGCTCCCGGAAGTGAAATCCTCTTCAGAGGTCTACGGCCACAGCAAGAGCGGCATCGCCATCGCCGGTATTGCGGGCGATCAGCAATCGGCGCTGTTCGGCCAGATGTGCGTGGAACCCGGCCAGGCCAAAAACACTTATGGCACCGGCTGTTTCCTGCTGATGAACACCGGCAAAAAGGCGGTCAAGTCGAACCACGGCTTATTGACCACCATCGGCTGCGGCCCGCGAGGCGAAGTGGCCTATGCGCTGGAAGGCGCGGTGTTCAACGGCGGCTCGACCGTGCAGTGGCTGCGTGACGAGCTGAAGATCGTCAACGATTCAATGGACACCGAATATTTCGCCACCAAGGTGAAGAACAGCAACGGAGTGTATCTGGTCCCGGCGTTCACCGGTCTTGGGGCGCCGTATTGGGACCCCTACGCACGGGGCGCGCTGTTCGGCCTGACCCGTGGCGTGAAAGTCGACCACATCATCCGCGCCGCGCTGGAGTCGATTGCCTACCAGACCCGCGACGTGCTCGATGCCATGCAGCAGGACGCAGCCGAACCGCTCAAGGCGCTGCGTGTGGACGGCGGCGCGGTGGCGAACAACTTTCTCATGCAGTTCCAGGCGGACATTCTCGGCACCCAAGTGGAACGTCCGAAAATGCGCGAGACCACCGCATTGGGCGCGGCCTATTTGGCGGGTCTGGCGATCGGTTTCTGGAGCGGGCTTGATGAGCTCAAGGATAAAGCCGTGATAGAGCGCAAATTCGAACCTCAATGCGACGAAGCGGAGAAGGAAAAGCTCTATGCCGGCTGGCGCAAGGCGGTCGAGCGCACGCGGGATTGGGAGCCGCACGAAGACGCGGAGTAAAGAGCCACACCGAGATTCACCTGCTTACCTGTTTAACCGTGGGAGCGAATTCATTCGCGAGGCCGGTATAGTCATTGATGTCTATCGACTGGACTGCCGCATCGCGAATGAATTCGCTCCCACCGGTATTGATCGCCTTACTTCCAGAGATTCTTTTTCCGGCTGACAGGTAATGGCTGCCTGCGGCATCATGGGCGCTCTTGCCCGAAGGAAGAAAAATGAATCTGCCACCCCGTCAACAGCAGATCCTCGAGCTGGTCCGTGAGCGCGGCTATGTCAGCATCGAGGAAATGGCCCAATCGTTCGTCGTGACCCCGCAAACCATCCGTCGCGACATCAACCAGCTGGCGGAAATGAACCTGCTGCGTCGCTACCACGGCGGCGCTGCGTACGATTCCAGCATCGAGAACACCGCGTACGCCATGCGTGCCGATCAGATGCGCGATGAGAAACAGCGAATCGCCGAGGCGATTGCCGCGCAGATTCCCGATCATGCCTCGCTGTTCATCAATATCGGGACCACCACTGAGTCCATCGCCCGCGCACTGCTCAACCACAATCATCTGAAAATCATCACCAACAACCTGCATGTCGCGTCGATCCTCAGTGGCAAGGATGACTTCGAAGTGCTGCTGGCCGGCGGTAACGTGCGCCGTGACGGCGGTGTCGTGGGTCAGGCGAGCGTGGATTTCATCACCCAGTTCAAGGTCGACTTCGCGCTAGTGGGCATCAGCGGCATCGATGAAGACGGCAGCCTGCTGGATTTCGATTATCAGGAAGTGCGCGTTTCCCAGGCGATCATCGCCAACGCCCGCCAGGTGATCCTGGCCGCCGACTCCAGCAAGTTCGGTCGCAACGCGATGGTGCGCCTGGGCCCTATTACCCTGATCGATTGCCTGGTCACCGATCAGGCCCCAGTGCCTGCGCTAGCGCAATTGCTGACGCAGAACAAGATTCGGCTGGAAGTGGTTTGAATCCCGGACAGCAGATTCACCGCGCGCCCTCCTGATTCTGCCCGGAGGGCGTAGGAGCAAGCTTGCTCGCGATCTGCCGGGAACCGGCAGCAAAGCCTGACGCCCCGATCTGCCTGACACAACCAATTAGCCCCGTTTACTGCCGCTTCGCGGCAGATCGCGGGCAAGCCTCGCTCCTACTGCCTCCGGCCAGAATCAAAAGCCCTTACGGCCAAGCTACGGTTCGTTAAGCCGTCTCCGATGTTCGTTTTTGTTCCTTTCCCCTCCCTCCAATCAGTATTTTCAATCAATACCGAGTGGTGAGGTGCGCCCTATTGCGTTATCATTTTCGAAAATGAACATAAATGTTCGAATTCGCCTTTCATAGTTCTCAGCAGTCAAGGCGAGATCAGATATCAGACAGGAGGCCCCAATGGCCCATTCCGCCTTGCCAACCCCACCCCTCTCCGAGGTTTACGACATTGCCGTGATCGGCGGTGGCATCAATGGTGTCGGGATCGCGGCGGATGCTTCGGGGCGGGGGCTCTCGGTATTCCTTTGCGAAAAAGACGACTTGGCCAGCCATACATCGTCCGCCAGCAGCAAGTTGATCCACGGCGGCCTGCGCTATCTGGAGCATTACGAATTCCGTCTGGTGCGCGAAGCGTTGGCCGAACGTGAAGTGCTGCTGGAAAAGGCCCCACACATCGTCAAACCCATGCGCTTCGTTTTGCCTCATCGCCCTCACCTGCGTCCGGCGTGGATGATTCGCGCCGGTCTGTTTTTGTATGACCATCTGGGTAAACGGGAAAAACTGCCCGCCTCGAAAAGCCTGCGCTTCGGTGCGAACAGCCCGTTGAATGCAAACATTACCCGCGGTTTCGAATATTCCGACTGCTGGGTCGATGACGCGCGGCTGGTGGTCCTGAACGCCATGGCCGCTCGGGAAAATGGCGCGCACATACACACTCAGACCCGCTGCATCAGCGCACGTCGCAGTGGCGGGTTGTGGCACCTGAATATGGAACGGGCCGACGGCAGCCTGTTTTCCCTTCGCGCCAAGGCCCTGGTGAACGCAGCCGGACCGTGGGTGGCCAAGTTCATTCGCGAAGACTTGAAGCTTGAATCCCAGTACGGTATCCGCCTGATTCAAGGCAGCCATCTGATCGTGCCAAAGCTGTACGAGGGCGAGAACGCTTTCATTCTGCAGAACGAAGATCAGCGCATCGTTTTCGCCATTCCGTACCTGGAACGCTTCACCATCATCGGCACCACCGACCGCGAATACACCGGCGATCCAGCGAAGGTGGCGATCACCGAAGGCGAAACCGATTACCTGCTGAAGATCGTCAACGAGCACTTCAAGAAGCAGCTCAGCCATGACGACATCATTCGCACTTACTCCGGTGTGCGTCCGCTGTGCAATGACGAATCGGATAACCCATCGGCGATCACCCGCGACTACACCCTGTCGCTGTCAGGCGGTGCGAGCGAGCCACCCATTCTTTCGGTTTTCGGCGGCAAGCTAACGACTTATCGCAAGCTTGCCGAATCGGCGATGCAGCAACTGGCACCGTTTTTCACGCAGATGCGCCCAAGCTGGACCGCCAAAGCGAGCCTGCCAGGTGGGGAGAACATGTCCACGCCTGCCGCCCTGGCTGCTGAGTTGCAACAGCGTTGCCCGTGGCTGCCTGCGGAAGTCGCCAAGCGCTGGGCGATCACCTATGGCTCGCGCAGCTGGCGCATCGTCGAGGGCGCGCAAGGCTTGGCTGATCTGGGCGAACATCTGGGCGGCGGGTTGTACAGCCGTGAGGTGGATTACCTGTGCAGCGAGGAATGGGCGACCACCGCCGACGACATCCTGTGGCGCCGGACCAAGCTGGGCCTGTTCACTACGGCGGAAGAACAGCAGAGCGTAAAGGCGTATCTCGACAAGCTGGCGCGTAATAAAAGCGCTATCGAAGCTGCCTGATCAGGGTCCGCTGACTCGCCGCAATCCTCTGTGGGAGCGAATTCATTCGCGATGGGGTTGTACATCCGACAGATCGGTATCGGATGTACTGGCCAATCGGGGATGAATTCGCTCCCACGGGTCTGTGTGACTTCCGGAGAAATCGCCCCCTCGCCCTCATTCGGTTTTCCGAACGCTCCTCTCGTTCCGATTCGGCATCCCGGACGGCAGAATTCCCTCCCCGCATCAATAAAAGACCAAATTCCCTTTATTTTCAGCGAGTTATCCGTTTTCACGTGCTTGGCATGACTCATGCTCTACACTCATCACGATTGCTCCGATGTAGCGTGCCGCCTGATTGGGCCGCCGTTGTAGCGTTCTGAAACGATAGGGCCGAACCAACACCGGCCCCATAAAAAAAACAAAGTCGAGGATTAAAAGATGCGTATCGTTCCCCACGTTCTGGGCGCAGCCATTGCGGCCGCCGTTTTGATCAGCACCCCAGTGTCCGCCGCCGAGCTGACGGGCACCCTGAAGAAAATCAACGAATCCGGCACCATCACCCTCGGTCACCGCGACTCGTCGATTCCGTTCTCCTACATCGCTGACGCTTCCGGCATACCGGTTGGCTACTCCCACGACATCCAGCTGGCCGTCGTCGAAGCGATCAAGAAAGACCTGAACAAGCCCGATCTTAACGTCAAATACAACCTGGTTACCTCGCAGACCCGTATCCCGCTGGTTCAGAACGGCACCGTCGACATCGAATGTGGTTCGACCACCAACAATGCCGAGCGCGCACAGCAAGTCGACTTCTCGGTCGGCATCTTCGAAATCGGTACCAAACTGCTGACCAAGGTCGGCTCGCCGTACAAAGATTTCGACGACCTCAAAGGCAAGAACGTCGTGACCACCGCGGGCACCACGTCGGAGCGCATTATCAAGTCCATGAACGCCGACAAGCAGATGGGCATGAACGTCATCTCCGCCAAGGACCACGGCGAGTCCTTCCAGATGCTGGAATCGGGTCGTGCCGTTGCTTTCATGATGGACGACGCGCTGCTGGCAGGTGAAATGGCCAAGGCCAAGAAGCCTACCGACTGGACCGTGACTGGCACCCCGCAATCCTACGAAATCTATGGTTGCATGGTTCGCAAGGATGACCCGGCGTTCAAGAAGGCAGTGGACGACGCCATCGTCGGCCTCTACAAGTCGGGCGAGATCAACAAGATCTACGACAAGTGGTTCACCCAGCCGATTCCTCCAAAAGGCCTGAACCTGATGTTCCCGATGAGCGACGAGCTCAAGGCCCTGATCGCCAATCCGACCGACAAGCCGGCGCCAGACAAGAAGGCCTGAGTCCTTCGCCGCAAACCATAAAAACGTAAAAGCCTGATTCCCGGGAAAGCCACGTGCTTTCCCGGGAGCCGCTGCAAAGCGAATGCGTGCATAACGATCGATCAGAGGGGAGACCCTGATGAATTACAACTGGGACTGGGGCGTGTTCTTCAAGTCCACTGGCGTTGGCAGCGAGACCTATCTGGACTGGTACATTGCCGGTCTGGGCTGGACCATCGCCATCTCAATCGCCGCCTGGATCATCGCGTTAATCCTGGGCTCGGTGCTCGGGGTAATGCGTACGGTGCCCAATCGCATCGTGTCTACAATCGCCACGGTCTACGTAGAAATCTTCCGTAATGTGCCACTGCTGGTGCAGCTGTTCATCTGGTACTTCCTGGTGCCGGACCTGCTGCCTGAAAACCTGCAAGAGTGGTACAAGCAAGACCTGAACCCGACCACCTCGGCCTTCCTGAGCGTTGTCGTATGCCTGGGTCTGTTCACCGCCGCACGGGTTTGCGAACAAGTGCGCACGGGTATCCAGGCGCTGCCAGTCGGCCAGGAGTCGGCCGCGCGCGCCATGGGTTTCAAACTGCCGCAAATCTACTGGAACGTCCTGCTGCCGCAGGCTTACCGGATCATCATTCCGCCGCTCACCTCTGAATTTCTCAACGTGTTCAAGAACTCGTCGGTGGCTTCGTTGATCGGCTTGATGGAGCTGCTGGCACAGACCAAACAGACCGCTGAATTTTCCGCGAATCTGTTCGAAGCCTTCACCCTCGCCACCCTGATCTACTTCACGCTAAACATGAGCCTGATGCTGTTCATGCGTGTGATCGAGAAGAAAGTCGCGGTGCCGGGCCTGATTTCCGTGGGAGGTAAATGATGGACTTCTCTGGAGTCATTCCGGCCATTCCGGGCCTGTGGAACGGCATGCTCATGACCTTGCAATTGATGGTCATGGGCGTGATCGGCGGCATCATCCTCGGCACGCTTCTGGCTCTGATGCGCCTGTCGTCGAGCAAATGGATGTCGCGCATCGCCGGCGCCTACGTCAACTATTTCCGTTCGATCCCGCTGCTGCTGGTGATCACCTGGTTCTATCTGGCGGTGCCGTTCGTGCTGCGCTGGATCACAGGGCAAGACACTCCGGTCGGCGCGTTCACCTCCTGCGTCGTGGCCTTCATGATGTTCGAGGCGGCGTACTTCTGCGAAATCGTCCGTGCCGGCGTGCAGTCGATCTCCCGCGGCCAGATGGGCGCCGCGCAGGCGCTGGGTATGACCTACGGACAGATGATGCGCCTGATCATCCTGCCGCAGGCGTTCCGCAAGATGACCCCGCTGCTGCTGCAGCAGAGCATCATCCTGTTCCAGGACACCTCGCTGGTCTACACGGTCGGTCTGGTCGACTTCCTCAACTCGGCCCGCTCCAGTGGCGACATCATTGGCCGCTCCAATGAGTTCCTGATCGTCGCGGGTCTGGTGTACTTCACGATCAGCTTCGCGGCCTCGCGTCTGGTCAAGTTCATGCAAAAAAGGTTAGCCGTATGATTTCCATCAAAAATATCAACAAGTGGTATGGGGACTTCCAGGTGCTGACCGATTGCAGCACCGAGGTCAAGAAAGGCGAAGTGATCGTGGTATGCGGGCCGTCCGGTTCCGGCAAATCGACCCTGATCAAATGCGTCAACGCCCTTGAGCCGTTTCAGAAAGGCGACATCGTGGTCGACGGCACGTCCATCGCCGACCCGAAGACCAACCTGCCAAAACTGCGCTCGCGCGTCGGCATGGTGTTCCAGCATTTCGAACTGTTTCCGCACCTGACCATTACCGAGAACCTGACCATCGCGCAGATCAAGGTACTGGGCCGCAGCAAGGAAGAAGCCACCAAGAAAGGCCTGCAACTGCTTGAGCGCGTCGGTTTGTCTGCTCACGCCCACAAACACCCTGGCCAACTGTCCGGCGGCCAGCAGCAGCGCGTGGCGATTGCCCGTGCGCTGGCGATGGATCCGGTGGTGATGCTGTTCGACGAACCCACCTCGGCGCTGGACCCCGAGATGGTCAACGAAGTGCTTGACGTGATGGTGCAGCTCGCCCACGAAGGCATGACCATGATGTGCGTGACCCACGAAATGGGCTTCGCCCGCAAAGTGGCTGATCGGGTGATCTTCATGGACAAGGGCCAGATCATCGAAGATTGCGTCAAGGAAGAGTTTTTCGGCGACGTCAGCGCGCGTTCCGAGCGTGCTCAGCACTTCCTGAACAAAATCCTGCAGCACTAATTGATTCAATGCCCCATAAGGGCAAAAAACCCTCCGGCCGCTCATGTCGACATCCATGACACGAGCGGCTGGTCGGTCCAGGACGACTGTGATGAAATGCGATCCACCTCTTAGCGCGCCGCCATCACTTGCCGTGAAACCCCGCCTGATCCGCCATCTGTTCCTGCCGCCGCTGGTCATCCTGCTGATGATCGCGCTGGGCTATGTCACCTACCTGTACAGCGAAAAGAATGGCATCAAGGCTCTCGGCGAAAACGGCGAGCGACAGCTTGAGCTGCACGCCCGTACCGTAGAAAGCGAAATCAACAAGTACAACTACCTGCCCAGCGTGCTGGAACTCGAATCCAATGTTTCCGAATTGCTCAACGAGCCGTCGCCGGAACTGCGCGGCAAGGTCAACGACTACCTGGAAGGCCTGAACCGCCGCAGCCGCAGTCGTGCGATCTATGTACTCGACACCACCGGTCGCGTGCTGGCCACCAGTAACTGGCGCGATGCCGACAGTTACCTGGGCGAAGACCTGTCCTTCCGCGCCTACTACCAGGATGCGATCCGCGGGTTGCCCGGCCGTTTCTATGGCATCGGCAGCACCACCGGCGAGCCGGGCTATTACCTGGCGCACGGTCTTGAAGAGAAAGGCAAGATCATCGGCGTCGCGGTGATCAAGGTACGGCTGGAAGCCCTCGAAGAGCGCTGGCAACGGGCGCGCCTGGAGGCCTTCGTCAGCGACGAAAACGGCATCATCATTCTGTCCAGCGATCCGGCGCGGCGCTTGAAATCGGTTCGCCCGCTGACCGCGCAAACCAAGGAACGCCTGGCCCGCAGCCTGCAATATTACTGGTGGCCACTCAACGAGCTGGTGCCACTGGAGCGCCAGTCGATCGCCGAGGGCATCGAGAAGCTGACCTTCCCGGCCAATAGCAGCGTCGACCATGAACACACCGTGGTCAGTTATCTAGCGCAGACCCGCGACCTGGCCGACACACCGTGGCACCTGACCTTGCTGACACCACTGGAAGACCTGCGTCGCGAAGCGGCGAATCAAGGCATGTTGGTGGCGGTGGCCTGCGCGCTGGCAATGTTCTTGCTGATCGCCTGGAACGAGCGGCGCAAGGTCATTTCCACACGTCTGGCGGCGCGGGAAGCGCTGGAAGAAGCCAATAACGAACTGGAGCGTCGGATTACCGAACGTACCGCCGACCTGCGCGCCAGCAATGAACGCCTCAAGGGCCAGATTCGCGAGCGACGTCAGGCCGAAGAGACTTTGCGCCAAGCCCAGGATGAACTGGTTCAGGCCGGTAAACTGGCAGCTATCGGGCAGATGTCGACCAGCATCGCCCATGAACTCAACCAGCCGCTGGCGGCATTGCGCACGCTGTCCGGTAATACCGTACGCTTCATCGAGCGGGGTGCGCTGGACACAGCGAGCACCAACCTGCGAACCATCAACGATCTGGTCGACCGCATGGGCCGCATCACCGCCAGCCTGCGTTCCTTTGCCCGACGTGGTGAGGACAAGGGCCAGGCGTCGTTGCTCAAGGCGGTTGAAGCGGCCTTGCAGCTGCTGGCAGGGCGTCTTGAGAACAGCGCGCTGGATCTTCATCAGGCGTTCGAGGATGTCGAACTGGCGATCGATCAGACGCGACTGGAGCAGATCCTGGTCAACCTGATCGGCAACGCACTGGACGCCATGCAGGCGCAACCGCTACCCGTGCTCTGGTTGCAAGGCGATGTGTTCGAAGGCCGCTACCGCCTGCGTGTACGGGACAACGGGCATGGCATCGACGCCGAAGCGCGCAAGCATCTGTTCGAACCGTTTTTCACCACCAAACCCGGCGAGCAAGGGCTGGGGCTGGGTCTGACGTTATCCGCCAGCCTGGCCGCAGCGGCCGGTGGCAGCCTCAATGCGGAAGACCCGGCCGAGGGCGGCACCATGTTTGTGCTGGTTTTGCCGTTGGTTGACCGTGGAGCAGCGGTATGAATCAACATTCGGAAATCATCGTCGACTGGAAGATTTTCGCGAATGAATTCGCTCCCACAGAAGAACGCATTTCGTCTGTGAGAGCGAGTTCATTCGCGATGAAGGCAACGCTGACGTATTGGACTTACTCATGAATACTGAACTGACCGTCCTCATCGTCGAAGATGACCCTCATGTCCTGCTCGGATGCCAGCAGGCGCTGGCACTGGAAGACATTCAAAGTCAGGGCGTGGGCAGTGCCGAGGAAGCGTTGGCGATGGTGAGCGATAACTTCGCCGGTATCGTCATCAGCGACATTCGCCTGCCGGGCATCGACGGGCTGGAATTGCTCAAGCGCTTGAAAGAGCGTGACCGCACGCTGCCGGTGGTGCTGATCACTGGCCACGGCGACGTTTCGATGGCGGTCGGGGCGATGCGCGACGGCGCTTACGACTTCATGGAGAAGCCCTTCTCTCCTGAACGTCTGGTGGATGTCGCCCGACGCGCGCTGGAGCAGCGCAGGCTGGCGCGGGAGGTCTGGTCGCTGCGTCGCCAACTGGCCGAACGCGATTCGCTGGAAGGCAAGATCATCGGTCGTTCGGCGGTCATGCAGAACCTGCGGGCACTGATCGCCAACGTCGCCGACACCTCCGCCAACGTGCTGATCGAAGGCGAGACCGGCACCGGAAAGGAACTGGTCGCACGCTGCCTGCACGATTTCAGCCGTCGTCATTCCAATCAATTCGTTGCGTTGAACTGCGGCGGGTTGCCCGAAAACCTGTTCGAAAGCGAAATCTTCGGCCACGAAGCCAACGCCTTCACCGGCGCGGGCAAGCGCCGCATCGGCAAGATCGAGCACGCCCACAACGGCACACTGTTCCTCGATGAAGTGGAAAGCATGCCGATCAATCTGCAGATCAAACTGCTTAGAGTGTTACAGGAGCGCACTCTGGAGCGACTGGGTTCCAACCAGAGCGTGGCGGTGGATTGCCGGGTGATCGCTGCTACCAAGTCTGACCTCGACGAGCTGAGCAAGGCCAGCCAGTTCCGTAGCGACTTGTATTACCGCCTGAACGTGGTGACTTTGGAACTGCCGCCGCTGCGCGAACGGCGCGAGGACATCCTGCAACTGTTCGAACATTTTCTGCAGCTGTCGTCACTGCGTTTCGATCGCGAGCCGCCACAATTGGACGCGCAGACTCTGTCGTCGTTGATGAGCCATGACTGGCCAGGCAACGTGCGCGAACTGCGCAACGTCGCCGAGCGGTACGCGCTGGGTCTGCCTGCGTTCAAGAAATCCGGGGCCATGGTCAGCACCCAAAGTCTGGGCTTCTCCGAGGCCGTGGAAGCGTTCGAGAAGAACCTGCTCAGCGAGGCCCTGCAGCGCAGTGGCGGTAACCTGAGCCAAGCCAGCCAGGAACTGGGCATGGCCAAGACGACGTTGTTCGACAAGGTGAAGAAGTACGGCTTGGGTTGACGCTGGCGTCAGCGACTTTTTCAACGCCACCGTCGCGACGCATCAACGCGCCTCTGTGGCAGCGAAGTCATTGGCGACGCGGTGTTTCAGACCATGAACATGTATCGACTGAACTGCCCTATCGTGAATGAATTCGCTGCCACAGGTTAATCGGTGTTGGCCTTGAGCAGTGCATCCACTTCATCGGCCAGCGGCGCCGTCGCTGGCCCCCAACGGGTGACGGCAATGGCTGCGGCCGCATTGGCGCGCAATGCCGCTTGTTCCGCTGAAAGCCCCGCCGCCAAGCCTGCCAGCAATACCCCGGCATGGGCATCGCCGGCGCCATTGGTGTCGATCGCGGTCACCGGAAAACCGCGCACCTGCCGCGTCTGACCACCCTGCCCGATCCAACAGCCCCGCGGCCCGTCACGCACGACGATCAACGCGTCATCATTCAACCAATGCGCCAAGCGATCCAGCGCATCGGCAATCGCCTCGCAGCCGGTGAATCTCAGCGCCTCTTCGCAATTGCTGGTCCACAGCGTGATCAGTGGCAACACGGTCCGCATCTCGGCGCCGTCCGGGGAGTTGATCAGCGGCCCCGGATCGAACACCACGCCCGCGCTTTTGGACAACTCACCCAGCCACTCCAGCAGCGTCGACACCTTGTGCTGGTGCAACAGGCTGTAGCCACTGACAAACACATAGTCCTCTGGCTGCACCGTGACGCTGTGCAAGTCTTGGAGGGACAAGCTGCCCTCCGCACCGACGTAGGAGATGAACGAGCGCTCGGCAGACGCTTCAATCAGCGCCACCGACAGGCCCGTGTCCTGATCATCCGAGCGCGGCGTCGCGACTTCGATCCCTTCAGCCGTCATCGCCTCACGCGCCAGATCGCCGAAGCGTCCCTTGCCATGGCGACCGAGGTAGACCGTCTGCATGCCATTACGGCAGGCAGCGGCCATCACATTGAAGCCACCGCCAGCCTCGAACGTTGCCGAACTGGCGAGCACATCGCCCCCGGAGCGTGGCAAGGCATCGAGCCCCATGACCAGATCAACCACGACCTGGCCGGTGTATAGCAATCTAGCGGGCATGAGCAGCCTCTTCAGCAACGACGCGACGGTCGCGCGAACCACCGAGAATGGCATACAGGCCGCCGGCGACCACGAAGATCACGATCCAGCCCAGGCCGTTATGACCGAACCAGGAGTCGGACAGAAAGCCTTTGAACAACACGTTTTCCGGCGTGGTTGCGACCGTGGTAAAGCTGAAACCGAGCACGATCGCCAGGGCCCAGGCGCCCAGCGCACGCCACTCGATGCCGCCGCTGTACCAATAGGCGCTACGTGGCGAGACGTCCATCAGGTCCCTGGCGGAATAGACATGGCGATGAATCAGGTCGACGACGAAGATCCCCACCCACGCGGTGATCGGCACCGCCAGCATTGAAATGAACGTGATGAACGGGCCATAAAAACTGTCGGCAATCAGCATGAAGTAGATCGAACCAGCAAAGATCGCCACGATATCGACGATGACCGCATGCACGCGTTTGATCTTCAGCCCCAGGGTCAAGGTGGTCAGACCTGCCGAGTACACCGACAGATTGTTCGACAGCAACAGGCCGCCGAAGGCCGTAATCAGATAAGGCACGGCCATCCAGGTCGGCAGCAACTGGCGAATGGCGATGATCGGGTCAGTGGCCGACGCCAGATGGTCGTTGCCCACCGACAGCAGACCGCCAAGGGTGATCAGCAGTATCAACGGGATACCTGCACCGAATGCCGCCGAGGCCACCAGCCGAGTGGCCTTGACGCTGCGGTGCTGGTAGCGCGACATGTCGGCGCCAGCGTTGGCCCAGCCGATGCCCGTGCCTGCCGCCATGGTGCCGACGCCGATGATCATCGCGCTCACCGGTGCTGGCGCGGCGTTGAATACGGCACTCCAGTCGATGTGCGCGATCAGGAAGCCACCGACCACGATGTTCAGCGCGCCGAAGATGTAGGTCGCCCATTTCTGGATGACCAGCAGGGTCGCATGGCCCAGGCCGGAAACGGTGAGGGTCATCAACACGAAGACGGCGATGAATACCAGTGTCAGCCCCGGCGCGCTCTTGGCCTCGACAGGGGTTTGGAACAGGATCGAACACAGCGACAGCAGGACGAACGCCGCCGTAGTCGTGTTGACCGTTTCCCAACCCAGGCGCGACATCAGCGACACGATGGTCGGACCGATGTTGCCGCGAACACCGAAAATGGCGCGAGAGAGTGTCAGGCTCGGCGCACGCCCCCTACGGCCTGCGATGGAAATCACCCCGACCACGGCGAAGGAGCCCGCCGCTCCGAGAATGGCCACGATGATGGCTTGGCCGATCGACAACCCGCGAAAGGCCACCAGAGTTGCGCCTAGCGGCAGGCCGAGAATGCTGATGTTGGCCGCGAACCAGACCCAGAACAGCTGCAGCGGATGGCCGTTGCACTCGTTTTCCGGAACCGGCTCGATGCCGCGTGTTTCAAGTTGTCCTGCGCCCTGGTTGGCGGGGGATGACGTCATGGGAATGCTCCTGTTGCCGTTTGTTCTGGTTGTGGGCAGTACGCAACGCAAGTGACGTCCATGTCGGGTGGGTCCTCGACCGCTTTCAAGAGCGAACGAACCCCGGATCCCCAATTAATCAGGGCAATGTTGGATCTCTTTTATTCGATTCGGCAGACCCCGATGCCAGGATCAGTGCCGGCGCGGGTCAGACGGTACGCAAAGACAGCAAATGCTCGACCAGCGGGGAAAGCTCCAGGGCACTCACGATCCTGATCTGTTCGATCAATTCGACCGGCCATACCGACATGCCGCTGGAAGCACCCAGCATCGCGCCGAGAATGGCGGCGATGGTGTCAGTGTCTCCGCCGAGACTGGCCGCCATGCACAGTGCATCGAACGGCAACAACTGTCCTGAGGCGACTTGATGCGCAAGGGCGAACGCCGCGATGACCGACTCCTGAGATGCCACCGACGTACCTATCACGTCGTAGATCAAGCCGGGCAACCGCTCATTGCTGACGCCGGCGCAGAGACTTTTCGCCCAGACGATCCGGGCCGAAATCCGCGCACCGGCGATCCAGTGACCATGACGCTCGGCGCGCAGAGCGATACGTGCGCCGACATCCAGCGCTTCGCCGAGATTGACGCCGTTGATCCCCGCCGAAACCACCGCCGCGACAGCTGCCGCGCTGGAAATCCCCAGTGTGGTGTTATGTGTCACCTGGCAGGCCTGCATCACGGATTCGACGAACTGCTGCTCGTCACGCACATCTGCTGCGATACCCACCGGGGTGATGCGCATGGCTGCACCATTGGTGGTGCCAAAACGACCGGCCTCTTCGGGGCTATGGCCTGCCAGGATCATCTCAATAGCGCGCTTGGTCGACGGGCCAAGCAGATCCTGCGAGCCCTTGGCTTGCATTACGGCTTCCCAGTCGATAAGGCTTTGCGCCAGGTCTGAAGGCTGAATGAGCCCTGCCCCGGCGACCAGCAATTCCGCGACCAACACGGCCTGCTCGGTGTCATCGGTAATCGACCCGGCGGGCATGTTCGGCGCAATCGGCTGGTCGGTGTCCGCTGCGGTCAACGTGGTGATCCGGTCAAAGCGTTGCTTGATCTGCTCGCGACTGAGCGATTGCGTGGGCATGCCCAATGCGTCGCCCAAGGCCAGGCCATAAAAAGCGGCCAGAGCGCGGTCGCGATTGTCGATCAATGCAGTCATGTAGACGATCCAAATGCCAGATGCAGACGAAAATGCACGGGGTCCAGAAGGCTTTCCACGTGCTCCATGAAACGTTCGCGGCGATCGAAAGTGGTACGGATCGCCTTGAGAAATACAGTGCCGGGCTCACGCAACATCAGCACGGCATCATCGTTGTTCAGCGGTTCGGCGCCGATCCATTGATCGCCGCGATCGCCAACGTAACCGTGGGCGGCCATGGTCACGGTCAGCGAGTCGTCGATCAGTCCGTCGCGGGGCAGGTTTTCCAGGCCATCGACCGCCGGAATCAGTACCCGCTCCAGCGACACCACGTTGCCGTCAGCGGCTGTGCGGCGGCGATCCAGGGCAATGAAATCCGCCGTGCCGAAGCGCCCGGCCAGATCGGGCCGCTGCACCGCGACCAGCCGCAGGACCTCGGTGTTGACCCTGGCGCCGGTATCGGCCAGTGCCTGCGCCCAGCCTGCGCGCTGGTCCAGCGAAATGCCGTCGTAGGTCACGATCGAACCGACGCCGGTCTGGGTCGCAATGTAGTTGCGGCGCTTGAGTTCGGACAGCGCCTCGCGCAACGTGCCGCGACTGACGTTGAATTCCTGTGCCAGCAGGTTTTCACCCGGCAGCAATTCTCCCGCGCCCATTTGACCGGTTTCTATACGCCGGGCGAGTTCATCGATCACGCGCTTTTTCTTGTCAAATCGAACCTGTCTAATCATGTACAAATTGATATCCGAAAAGAGTTATAGGGAGCAAGTCATTTTTAAATCGCAATCGAAAATTTGTTACGTGTGTTACGTCGCATTGCGAGCAAGTTCGTGCTGCGATTCACGCCGCTGAAACTGTAGCAGCCGAGCTTGCTCGCGGTATGCCGTGCCAGACAGGCCAGTCACTCGGCGGGATTAACCAGGCTCGATTGCTCGCGGATGATCTGACGAATGGCGCTGACGAACACGTCCACCGGTTGCCCGCCGGACACCGCGTACTGGTCGTTGAATACCATGGTTGGCACCGAGCTCACGCCGCGGGAGACCCACAGCTGTTCCAGTTCGCGCACCTCCGCGGCGTATTCCCCGGATGCCAGCACCGCTTCTGCGCGCGTGCGGTCCAGTCCGACCTTCTGGGCGACGTCGGCCAGGACTTTGTGGCTGGAAACATCGGCGTGCTGGCTGAAATACGCCGTGAACAGGGCCTCTTTCAAGGGCTGCTGCTTGTCCTCCAGTTCCGCCCAATGCAACAGCCGATGGGCGTCGAAGGTGTTGTAGATCCGTCGCTCGCCCGGCGTGAATACGAAACCCAACTCGGCGCCACGCTGCCGGATATTTTCGGCATTTCCCTGAAATTGCTCGCGGGTGGAGCCGTATTTTTCAGCGATGTGTTCGAAGATTTCCTGACCTTCAGGACCCATTTTCGGATTCAGCTCGAACGGTTGAAAGTGAATCTGTGCCTGAACTTCGTCACCCAGATGCTCAAGCGCCTGATCCAGCGCGCGCAAGCCGATGATGCACCAGGGGCAGGAAACGTCGGAGATGAAATCAATTTTCAGCGCAGTGCTCATGGCAGCCTCGTGCAAAAGAGGGAAAAGTGCACGATACGCTGATCAAGTCGGCGCACAACCCTCGGCGAACGAAGGTGCAAAAAGATCGCTGTGGCAGCGCGGCTTGCCGACGGTGGCGCTTTTGAGATCGCTGCCGCCGGCAAACCGTGCTGCTACAGATTCGATGCAGTTGCGGATCTGCGTCGTATAAAGCGCGCCCCTGCAGGGTTACGCATTACGTCAGTTCGCTACGCAACTGCCGAGCCGCCGCCACCATGTTCACTAACGCGGCCTCGGTTTCCGGCCAGGCGCGGGTCTTCAGGCCGCAGTCCGGGTTGACCCACAGCCGATCGGCCGGAATCCGCTGTACAGCCTTGCTCATTAACTTGACCATCTCGGCCTTGTCCGGCACCCGCGGCGAGTGGATGTCGTAGACGCCGGGGCCGATGTCGTTCGGGTAGTCGAACGCCTTGAAGGCCTGCAGCAATTCCATGTCCGAGCGCGAGGTTTCGATGGTGATCACGTCAGCATCCATCGCGGCGATGGACTCGATCACATCGTTGAACTCGCTGTAGCACATGTGCGTGTGAATCTGCGTCTCGTCCCGCACGCCGGAGGCGCACAATCGGAAGGCCTCAACCGCCCAATCGAGATACTCGTGCCACTGCGCGCGACGCAGCGGCAAGCCTTCACGGAAGGCGGCTTCGTCGATCTGCACGATCTTGATCCCCGCGCTTTCCAGGTCCACCACTTCGTCGCGAATCGCCAGCGCCAGTTGCTGCGCCTGCACCTTGCGCGACACGTCTTCACGCGGGAAGGACCACATCAGCATGGTCACAGGGCCGGTCAGCATGCCCTTCATCACCTTGTCGGTCAGGCTCTGGGCGTACTCGATCCAGTTGACAGTCATGGCCTGCGGACGGCTCAAGTCACCGAAGATGACCGCCGGTTTCACGCAGCGCGAACCGTAACTCTGCACCCAGCCAAAACGGCTGAACACATAACCGTCCAATTGCTCGGCAAAGTACTCGACCATATCGTTGCGCTCGGCCTCGCCATGTACCAGCACGTCCAGCCCCAAACGCTCCTGAATTTCCACCGCGTGGCGAATCTCGGCGCGCATGGCATCGTTGTAGTCGTTGGCCGACAATTTGCCCTGCTTCCACGACTGGCGCGCCAGACGAATCGACGCCGTTTGTGGGAATGAACCGATCGTGGTGGTCGGAAATGCAGGCAAATTCAACCGCGCGCGCTGCACTTCAATACGTTCGGCAAATGCCGACTGACGCTGGCTGTCCGCCGCCGTGATGGCCGCCAGACGCGCCTGCACTTCCGGTTTGTGGATACGTGGAGACAGCTTGCGGCTCTGCTGGACCGCGCGGCTTTCGGCCAGCGCGTTTTGTACACGCGGTGCCGCTGGATCATTGAGCGCTGCGCTGAGAACCGAGATTTCCGCGCACTTCTGCTTGGCAAAGGCCAGCCAGCTTTTCAGTTCGGCATCGAGCTTGTCTTCCCGCTCCAGATTGACCGGGCTATGCAGCAGCGAGCACGACGCGGCAATCCACAGGTTGTCGGCAAAACGCAGTTGGGCCTCGATCAGTTGCTCCCGTGCGGCTTCAAGATCGCAGCGCCACACGTTGCGGCCGTTGATAACACCCAGGGATAACACTTTGTACGTCGGCAGGCGATCAAGCAGCGCCGGCAGTTGTTCGGGGGCGCGCACCAGATCGACGTGCAGGCCATCGACAGGCAGCGAAACCGCCAGACCGAGGTTGTCTTCCAGACCGCCAAAGTACGTCGCGATGAGCTTTTTCAGCGGCGAGTACTGCAGGCTGTGATAAGCCCGTTCGAAGGCGCTCTTCCATTCCTGGGGCAGATCCAGGCAGAGAATCGGCTCATCGATCTGCACCCATTCCACACCCTGCCCGGCCAGGCGGCCAAGGATTTCGCCGTAAATCGGCAGCAGGCGATCGAGCAGTTCCAGTTTATCGAAACCCTCGCCCTTGGCCTTGCCCAGCCACAGATAGGTCAGTGGGCCGATGATCACGGGCTTGACCTTGTGACCTAGCGCGCGCGCTTCTTCAACTTCGTCGAACAGCTGTTCCCAGCTGAGTTTGAAGCGTTGATCCTGGGCGAATTCCGGGACCAGATAGTGGTAGTTGGTATCGAACCACTTGGTCAGTTCCTGAGCGTATTGCGCCTTGCCCTGACTACCGCCGCAGCAAGTGTTGCTGGCGCCCCGGGCCATGGCGAACAGCGTGTCGAGGGTTGGCAGTCCTCTCTCGTCGCGCACTTGGGTGAAACGCTCGGGGATCACGCCGAAGGTCAGAGAATGGGTCAGTACCTGGTCGTACCAGGCGAAGTCACCTACCGGCAGCAGGTCGATACCGGCGTCTTTCTGCAGCTGCCAGTGGGTGGCGCGCAGGTCGCGTCCTACGGCTCGCAGGGTGGTCTGGTCAATATCGCCTTTCCAGTAGGCTTCGAGGGCTTTCTTCAGTTCACGATCAGCGCCGATGCGCGGGAATCCCAAGTTGTGGGCCAAGGCCATGACGACTACTCCATTCAAAATATGCCGCCATTGTCGACACCACCCCCGACATGAGACAAACTCATTGTTTTCGTGTTGATCACAAAATCTATTCATGGAGCGCCGAGGTGCTGGAAATACGTCACCTGAAAACCCTGCATGCGTTGCGCGAGGCTGACAGCCTCGTGGATGCCGCCGACCGGCTGCATTTGACCCAGTCCGCCCTGTCCCACCAATTCAAGGAACTGGAAGAGCGCATGGGCATGCCGCTGTTCGTGCGCAAAACCAAGCCGGTGCGCTTTACCAGTGCGGGTTTACGCCTGTTGCAACTGGCCGACGCGGTGCTGCCGCAGTTACGCAGTGCCGAGCGCGACATTTCGCGTCTGGCTGGAGGCGTTGCCGGACGTCTGCATATGGCGATCGAATGCCACAGCTGCTTTCAGTGGCTGATGCCGACCATCGACCAATTCCGTGATGCCTGGCCTGAAGTGGAACTGGATCTGGCCTCCGGTTTTGCTTTTGCCCCCCTCCCCGCCCTGGCCCGTGGCGATCTGGATCTTGTGGTGACGTCCGACCCGGTGGATCTGCCGGGCATTACCTATGTGCCGCTGTTCACTTACGAAGCGATGCTGGCGGTCGCCAATCAGCATCCGCTGGCGAGCAAGCCATTCGTGGTGCCGGAAGACTTGGCGAGCGAAACGTTGATCACTTATCCGGTAGAGCGGGATCGTCTGGACATCTTCACGCGTTTTCTGGAGCCGGCCGACATCGAACCGGCGCAGGTTCGCACGTCCGAGCTGACGGTCATGATGATGCAACTTGTCGCCAGTGGCCGCGGCGTGTGTGGGATGCCGCACTGGGCGCTGCATGAATACAGCTCACGGGGTTACGTGAAAGCCAAGCGACTGGGTGAAAAAGGTCTGTTTGCCACACTGTACGCAGCGATCCGTGCCGACATGCTGGATGCGCCGTACATGCGCGATTTCCTGCTGACGGCCAAGGACACGTCGTTCTCGACGCTCGATGGGGTAAGCGCAGTCAGGTGAGATACCACGTGTTTGTGTTTGAACGGTGGGGCCTCCCGCCGCCGCGCTGTCGCGTGGGAGAGGCATACTCTGTAGGAGCGAATTTATTAGCGATTGGCCAAAACAGGCGATACAAATCCTTCGTCTGTAATACCGCATCGCGAATGAATTCGCTCCCACAGGTTTGATCGGCGGTGGTCTCAGTTCAGCGCTAGGCAGATTGCAGCGAGCGATAAAGTGGCAAAATCGAATCCCGGGTCAACGGCGCCAGATGCAGTTCATCAGTGCCACCCGCATCGACCCAGACCACCTCCTCTATCTCTGCCGCCGGCATGACATCCTGTGCAACGTCCAGTCGATACAACTGGCAGTTCACCTCGAACCCCGGCTCATTGGCGGCGATAGCGGAAAACTCGCCGAGAAACTGTGCCTCGGTCGGATCTACGATCAAGCCCAGCTCTTCGTTGAGTTCCCGCACCAAAGCAACGGCAGCGGACTCACCCGCGTCGATCTTGCCACCGGGCTGCATGAACGCCTGAGTGCCACGCTTGCGCACGAGTAAGGTTCGTCCATCCGGCCCGATCAGCAACGCGGCGGCGATGCGGATCACCTTCACAGCGTCACCTCGGTTTTCAACGCGCGGGTTTCTTCGGCTCGCTCCAGTGCCAGCACGATCAGGCGATCGATCAGCTCCGGATAGCTCAAACCGCTGGCCTGCCAGAGTTTCGGGTACATGCTGATGGATGTGAAACCCGGCAGCGTGTTGACCTCGTTGATGATGATTTCCCGCGCCTCGGTGACGAAGAAATCCACCCGCGACAAACCGGCGCAACCCAATACGCGATAGGCCTGCAACGCCGCTTCACGGATTTCATCGCTCAGATCGGCAGACAAGTCGGCCGGAATCGCGATACGCGCCTGACCGTCGTTCAGGTACTTGGTGTCATAGGCATAGAAATCGTCATTGGCGACCACTTCACCACAGACGCTGACCTGCGGCTCATGGTTGCCCAGGACCGCGCATTCGACTTCACGACCGACAATGCCCTGTTCCAGCAACACTTTGTTGTCGTAATCAAAAGCCAGCTTCAACGCTGCGGCATAGGTGGCTTCATCGGTGACTTTGCTCACGCCCACCGAAGAACCCTGGCTCGCGGGCTTCACGAACAGCGGCAGCCCCAGTTGCGCGGAAACGCTGACGAAGTCCACTGACTCGCCACGGTGCAGCACGGCGAACGGCGCCACCGCGATCCCGGCATCGCGCAACAGACGCTTGGTGACGTCCTTGTCCATGCACACCGCCGAGCCCAGTACATCGGGGCCTACGCATGGAATGTCGAGCAGGCGCAGCAGGCCCTGTAACGAACCGTCTTCGCCGGAGCTGCCGTGAATCAACGGGAACACCACGTCGATGCGCGGGACTTCCAGACCGGTGTCCACTTCGATGAATTGCGGACCCTTGGCGCCCGGCATCAGCGAAAGCAAACGGCCTGATTCACTGAGTTTGATGTGCGCGGGATCGTTGGCATTCTGCAAGTAATCGCGTTCGTCGAAACGCAGCCAGTGGCCCTGTTTGTCGATGCCGATCAGGGTGATGTAGTAGTTGTTGCGATCAATCGCGTTGATCACATTGCGCGCCGATTGCAACGACACTTCATGCTCGGAGGATTGCCCGCCGAAAACGATGGCGACTGACTTTTTCAAAGTGGGAAGCTCCTGGATTTCAGGTCGCAGAGCTAAAAGCAATTTGCGTCGTTAGTCCAGTCCCAAGGGCATTGGGTTGACGGAATGCAGAGGGAGAAACGGGATCGTGCCTTACCCAGATCGCGATTTATGGTGTCCGGGCTACTGCGTAAGAAAAGCAGAATCAAAAGCTGGGCGCTTCGGGCACTTTTTTGATTCCATGCTCGCCGCCGCCCCAAAGGAGCCGGCTTGCTGGCGAATGCGGTGGGTCAGTTACAGATGAGCCGTCCGACACACCGGATTCGCCAGCAAGCCGGCTCCTACAATAGGTCGGAGATAGAGCGAAGAATTGTATGCAGCACGAAAAATGCGAAGAGCGTTAGCTCCAGCCGCGCGCTTTGGTTTTTATGCGCGATAGTTCAGGGAACGCAGAATGCGACTTGGGCGCAGGCCGAACCGTCATCATCGACACCACAAATAACGGATCTACTCCGAAATAGCGCCTCCCAAAAAACCCAAAAAAATCCCGCGTGTCGGGCCATCGCAAATCGATCGCCCAACACGCGGGAGGTATCGCTTCCATCAGTCCTTCTTCGCACCAGATCCAAAAGTCGCAAAGCGCTTGTTGAACCCTGCGATGCGGCCTTCGGTGGTCGTCTTGCGCTGCTGCCCCGTATACATCGGATGCGACGCACTGGACACGTCTAATGCAACATACGGGTACGTATTGCCATCACTGTGTTGCTGCGTGCGATCCGTATCGACCGTCGAACCGATCAGGAAATACACATCGGCCGCTGTGTCGTGAAACAGGACCTGGCGGTACTCGGGATGGATATTGGCTTTCATGGCGCTCTCCTGATTTAGGTAATCATGTAATACGTTATACAGTAACAATTGGAAAAAGTTCAACCTGCAACTTTTTTGTAACCGTTACAACTTTCGTCTTTGCTCGCGACGCAAGGGCCGCTAACGTTCGCGCCGCTGACAAAAGCACCACCCGATACCCGTCGGGAATGGAATAACAAATACCACCAGGAGGTTGTGCAATGCAGTTGATAGATCGCTACGAAATGACCCTTCCCGGTCACATGCGGCTGGTCGATGCCCGAAGTGCGCTGAATTACCTGGAACGCTTCATCCAGAGCATCGACGGCCCGGTCGACAGCGAATTGCTGGAAGAGAAGATGGAGCCGTTGGTAGAGGCTCTCAACGATGCCGCCGACGACGCACGTCCGGTGAGCGGGGACGAAGCCTTTCAACTCAAGGCTTGTGAATGGGGTTACATCGCCCTGTCGCCCAAAGAGCGTGACATGTTGCACCTCATCCGCTGCTGCACCGAGGAAGGACAAGAGGACATCTCGCGCCTGATCACCGAAACCCAGCAGCGCAAGCCTCGACCGGATCTTCGGTAAGCGTCCGCGAGCAGCCCGATGAAGCACGCCATCGATCAGACAAGGAGGCCTTTGAAGCAACGAGGCGCGCCATTGCAGCGCGCCTCGCTCTACATCATGCCGCTTCCTGGAAATCCATTTCAGGCGGCTGACGACGGAAACCGCCGGTGAGCCAAGCCAGGTAGACGCAGCCTATAGCCAGCCAGCTCAAGCCGAGAATGATCGCCATTCTGTCCAGACTGATCATCAGCCACAGGCAGGCTGCAGCGCCTATGAGCGGGAAGATCAGAAATAGCACCGCTTCGCGCAATCCGCGATTTTTGGCCCCTATCCAGTAATGAAAGATCACCGACACGTTGACCAGAGTGAAGGCCAGGAAAGCACCGAAGTTGATGAAGGAGGTCGAGGTTGTGACGTCCAGCTTCAACGCCATCAATGCCACCACACCGCACAAAAGTATGCTGTTGACCGGTGTACCGAAGCGCTCGCTTACACGTCCGAAGAATGACGTCGACAGGACGCCGTCGCGGCCCATCGCATAGAGCAACCGTGAACCGCTCGCCTGTGCCGCCAGACCCGACGCAAACTGACCAACGACCATGCCGATCATGAAGAAACTGACGAACAGATCGCCACCTATGTTTTTCGCAATTTCATAGGCAGCCGAATCCGAGTTTTCGAAAACGATCGACGGGTGCGCCAGTTGTACGAAGTAGGACACCGCGATGAAGATCAAACCGCCAATCAGCGTGATCAACATGATTGCCCGGGGAATGGTGCGCACTGGATCTCGGGTTTCTTCAGTCAGGGTACTGACCGCATCGAAGCCCAGGAACGAATAGCAGGCGATCGCCGAACCGCCCATGATCAAAGGCAGCTTCATGTCCCCGGAAATAAACGGCTTCAGTGTCCACAACGGCGTGCTCGCATCCCCACCGATGTAATGAATGCACAGCACCACAAACGCCACTAGCACCAGCATTTGAATGAGCATTAACAAGGCACTGACCTTGTTGGCCAGTTTCAGCCCGACAATGTTGATGACACTGGTAATTATGATGAACGCCAGCACCCAGACCGGCTGGGGCACCGAAGGAAATGCCGAGCCCAGATAAGCCGCGCCAATCAGCCAGATGGCCATCGGAAGGAACAGGTAATCGAGCAGGACTGCCCAGCCGGCGAGGAAGCCCAGTTTCGGGCTGATGGCCTTGCGTACGTAGCTATACGCGGAACCAGCGACGGGAAAAGCCGCCGCCATATGGCCGTAGCTCAATGCCGTGAAAAACATCGGGACCAACGCCGCCAGATACGCCGCGGGAACCATGCCGTTGGTGGATGTTGCGAGAATACCGAACGTTGCGAGAACGACCGTAGGGGTCATATAGGCAATGCCGAACAGCACCACCGCCCCTAATGAAAGAGTGCGTTGCAGACGAGCCATGAGCTATTACTCCGGATTATTGGTTTTATGGCAGAGAAAACTTCGGCAGAACAAAAGTTGTTTTTATAGGTACTGAATGACCGCTCCAACGTGTGGCGCAGGAACGATCATCGGGTAGAAATCAGGGAATCAGCAGCTCACGCCGGCCGTCCGCATGTTCAATGACATTTCCCGGCAGGCGGATGCGTTGATCGTTCAGGTACCGGTAGTCCTGACGCGCGGCCAGCAATTGGCTGAAATCCAGCTCGGCACTGAACTGGGATTCCTCACGACCGGCTTCCTGCAACAGGGTGCCAAACGGGTCGACCAACGCGCTGCCGCCAGCAAATACCAGACTGCCGGTACCCGCGCCAACTCGGTTTACCATTACCGCCAATGCTTGGTTTTCCTGGGCGCGGGCCATGATGGCGGTCCGGTGCGTCGGACCGTAGGGGTCCATGTTGCCGTTGGTGACGATGAGCAAATCTGCGCCCAATTGGGCAAGCGCGCGTGCCGTCTCCGGGAACTCGATGTCGTAGCAGATCAGCAGACCGATACGAACACCATTCCACTGGCAAGTCGCGAACCGGTCACCAGGCTCGAACACACCCCGCTCCGAGGGCCAGAGGTGCGTCTTGCGATAACGAAGGGCGATACCTTCGGGGGTAATCAATAGCGTGGTGTTGTAGAACCGGCCACCATCGTTTTCCGCAAAACCAATGACCACAGCGAGGTTTCGCTCACGGGCGGCACGCTGTACGGCCTGCACGGTGGGACCGTCCTCCGGTTCTGCAACAGCGGCTACCGTATCGATGGTAGGAAAACCCATCAGATAGGTTTCCGGGAATACGACCAGCTGGGTATCACTGTCGCAGGCGGCAATCGCTGCGAGCGCGCGTTGCAGGTTATAGGCGGTATCGCTGTCACGGCCTGCCAGTTGCGCGAATTCGACCTTCATGGGTTCTCCTTATCGAGTCACGTTGCCGATCAGGCACAAAATGCTGGCCTGATCATTGGCTCTGCGGGCAGTATGCGCATCAGCAAGTGTTACGGGGTATTACGCAGCTGTAGTAACCCAATAGGGGTAGATCAATGACAATCGCACTTCAGGACATCGCCTGGCATCGCTCGGTCGCGCAGTTGATCGAAGCGCTGGACCGGCCGAACTTCTGGGCCCAACTGGTGCGCCTGCTCAATCAATACGTCAGTTTCGATAGCTGGGTGGTACTGCAATTCAGCTCCGGCCAACGCCCGCAAGTCTTCGCCGAATGCCCCGGTGAGGACGGCAGCCCCGATCAGCTGTTTCAGGACTACCTCAAGGGTCTGTACCTGCTCGACCCCTTCTACATCGCCAGCCGCGAGCGCTCGCAAGGCGGCCTGTTTCGCCTGGCCGAAGTGGCGCCAGAGCACTTCGAACTGACCGAGTACTACCAGCGATACTTTCGGCTGAACGTGGTGGCCGATGAAATCCAGTTCAATTGCCAGCTCGACAGCGACCGCACCCTGTGCCTGTCACTGGGCTCGACCCAACGTTTCAGCGCCGAGCAGATCGCCTTGCTGTCGATGATCCAGCCCTGGGTGATCGCTCTTCTGCGTCAGCGGTTACCTTTCGAGTTGGCCGAGCCTGTGTCCGATCACGAACCGGCCAGCCAGCAACTGCCGACGCCTGACTGGCGCACGCAACTCGAAGCCTCGGTTCAGCAAAGCCGCGGCGCTCAACTGACGGCGCGAGAACTGGATGTCGGACGCCTGATGCTCAGCGGCTGTTCGAGCAAGGAGATCGCGCGCAAACTGGACATTTCTGCCGAAACCGTGCGTGTACACAAGAAACATATCTACAGCAAACTGGGGATCAAATCGCAGTCCGAGTTGTTTTCGATCTTTCTTCAGGCGCAAAGCGCTTGAGCGCAGAAAGTCTTGCCGAACAGGAGCGCGGCGCATGCAGGATCCCGGCGAACACTGCACCTTGTCTTCACCCCATCGGCGACTTCAAAGCACGCTGGCGACGGGCGATAACCGATTATCTGCTGCTCGGGCATGTCCTTGAGGACCTCCACAACCTTGCGATCCAGCAAACGGAAGTCGCCGACGTTTTCTTCGATCCGGGTAGCCGATATCTGCCGCAGAAGCTTGTAGAACAACCCCGCCGAATGACGCTTGAAGAAGCCGTCTTCACTGCGATGCCGACGCTTGGCCAGATATCGGCGCCGTCGCACCAAGCCTCGATGAGTTGCGCGATTACACTGATCGGGTCCTGAAGATCGACATCCACAGGGATCACCGCATCGCCCGTGGCGTATTCCAGTCCAGCGAGCAGGGCTGCTTCCTTGCCAAAATTTCGCGAAAAGGTCAGTAACGCGACATGGCGATCTGCGGCGACGATGGACTTGGCGATCCGGTTAGTCGCGTCTTGGCTGCCGTCATCGACGAAGACGATCTCGATCGACCAGTGCTGCAACTGTGGATCGTCGCGGACGGCCCGATGGAACATTTCCACGGCCTGTTCTTCGTTGTAGACCACCTGTCGGGTCGCAACGCGCGCGAGAACTTGGGTCTATATCCCCGCCTGCTCGCAGCTGGAGACATTCTGTAATACCGATCCTTTGCATTTTTGTTACGAAAGCGCCACCCTGCGCGCCGCCGATCAGCACCCCCTTGTGGGGTGGAACCAAGGTCAGATATGACCCTCTTCTCTATACAGACTTTCAAAGAGTTCACCGTCATGACGAACGGACGCGACCATCGAATCGATTTCTTTCGAGGTCTGGCGCTGATCTTCATCTTTTGGGATCACGTACCGGAAAACCCTTTCGCGCAACTGACCCTGCGCAACTTCGGCTTTAGCGATGCTGCTGAAGTTTTCGTGTTTCTGGCGGGGTATGCTGCCGTTCTGGCCTATGGACGCGTCGCGGCGCGTGACGGATATCTGGTCGCCTGTGTGCGGATCCTGCGCCGTACGTGGGTGTTGTACGTCGCGCACATTTTCCTGCTGACGTTGCTCATGGGTATCGTCTTCATCGCCAATAACCACGTCGAAACCCGCGACATGGTGCGCGAAATGGGCCTTGAATATTTCGTCGGCAACCCTCAGCAGGCGTTGACGGACGAATTGCTGCTGCGCTTCAAACCGAACCTGACCGACCCGCTGCCACTGTACATCCTGCTGATGGGCGCCCTGCCGCTGGTACTGCCGATCGTGTTGCGCAACGCGGCTGTAGCAGTGGGCCTGTCGATTTCGCTGTACCTGATGGTGCCGTTGTTCGGCTGGAACCTGCGCGCTTACGAAGGCGGTGGCTACTGGTACTTCAACCCGGTGGCCTGGCAGCTGATTTTCGTGCTCGGTGGCGCTTTCGCGATGTACACCCAGCAGCCGTCAACCCGGTCAGTGAAACCACGCCCGCTCTGGCGACAACCGCTGTTTCTGCTCGCCGCCGTTTACATGGTGATGTCAGGCACCATCGCCTTCCTGTGGAAATTTCCGGCCATCCACGACGCGCTGCTGCCCCAGGCGTTTACCGACCTCATCTACCCAATCAGCAAGACCGACCTGTCACCACTGCGTCTGCTGCATTTCGTGGCACTGGTCTATTTCGTAGCCAAGATACTGCCATCTTCCCATGCATGGCTGGATAACTGGCCCGCTCAGCAGACCTGCCGCATGGGCCGTTATTCACTGGAGATCTTCTGCCTTGGCGTGCTACTTGCCCCGTTGGCCGACATGGTCAATGCCCTGGCCGATGATGCTTGGCAAATGCGCGTAATCACGGCGTTGCTGGGTCTGGGGATCATGCTGCTGTTGTCCAATTGGCTGGAGCTGAACAAGCGGCTGGGAAGCCCGAAAGTCCCGCAGGTGGCGAGGGTGTGACCGAGATCGAACACCTCGCCCTGTAACAGCACGGCTCGCCGGCTGTGGCGTACTTGAAATCGCCACCGCCGGCGAGCCGTGCTGCTACAGAATCGGTGTTTGCAGCCTTTCGTTCGTGACTGGCCGTTACATCGCGTTCACAAATCCTTCCCCATCCCCGCCCAGCGTCTAAGCTTGTAGCCAGGTGCGATTAACAGGTTTAACCGGGCCAACGATATGGGCGCTTTGTGGCATTCCGATGTGAAGAAGGCTGCGGTCAAGGCTGACAGTCAGGGGAACGTTCCAGTATCCGCACGGCCAGGCTATCGGCGTTATGCGTGGCGGGTGCTGCTGATTCTGCTGCTGATGGGGTTGCTGATCCTGGGATTTGCCGTTTCATCGGAGGTTCGCAGCTCGAAATTCCAGGCCCGCGAGTTCAGCCAGCTTGCCCATGATCTCAACTACACCGTTGCACCCGGTGCCAGCGACGAGATTCTGTATCCGGGCAACGGCCCCTTCGACAAACGCCTGGGGTATTCGGCGCTGGGTGAATTCCTGCCGAGGTTGCTCAAGCGTGACTATCGGATCACCGAGCAATCACGCTTCTCTCCCGAGCTGATTTCCTATGCCAAACGGGGCTTTTTCGTGCCCTACCAAGAGAAAAGTCAAGCCGGCCTGACCATCGCTGACTGCCGAGGCGATACGCTTTATCAATTCATCTATCCGCAGCAGTTGTATCCGACTTTCACCTCGATACCGCCTGTGGTGGTCAACAGCCTGCTGTTCATCGAGAACCGCGAGTTGCTGGATCCGCGACAACCGTTGGCCAACCCCGCCGTCGACTGGCCGCGTTTTCTCAAGGCGGCGGTGTCGCAAGTGGCGAAGCTCGTGGGTTTACCGGGGCAGTCGGCGGGCGGCAGTACGCTGGCCACTCAGCTTGAGAAATACCGCCACTCTCCTGATGGCCTGACCCAGTCCGGCGGCGAGAAGATCCGCCAGATGGTTTCAGCCAGCGTACGTGCCTATCAGCCGGGGCCGCAGACGCTGGATGCGCGCCAGCGCGTGGTACGTGACTACCTCAATAGCGTTCCGCTCTCGGCAGTGCCGGGGCACGGTGAAGTGCATGGCATGGCTGAAGGGTTACGCGTCTGGTACGGCGCCGACTTCGATCGCACCAACCAGTTGCTGGCCTCCCCCGCCAACGACGCCAAAACCCTCGCCGCGCAGGGGCTGGCCCTGCGTGAGGTGCTGTCGCTGGTCATCGCCCAGCGGCGTCCATCGCACTACCTGGCCAAAGGGCGCAAGGAATTGGCGGACCTGACCGATAGCCACATCCGCCTGCTGGCACAGAACAAGGTGATTGAGCAGTCGCTGGCCGACGCCGCGCTCGGCGCCACCGTGACCTATCGCGACTGGGTGCAACAGCCCACCGTGCAGCCTATCGAGACCAATAAAGGGATTACCGTGGCGCGCACGCGCCTTTCCAACATGCTCGACCGGCCGCTGTACGATCTGGATCGCCTGGACCTCTCGGCCACTACTACGCTGCAGAACGATCTTCAGGTCAGCGTCGGTCAGTACCTTCGCGATCTGGCCGATCCGGCGTTTGCCGGCAAGCTGGGGCTGCTCGGCGAACATCTGCTCACGCCGACCAGCACCAAGGCAGTGCGTTACAGCTTCACGCTGTTCGAGCGCGATATTGACGGCTCGCGCGTACGGGTGCAGACCGACAGCACCGATCAGCCGTTCGATATCAATGAAGGTAGCAAGCTGGAACTGGGCTCGACTGCAAAAATGCGCGTGCTGACCACCTATCTGCAAGTCATCTCCGAGCTGCACGACAAGTACGCCGACATGAGCAACGCCGAGCTGAAGAAGGTGCCCGTCGAGGAACCTGATCGCCTGAGCCGCTGGGCGCTGGATTACCTGATGCAGAACCCCGACCGCGATCTGTCGAAAATGCTCACTGCCGCGCTGGATCGCAAGTATTCGGCCAGCCCCGCCGAGAATTTCTTCACAGGTGGGGGGATGCACCACTTCAACAACTTCCGCCGTGAAGACAACGAGCGCAACCCGACGCTTCGCGACGCGCTGCGGGAATCGATCAACCTGCCGTTCATTCGCCTGATGCGCGACCTGGTGCGCTACACCACCTACCAAGGGCCCAATAACAGCGCCGTATTGCTCAAGGACGACAGCGATCCACGGCGTCAGGAATACCTGGCCGATTTCGCCGACCGTGAGGGCACGTCATTCCTGCTGCGGTTCTGGAAACGCTACAAGAACAAGACTACCCAGGATCGACTCGATACCTTCCTCGACGGCGTCCATCCCTCGGCCAGCCGCATGGCCGCCGTGCATCGCTACCTGCTGCCGGATGCCAGCCAGAGCGCATTCAACGCGTTCGTCCGCGCGCATGTCGTGGCCGACAAGCGCCAGCCGCCACTGAGCGAAAAGCGCCTGGACGAGCTGTATTACGCGTATGGGCCAGGTAAGTTCGACCTGCCGGATCAGGGCTATATCGCTCGCGTTCACCCACTAGACCTGTGGCTGGTGGGCTATTTGTTGCAGAACCCGGATGCCAAGTTCAAGGAAGCGGTGGCGGCCAGTCGTTTCGAGCGTCAAGAGGTGTACAGCTGGCTGTTCAAGAGTCGGCACAAGAGCGCTCGCGACAGCCGGATTCGCACGATGTTGGAGATCGAAGCGTTCCTTGATATTCACCAGCGCTGGCAAAAACTGGGCTATCCGTTCGACCATTTGGTGCCCTCGCTGGCTACTGCAATCGGCAGCTCGGGGGACCGCCCGGCAGCCTTGGCCGAGCTGATCGGGATCATCCAGAACGACGGCATTCGGCAGCCGGTGCTGCGCATCGACAGCCTGCACTTCGCCGCAGATACGCCTTACGAAACTCTGCTGAACAACAACCCTGAACTGGGCAAACGGGTGCTGCGTTCGGAGGTCGCCACGGCGATGCGCGAGGCGTTGTCGCAGGTTGTGGATGCCGGGACTGCCCGGCGTGTATCCGGCAGTTTCAAGTCCCAGGATGGCACCGTGCTGGCCATGGGCGGCAAGACCGGGACGGGTGATAACCGCATCGAGAGTTTTGGTTCAGGCGGGCGGATTCTGGCGTCCAAAGCGATCAACCGGACCGCAACCTTTGTGTTCTACATTGGTGACAACCACTTCGGCACGCTGACCGCCTACGTGCCGGGGCGCGCGGCTGAAGCCTTCAAATTCACCTCGGCGCTGCCGGTGCAGGTGCTCAAGGGCATGGCGCCGATTCTCAATCGCTATCTGGAGCCGGGAACGTACACCCAGTGCAAGGCTCCGGCGGCGACACAGGTGGCAAGCGTTCTTTGACTCGTTTGAACCACCATTGGCGGTGTAGGACCTGTGGAAGCGAATTCATTCGCGAGGGGCCGATACATCCGATGGACATGTGGCTGCTGAACAATCGATTCGCGAATGAATTCGCTCCCACAGAGTGGCCCAGTTTCGCAGGGCTGCATCCGCAAAAATTGCACCTCTCACTTCCCACAGATGAGAACCGTTCGTCTTGACGCATCTTGCAGACACATTAAGATATATCTTAAGGTATATCTAACTTGTAACGAGAGATGAAGAAAGATGAGAGACCACTCACACGATCACCCCCATCACCACCGCCCTCACTTCGGTGATCATGGCGACGGCCGCGATGGTTTTGAAAAACGTACCGGGCGCGAACGCGGTGGGCGGGGGCCCCGAGTGTTTGCCCCTGGCGACCTGAAACTGCTGCTTCTGGCTTTAATTGCCGACCAGCCCTGCCACGGCTACGACCTGATCCGTCAAATCGAAGGGTTGTTCGACGGTGCCTACAGCCCGAGCCCGGGCGTGATCTATCCGACCCTGACGTTTCTGGAAGAAAGCGAGCTGATCGCGGGTGATGCCGAAGGCGGCAAGAAGCGTTATCAGATCACTGCTGCCGGTCAGCAATTTCTGATCGAGCAGGCTGTGGCCCTGGACGGCGTGAAGATGCGCATCGACGTCAGCAAACGCTCGCTACGTGGCCATGATCGTCCGCCGGAAATTCACGAGGCTGTGCATAACCTGCGCCACGCCCTGCAGATGCATCATGGCCGCTGGAGCCCGGAAGAAATCATTCGCGTGCGCGATCTGCTGAACGAAACCGCCAAAGCCGTCGTCGACGGCCCACATAATCCGTCGGAGAAATCCGTATGAATTCACCGCAATCGATCCACCGCGTCAGCCACGAAATCAAACGTCGCAAGCTGCAGGTATTGCGTGTCACCGACATCACCCCGCGCATGCGCCGCGTTACCCTGCACGGCCCGGAACTGAGCGGATTCATCAGCCTGGGCACAGATGACCACGTAAAGCTGCTGTTCGCCACAACGCCAGAGGAACAGGCCGCGCTGGACAACTTCGTGCCGAGCCCCGACGCCAAAGGCCCGCGTCCTGCGATGCGTGACTACACGCCGCGCCGCTATGACGCCGAATCGGGTGAATTGGACATCGATTTCGTCCTGCATGGCGACGGCCCCGCAGCGACCTGGGCAGCTCAGGCTCAAGCCGGGCAGTTTCTGCATATAGCCGGGCCACGGGGTTCGATGATCGTGCCGGACATGTTCGACAGCTACCTGCTGATTGGCGACGAAACCGCCCTGCCCGCCATCGCCCGTCGTCTGGAGGAGCTCGCCGATAACCGCCGCGCACTGGTGGTGGTCGAGATCGAAGACAACGCTGAACGCCAAGCGCTGACGAGCAAGGCACAGATCGAAGTGATTTGGGTGGTGCGCGGCGAACGGGATCTGCTGGACGTAACCCGCCAACTGACGCTGCCGGAAGGCGATCTGTATGCCTGGGTGGCGACTGAATCGGCGCTGTCGCGCAAGGTGCGCCGGGTGCTGCTCGATGACTTCAAGCTCAATGAAGCGGCGGTCAAGGCTGCCGGATATTGGCGTCTGGACATTACGGACGAGGAATAAGCTCGGCCGAAGTCACCCTACTAGCAGCCCGGCTTGCAGGCGGTAGCGATCTTGATGACGCCCCCGCCGGCAAGCCCCGGACTGCTACAGGTACCTATGGCGCAGGGAGAGTCAGCGTTTCGAGGCGCGAAACCTGTCGATCCAGACGATCACCAACCCGATTCCCACAAACCCCGCCAACACCCCGAACGCATTGATCAATGCGCTCTTGATCCCTATCGTCCCGATATCCAGAAACGGATACAGATAATCGCCAAGCAGGTTTCCTCGAACCAAGAGATAGCCAAAGTACAGCATCGGGTACAGCATCCACGCCAGCAGGTGTTTCAGCCCCAGCACGCCCTTGCGCACAAACAGCCACCAGTAGCCGAGAAACACCAGCGGCATGACGTCGTGCAGCAATTCATCAGCCAGTCGTTGCCAGCCCTCCGGGCTCCACAGATGCCGCAGCAGCACGTTGTAGGCAATGCTGACCAACAGGATGCTGGTGGTAATACCCGCGCAGACCACGGGCGATCTGAAAAACCGGTGGACTGCCGACTGTCGGTCGGTGACTGCGCAGGTCAGCGCCACGGCCACCAGGGTATTGGTCACTATCGTGAAAAAACTGAAAAACCGCACCAGCCCCCCCACCACGCTGGCCTGATCGATCCACCGCCCCCAGAGAATCAGATACAGCTGCACCGCCAGCGCGAACCAGCCGAGCAAAGCGCCGACAGCCGCATATCGCTGCAGGCCGCGCGTCAGTTGCAGCATTTGGCTGGGCATCTCGCTCGATCCTTTATGACGGCGAAACGTAGCGCGATCACCACCCTTTGGATCGGGCAAGCTTTACGTACAAGGCCTCGACTTTCTCCCGCGCCCAAGGGGTCTTGCGCAGGAACGTCAGGCTCGACTTGATGCTCGGATCGCTCTTGAAGCAGCGAATATCGATGCGCTCCGCCAGCCCCGACCATTCGTAATGCTCGACCAGCGCGTTGAGAATCTGCTCCAGCGTCACGCCATGCAGCGGGTTGTTGTTGGGTGTGGTCATGCCTGGCCTTTTGTTTCTGATGAAGAGGGACGTTCTCGCGAGGTGCGCACCTTAGCGGAGGCACTCATTCGTGTGAAGCATTCCTATGCGCCACCGTATGACCCCTTTGAGAGCGAATTCATTCGCGAGAAGTCAGGACATCCGACAGATGCTCCGAATACACCGCCGTCTTGCGAATGAATTCGCTTCCATAGGGTTAAGACAGCGCGTTCGAGAAGCGTAGCCACTGCCGAGGCCGATTCCAAAATGATTGCATTTTTGTTGTTATGTTATAACAATACACAGCCAAATCTTTGTCTAACCCTGCCAAGGAAACGCTGCATGTCCCGTCCATCCACTTCCCGAATCTGGCATCTGAAGCCACTGGCGGCTGCCTTGCTGATCGCCTCCCCTGCTTACGCAATCGAGCTCGAACAGCAAACCATCACCGCCAACCCGCTGGGCAGCGATCAATTGGCGTCGCCCAGCACCGTGCTCACCGGCGATGATCTGACGTTGCAGCAAAAAGGCAGCCTTGGTGAGACGCTGAACAAACAGCCGGGGGTGTCCTCTTCGTATTTCGGGCCGGGCGCCAGTCGACCGATCATTCGCGGTCTGGACGGCGATCGCATTCGCCTTCTACGAAATGGCGTTGGCGCGCTGGATGCCTCCTCGCTTTCCTACGATCACGCCGTGCCGCTGGACCCGGTCAACGTTGACCGCATCGAAATCGTTCGCGGCCCCGCTGCCCTGCTCTACGGCGGCAGCGCCATTGGTGGCGTGGTCAATACCTTCGACAACCGCATCCCGACCGAAGCCATTGAAGGCATCCACGGTGCCGGTGAATTGCGCTATGGCGGCGCCGACACCACGCGCAGCAGCGCCGGCAAACTGGAAGCGGGCAACGGCACGTTCGCCCTGCACCTGGACGCCAACGCCCGGGAATTCAATGACCTGAAAATCCCCGGCTATGCCCGCACCGCCGACGAACGCGCCCGAGATCCAGATGGTGGCGACAAGAAGCACCGCCTGGGCAACAGCGACGGGCGTCAGGACGGCGGCGCGATCGGTGGTTCGTACACCTGGGACGACGGTTACGCCGGGCTTTCCTATAGCAATTACGATTCCAACTACGGATCGCCTGCCGAACAGGACGTGCGCATCCGCATGAAACAGGACCACTACGCTTTCGCCTCGGAAATTCGCAATCTCTCGGGCCCCTTCAGCTCGGTGAAACTCGATGCCGGTTACACCGAATACAAGCACATGGAGATCGAGGACGGTGAAATCGGCACTACGTTCAAGAACAAGGGTTACGAGGCCCGTGTCGAAGCGCGGCATCAGCCCATCGGTCCGCTCAACGGCGTGATCGGGGCGCAGGTGACACGCAGTGAATTCTCCGCTTTGGGTGAAGAAGCCTTCGTGCCACAAACCGATACCGACGCAGGCGCGCTGTTCATTCTCGAAGAGCTGCAGGCCACCGATCGCTTGAAGCTGAGCCTGGGCGGCCGTCTGGAACACACCACCGTCGACCCGGATGGCAAAGGCAATGAGCGCTTCGCCAATGCCGATCGCTCCAGCAGCTTCACCGCCGCAAGTCTCTCATCTGGTGCCGTGTATACGCTGACTCCGGTCTGGTCGCTGGCGGCGACGCTGGGTTACACCGAGCGCGCCCCGACATTTTATGAGCTGTACGCCAATGGCGCCCACGTCGCCACCGGAACCTATGAGTTGGGCGATGCCGACCTGTCGAAAGAAAAAGCGGTCTCCAGCGATCTGGCACTGCGCTTCGACAATGGCACGCACAAAGGTAGTTTCGGCATGTTCTACAGCCACTTCTCCAATTACATCGGCTTGCTGGGGACGGGTCGTACGCTGAATGACGATGCCGAGGAAGACCCGAACGGCATTCCGGAATACACCTACTCCGGTGTGCGCGCACGCTTTGCAGGATTCGAAGCGCAGGATCATTGGAAATTGGGCGAGAACCAGTACGGAAAACTCGCGCTGGAGTTGTCGGGCGATTACACCCGCGCCACCAACCTCGACACCGGCGAAGCCCTGCCGCGCATTGCCCCGCTGCGTCTGAACAGCGGGCTGTTGTGGGAATTGGACAAATGGCAGGCGCGGATCGACGTTGAACATAGCGCGTCTCAGGGTCGCGTGCCTGACAATGAAACGGGCACCGACGGCTATACAACGCTGGGCGCCAGTGCCGGTTACACGTTTGATCTTGGCGGTAGTCAGTGGCTGGCATTCGTGAATGGCGAGAACCTGACCAACCAGACCGTGCGTTATGCCAGTTCGATCCTGCGTGACATCGCACCGGCGCAGGGCCGGAGTATTGAGATGGGGTTGCGTACGACGTTCTGATGGTCCCGACATGACGTCAGGATAAACGCGATCTGTAGAGGCCGGCTTGCCGGCGAATACGGTGTGTCAGGCAACATATTTCTCGCTGCCCCACCAGTTCGCCAGCAAGCCGGCTCCTACAGATCCGCGCTACTCGCAAACATTTCTCCATACAACCCATGCAATGGTCATCCTTCCCGCACCCAATCAGAGAACCCTCCTAACCCCATGAATACTGGAGGATAGCGCTACCCCACTTTTGTGCAACTGTTACTAAAACCGCAACTATTCATGTCGCGATTTCGGCTTTTTAAAAGATCGTTAGGGCCCTATCATCGCCGTCCTAGACGCTGAAACGTTTAATCCGTCTCTTATTCAGATTCTCGCCGCGCTCGCAGAAGTGTCGCGAGCAGCGTGCCTGTTGCTTTCCCATAACTCGAAAAGAATGCCCTGCCTTATGCCTAATCCCCCGAAACGTCCCGCTTTCACGACTTCCAGAATGCCCGGTGCAAAAAGCGCACTGGGGCTCGCGGCTCTGAGTTTTGCAGCTATGGGTCTGACGACCTGCGCCCAGGCAGCGCCGGCTTTTGACAGTGGATCGCCTTGGATGCTGGGGGATTGGGGAGGCAAGCGCCGCGAGCTGTCGCAACAGGGTTATGACTTCAAGCTCGACACAGTAGTGGAAGTCGGCTCGAACCTGCATGGCGGTTACGACCACGACAAGGCGACCCGCTACAGCGATCAGTTCGCCCTGGGCGCGCACATGGATCTGCAGAAGATCCTCGGCTGGCATGACGCCGAGTTTCAACTGACGCTGAGCAACCGCAACGGCGACAACATCAGCAACGACCGCATTGGCGACCCACGCGTCGGCACCATCTCCTCATCCCAGGAAGTCTGGGGCCGAGGCAGCATCACCCGCCTGACCGACCTGTGGTATCAGCAGAAATTTCTCGATCAAAAGCTAAGCCTCAAGGTCGGCCGCTTCAACGAGGGCGAAGACTTCAATACCTTCCCCTGCGACTTCCAGAACCTGGCACTGTGCGGTTCGCAGGTCGGCAACTGGGGCGGCGGCATCTGGTACAACTGGCCGGTCAGTCAGTGGGCGATGCGCGTCAAATACCAGCTCAACCCTGAACTGTTCGTGCAGGTCGGCGCCTTCGAGCAGAACCCGTCGAACCTGGAAAACGACAATGCCTTCAAACTCAGCGGCAGTGGCACCAAGGGCGCGGTATTGCCGGTGGAACTGGTCTGGACGCCGAAGGTCAACGACCTGCCGGGCGAATACCGCCTCGGTTACTACTACAGCACCGCTGACAGCAGCGACGTCGACAAAGACAGCAACGGTCGCTATGCCGCACTGAGCGGCGCAGACTACGCCTCCTCGTCGAGCAAACACGGCATGTGGCTGACTCTGCGCCAGCAAGTGACAAGTGGGGCGAGCGACAACAGCCGCGGCCTGAGCCTATTCGCAAACGGCACCCTGCATGACAAAAAAACCAACATGGTCGACAACTTCGTCGCCCTTGGCGCGACCTACACCGGCCCGCTCGACGCGCGTCCCAAGGACGACATCGGCGTGGGCATCAGTCGCATCCACGTCAATCCGGCGTATCGCAAGAACATCAACCTGCGCAATCAGGCAAACGATGTCAGCGACTACGATGACCCGACCTTCCTGCCGGTGCAGCACACCGAATACAACGCCGAGCTGTACTACGGCGTGCACGTCGCCGACTGGCTAACGATACGTCCCAACCTGCAATTCATCCGTCATCCAGGCGGTGTGAGTCAGGTGGATGACGCCCTCGTTGCCGGACTGAAGATTCAATCCTCGTTCTGATCGGTTTATTTCACCTTTCTGAATCGCGTTTCAGGAACTAGCGTCAATGAAGCGGATTCAAACGGTTCGAGACAAAAATTGAAAAGAACAAAGCGTCAACCACTTAATCGTTACGGAGTACGACACTATGAGCACTGACGGTGCTTTCGGTAAGGGTCGCCTGCTACCGAGCTTGCTCGGGCTGGTGATTCTGATCATGGGTCTGGCCTTGCTGGCCGGGGGTATCAAACTGCTGACACTGGGCGGATCGCTGTATTACCTGCTGACAGGTATCGGCTTCGTCATCACTGGCGTGCTGCTGATCATGGGCCGGCGTTCGGCCTTGGGCCTGTTCGCGCTGGTGCTGTTCGCGAGCACGGTCTGGGCGTTGTGGGAAGTCGGCCTGGACTGGTGGCAGCTGGTGCCACGTCTGTCGCTGTGGTTCGTACTGGGCATCGTCATGCTGCTGCCGTGGTTCCGCCGTCCTGTGCTGCGCGGCCAGCCTGGCGGTCTGCCGACCGTCGCACTGAGCATTGCTGTGGTCCTCGCCGGTCTGACCGCAATTGCCAGCCAGTTCACCAGTCCTGGTGAAATCAAAGGCACGCTGGATCGCGATGACGCGGGCGTGGCTTACGATCCCCAGCCAATGCCCGATGGCGACTGGCAGGCTTATGGCCGCTCCGAGCACGGCAATCGCTACTCGCCGCTGAAGCAGATCACGCCGCAGAACGTCGGCAAGCTGCAGGAAGCCTGGCGCATCCGTACGGGCGATCTGCCATCTGCCGAAGACCCGGTGGAGCTGACCAACGAGAACACCCCGCTCAAGGTCAATGGCATGGTTTACGCCTGCACCCCGCACAGCAAGGTGCTCGCGCTGGACCCTGACACCGGCAAGACGATCTGGTCGTACGACCCGCAGATCTCCAAGGAAGGCGCGAAGAACTTCACCGGCTGGGCACACATGACCTGCCGTGGCGTCTCGTACTACGACGAAGCTGCCTACGCCAAATCCGACGTCGGCGCACCTGCTGCCGCGCTGTCGGCTGCTGGCACTGCCATCGCAACTTCGTGCCCACGTCGCCTGTACCTGCCGACTGCCGATGCGCGTCTGATCGCGCTGAACGCCGACACCGGTAAAGTTTGCGAAGATTTCGCCAACAAAGGTGCAATCGATCTGCGTGCCAACATCGGTCCGTTCACGGCGGGCGGCTACTACGCCACGTCGCCAGCGGCCATCACGCGCAACTTGATCATCATCGGCGGCCACGTCACCGACAACGAATCGACCAACGAGCCATCGGGCGTGATCCGCGCTTACGACGTGCACGACGGCAAGCTGGTGTGGAACTGGGACCCGAACAACCCGGATGCCACCGAGCCAATCGCTGCCGATCAGTTCTATTCGCGCAACGCGCCGAACATGTGGTCGCTGGCCAGCGTCGACGAGAAGCTCGGCCTGGTGTTCCTGCCTCTGGGCAACCAGATGCCTGACCAGTACGGCGGCGATCGCACCCCTGGCGCGGAGAAGTACAGCGCCGGTCTGGTGGCGCTGGACGTCAACACCGGCAAGGTGCGCTGGAACTATCAGTTCACTCACCATGATCTGTGGGACATGGACGTACCGAGCCAGCCAACGCTGATCAACCTGAAAACCAAAGACGGCGTGAAGCCGGCCGTAATTCAGCCGACCAAGCAGGGCAGCCTGTACGTACTGGACCGTCGCGACGGTACGCCAATCGTGCCAATCGACGAAATTCCCGTGCCGTCCGGCGCTGCTCAAGGCGACCACACCTCGCCGACTCAGGCTCGTTCGCAATTGAACATGCTGCCACCCGAGCTGACCGAGAAATCCATGTGGGGCGCCACCGCGTTCGACCAGATGCTCTGCCGTATCCAGTTCAAGGAACTGCGTTACGAAGGTCAGTACACGCCTCCGTCCGAACAGGGCAGCATCATCTATCCAGGTAACGTCGGTGTGTTCAACTGGGGCGCGGTCTCGGTCGATCCGGTTCGTCAGCTGATGTTTACCAGCCCGAACTACATGGCCTTCGTTTCCAAGCTGGTGCCACGCGCCCAAGTGGATGCCAACAGCAAGCGTGAAAGCGAGACCAGCGGCGTGCAGCCAAACACCGGCGCGCCATACGCGGTGATCATGCACCCATTGATGTCGCAGATCGGCATGCCGTGCCAGGCGCCTTCGTGGGGTAACGTTGCCGCTGTCGACCTGACCACCAACCAGGTGGTGTGGAAGCACAAGAACGGTACCAGCCGCGACAACACCCCTGTGCCAATCGGCCTGCCGGTCGGTGTTCCAAGCATGGGTGGTTCGATGGTCACTGCCGGCGGCGTCGGCTTCCTGGCCGGTACCCTCGACCAATACCTGCGCGCCTACGACGTGAAAACCGGCAAAGAGCTGTTCGCCGGACGTCTGCCAGCAGGCGGCCAGGCCACCCCGATGACCTACACCGGCAAAGACGGCAAGCAATACGTGCTGATCGTTGCCGGCGGCCACGGCTCGCTGGGCACTCGCATGGGCGACTACATCATTGCCTACAAACTGCCGGAGTGATCCGGTAGTGCGGTAATGCTTGAAGTCATGCGGTAAACAAAAAGGCGGTCATCGAGAGGTGACCGCCTTTTTTATTGCTCTCAAGTCATGCCTGTGCTCAATCAGCATCCATATGCATGGCTATTGACCGCGACTATTGAAACCTGAGCCGGTTTGCCCCATCTAAGCCTCATCTCCATTTATGCAGGTGCCCCATGAGCGACCAGCAAGCAGACGCTACCCACCCGTCCGATGACGGCGATCACGAACACGAAGTCATCGGCTCAGACCACAAGCGCCTCGCCCTGCCGGGCCAGAATCTCCCGGATCAGGTCTACATCATCCCGATTCATAACCGCCCGTTCTTCCCGGCTCAGGTCCTGCCGGTCATCGTCAATGAAGAACCGTGGGCCGAAACCCTGGAGCTGGTGAGCAAATCCGATCACCACTCCCTGGCGCTGTTCTTCATGGACACGCCGCCCGACGATCCGCGCCACTTCGACACCAAGGCCCTGCCCGAGTACGGCACGCTGGTGAAGGTGCACCACGCCAGCCGCGAAGGCGGCAAGCTGCAATTCGTCGCCCAGGGTCTGAGCCGGGTACGCATCAAGACCTGGCTCAAGCATCATCGCCCGCCGTTTCTGGTGGAAGTCGAATACCCGCACCAGCCCAATGAGCCGACCGATGAGGTCAAGGCCTACGGGATGGCGCTGATCAACGCGATCAAGGAACTGCTGCCGCTCAACCCGCTGTATAGCGAAGAGTTGAAGAACTACCTCAATCGCTTCAGCCCCAATGATCCCTCGCCGCTGACCGACTTCGCCGCCGCCCTGACCTCCGCCACCGGCGTTGAGCTGCAGGAAGTGCTCGATTGCGTGCCTGTGCTCAGGCGCATGGAAAAAGTCCTGCCGATGCTGCGCAAGGAAGTCGAAGTCGCGCGCCTGCAGAAGGAGATCTCCGCTGAAGTGAACCGCAAGATCGGCGAACATCAGCGCGAGTTCTTTCTCAAGGAACAGCTCAAAGTCATTCAGCAAGAGTTGGGCCTGACCAAGGACGACCGCAGCGCCGACATCGAACAGTTCGAGGAGCGGCTGACGGGCAAGACCCTGCCGCCCCAGGCTCGCAAGCGTATCGATGAAGAGATCAACAAGCTTTCGGTGCTGGAAACCGGCTCGCCGGAATATGCCGTCACTCGCAACTACCTGGACTGGGCCAGCTCGGTGCCGTGGGGCGTGTATGGCGAGGACAAGCTCGACCTGAAACACGCGCGCAAGGTGCTCGATCAGCATCACGCCGGGCTTGATGACATCAAGAGCCGCATCCTCGAATTCCTCGCGGTTGGCGCCTACAAAGGCGAAATCGCTGGCTCCATCGTATTGCTGGTCGGCCCTCCGGGCGTCGGTAAAACCAGCGTCGGCAAATCCATCGCCGAATCCCTTGGCCGTCCGTTCTATCGCTTCAGCGTCGGCGGCATGCGCGACGAGGCCGAGATCAAGGGCCATCGTCGCACCTACATCGGCGCCCAACCGGGCAAGCTGGTACAGGCGCTCAAGGACATGGAAGTGATGAACCCGGTCATCATGCTCGACGAGATCGACAAGATGGGCCAGAGCTACCAGGGCGACCCGGCCTCGGCTCTGCTGGAAACCCTGGACCCGGAGCAGAACGTCGAATTCCTCGATCACTATCTGGATTTGCGTCTGGACCTGTCGAAAGTATTGTTCGTCTGCACCGCCAACACCCTGGATTCGATTCCCGGCCCGCTGCTGGACCGGATGGAAGTCATTCGCCTGTCCGGCTACATCACCGAAGAAAAACTCGCCATCGCCAAGCGCCACCTGTGGCCCAAGCAACTGGACAAGGCCGGCGTGTCGAAAAACAGCCTGACCATTAGCGACAGCGCCTTGCGTGCCGTAATCGAGGGCTACGCCCGCGAGGCCGGTGTTCGCCAGTTAGAGAAACAGCTGGGCAAACTGGTGCGCAAGGCTGTGGTCAAGCTGCTGGACAACCCCGATACGGTAGTGAAAATCGGGCCGAAAGATCTGGAAGCGTCGCTCGGCATGCCGGTCTTCCGCAGCGAGCAAGTGCTGTCCGGTATCGGTGTGATCACGGGGCTTGCCTGGACCAGCATGGGCGGTGCAACCCTGCCGATCGAAGCGACGCGGATTCATACCCTCAACCGTGGCTTCAAACTCACGGGGCAATTGGGCGACGTGATGAAGGAATCCGCAGAAATCGCCTACAGCTATGTCAGTTCGAATCTGGCGAAGTTTGGCGGCGACAAGGGTTTCTTCGACGAGGCCTTCGTTCACCTTCACGTGCCGGAAGGCGCAACCCCCAAAGACGGACCGAGCGCTGGCGTAACCATGGCCAGCGCTCTACTCTCGCTGGCGCGCAATCAGGCGCCGAAAAAAGGCGTGGCCATGACCGGCGAACTGACCCTGACCGGTCATGTATTGCCGATTGGCGGCGTACGGGAGAAAGTCATCGCCGCGCGTCGACAGAAGATCTTCGAGCTGATCCTCCCCGAAGCCAACCGGGGTAATTTCGAAGAACTGCCGGACTACCTGAAAGAAGGCATCACCGCGCACTTCGCCAAACGCTTCACGGACGTGGTGAAGGTGTTGTTCTAAGCACAGCGCACCGGCTTCACAGGGCCAAACCCCAATCTCCTGTGGAAGCCGGCTTGCTGCCAAGGCGCAGAACCCTGTAGAACCCGGCTTGCTGCCAAGGCGCAGAACCCTGTAGGAGCCGGCTTGCTGGCGAACGCGGCGTGTGAGCTACGGAAATGCAAACTGACACAC
>NZ_JBOICF010000079.1:0-17345 GCF_050739935.1 Pseudomonas sp. | reverse complement strand
GAGTGTCAGTCAACTCATCTCTAGCTGACCCACCGCATTCGCCAGCAAGCCGGCTCCTACACGTTCTGTGGCGTACCGGGGTTTGTCATCCAAGCAGTCCAGCTCGCTTGCTGACGAACGCGAAGTGTCAGTCAACTCATCTCTAGCTGACCCACCGCATTCGCCAGCAAGCCGGCTCCTACACGTTCTGCAGCGTACCGGGATTTGTCATCCAGGCAGTCCAGCGTGCCAGCGGCAGCGGTCTTGAGGACGCACGGCTCTGCCGTTAGGCAGAACCAGTCAACGCCACCCGAAATAACGGACATAAACCCCCGGACTACTACGCAGAAACCGGCTCCACCTGCAAAACCCTGTCCTGCCTGCTCACCGGCCGATACAGCACAGCGTAATAAGCCCCCAGACAAATCAGCCAGCAAAACACCGCCGTCCAGACGTTGTGCGAAAAGAAATGCGCGCCCTGCAACATTCGCCCCACCGAAAACACCGTGCCCAGGCCAAACGCGAAGATCAGCCCCGCCTTGGCGAGACGCGGACGACGATCACGAAATACGAAAAACAACGCAAACAGCGTAAAGCCCGTCGCTGCATGCCCACCGGGCCAGCAACGGCCGGGTTTATCGGTAGGTGGGCGAGGGCTGAGCAATTCGCTGTAGGTTTCCTGGCCACCAAACTCGGTCAGGCTCCACGGACACTGAACCGCCGTCACCGCTTTAGCCGGCGTGACGAAACTGGTCGACAGCGCCATCGACAGCACCATGCATCCCAATTCGCGTTTCCAGGGTTTGAGTCGCCCGACGAAGAAAGAAGCCACAAGACCTGCGAGCGAAAACACCCCCAGCGCGATCACTACCTGTTTGGCACGATCATGCAGAACGTTTTCCAGAAAATAACTGTGCCTGCCGATGAACTCACCGGCCGCCGGGTCATAAGCCATCTTGGCGATGTCCATATCCAGGGAGGTCAGTTCCAGCAGCAACAAGACGATGGCAGTCAGCGCCGGAATGCCCAGATAAACCCACAGATTTATAGGGCGCGAGGCGGGCCGTTCGAAAACTTCGGACATGGTGAATCCCGTGTGATGACAAGCAGAACTGATAAGGACGACCTAAAGCGTTCGGCAGTCTGGGCCTGGGGCTGTCGCCGGGCTGTGAATCAAGAGTGAAAAAAACGTTATGCACAGCGGTGCTGGTTCTTGGGCTCGCTTGGCCTTAAGCTGCCGCCAACTCTGACCTGTCGAGCGCGCATCCGATGCCCGTTCGTCATGCCGACAACCGCATAGAGAGACATGCACCCATGAGAATTCTGCTGGTTGAAGACAACCGCGACATCCTGGCGAACCTGGCGGATTATCTGGGTTTGAAAGGCTACACCGTCGACTGCGCCCAGGATGGTCTGTCCGGGCTGCACCTGGCGGCGACCGAGCACTACGACCTGATCGTGCTCGACATCATGCTGCCTGGCATTGACGGCTACACCCTGTGCAAGCGCCTGCGTGAAGATGCCCGCCGCGATACACCGGTGATCATGCTCACCGCGCGCGACCAACTGGACGATCGCTTGCAGGGGTTCCGCTCCGGCGCCGACGATTACCTGCTCAAGCCGTTCGCGCTGTCGGAACTGGCTGCCCGTATCGAAGCGGTGTTGCGCCGCGCGCAGGGTGGCGGTCGTCGCACCTTGCAGGTCGCTGACCTGATCTACGACCTCGACACCCTGGAAGTGACCCGCGAGGGGCGCATGCTCAAGCTCAACCCGGTCGGCCTGAAACTGCTGGCGGTGCTGATGCAGAAAAGCCCCCACGTCCTGCGCCGGGAAATCCTCGAAGAAGCCTTGTGGGGCGACGACTGCCCGGACAGCGACAGCCTGCGCAGCCATGTTCACCAACTGCGTCAGGTGATCGACAAACCGTTCGCCAAACCGCTGCTGCAAACGGTGCATGGCGTGGGCTATCGCTTGGCCGAGGGCCGCGATGGAGTTTAAGCAGAGCCTCGCCCAGCGGATCATCATTGCTTTTGCCTTGATGAGCGCGCTGGTTGCCGGGTCATTCGCGATGGGCATCGTCGCGACGGTCCATCTGGTCGAAGAGAAACTGATTTCAGCGGGTCTGGGCGGTGACCTGACGCGCTTACTGCTGATGGACAGCGTCGAGGACTGGAGCCATCGGCCCGAGCCTGATCAGCTGTTCTACTTCAGCGGCGGACCGGGTGATTTCGAACTGCCCAAGGATTTGCGCCATCTGGAACCGGGGTTTCACGAAGTGTTCAGGGGCCCGCTGTCCTACCACGCGATGGTCGAGGTGGTTGACGGCCGGCATTACGTGCTGCTGCAGGATCAAAGCGATTTCGAGGAGCGCGAGCGCGTGTTGTTCGCGGTCGTGCTGGTCGGCTTCGTGCTGGCGCTGGCGCTGGCGGTCTTCCTGGGCTGGGTCTTGGCGCGCCGGGTGATGGCACCAGTGGTAAGACTGGCTCGCCAAGTGCGTCATCGGGACCAATTGCTGGGGTTGGCACCACCGCTGGCGCCGGATTACGCCGCCGATGAAGTGGGCGAACTGGCCGTGGCCTTCGACGCTACCTTGGGACGCCTGCGCGATGCATTGACCCGGGAGCGGATGTTCACCAGCGACGTCAGCCACGAGCTGCGAACGCCGCTGATGGTGCTCGCCAGCTCCTGTGAGCTGCTGTTGGAGAATCCGGCGCTCGATCAGCGCGCACGCGCACAGGTCGAGCGAGTAGGGCGGGCCTGCGAGGAAATGCGCGATCTGGTGCAGACGTTCCTCATGCTTGCCCGCACTCAGCGAGACGACGCCGGCATGAACCCGCAGTTGTCCCTGCAAGGCGCGGCTCAACAGTTACTGACGCTCTGGCGTGAGCCGATCGAAGCCAAAGGCTTGCGGCTGGAGTACTACCCTGAAAGCGCGTCTGAAACCCCGCATAACGCCACTTTCCTGTATGCGGTGATGGGCAATCTGCTGCGCAACGCGCTGCACTACACCGATCACGGATTCATTCGCCTCACGCTGCTGTCCGACGGCTTTACGGTCGAGGATTCGGGCGTCGGCATCCCGGAAGAAAAACGCGAAGCGATGTTTCAACCGTTCGTGCGTGGTAACGAAAAACGCGGTGAAGGGCTGGGCCTCGGTTTATCACTGGTTCAGCGTATCTGCGAGAACCAGGGCTGGACGGTCAGCCTCGACACAATGGAGCCGAACGGGTGCCGCTTCATCGTTCAATTCGAGCAAACGGCTGGCTCCAAGGGCTGACGGAACATTGCGCAGGAACGTATCGACAATGTAAATGTTGCTGCGGTCCTGGAAGTCATAGCAATATGCTAGCCCCATCACTTGGAAAAACCCCGTAACATTTGCGCCGGCCAAGGGACGTTTTTTTCACATCCGCATGACCTGAGGATGACGCAAATCCGCCTAGTTTCGGCTGTATCACTCCAGGAGATACAGCCATGGGCAAGCGGATCGAGCTCGATTTCTCGCGCAAATACGACGACGAACACGCCAGAAAATATCTACGCAAACACAAGGATGGATTGGCTCGGCGACTGTCTGATCGTCGCGACAAACAGTTGGCAAGACGCGCCCTGGCGCTCGCTGGCGAGCCGGGACTGGTGCTGGACTTGCCCTGTGGTGCGGGCCGTTTCTGGCCGTTGCTGGCGGAGAAAGCCAATCGCGTGATCATCGGGGCCGACAATTCGGCATCGATGGTCAAGACAGCGTGCGCAGCGCAACCGGCCGAGGTGGTGAAACGGGTACAACCCTTGCAGACATCTGCGTTCGCCATCGACATGCCGGACAACGCGGTGGACAACATCTTTTGCATGCGTCTTCTGCACCACGTCGGACAGGCCGGGGACAGAGCGGTGTTGTTGAACGAGTTTCATCGGGTCACTCGCGACAGCGTGATCATTTCGCTCTGGGTGGATGGGAATTTCAAGGCATGGAAACGCAAACGTGCTGAAAGTACCCGCCGACAGGGGGGGTATCAGAACCGCTTTGTGTTACCCGTGGCCACAGTAGAACCCGAATTTGAGAAGGCAGGATTTCGTATCCAGGAGCGCCTGGATTTCCTGCCGTTGTACGCCATGTGGCGTGTATATCTATTACGTAAGAGGTAACAGGATGGCCGTGGATTTCGCAGCAGAATTGACCGTTCCCGCCAAGGACCGTTTTGCCTATTTCTGGAACACCAAGGGCGATTGGGTGGAAGAGCCCAATGTACGTCGTGGTGGCGAAAGTGGCGTACAACGTGTCGTGTCGGAGAATGGCCGGCTGCTGTATGTCAAACGGCAGGTCGGCCACATCTATCGCAGCTGGCTGCATCCGTTTGGCCGCCCGACGGTGCTGCGTGAGCGTGACGCCCTCGAAGGCCTGCGCCAGCTCAACGTCAATGTGGCGCGCATCGTGTTCTGCGGTGCCGAACGCGACGAGAAGAATGAATGGCGTGCGTTGCTGGTAACGGCTTCGCTGGATGGTTTCGACGAATTCGAAAACTGGCTGAAGGCCGGTGGCCGCGAGCAGTATGGCGAAGCCGTCTACGAGCAAATGCTCAAGGAGTTGGCCATCAACCTCGCCCGCATGCACAAGGGCCGCTGGCAGCACAGCTGCATCTATATCAAGCACGTTTTCGTACGTGTGGTCGGCGAAGGCGCAAACGCCAAACCCGAAGTCGCATTGCTGGATCTGGAGAAATGCCGTCAGCGTCTGACTGCCTACGGGGCCGCTCAACATGACATGAAACAGCTGCGTCGCCATTCGTCGTTTCAACCAGCGGACTGGAAGAAGCTCGTCTACTTTTACGAAACGGCGTTTGGCAGCCCCATCAAAGGTTTAGATCGATGAAGTTAGAAGTCGCTCGAGGTTTGTTTTTAGTCGGAGCGTTGGGTGTCGCGTCCATCGCCCTGGCGGCTTGGGAGCAGCCCAAGGCACAGATTCTGAGCGCAGTACACGGTGAGGGACGGTGTCCCTTGCCGCGGGTGGCGAAGGCTACTTCGCCCGTACGCCCGGATCACGATCTTCTGTTGTTGATGTTCGGCCTGGCGCAGGGATCGGGGCCACAGCATTGAAATCACCTCCTGACTGAAAAGCCCCGATATTTCGGGGCTTTTTTTTGGCGTGGAGTGCGGGATGTGATTTTAGGTGTTGGTTTGAGAGCGGCGATTTCAAGTCAACCTAATCAGAGTCACCCCTCCTGGCCAACAACGTATAAACACACGGCAACACAAACAGGGTAAACAACGTTCCCACCGACATCCCGGTCGCAATCACCAGACCGATATCAAACCGGCTGACGGCTCCGGCGCCGCTGGCCAGAATCAGCGGCACCATACCAAACACCATCGCTGCCGTGGTCATCAGCACCGGGCGCAGCCGAATCGCCGCAGCTTCCTCTACCGCCTCACGCACGTTCAAGCCCTTGTCGCGACGCAGCGTGTTGGCGAATTCGACAATCAGGATCCCGTGTTTACTGATCAGCCCGATCAGCGTCACCAGCCCGACCTGGGTATAGATATTCAGCGTCGATACGCCGAGAAACAGCGGGATCAGCGCGCCGCAGATCGACAACGGCACCGTCACCAGAATCACCAGCGGATCGCGGAAGCTCTCGAACTGCGCGGCCAGCACCAGGAAGATCATCGCCAGCGCCAGCGCGAACGTGACCCACAGCGCGCTACCTTCCTGCACGAACTGACGCGACGCCCCGGCATAGTCATAGGCGAACCCGGCAGGCGCCTCTTCGCTGGCGATCTGCCGGACCGTTTCGATGGCTTCACCCATGCTCACCAGCGGAAAGCCGGAGATGATCGCCGAGTTCAGCTGCTGGAACTGATTGAGCTGACGCGGTCTGGCGCGGTCACTGACCTTGATCAGCGTCGATAGCGGCAACAGGGTGCCCTCGGCGTTTTTCACGTAGTAGTTCGACAGCCACTGCGGACTGTCGCGATACGCCCGTTCCACCTGCGCGATGACCTTGTAGCTGCGGCCGTCGATGGTGAACCGGTTGATCTCCGCTTCACCGAGCAAGGTCGCCAGGCTGCCCCCCAGATCCTGCATCGATACACCCATTTGCGCAGCCTTGGCACGGTCGATATCGACCACCACTTCCGGTTTGTCGAACGCCAGATCAAGGTCGAGGAAGGCGAACTTGCCGGATTCGCTGGCGCGTTTCTTGATCCGGTTCACCACTTCCAGCAGGGCCGCATAGTCGTTCGGTGTGTTGATCACGAATTGGAACGGCAGACCTTCACCGGTACCCGGCAGCGATGGCAGGTTGAAACCGAAAATCTGCAAACCGGTGATGCCTTCGAGCTTGGCTTGCACCTCCGGCAACAACTGCATCTGGGTGCGGTCGCGTTCGTCCCATGGTTTGAGCAGGAAGCCACCAACGCCGGTCTGTACGCCGTTGAAACCGTTGATCTGAAACGAGGAGTAGTACTCCGGGAACGCCTTGAAGATGCTGATGAACTGATCGGTGTACTTGTTCATGTAGTCGAGGTTGGTCGGCTGCGGCGAGGTGGCCATCATGAAAATGATGCCCTGATCTTCGTCCGGCGCCAGTTGCGACTGGCTGAACTTGAGGAACAGCGGAATCAGACACAGCACCAGCACCGCGAAGACGATCACCACTGGCCGGGTATTCAACGTGCCATGCAGCACGCGCTGATAACGCACCTTAAGGCTCTCGAAAATCTGATCGAGCCTGTGCGCCAGACCGCTGGGGTTTTCGTCGTGACGCAAGAGCAGGGCGCACATCATTGGCGACAGCGTGAGCGCGACGATGCCGGAAATCACCACCGCGCCCGCCAGTGTCAGGGCGAACTCCTTGAACAGCGCACCGGTCAGCCCTTCGAGAAAGCCGATCGGCGCATACACCGCAGCCAGGGTGATGGTCATCGACACCACCGGCATGGCGATTTCCCGAGCGCCTTCGAGCGCGGCATTCAGCGGCGTCTTGCCTTCCTCGATATGGCGATGGATGTTCTCCACCACCACGATGGCATCGTCCACCACCAGCCCGATGGCCAGCACCATCGCGAGCAGCGTCAGCAGGTTGATCGAGTAGCCCATCATCTGCATGAAGAACAGCACGCCGATCATCGACAGCGGGATGGTGATCACCGGGATCAGCACCGAACGCAGCGCACCGAGGAACAGGAACACCACAACGATGACGATCAGCACCGCTTCAATCAGGGTCTTCACCACTTCATGAATCGACGCCTGAATGAACAGCGTGGCGTCGTAGGCGATCGACGCTTTCAGGCTCGGCGGCAGCTGGCTTTCCAGCTCGGGCATGATTCGACGCACTTCCTTGATCACGTCCAGTGGGTTGGAACTGGGCGTGCCCTTGATGCCGATGTAGACCGAGGGTGTGCCGTCGAACGAACTCACCGTGTCGTAGTTTTCCGCGCCCATCTGGACCCGCGCCACATCGCCGAGCAACACGCGACTGTCACCCACGGTCTTGAGGGGAATCGCAGCGAAGGTTTCCGGGGATTTCAGATCGGTCGTCGCGTTTACGCTGGTGACCACGTACTCGCCTTTCACCTCACCGGCGGCAGACAGGAAGTTGTACTTGCGCACTGCGTCGGTGACGTCGTTGGCGGTCAGGCCGAAACCGGCGAGCTTCACCGGGTCCAGCCAGAGACGCATGGCGAACACCTGATTGCCGAGGATTTCCGCCTGCGCCATGCCCGGCAGAGTCGCAAGCTTCGGCTGTATGACCCGCGACAGGTAGTCGGTGATCTGCGGGTTGTTCAGCTCCGAGCTGTAGAAACTGATGTACATCAGCGCAGACGCGTCGGCTGCTTCCTTGGTCAGCACCGGATCTTCGGCATCCTGCGGCAGCTTGTTCTTCACCTCGTTGGCTTTGGCCAGCAGTTCGGTGTAGAGGCGGTCGCTGTTGGAGCCGATGCGCGCATAGATCGAAATCACCGAGAAATTCTGCCGACTCACCGAGGTCATGTAGTCGATGCCCTCGGCGCTCGCCAGACTTTGCTGCAGCGGTTGTGTGATGTAACCCTGAATGGTTTCGGCGTTGGCGCCGGGGTACGCCGTAGTCACGGTGATCAGGGCGTTTTCCATCTGCGGATACTGGCGGATGGTCAGCTTGCTGAATGCCTGGAAACCCAGCAGTACGATCAACAGGCTGATCACGCTGGCGAGCACGGGGCGACGGATGAAAGGGTCTGTAAATGCCATGAAAGCTCCTTTGAACAGTCAATCAGGATCAGTCAACCCTGGGCTGGTTGCTCTGTTCGACGGGGACTTCCTGATCGGCACTGATGGCGACGTGCGTGCCGTTATCGAGCTTCAACTGGCCACCGGTTACCACTTGTTCGCCCGCTTTCAATCCCTTGCTGATGATCACCAGCCCGCCACGGCGCTCACCGGTTTCGACGAAGCGTCGCTCCACGGCCAATTGCTGTTCGCCCTTGTCATTTTTTTCCGGCTCGCCATCGGCGCCGTTTTTCGGGACGACGACGTACACCGAATTGCCATACAGGGTGTAAGTGATGCTGCTCTCGGGCAGCACCAGTTCGCGCGTGTCCTGCCCGAGCATTACCTGCAGATTGGCGAACATCCCCGGCAACAGCTTGCCCTCGGGATTGGGCAGGGTGGCTCGCACCTGAACATTGCGCGTCGCGTCTTCAACCTTGGGGTTGATCGCACTGATGCGGGCTTTGAATATGCGCTCCGGATAGGCCGCCACGCTGACCTGTACCTGTTGACCGATAGCCAGTTTTGGCAGGACGTGCTCGGGCACGAAGAAGTCGGCATAAAGGCTGCTCAGGTCCTGCAATGTGGCGATCACTGTGCCGCTGGCGAGATAATCGCCGACGTCCACCTGGCGGATGCCGATAGTGCCGCTGAACGGCGCAAGGATGCGTTTCTTTGCCAGCGATGCGTTGAGCTGCGCGACCGTGGCGGCGGCTTTTTTCTGGCTGGCGGCGAGCTTGTCGAACTCACCTCTGGAGATGGCCGAGTCGCCCACAAGCTTGCTGCCACGCGCATAGTCGACCTGGGCCAGCCCCAAGTCAGCTTCGGCGGTGCCCAGCAGGGCTTTTTCCACGTCGCTGTCGAGTTGCAGCAATGGCTGGCCGAGCTTGACCTTTTGCCCAGATTCGAACTGCAGAGCCTTGACGGTACCTGCGACTTCCAGACTCAGGTTCACACCCTGCAAGGCCTTGAGGCTGCCAATGGCCGGCAGACGGCTTTGCCACGCACGCTCTTCCACAATCGCGACCGTGATGTTGATTGGCGGTTTGGGGGCGGTGAATTGCTGGATCTGCTTGTAGATCGAAAATGCCTTGTACCCTCCCAGGGCCAGCACCACGATCACCACAATCCCTAACATGATCAACATGCGGCGACGCAACATATTCCACTTCCTTTGGAAAACAGATGAATCAGGCGAGCACGTTAGTCGTGTCGCGTTTTAGTTGCCAGTAGCACATGAAAGGTGGCTTGGTGTTGGCTTGGAATTGTCACTTTGACGCCCTCAAGCGAACTCCCAAAACAAACAACTCGCTCCTTCACACCAGATGCAAATGGTTATCCCAAAGCCCCGCTGGCAACTCCAGTGGCTGCGCAACCAAGGTGCTCTGACGGCAATCGTAGAATCGGCAGCGGCCCTGGCCCGAGGTCACGACAAAACCATCGGCCACCGCGCCGACTCCCGCGCAATCGGGCAACGGCGCATCGAGTCGAACCGCGCCGCTGTCCAGATCCCAGATGAAGAAACGATTGCCACGCGGTGCCGTTAACGCCACCAGCCGCAATTCGTCATGCACGGCGACGCTCGCGGTGTAATGGGCCATGGCCTGCAACTGCTGTTCGGCCACCGCAAATGCCTGAAACGGCTGTCCCGGACGCTTGATCGCCAGCAGCTCGGCAGACTCATGGGACGGTCCCATGAACTGCTGACCGGCAACGATGGTGCCATCGCTGGCAATCGCCATATGCCGCACGCTGTTCATCTGCTGCGACAGGGTCTCCTTGCTCAATAGCGTGCCGTCCCGTCGCATCAGCACCAGACTCGGCTCCATGGCGTCGAGGTTCATCTCGACACGGCTCTCCGCTTCGGTACGTATGCCGCCGTTGGCCACGACCAGGGTTTCTCCGTCCGGCAACCACGACACCTGATGCGGCCCGATCCCGTGGGTGGAAATCTCGCCTGCGTGTTCCAGACGCGCGCCGACGAATCGATACACACCGAGCAGACCTCGACCCGGTTCGGTGGTGTCGTTCTCGGTGGCGTACAGCCATTCGCCGCTCTTGTGGATCACCGCGTGGCCGTAGAAATGTCGATCGGGCCTGGAGGTGATGGTCTGCAGCAGACGACCATCGCGAAGGTCGATCAGGTAGCTTTCAGTCCCGGGCCTTCTGGCGACGAACAACGCAATCGGCAGTTGCGGGTGATTGATGATGTCGTGGCAACGCTGGGCAACCTGAGTGGCGAAGACCTGAGTGCCGTCCACGCGATAGCCCACGGCATAGTGCTGGCCATTGCCGTTGTCGCGAGCGGACAGCAGCAGCGGGCTTTCGCCTTTCTTTCTGAACAGCGTCCAGCCACCCAAGGTGCAGGCGCTGAGGACAAGACTGCCGAGAGCAAGAGCCTGACGTCGCAACATATCAGTCACCATCATTGGCGTTGAAACCCAGCTGAATGCCCAGCGCCCTGGCCAGTTCGCCTTCGTGCAGGCGGTGAACCACGTTGAGGCTGTCGTAGAACGCGTTCAGCTGCTGGCGGCCCTGTTCGGTGGCCAACAGCTCGACCAAAGGCGGCTGCAAGGCTGTCAGCTGTTTGCGGCTTTCTGCGTAGGCAGCATCGATCTTGTCCGCCAGTGGTTTCTGTTCGGCGGACAACAGACCACGCAAGCCCTTGTTATCGACACCCGACCACACCGCCTCAGCACTCGCCAGGCTGGCCTGCAGGCTGCTCAAGGACGCATTGCTGCGCCAGGCTTCGGCCTGGAACGGCTGCGGTAGCCCCTTGGACTGGCGGCCCAGCGGCGTGCCGAGTTTTTTCTTCAAGGTGTCCAGCGCGGTGACTTGCACGCGCAGCAATTCAGCGATGGCCTCGTGGGAATCGGCATAGCGCTGGTTGGGGAACTTGCTCAGCTGCGCGAGCATGCCATCGGTGCTGTTCCAGCCGTTGAGGATTTCCTCGGCCAGGGCTTTCTGGCGATCGCCAATGGCGGTCAGCAGCGGGCAATAGCGAGTTTTCTGCTCGGTGCTGGCCATGTCGATGTTGGCGTCGAACAGGATGTATTCATAGGCTGACAGGCCCTGCACCACGACGCTGGATTTGGCCAATGCATCGGCGCTGATCTGAGGCTGAGCGCTGACCAGTTGCTCGACCTGACGACCGACGAGGTTTTTCTTGTCGGGCCAGAACTGGATCTGCCAGGAGCGGTTGCCCTCTGCCAGCGGGCCGATCAGCAGTGGCTGCAGTTCGGCCCAGGCCTTTTGAGCATGAAGGAAGTCGGCGCGAGCTGTGTTCAGATCGGTTTTGCCTTCACAGAAGGCCAGCGCGCTGACCGCCAGTTGCCGGTCAGCATCAACCCAGCGGCTGTAAGTCGGCAGGATCACTTGCCTGGCAATGGCGGCAGACGTCATCGCCTGCGGATCCGAGGGCGCACAGGCACCCAGCGCGAGCGCGGCGAGGCTGGTCCACAACAGCTTGGGACGGAACATGTCCGGCTCCTTATCTTTCAGAAATGAGGTTTATAGAGAATTCAGGAACGCCAGCAGGGCTGCCCGCTGTTGCTCATCGAACGCCAGCACCTGACGCTGCGCGGGCAATGCTTCGCCGCCATGCCAGAGCACTGCTTCCATCAGATTGCGGGCGCGCCCGTCGTGCAAAAACTGGGTGTGGCCGCTGACCGTCTCGGTCAGGCCGATGCCCCACAAAGGCGGGGTTCGCCATTGCCGGCCGCTTGCCTGAAATTCACTGAGGTTGTCTGCCAGCCCTTCGCCCATGTCGTGCAGCAGCAGGTCGGTGTACGGCCGGATCACTTGATTCGCCAGTTCCGGCTCCGCAGCGTCGGCGGAGGTCGTGAACTGCGGCGTATGACACTGCTGGCAGCCGGCCTTGAAGAACAGATTCTTGCCTTGCAGCACCTGCGGGTCAGCGACATCACGCCGGGCCGGAACGCCCAGATTGCGGGTGTAGAACGTGATCAGCCGCAGAATGTTGTCGCTGACTTCGGGCTCGCCGTTGGGTCCATTGCCGCTGGGCGCTGCGAGGCAGGCAGTCTGCGAAGGAGTGCAGTCGTCGACGGATTTCAGGCTGGTGGTCAGGCCCATGTCACCGGCCAGCGCATGGACGTTCTGCTGATTGATGTTGGGCTGCGAGGCTTTCCAGCCAAAGCGCCCAAGGACCGTTTTCTGCTGCACGTCGTCCCAGACCATGTTGGGCGTGCCAGTGATGCCGCTGTCATTGGCGTCATCGGGATTGGCGTTGGCGAGAATCGCCGCTTCCGGGATCGCCTCCAGCAGACCGAGGCCGATCATTGGTGGCGCAATGCGCGCCGATTTACGGGCCTGTGGGTGCATGGGGCCGTAGCCAAGCTGGGTGATACGCAGCGTAGGGCGACGCAGATGAGCGGGGGTGCCGTCGCGAAAATGCACGGTCATCGAGTCGTATTCGACGCGCACCTTGGCCTCAGGCGTGACACCAGGAATGGCCATGTCCTGCAGTTGGATGCCATAGACCGGCTCGGGTGTCAGCCCCTGTTGCCGAGCTGTCTCGGCAAAGGCCGGGTCATCGGGAATGGACAGGCGCACCAACATTGAAACAGCGTTGTCGGCACCGGGTTCGGGCGGGTGACCGCGACCGTCCTTGATGTGGCAGTTCTGGCAGGCGTTGGTGTTGAACAGCGGACCGAGACCGTCCCGCGCGGTAGTGGTCGAGGGAGCGATTACCCACGGGTTGCGGAAAAAGCTGTTGCCCACGCTGAAGTCCAGGCGCCGCGTGGGTGAAAGGTTGGCCGAGGGCAGGGAAAATGCGTTGCGGTCGCTGCGATTGACGGTCGCGGCTCCGCCCGATCGGGCTTCGCCCGGCTCTGCAGCGGTGAAACGCGGGGCGTCATCGCACCCGCCAAGGGCCGAGGCCATCAGCAGGAAAAACGAAAGACGAAACCGCGCAGTCATACAGATCCTGCAAAGGGGTGGAAATCGGGGCGAGCAAGCTTACCAGCCCCGTCATGGACGAATAAGAGGGATTAGCGTTTGTAAGTGCCTCTCGAAACGTGTTGTTACCAATTTGCTGGCGGGGCGGGCGCCTGGCCAGCGAACGTTCTCAGATGCCGGTGATTTCCAGCGAAGGGTTCTCCACCAACAGCTGCATCAAACGTCGTTCCCCTTCGATTACTTTGAATGATCGGTAGTCGCCGATACCGTCGAGCTGGCGTTCGCGTTCGCGGATGGCCAGCTCCTTGGCCCGCTCATAGCCGTAGTGCTCGACTCTGAATGACTTTGTCACGCTGCTGCCATTACGCAACGTGGTGCGCGCCACCCAATAGGCGATGCCGGTGTAGCAGCGGTAGTGCACGCCGGGATAGCCGCTGGTGTTAGTGGCGATGATGCGTTGGCGGATGTCGCGGCTGAGCTTGGGGAGGTGGGTCAGTATCAGCTCATCGCGGCAGGCGTCAGCGGCCTTGCGGGCGGCTTCACGTCCGCCATAGCGAGAGAATGAGAAGAGTCTGTTGAAGGTCCTGCCATCGCGATAGATCGTCACTTTCCAGGCGCGCGGCCCCTTGATGCCGACTAGCAGATGGATTCCATAATTGTTGGCTTTGAGCTTGCTGACGCGGCGCCTTTTCTTGTTTCTCTTGGGCACTGTCTCTCTCCTCCTGGATGGGATGGGGTCAAGGAAGTGCGCATGATCGACGGCGAATTGGGGGGGTTCAATCCGACAGAGAGTGAACAGGAAACTCCCTACACAACTTACGGATCGGTCCTCGGAAGGCCCTTATTCATAAGGGCAGCGCGGGTATTTCGCGGCCAAAAAAAAGCCAACCCGTGTAAGGGTTGGCTGTTTTTTTCACGGTGTCCGAACGCGCTATTGCGCGCGGTGGCGGCGATCAGAACTCGTGGTCGGCGTTGTCCGGGTTCAGATCGGTGATGCCCAGCCTGCCCGCGGCCTGCTCGATGGCGCTGGTCTGTTTGACCAGTGCGGCGATGGCGTCGCGAACCACCTGGTTGCCCGCGGTGTTGCCAGCCGCGATCAGCTGATCAAAGTGCTCGCCCTTGTCGGCGTGATCGACGATGACTTGCAGGCTAGCCTGAGTCGCATCCAGATCGGCGCGCACGGTGCTGTCGGTCGCAGCGTCGACCTTGGCTACCAGCGAGGACAGGCTCGGGCCGCTGACCTTGCTGCCGTCTACGCGGGTGTATTCGCCCAGGTAAACATTGCGGATGCCCAGGCCGTTGTAGAAGTGCGAGTTATGGGTGTTGTCGCTGAAGCAGTCATGTTCGTCTTCGCTGGAATTGGCTTCCAGCGCCACCTTCATGCGCTCGCCCGCCAGTTCACCCAGCGACAGGCTGCCCATGCCGAACAGCATTTTGCGCAGGCCGCTTTCACCCGATTCGGCTTCCAGCGTGGCGCGGTAGTTGTCGGCGACGCCCGGTTTCCAGTTGCCGACCATCTCTTCCAGATCGCTCACCAGCAGGTCAGTGGCGGCTTTCAGGTAAGCGCGACGACGATCGTTGTGGCCTCCGGTTGCGCCGGGGCCTTCGAGGTAATCGCTGGCGGGGCGTTCGCCGGCACCTGGGCCGGTGCCATGCAGATCCTGGCCCCAGAGCAGGAACTCGATGGCGTGGTAGCCCGTGGCGACGTTGGCTTCGGAACCGCCCAGCTCGTTCAGGCTGGCCAGTTTCTCGGGGGTGATTTCGCTGACATCGACCTTGTCTTCGCCGACCTGTACCGAGGTGTTGGCGATGATGTTGGCGGTTGCGCCAGGATTGCCCAACGCATGCTGGTAATCCTTGGCGACATAGTCGATCAGGCCTTCATCCAGCGGCCAGGCGTTCACCTGACCTTCCCAGTCATCGATGATGGTATTGCCGAAGCGGAACACTTCGGTCTGCATGTACGGGATACGCGCTGCCAGCCACGCATCGCGAGCGGCTTTCAACGTCTGGTCGTTGGGGGTAGCGAGGAAGGCGTCGATGGCGGTGCTGAGCGTCTTCGCAGTGGATTCGGCGTCGCTGAATGCGGCGAACACGATGTCCGCGTAGTTTGCGACCACAGCCTTCGCTGCGGCGTCGCTGGTCTGCGTTGGCGTTGGCGTTGGCGTTGGCGTGGCAGTCGGTGCCTGGGCGGCGGCGGGAGCGGAAGTTGGCGCGGCGGCGGCGGGCTTGTCCTTGCCTTGGTCACAAGCAGCCAAAGCGATAGCGATGGCCAGCAGACTGGCGGTAGCCAGGGGCTTACGAATCATGACGGAATCCTGCGTCGAAGAAGTTTGTGAACGGTGGCGAACGCCAAAAAAAGCCGGGCCATGATGCGAAAGATTTGCATTCTGTGTAAAGGCAAAAGGCAGTGGTGCGGGGAGGGGAGGTATTTCAAGCTGTTACAAGGATTTTAGGCAGGTCATAGTTGGATGTGATCGCCGCAGTCGTTCGGCTTGCCGGCGATGGCGATTTCAATTGCCTCACCGCCGCAAGCCGCGCTGCTACAGGTTCAGGGCCGCAACGGCAGATTGGGGATGCGCCTTACAACACCCCAACCTGCGTCCGCTGCGCCTGTTTCAGGTAAGCCAGCAACTCCCGAGCCTGCAGCGGCTTGCTATAGAAATAGCCCTGACCTTCATGGCAGCCCTCGGAAATGATGTATGCCTCTTGCTCGGTGGTTTCCACGCCTTCGGCGATGACCTGCATCCCCAGGCTTTTGCCCAGTTGAATGATGGCGCGCACGATGGTGGCGTCGTCATCATCGTCGATCAGGTCTTGAACGAAGCTCTTGTCGATCTTGATCTTGTCCAGCGGCAGACTTTTCAGATAGCTCAGCGACGAATAGCCGGTCCCGAAGTCATCGATGGCGATCAACGCGCCGGAGCGGCGCAGGCTGAGCAGGTGCTGGGCGGCGGTGCTGATGTCTTCCATCAGGCCGGTTTCGGTGACTTCCAGCTCCAGGCTGCGCGGCGGCAGGCGGTAGATCTGCAGCAGATTGTTCACCACCCGCGGCAGTTCGGAGTGGTGCAGTTGTACAGTCGACAGGTTCACCGCCATGCGCAGGTCGGCGAAGCCCTGATCGTGCCATTCGCGCAGCTGTTTGCAGGCTTGATCCAGCACCCACTCGCCAATGGCGATGATCGTGCCGTTCTGTTCGGCCAGCGGAATGAACAGATCAGGAGGCACGAAACCGTGCTCGGGGTGGGTCCAGCGGATCAGCGCCTCGACGCCCACCACTCGGTGATCGCGATAGCTGATCTGCGGCTGATAAACAAGATGAAACTGATTGCGCACCAGGGCTTCGCGCAGGTCTTTTTCCAGCTCACGGCGGCGACGCATTTCGCTGTCGACGCTGGCAATGTAGAACTGATAGCGATTGCGCGAACGGGTCTTGGCCAGGGTCATGGTCTGTTCGGCTTTCTGCAGCAGCTTCTCGGTACTGTCGCCGTCTTCCGGGAACAGCGTGATGCCGATGGTGGCGCGCAGGTGAATTTCTTCCCCATCCACATCGAACGGCGCTTCCAGATCGTCGAGGATGTTCTGCGCCAGTTCAGCGGCCTCATAAGGCTGTTCGATATCGGCCTGGACCAACGCGAACTGATCGCCCCCCAGACGCGCCAGCGCGCCCAGACGACCGCTGTGACCACGCAGGCGGTCCGCCAACGCCAGCAGCAACTGGTCGCCGGCCTGATAACTGAATTGCTCGTTAATGCCTTTGAAATCGTCCAGACCCACGCACAGGACGGCGACGCGGTGCTGTACGCGACCGGCATCCACTAGAATCTTGTCCAGTTGCTGCTGCAGTTGCTGGCGATTGGGCAGACCGGTGAGAAAGTCATATTGCGCCATGCGCAGCAGACTGGATTCAGCCTCGTGACGCAGATGGGTGTTGCGTTCGATCGAGGCGAGCAACTGGTTGGCGGTGTTGACCCACATGCCCAGTTCGTTCTTTTCGTGGCCTTTGAGCACGGGTAACTGATGTTCGCTGGGGCGGTCGGGGTTGATGCTGGTCAGGTGTTCGATGATCCGCGACAGCGGCTTGGTCAGCAGCCAGTGATAGACCAGATACAACACCAGGCCCATCGCCAGCGCGCGCAACACACCGGCGATGAAGATGATCATCGAGTTGGTCAGGAAGCCTTCGCCGTAAGTGGCGGTGTCC
>NZ_JBOICF010000078.1:0-35033 GCF_050739935.1 Pseudomonas sp. | reverse complement strand
GGTGTATCAGCTAGGTATATGTTCACTGACATACCGCATTCGCCAGCAAGCCGGTTCTTACAATGTTTGGCGTGGAGCGCCAGGGGTCGGGATTAAACCTCGACCTTCACCGCACGTCCGGTCTTGATCGATTCCAGCGCACAGTTGGCCAGATGCAACGCCTTCAACCCATCGCGCGCGTTGGTCGGCAGTGGCTCCCTGGCGTTTAGGGCCTCGATGAACTGGTTAAGTTCGTTGCGGTATGAATCGGCATAGCGCTCCAGGAAAAAGTTCTCCAGTGGTTCGCGTGCTTCGGTCTGGGTGGCGCTGTAGCTGCGTACAGTGCTAGGACGGTGGTTGTCGTTGAGGATCATGCCTTTGGAGCCGAACACTTCCAGACGCTGGTCATAGCCGTAAACCGCTTCCCGGCAGCAGTTGATGTGGCATTGCTTGCCGGAGGCGGTGCGTAGCAGGACCATCACGCTGTCGTAATCATCGATCTGCGCCAGTGCCGGGTCCACCAGTCGGCTGGCGATGGCCATCACTTCCACAGGCTCTTCACCAAGCAGGGTGCGCGCGGTGTCGAAATCATGGATGGTCATGTCGCGAAAGATGCCACCGGAATGCTTGAGGTATTCCACCGGCGCCAGACCCGGATCGCGGCTGGTGATCACCACCTGACGCACCTCACCGATGCTGCCGCTGGCAATGGCTTTGCGCATCTGCAGGGTGTCCGGGTCGAAACGGCGGTTGAAGCCCAGCATGACGCTGCCGTTCAGACGCTCGATGTCCTCCACCGCCTTGGCGGCTTTGGCGAAGTCCAGGTCGATGGGCTTCTCGCACAGCACCGGCTTGCCCAGTTTCACCGCGCGCAGCATCAGGTCGATGTGAGTGTCGGTGGGCGTGCCGATCACGATCGCATCGACGTCATCCCGGGTGATCGCCTCGGCGCAATCATAGGCCGCCGCGCAGCCCAGTTTTGCCGCGAGTTTGTCGACGCCTTCGCGCCACGGATCGGCGATCACCGACAGGTGCACGTCGGGGTTGGCCGCGACGTTGGCGGCATGAATGTTGGCGATGCGGCCTGCGCCGAGGACTGCGATGCGTAGCATGGGTGGATCTCCTGGGATTGTTGTTGTCGGGTAGATGGGGTGAACAGGAAAAACGCTGTCAGTGCGCCAGATTGAACGGTGTGACGATTTGCACGGGTGAGGATGGGATCGGATCGACCTTCCATAGCCGATGAAATTGCAGGATGTGCAGGAACGCATGACGTGCATCGACCTGCAGGTTGTGGTCGATGACTGCGGCGATCTTTTCTTCGGCCAGCAGTTGGCGGTTTTCCTGATCCAGGTCGTGGCCGATGAACACGGCAAGCGACCGGTCCAGTGCGGCGAACCCATCGACGATGGCGCGATTGCCGCCGCCGACGCTGTAGATCGCCTTGATCGACGGGTGGGCCAGCAATGCCTGGGTCACGCGTTCAAGCGTCGGCTCGTACACCCCGAAGCCGCCGCTGATATCGACCACCCGCAAATGCGGTGCACGGCTGCGCAGCCAAGTGCGAAAGCCCATTTCGCGTTCTTCTTCGCCGCGAAACAATTCGCTGCTGATCACCACCGCGACCTCCTGTGCGGCGTTATCCAGCCAGCGCGACATCAGGTAAGCGGCGGTCTGCCCGGCGGTGCGATTGTCCATGCCGATGTAGCCGATGCGTTCGCTCTGCGGCAGGTCAGACACCAGGGTTACCACCGGTATGCCCGCTGCCGTGACCTGATTCACCGCCTCGTTGATCTGCGGCTCGTCGGCGGCCTTGAGGATCAGCCCCTGACTGCCTTTGCCGACGCAACGCAGGATCAGGTCGCTCATCTGCTGGGTGTCGATCTCTTGATACAAATGAAAGCGCGGGAAGATCCGGAAGGGCGCCAGGCTGCCCAATTGCGCGTGAATGGCTTCCTGCACCGCATCGCTGAAGCGTTTTGGGGTATGCAGGATGATGTCGATGTGAAAGGTGCGACCCATCGCCGGCCCGGATTTCTCCTGAGCTTCGAGTTCTTCCAGGGCTTGCTGGATCCGTCGATTGGTCTGGTAATGCACACTGCCGCGCTCGTGCAGCACACGATCGACCGTAGCTTTGCTGACCCCTGCTTGAGCGGCGATCTGCTTGATGGAAAAACGTCTGGCGCGGTCGAGCATCCAATCCCCTTAGCCTCTGGTTGAGGTCTTGTTGAGGTCGATTCGGGTCTCTGTGAGGTGAACGCAATGCTAGTCTCAGTTCCATTCGTTGTACAGATGGAATTTAAATTCCATTGCGATGACGATTCAGCCGCAGCCAAAAACAACAAAAGCAGGAGAAAGGCATGTCACCACTCGATTTTTACTCGCCGGATCTATCCACCTCATTTACCGGCCAATACTTCGTCGTTACCGGCAGCACTCAGGGGCTGGGGGCCGCCGTGGCGCATACCCTGGCCCGGCGTGGCGCTGCAGGTCTGATCATCTGCGGTCGCAGCCGGGACAAAGGCGAGCAGCAGGTTCGGCAACTGGCCGAACTGGACTGTCAGGCGTTCTTCGTCGAAGCCGACATGGAGAACGTCGACGACTGCCGCCGTGTCGTCGCCGCTGCCAAAGAGCATTTCGGCACGGTGCATGGATTGGTCAACTGCGCGGGGATGTCCGATCGCGGGAGCATCCTCGACACGTCACCAGAGCTGTTCGACCGCATCTTCGCGGTCAACGTCAAAGCGCCGTTTTTCCTCATGCAGGAATGCATCAAGCTGATGATCGCCACTCAGGTCGAAGGCTCGATCGTCAGTATCCTCAGCGTTTCGGGGCATGGCGGCCAGTCGTTCCTGACGGCCTACGCTGCCTCCAAGGGCGCCCTGGCAATCCTGACCAAGAACGTGGCGTTCAGCACCTTGCGCAACCGGATTCGGGTCAACGGCCTGAACATCGGCTGGATGGACACGCCCCATGAAGACCAGATCCAGCGTCAGTACCATGGCGCCGATGACGGCTGGTTGCAGCGCGCCGAGGCGCAAGCGCCGTTCGGGCGTCTGCTCAAACCGCAGGAAGTGGCCAACAGCGTTGCCTATCTGTTGTCCGATCAATCGGGCCTGACCACGGGCGCGGTGATCGATATGGAGCAGGGAATCATGGGCTGTGGCGACGGCTCGACACCGCGCCCTGATGCGCCGCTGACCCTGGATGGGGTGGCCGGAGCAGGCCAGTGAGCCTGTTCGCGAGTGCGGCAGATATTGACGTTTCGGCGTTCGCCGCGCTGTGTGAACAGCAGGTGAATGCCGCTGATTATCCCCATGCGCAGGAAGTGCTCAGCCGAGTGGTGGTCTATCACGCAAACACCCTGCGTAGCGCAAGGCAGCACGACTGCAGGGCACTGATGAGCGAATTGCACCGTCTGTTTCGTGAGGGTCCCGGCGTACTGGTGGTGCGCGATGCTTACCCTGATCTGACAGTGATCGACCGGCACAGTGAAGTGTTCCGCCAGATCATTGCCGAGGAGGCGGCGAGCGTGGTGCGCGCCGATCACTTCGCCAAGGCCGGGGCCAATCAGCGGATCTGGAATTCCTTGCAAAAGACCGCCGAGCGCTCGCCCGACTCATTCATCGAGTATTACGCCAATCCATTGCTCGGGTTGCTCGCCGAAGCCTGGCTGGGGCCGTATTTCCAGGCCACGGCTCAGGTCAATGTGGTGACGCCGGGCGGGCAGGCGCAGCAACCCCATCGCGATTATCACCTGGGTTTCCAGAGCGATGAGGTGGCTGCGCGTTTCCCGTTGCCGCTGCATCGCCTGTCGCAGAACCTGACCCTGCAAGGGGCCGTGGCGCACACCGACATGCCACTGGAAACCGGCCCGACCTTGCTGCTGCCGTTCTCGCAACTGTACGAGGCGGGTTACCTGGCCTGGCGTGATCAGCGCTTCATCGATTACTTCACCCGTCATGCGATTCAGCTGCCGTTGAACAAGGGCGACCTGCTGTTCTTCAACCCGGCGCTGTTTCATGCGGCGGGGACCAATCGCACGGCAGATCAATACCGGATGGCCAACCTGTTGCAGATATCCTCGGCATTCGGCAAGCCCATGGAAACCGTTAACCGCGAGCGGATGATGTTGGCGTTGTATCCGCTGTTGTTGAAACGGGTCGAGCAGGGCGAGCTGGATGAGCAGGGGCTGGAGGCGGTGATTGCGATGAGTGCGGACGGGTATTCTTTTCCGACCAATCTGGACACCGACCCGCCACTACACGGCATGGCGCCGCAGACCGGGCAACAGTTGCTGGAGCAAGCGGTGTGGGAGCGCTGGGCGGTGGATAGGTTTTCGCAGGCGGTTGAGGCAATGCGGGTCAAGCGCCTGGCCTGACAGCGTGCACACCCCCCTGTGGGAGCGAATTCATTCGCGAAAGTAGATCAGGCGAAGGGGATGTATCGCCTGGACCCTCGATTTGCGAATGAATTCGCTCCCACGGTTTTGAACCAAAGCGCAGTTTTAAATATTCTCCGGCGTCACAATTTGCAACGGCACGCACACGCGATGCCGTTGCGGATCGATCTCCTGGGTTCTGGGCAGTTCCACCATCAGCCGGATCAGCTCCTTGGCGATCAGCTGCGGTTGCGAGTCGATCACCAGTGTCACCAACCCCTTGCGCATGGCCTGACGTGACTCCACGGTCGGCTCGTGCAGGATCACGCTCAGCTGCGACCGTTGCGGCGTCGCGGCCAGTGCGCTGATCACTCCTTCGACCCCACCACCGGCGACATAGATACCGCGCAAGTCCGGATAACGGGCCAGCAGATCAAGGGTCGCTTCCTCGGTGATCGCGCCATTGTCCAGGGTCACGATCGCAGGCAGCACGCGAAACTGCGGGGCTTTTTCTTCAATAAAACTGCGCAAGCCCGTTTCTCGCTGTTCATGCCCGAGAAACCGATACCCGCCGAGCATCACTGCCACCGTGCCGCCTTGAGCAGGGGACCCGTGAGCGATCAACCAGCCGGCGGTGCGACCCACTTCATGGTTATCCGTGCCGACATAAGCGCCCGGCGCCAGCGTGCGCAACTCGGTCAGCAGCGACACTACATGGACGCCGTTCCGGCGCACCTGCTCGATCGCCTCGATGATCAGCGGATGCTCGAAACTCACCAGTGCCAGGCAATCGCACTGCTGCGCCAGTTGATGAATCTGGCCCACGATCGACTGCGGCGAGCGATCGTGAATCAGTTCCACATGACAGACGATATTCGCTGCCCGCGAGTCCCTGGCCTGCTCGACGATGGCGTCGCTCAGGGTCTTGTAGAAGGTTTGTGAGGTGCCCAGCAACAGGATGCCGAAGTGGTAGGCGGGCTTCTTTTCATTGATACGTTGCGAGATCAGCCGTGCGGCGAAATAGCCCACGGCTTCAGCGGCCGCGTGAACCTTCTCCGCCGTTAGCGGATTGACCGGTGCGCGGGCGTTGAGCACCCGGTCGACGGTGGCGACACTCAAGTTGGCGTAGTGCGCGACTGTGGCGATAGTAGGACGTTTCTTGTTATTCATGAGGCCTCTTGGTCACGGCGCCCTGGCCAATTTGAAGGGCCGATTCTTATGGCCTTGATAGAAAACTATCAAGCGCAATCAGGGCTGGATGATAGCTTGAGAGAGAATACTTTCAAGCGCTTGTTGCAGGCATCGCGATCTCTATAGTTGGAAGCAGAGTTTGAATCAGCGCGATCTTTATCGACGCAACTTTCAACATCCGGAGAACAATAACAATGTCCCAGATACCCTTTGATCCTGAACGTGGAAAAGACTACAGCCTTACCGGCGATCAGGCGCGGCGTGCCGAAGAGGCAGGTCTGGTCTCGGCGGTCTGGTATCAGTGCCCGGTGCCGCGCAAACGCATGAAAGAGCTGATGCGGCGCAGCGATGGCCGGGCGATTCGCGACACGGCCATTTGGCTTGGCGCGATGATCCTCAGCGGTTGGGGCGGCTACGTGTTCTGGGGCAGCGCGGCCTGCGTGCCGTTCTTTTTGGTCTACGGGCTGCTGTACGGTACGGCTGCCAACTCGCGCTGGCACGAGACCGGGCACGGCACGGCGTTCAAGACCCGCTGGATGAACGACGTGGTCTATCAACTTGCCTGCTTCATGGTCATGTACGAACCGCAGATCTGGCGCTGGAGCCATGCCCGGCACCACACCGACACCATCATCGTTGGCCGCGACCCGGAAATCGTCGAGCCCCGTCCGCCACGCCTGAACATGATCGTGCTCAAGTTACTGTCGCTGCCCCATGTCTACAACATCTTTAAGTCGCTGTTCCTGCACGCAACCGGGCAGATGACGGAAGAAGAGAAAGTCTTCGTTCCCGAAGCCGAATTTCCCAAGGTCTATCGCACGGCGCGGATCTGGCTGGCCCTGCACGCAGCGGTCATCGCCCTGACGCTGTACCTTCATTCCTGGCTGCCGATGATGTATGTGCTGTTGCCAACTATGTACGGCGGCTGGCTGAGTTATGTGTTCGGGCTCACCCAACATGTGGGTCTGGCCGAAGATGAACTCGATCATCGCAAGAACTGCCGCACTATCTATATGAATCCGGTCTTGCGTTTCCTTTATTCGGACATGAACTATCACCTGGAACATCACATGTTTCCGATGGTGCCGTATCACGCGCTCGCCAGACTTCATGAAGAAATAAAAGACGATTGCCCGCCGCCTTATAAAAGCATCGCCGAAGCCTATCGGGAGATCATTCCGACCCTGCTCAAACAGCGCAAGGATCCCACGTACTACGTCAAACGCCCGATTCGCGAACCCGTCTCGCAGGCGGTTGCTGCGGCAGAATCCGGACCCGTTGAGCGCGAGACATCCGAACCTCGGCAATCGGCCTTCAGCTGAAGATCCCACGAAACATCCATTCGCCAAGAACAAGAGAGCACTGCCATGAGCAATCAATGGGTAGAGGTTTGCCACGTCGACGATATCGATGAAGAAGGTGTCATCCGCTTCGATCACCAGCAGAAAACCTATGCGGTCTACCGTTCGCACAACAGCGAATACTTCGCCACCGACGGCCTGTGCACTCACGAAAAGATCCATCTGGCCGACGGTCTGGTGATGGACTTCGTGATCGAATGCCCCAAGCACAACGGCCGCTTCGACTATCGCAACGGCAAAGCGCTGAACGCACCGGCGTGCATCAATCTGAAGACCTATCCGGTCAAAGTCGAAGCGGGCATGGTGTTGCTCGATACGCAAGGGCAGGGCGCGGCATGAACCCCTCGGACACTCTGGTGATCGTCGGTGCCGGGCACGCCGGGGGCCGGGCGGCGCTGACCTTGCGCGAGGCCGGGTTTGCCGGGCGCATCGTGCTGATTGGCGACGAGGCGCACCTGCCGTACGAGCGCCCACCTTTGTCCAAGGCGCTGCTTAAGGGCGGTTTCAAGGGAGAGTGTTCGTTGGCGTCGTGCAGCCTGTTCAGTGAGGCGAGTTTCATCGCGTCCGGCATCGAGCACTTGAGCGGCGTTCGGGTGACCGGCATCGATACCGCTCAGCATTCTGTGGTGCTGGATACGGGTGTGTCGCTGGTCTACAGCAAGCTGCTGCTGGCCCTCGGCGGGACGTCGCGGCGCCTTGAGCTGGCCGAGCATCAGCTCAATAACGTGCATTACCTGCGCACCTTCGATGAGGCGGTCGAGCTGGAAAAACGCCTGTCACCCGGCACGCGGCTGGTGGTGGTCGGTGGTGGCTTCATCGGGCTGGAAGTGGCCTCCAGCGCACGGGACCGTGGGTGCGAAGTGACGGTGCTGGAAGCCGGGGCGCGACTGGCCGCGCGGGCTTTGCCGGCACGCGTATCCGAGGCATTGCTGACCCTGCACCGCTGCAAGGGCGTGGTGGTGCGGCTGGCCGCGCAGATCGAAGCATTCCACGGCGAAAACCGGATTGACTCGGTGCAACTGGCCAGTGGCGAGCGAATACCGTGCGATGTGTTACTGGTGGGGATCGGCATGCAGCCGAACCTGGAGTTGGCGCATCAGGCGGGGCTGGAAACTGGCAGCGGGATCAAGGTCGACGCTTTTCTGCAGACCAGTGCAGAGGACGTCTACGCAGCAGGTGATGTGTGTGAATTTGCCCGGAACGATGGCGTGTTTCATCGCCAGGAGACCTGGTGCAACGCCGAGGCTCAGGGGCGAGTGGCGGCATTGAACATGCTCGGTCAACAACAGCCGTTCACTGGTGTGCCGGGCTTCTGGTCCGATCACTTCGAGTTCGGGTTGCAGACTGTCGGCGTGCTGGCAGCCGACGCGCAGATCATCGAGCGCGAGGGGGTGGAGGACGGTTTTCTTCTTCTGTACCTGGACCGGCAATCAAGGTTGGTGGGCGCCAGTGGCTGGGGCGCCGGAAACAACATCGCCAAGGACATCAAGCTGTGCGAGCGATTGATCGAGAGCCAGACCCTGCTGCCAGCGCAGCAACTGGCCGATGCCAGCGTTTCGCTCAAGGGATTGTTGCGAGGTGCTCATGCCTGATAGATCTCGGAACCGAGAGTTTGTGGTGTTCCAGTCGATGTGGGCGATGCACAACGATCAGGGTGTGTTGCCGTCGTCCCTTGAATCGCAACTGGCGAAAATCGCCGAAGCAGGATTCGACGGTATTACCGACCACTTCTATGAGCCTGTGGCGGTACGGGAATTGTCGCGCCTGGCGAACAGCTTCGGGTTGCAGATCGAGGGCCAGCTGTTTCCTCAAACCGTCGATGATCTGCAGCCCGCCCTGGAAGTCGCCAGCCAGTATGGCTGTCATCACCTCACCATTCAGGCCGACAGTCGACCTCGCAGTTTGAAGCAAGCGGTGCGTCTGGTTGAAGGGTGGCAGCGTCTGGCTGAGCAAGTGGATTTTCCGGTGCTGGTGGAAACCCATCGATATCGGCTCACCAACGACTTGCATTTCACCCTCGATCTGCTCAAGGAACTGCCCGATCTCAAGTTGTTGGCGGACCTGTCGCATTACGTGGTCGGTCGCGAAATTCCTCTGTCGCCGGGCGATGACGATCAGCAGCAGATCCAGAGCATCCTGCGCAACAGCTGGGGGTTTCATGGGCGTGTTGCCAGTTGCGAGCAGGTGCAGCTGCCGATCAGCTTCCCACAGCACAGGCCCTGGGTTGAGCTATTCAGCGAATGGTGGAAGTTCGGGATTGAGGATTGGCTTGGGCGCGGGGAGGTTTTTGGCAGCCTCTCGTTCACCTGTGAATTGGGGCCGCCGCCGTATGCCATTACTGACAGGTTTGGCCACGACATTACGGATCGGTGGGAAGAATCGTTGCTGATGAAGGATATGGCGCGGCAGCTCTGGTGCGACTGCCCGCGCTCCTGCAGCGACGCAGAGATATCGTAAGATCTGGCACGTCCTATGCTCTTCTGATTGAAGCGGGTTATTACACCCTCCAGCCATCTCGAAGATTCCAGACACCAGGCACTGGATTTACTTTCCAGCGTCGCCAGCCATTGAGCGAGGAGTTGCGCATGTACAAAGACTACCCAGCGGCCTATCAAGTCAGCAAAGGCGCGGCGTTGCAGGTCGACACAGCATTTTATGAACGTATTCGCCAGAGCCCGGACAGCCGCACCCTTGCCGAGCAGTTCGAAGTGCCGATCCGCACCGGCAGGGCGTGGAAGGTCAAGGCAGGCCAGGTGTTTCGGGTGACGACCCCGGTCGGTCCGCAAGTGGGCGACTTCAACGTCTGGAATGCCAACGATCCGCGGGAACGCATGTGGGCCGCGCGCACCCGGCAATTGCAAGGCGCACACGTCACGACCCACGACCGATTATGGTCCAACCTGCCGTTCCTGCGGCCGCTGGTTACCATCACCGACGACAGTCTGGCCAGTTACGGCATCGACGAGCATGGCGGCCGCCTGCACGACCTGCTCGGCACTCGCTGCGATCCTTACGTGAACAAAATGCTGACCGGCGAAGATTTTCACCATCACTGCCACTCCAATCTGACCCGCGCCGTACTGCCTTACGGCCTGACCGAGTTCGACGTGCATGATGTGCTCAACATCTTCCAATGCACCGGGCTGAACCACGACGACATGTACTTCATGAAAGCCTGCCCGGCACAGAAGGGCGATTATCTGGAGTTCTTCGCGGAAATCGATCTGCTGTGTGCCTTGTCAACCTGTCCGGGCGGCGATCTGTCGCTGCCGATGTGGGGACCCGATGCGCAGGATCCACTGAGCGTATGCCGGCCGTTGGGGGTAGAGATCTATGACCTCGACCCGGCGTTATTGCAGGGATGGGAACAGCCGAAACGCGCGGAGTACAACGGCTTGCACGGGTTGAAAATCGCCAGGGCGGACTGGGAGTAGTCAGGGCACGTGCGCACAGCCCTGAATAGCCTGAGATCAAGCATCGCGCAACAAGTCATGGGCGTTGAGCAGGCCCCAGGCGATTTCCGGACGTTTCTCAAGGCCCCGGCGGATCGCTGCGGGGATGGCGGCGCGGGTCTTGCGGCACATGCCGGGCAGTTCGGCGATGTCGATGGCGATGCCGCGCATGCTGCGTACTTCGTTGAACCCCGGGGCGATATGCAGACGGATGCCAAGTTGTTCGTACATGCGCCGTTGCATGTGCTCAAGGTCCGTTAGGCTGGCGATGTTTTCCAGACGTTCGAGCAGGCGTTTTTCCTCCTGCCGGGTCAGGCAGAGAATGCGCTGATCGGTGTCGGCGCTTTCCAGCAGACGCTCGCGGTCGCAGACGCAGGCGCCGGGCGGACAGGGTGAGCGGATTGGCAGAGTAGGGGTCATGGGCTCCGATCATAGCGATGCCCGCTGGGGATTTACAGCCGTCCGTCGCGAGGCGACAGGTTGTTGTCGGTCCCTTATTTGGTAAGGCCAATATCTAATAAAATTAATTGGCCTTGCCAATTTAAAAATCGCTGTGTAGCTTTTTCCCCAGTGTCGCCCCCGCTTCATGGAGCAGTTTTCGTGGAGCAGCCTTCATAAGCCACGCGGCGCTTCCAGGGTCACAACAACAATCGATCAACCCCGGCCATCGGCCTCTCGCTGTCTGGCACACCTGGTCTGGAGAACAACACATGCTCACCGTCGTCTGCGAAACACCCGGTTCCCTGTCTGCACAGGATCGCCAACAGCCCGAGCGCGGGCCGGGCGAAACCCTGGTCAGAATCAAACGTGTCGGCGTGTGTGGCACCGATCTGCATATCTTCAATGGCAACCAGCCGTTTCTGGAATACCCTCGGGTGATGGGCCACGAGTTCTCCGGGATCGTCGAGCACAGCGAGGCAGGCAGCGGATTGGAGCCGGGCGATGTGGTGTATGTCATGCCGTATCTGTCCTGTGGCGATTGCATTGCCTGTCGCCAGGGTAAGACCAATTGCTGCGTGCGCATTCAAGTGCTCGGGGTACATCGCGATGGCGCGTTCACTGAGTTTCTGAGCCTGCCTCACGCGTTCGTGCTCAAGGCCAACGGCGTGACCCTGGATCAGGCGGCCATGATCGAGTTCCTGTCGATTGGTGCCCATGCGGTGCGTCGTTCGGACATTCAGAAAGGCCAGCGCGCGCTGGTGGTCGGCACCGGGCCGATTGGCATGGCGGTAGCGATCTTTTCCCGCCTGCGCGGCGCCAATGTCACAGTGCTGGACACCCGCGAAGATCGCCTGCGTTTCTGCAAGCAGCATCTGCAGGTGGATTCAGCCGTACTGATTGGCGAGAACGACAAACAACAACTGGAGCAGCTTACCGACGGAGAGTTCTTCGACGTGGTATTCGACGCCACCGGCAATGCCAAGGCCATGGAGCGCGGTTTCGAGTTCATTGCCCACGGCGGCAAATACGTGTTGGTGTCCATCGTGCGCGACACCATCAGCTTTTCCGACCCCGAATTTCACAAGCGCGAAGCGACGCTGATGGGCAGCCGCAACGCCACGGTCGAGGACTTCCGCTACGTCGAACAGTGCCTGCGCGACGGCCTGATTCCCGACGCCGCGCTCAACACTCACCGCATGAAGCTCAGCGAGGTGCCCGAACGTTTCCAGACTTTGCTCGATCCCGCCCAGGGCGTGGTGAAAGCCATCGTCGAATGCTAGGAGGGCGCTCGATGACTGATTTCACGCTCACACCGATTCTGCAATTTGGCACCAGTCGATTTCTCCAGGCCCACGTCGATCTGTTCATCTCTCAGGCGCTGGGCAACGGCCAGGCGTTGGGCAAGGTCACCGTAGTGCAGACCACTGGCAGTGCCGACAGCGCCGAGCGGGTGCAGGCGCTGGCCAGCGGAGCAGGGTATCCGGTGCGGATTCAGGGTTTGGACAACGGGCAGGTGATCGATGAGCAGTACTGGTCTTGTTCGATCAAAACCGCGTTACAGGCGGGTTTGGATTGGCGTGTGATTCGTCGAGGTTTCATTGGCGACGTGCAGGTGGTGATCTCCAATACGGGTGACAAGGGCTATGTGTTGGATGCGGCGGACGTTCCGGCCCTGTTGGCCGAGGACGCTTCGGCGCCGATCAGCTTCCCGGCCAAGTTGCTGGTGCTGTTGCATGATCGTTGGCAGCGAAACCCGCATGCGCCGCTGTCGTTGTTTCCCTGTGAGCTGGTGTCGCGCAACGGCGATGTGTTGCGTGATCTGCTGATCGGCCTGGCCAGGGGCTGGGGCCTGGATTCAGCGTTCGCCGGCTATCTGCGAGAAACCTGTCGCTGGGCCAACTCGCTGGTCGACCGCATCGTCTCGCAACCGATCAAACCGGTGGGTGCGGTGGCCGAGCCTTACGCGATCTGGGCCATCGAACGGCAGGAAGGTCTGCTGTTGCCCTGCGTTCATCCCTGTGTAGTGCTGACCGATGAGCTTGAGCAGTACGAGCATTTCAAGCTGTTCATGCTCAATCTGGGTCACAGCTGGCTTGCCGAACGCTGGCAGATCGAGCAACGGTCTGCCGATGAAACGGTGTACGAGGCGATGAACGATCCATTACTGCGGCAGAGCCTGGAAGATCTGTGGGCGCAGGAAGTGTTACCCGTGTTCGCCGCACGGGGCCAGCTGTCGCAGGCGCGCGATTATCTGGCGAGTGTGCGCGAGCGTTTTCTCAATCCATTTCTGAAGCACCGGATCGCCGACATCGCGCAAAACCATGAAGAGAAAAAGCGTCGCAGGTTTTTGCCGTTGCTGGAAATGGGTGAGGGGGTAGCCGGGTTGCAGCAGACGCGGTTGAGGTCGGCTTTACAGCGCTGATCTGTCGATGTCTTCTGCCAGCGGTATTGAGTTCGCGCGAGAATCCTGTGGACGCGAATTCATTCACGAAGCAAAGGGGCAGACGATAAATAGACATCGGTTGTACCTTTGCTTTGTGAATGAATTCGCTCCCACAGTGGATTGCGTGTGCGCTGCGAATCCCGGCAAGCCAATTGGCAGGCGTTGCTCGCCAACGGTGGGGGGAGCGCTTGCGAACGGCTGTGATATGCTCCGGCGCAACTGACGGAACGTGATTCATGACCGCGCCAAGCCTTCCTACCGAACGCCGCCTCTACCAAATTACCGCCGACCGCCTGCGTGAGCACATTCGCAAGAATGGCATCAAGCCGGGGTCGCGCCTGCCCCCCGAGCGTGATCTGGCACAACTGCTTGGCGTCTCGCGGCCTTCGTTGCGTGAAGCCCTGATTGCGCTGGAAATCGAAGGCAGCGTCGAGATACGCATGGGTTCGGGCATTTACGTCTGCGAGCATTTGCTGGGGGTGAAAGGCAAGACCCGCACCCTGGGCGAAAGCCCCTCCGAACTGATGCAGGCCCGCGCGCTGATCGAAGGGGAGAGCGTCATGCTGGCTTGTATTCACGGTACCAAGGCCGATTACCGCTACCTGCAGGCGTGCATCGAGAAAATGCGCGAAGGGGCATTCAAAGGCGTCCCGGCGCTGGACGATGACCGCAAGTTTCATCAACGCCTTGCGAAGATGAGCGGCAACTCGACGCTGGTGCGCATCATCACTTCGCTGTTCGAGGAACGTTACAGCCCGCTGACCGCGCACGTCAGCGAACACTCCGAAACCCGCGAAACATGGGCCATGGCCGTGGCTGAGCACGAGGCCATTCTCAAGGCCGTGCAAGCTCGCGACCTGATCGGCGCCCAGACCGCCATGCGCGAACACCTGCGCCGATCCGAAGCGCGCTGGCTGGACGGCATGGATGCGGAGCAGTAGTGGGTCCGGGCCAGGTTGTGGCCAAACCCTTAACCCTGTGGGTGGGCTTGCTCACGTAAGCTGATGTCTGGAGTCCATATCAGCGCTGAATGTATTGGCCCCTCCCTGAGCATGCTCACTCCCATAGGTTGCATTCCAGGGTCTGCGCGAGGTTATGGCGATGACGCTTGACTGCAGGAGTGAGCTCGCTCACGAAGACTGACCTTCAGAACCTACATTGGCTGTACCAGCCCCTTCGCGAGCAAGCTTGCTCCTACGGCCTCCGGCCAGAATCAGAAGCAGAAACGCGTAAGGCGTAGGTTCAATGCGCCGTCGGCAAACTCTTGCGAATCCCTTCCCACAACCCATTCAAATACACCGCGCCCAAGGCTCGGTCGTACAGCCCGTACCCCGGCTTGCCGGTTTCGCCCCAGATCATGCGGCCATGGTCGGGGCGGTAATACCCCTCGAAACCCGTCTCGACATAGGCTTTGACGATCTCGGCCATGTCCAGCGAGCCATCCTCGGAGCGGTGCGCGGTTTCGTGGAAGTCGCCGGCTGCATTGACTTTCACATTGCGCAGGTGGGCGAAATGGATGCGGCCCTGGCCACCGAACTCACGGACCAGCGATGGAATGTCGTTGCCAAGGTCGGCACCCAGTGACCCCGAGCACAGGGTCAGGCCGTTGGCCGGATCGTCGACCATGGCCATGATCCGCGCCAGATCCTCACGGTTCTTCACCACCCGTGGCATGCCGAACATCGAGCGCGGCGGGTCGTCGGGGTGCAGCGCCATCTTGATCCCTGCATCACGGGCGACCGGAATGATGCGTTCGAGGAAATACGCCAGGCGCTCGCGCAGGGTGTCTTCATCGACCTGAGCGTATTCGTTGATCAATGCGCGCAGGGTTTCAGGCTCGTAGCTGACGTCCCAGCCCGGCAGGCTGATGCCTTCGTCCAGATTGGCCTGCTCGATGACCGCAACGTCGAACGCCAGGGTGGTCGAGCCGTCCGGCAGCTCCATCGCCAGAGTCGAGCGCGTCCAATCGAACACCGCCATGAAGTTGTAGCAGACCACCTTGACCCCACAGGCCGCCAGGTTGCGCAAGGTCTGGCCGTAATTCTCGATCAGCCGGTCGCGACTTGGCAGACCACGCTTGATGTCTTCGTGAACCGGCACGCTTTCAATCACCTCGAGTTCCAGGCCATGGGCGTTCACGGTGGATTTCAGTTCGGCGATTTTCGCAAGCGGCCATACCTCGCCAACCGGGATGTCGTAAATGGCCGACACCACGCCGGTCATGCCGGGGATCTGGCGGATGTACTGCAGGGTAACGGGGTCGTTTTGCCCGTACCAACGGAAGGTCATCTTCATCGCTGATTCCTTGTTGTTGTGAGTTTCGTAGCGCCAGGCCGGGAGCGGTCGCTTGCGCGGCGAGCGGAAGCCGAGTCGCCGAAGCATAGATTGGTCAGGCCAAATTATGCAAATGGCAACCGTTGAGGGATAAATCTGCGAAAAAAACCAGTATTTGATTTCCATAACTCGGTTTTCGGGGCTAGTATCGGCTGCATTCGGGTATTTGGTCAGGCCAATCTACGGTTTTCGATGTGGTGTTAATTCATCGAAAGATTCTGCTCAGAGCGGCTCCCAGGCCCTGCCCGAAGCGTGCACGAAGTCTTACTCATAAAAATAATCAGGAGGACTCGCTATGCAGAAAGGTCGTTGGTTGGTCATTTTTCTGTGCTTCCTTGCCGTAGCCATCAATTACGTCGATAGGGCCAACCTCGCGGTGGCCGCTCCCTATATCCAGAAAGAACTCGGTTTGGGCTCAGGGCAAATGGGCCTGCTGCTCAGCGGTTTCTTCTGGACCTACGCACTGATGCAAATGCCCTTTGGCTGGTTCGTCGACAAAGTCGGCGCGAAGATCGCGTTGCCTCTGGCGGTAGCCTGGTGGTCGCTGTTCACGGCAGCCACGGCCATAGCCAGCAGTCTGGCGGCGATGTTCGGCTGCCGCTTGATGCTCGGCATTGGTGAGGCCGGGGCTTACCCGTCCTGCGCCAAGATCGTCAGTCAGTGGTTCGACGTGAAAGAGCGCGGTTTCGCCACCAGTATCTTCGACAGTGGCTCGCGGGTCGGCTCGGCGTTATCGATCCCGCTGGTGGCACTGATCATTGAACTTTGGGGCTGGCGCGCTTCGTTCGTGATTACCGGCGCAGTGGGAGTGATTTGGGTAATCGGCTGGTTCCTGATCTACAAGGAGCCAAAGGCGGTTGCCGCGATCGAGCAGCATGAAGCCGGCAAGGCCGCGATGCTCGCCGCGCGGCCCAAGGTCAAGTGGGTGTCGCTGTTTCGTTACCGCACCCTGTGGGGCATGATGCTCGGCTTCTTCTGCCTGAACTTCGTGATCTACTTCTTCATCACCTGGTTTCCGACCTATCTGGTCACCGAGCGCGGTTTCTCGCTGAAGTCGCTCGGTACGCTGGGCACCATTCCGGCGATTGCGTCGGTTGTCGGCGGCTGGATCGGCGGCCTGACTTCCGACGCGCTGTATCGCCGGGGCTGGAGCCTGACCGCTGCGCGCAAGACCTGCATCGTCGGAGGAATGTTGATGTCGTCGAGCATTTCGCTGTCCGTGTTCACGGAAAACACCTACGTGATGCTGGGGTTCTTCAGTCTGGCTTATGCGAGCCTGGCGTTCGCCGGCTCCTGTATCTGGTGCTTGCCGGCTGACGTTGCGCCAAGCCCGGCCCACGTAGCCTCGATCGGCGGCATCCAGAACTTCGCGTCCAACACCGCCGGGATCTTCATCACCACGTTCACCGGCTTCATGCTGGTAATGAGCAATGGCTCGTTCACGGCACCGCTGATGACTGCCGGGGCGTTCGCGTTGTTGGGCGCGTTCAGCTATCTGTTTATCGTCGGCAAGATCGAGCCGCTGTCGGTCACGCCGGAGCCGTCACCGGTGGCCGATGCAACAACTACCGCGCAACGCACCTGACGCTTGTTCGAGTGCGGCGTGCTTTTAGCGCCGCACCCGTCAAGCGGCTTCGGCTTTGACCGCCGCCCGGATCGCTTCCAGCAGCATCATGCACGCGGGGTTGTCGTTATCCGAACGCCACACCAGATGCAGCTCGCTCTGCACACCTTCGCCCAGATCGATGTCGCGAAAAACCACGTTCCTGAATACCACGTTGGTGGCGCAGCGAGGCACCAGCGCCAGGCCCATGCCTGCATTGACCAGCGCCAGAATCGTCAGCGAGGAACCCAGCCATTGCACGTACTCCGGTGCCACCTGAGCCGAGCGCAGAGTGCCGGTCAGCAACTCGTTGAACGGCGGATAGGCTGAGTGCGAATACATCAGGAACGGCTGGGCATCCAGGTCCTGCACCGAAACTGCATCGGCATTGGCCAACGGATGGCTGCCAGGCACGGCCAGAACGAAAGGCTCGCGCACCAGACATTCGGTTTCGTAGCCCGTCTGCAGCAGTGGCGCACGGACGATGCCCAAATCGATACGTCTGGCGCGCAGCGCCTCGTGTTGCGAGTAGGTGTTCATCTCGGTCAGGGAGATCTTCACATGCGGCTGGCTAAGGCGCGCCTCGGCGATGACCTTGGGCAGAAACTCATATACCGCACTGCCCACGAAACTGATGGTCACCGAACCGATGTCACCTTCGGCAAAGCGGCGGGCCGCAAGGGAGGCTTGCTGCGCGCGTTCGAGCAGGTTTTGCGCCTCGATGAAAAACGCCCGACCGGCAGCGGTCAATGCCACGCTGCGGGTGCTGCGGGTAAACAACTCGACGCCCAGATGATGTTCCAGCAGCTGGATCTGCCGACTTAGAGGCGGTTGAGTCATGTTCAGGCGTTCGGCGGCGCGACGGAAATTGAGTTCAGTCGCCACCGTAACGAAGCAGCGCAATTGGGCGAGTTCGAACATTGATATATTCCGGGTATCAATCAACAGTCAATCTAGATTAGACGGGAACAATACCAGCGTCCATTATCGGCTCATCCCCAAAAAAACAATGAACGGGAGTTGCCTCTTGAATAATGTCCTTCCCGCTGCGGACGTCTCGGTGCTTGCACGTGCGGCTTCCAAGGTGAAGCGCCATGTCTTGCCGCTATTCGTCATCATGTTCATCGTCAACTACATCGACCGGGTGAACATCGGCTTCGTGCGCAGCCACATGGAAACCGACCTGGGCATTGGTGCCGCTGCTTATGGACTTGGCGCCGGGCTGTTTTTCGTCGGCTACGCGCTGTTCGAAGTGCCTTCCAACATGCTCCTGCAACGCTTCGGCGCTCGCGCCTGGCTGACCCGCATCATGCTCACCTGGGGCGCGGCGGCGATGGCGATGGCCTTCGTGCGCGGGGAAACCAGCTTTTATGTGTTGCGTTTCATCCTCGGTGCGGCCGAAGCGGGTTTCTTCCCCGGCATCATTTATTACTTCACGCAATGGCTGCCTTCCAGTGAGCGCGGCAAGGCAATGGCGATCTTCCTCAGCGGCTCGGCAGTGGCTTCGGTGATTTCGGGGCCAGTGTCCGGTGCGCTGCTCGGCATCGATGGTCTGAGTCTGCACGGCTGGCAGTGGATGTTCCTGATTGAAGGCTTTGCCTCAATCGTTCTGTGCGGTTTCGTCTGGTTCTGGCTGCAGTCGCATCCCAGCGAAGCGAAGTGGTTGAGTGAAGAAGAGAAGCAAGCGCTGACCACGGCAGTGGAACAAGAGCAGAGCGCTCGCGAGGCGGCGCAACTGGTCAAACCCTCGATGTTCAAGCTGCTGGCTGACCGGCAGATCCTGCTGTTCTGCTTCATCTATTTCTCGGTGGCATTGACCATTTATGGCGCCACTTTCTGGCTGCCGAGCATGATCAAGAAAATGGGCGGCATGAGCGACTTCGACGTCGGTCTGTTCAACTCCATTCCCTGGATCATTTCGATTGTCGCCATGTACGGCTTCGCAGCGCTGGCCGCGCGCTTCAAGCATCAGCAAGCGTGGGTCGCCGTGACACTGGTGATCGCCGCCTGCGGCATGTTCATGTCCACCATTGGCGGCCCGGTATTCGCCTTCGTCGCCATCTGCTTTGCAGCGATCGGTTTCAAAGCGGCGTCCGCGCTGTTCTGGCCGATTCCCCAGGGCTATCTGGATGCGCGCATCGCGGCGGCGGTGATTGCGCTGATCAACTCGGTCGGCAATCTCGGCGGCTTCGTCGCCCCGACCGCATTCGGTTTCCTCGAACAGACTACAGGTTCCATTCAAGGCGGCATGTATGGCTTGGCGATCACGTCGCTGGTGGCTGCCGTGGTGATTTTCTTCGCCCGTATGACGCCCAAAGGAGAGTCGCGGGATAAACCTCGCCGCGACCAGAGCCGCCCGCCAGTTGAAAAAACGGTTTCACAGCGTGTTGCCGCCACCCTCACTTCCACTCCAAGCCTCAAACCCTGATCGACCGGGAGAAGTCTTTTGAAAATCACGCGTGTCACCGTCACTCCGATTGCCTTTCGTGATCCTCCACTGCTCAATGCCAGCGGCATTCACGAACCTTTCGCCCTGCGCTCGATTATCGAGGTGGAAAGCGATAACGGTTACATCGGTCTGGGCGAAAGCTATGGCGACGCCCCGGCGCTGGCGATCCAGCAGCAGTTGCAAAGCCAACTGGTCGGTATGGACCCGTTCAACCTCAACCGATTGCGTGAGGTGGTCAAAGCCACGGTCGCCGCCAACAAGCCTGCCAGCATCGCCGGTGCCGAGCTGGCCCCTGGTTCCCATGCCAGTAAAGCGGTGAGCAATGCCTATTCGGCGTTTGAAGTCGCGTTTCTCGATCTGCAGGCACGCTCGATGAACCTGCCGCTGGTGGATCTGCTCGGTGGCGCGGTGCGGGATCAGGTGCCGTTCAGCGCCTACCTGTTCTTCAAATACGCACAACACGCCGATTCGCCTTATGCGCCTGACAGCTGGGGCGAGGCGTTGAGCGAGGAACAGATCGTCGCCCAGGCCCGGCGCATGATCGAGGCGTACGGCTTCAAGAGCATCAAGCTCAAGGCCGGCGCACTGGATCCGGAGCACGAAGTGGCATGCATCAAGGCACTGAAAAAAGCCTTTCCCGGTTACCCGCTGCGCATCGATCCGAACGGCAACTGGTCCTTGGAGACCTCGATTCGCATGGCCGAACTGCTGGGCGATGACCTGCAATATTACGAAGACCCGACACCGGGCCTGGACGGTATGTCCGAGCTGCACAAGCGCACCGGGTTGCCGCTGGCGACCAACATGGTGGTCACCGATTTCGACGAGTTCCGACGCAGCGTGGCGCTGAACAGTGTGCAGATCGTCCTTGCCGATCATCATTACTGGGGCGGTCTGCGTGATACCCAGGCGCTGGCGAAGATGTGCGAAACCTTTGGCCTTGGCGTGTCGATGCACTCCAATTCGCACCTGGGCATCAGCCTGATGGCTATGGCCCACGTGGCCGCCGCGTTGCCAAATCTGGATTTCGCCTGCGACACCCATTACCCATGGCAGGAGCCGGACGAGGAAGTGATCAAGGGCGGCAAGCTGCCGATCATCGACGGCTGCGTGAAGATCACCCGCGATCCGGGCCTCGGTCTGGAACTGGACTATGACCAGTTGGGCAAGCTCAACGACCAGTTCCTGAGCTGCGGCATACGCCAGCGTGATGACGTCAAGCAAATGCAAAAATACAAAGCGGACTGGAAGGCCGTTAAGCCAAGGTATTGAGGGTATGCGCAGCCTGTGGCCGTCCGATTTGCCGAATGCAGCGTCTTCGGCATTTCGAATGCAGCAAGCTGTGCTGCTTCCATACATGATGTCCGTTCCCTCGTAAAAATCGAACGCTCACGATCGCCGGACCTCGAAAGAAAAGACCCTCGGGGTAACTCTGGAGAGATGAAGATGATCAGTTCGCGCAAGACGTTGATGCCTCTGTTGTTTGTCGCCGTGGCTGCTGCATCGAGCGGCGCCATGGCTCAGTATCCCGACTCATCGTCTGTCATGCTTGCCGCCTCCGGAATTGGCGGCGGGGGAGCGGGCGGTGGTGGTTCGGCAGGAGCAGGCGCGGGAGGCGGTGGAGTCGGTAGGACGGCGGGTACTGGCGCAACTGGCACCAACGGCAGCAATAGCGGCAACACCAATGCCACAGGGACCAACGGCACCAACAGCAGCAACACCAACGCCACAGGGACTAACGGCAGCAATAGCGGCAACACCAATGCCACAGGGACCAACGGCACCAACAGCGGCAACACTAACGCGACAGGGACTAACGGCACCAACAGCGGCAACACCAATGCCACTGGCACCAACGGTACGAATGCCAACGGTACCAATGCCACGAACAGCAATGGCAGCAACAGCAGCAATACCAACGCCACCGGCACCAATGGCACGAACAGCAACAGCACCGACGCCGCTCATACCAATGGCAGCAACAGCAATAATACGACGGCCCCTGGCGCCAGCGGCGTGAATAACTCCGGCGGTCAGAACGGCGTGAACGGGAGCAATATAGGCCCCACCAATCCTGCGTTGAGACCTGGCACGGGTGGCGGCGCATCTTCAGCGCCGTCCTCCAGCGGCACCGGCGATTCTTTGCAACAACAACGTCAGGACAGCGGAGAGCGGATGATCATGGAGCGCAAGGGCCAGCTGCAGGAGAGTAATTGAGGCGGGGCCCGAGACCGCGATACCTGTGGGAGCGAATTCATTCGCGAGAGGGCGTGACAGGCAGCGAAGACGTCCCGGCAGCCCGAACTTCCCGCAAATGAATAGGCTCCCACACGGAATCCCCCCTGGCCGAACGGCGCCAACTGAATCACCGCTTCCGCTGCCGTCCTAATCTCGATGTTTCCCTCGGGGATCGAGGCATTGCGAAACCATCACGCCGAAGAACATAGAGCGAGTGAAGGCGCTGGGTGGCGGTATCGCGATTCAGGACCGCATGGCCTTTCAGGGCGAGTACTTCGTCGAGCGCTATGGCGCCAAGGCCGGTCAGCACACGCCACCGATCACACGCATGCTTGCCGAAGGTGTACCGGTGTGCGCGGGTACTGACGCCACCCGCGTCTCGAGCTACAACCCGTGGACCTCGCTGTACTGGAGGGACCGTGGGCGGTCTGGAGCTATATCCGGAAGGTTTGTCCCGCGAGACCGCGCTGGAACTGTTCACCCGCGGCAGTGGCTGGTTCTCGTCGGAACAGGGCAGGAAAGGCCAGATCAAGGTCGGCCAGCTGGCAGACGTGGTGGCCTTGTCACAGGATTTTTTCAGCGTGCTGGAGGAGTCGATCAAGTGGATCGAGTCGGTACTGACCATCGTCGACGGCAAGGTGGTGTACGCCTCCGGTGAATTCGATGATCTGGCGCCGCCCGGAGTGCCCGTGCTGTCGGACTGGTCGCCGGTAGCGAAGGTGCCGGGACACTAAAAAATGTTCCCGGACGCGCCCTACATCGCCCGTCCCGGCCAGATCAATGCCTGGGACAACGAGGATTTCGTCAAGGCGATCAAGGCCACCGGGCGCAAGCAACTGATCATCGCCGGTGTGGTGACCGATGTGTGCGTGGCGTTCCCGACCCTGTGCGCGCTGGAAGAGGGCTTTGACGTGTTCGTGGTGACCGATGCGTCCGGCACCTTCAACGAAGTCGTGCAACAAGCCGCCTGGGTCCGCATGACTGCTGCCGGCGCGCAACTGATGAACTGGTTCTCGGTCGCCTGCCAGCTGCAACGCGACTGGCGCAACGACATGGAAGGCTTGGCCAAACTGCTGTCCGAGCGCATCCCGAACTACCGCAACCTGATGAACAGCTACTCGGCGTTCACTGCCAAGTGATCAAGGCGACGCCAAGGCCTTGCCTCACTCACCTGTAGCAGCCCGGCTCGCCGGCGCTGGCGCCTTGAGATCGCTGCCGCCGGCACGCCGTGCTGCTACAGAAGTTCTATTGTCATCGCCGGAAGTCGTAGACAGGAATCTTTCCTTTTGTGGGGAACATCGATTGACGGCTTGTACGAGGTCCGAAAGCGGCCTTAAGCTGCGCTTCACTATCATTGGAGGTCACCATGGCTCAAGCATCTGCATCCGTTAACATCCCGGTTTCGCCTGATCAGGTCTGGCAGTTGGTGGGCGGCTTCAGCTCCTTGCCAGACTGGCTGCCGTTCATTGCCAAAAGCGTACCCGACGAAGGCGGGCGGGTTCGTCATCTGACCACCCAGGACGGCGCGCAGATCAGCGAGCGCCTGCTGTCGTTTGACGACCAGGCCCGCACTTATACTTACTCGATCACCCAGGGGCCGTTTCCGGTCACCCATTACCAGGCAACCCTCAAGGTCACTGCCGATGGCGATCAGGGCGCACGGGTCGACTGGTCGGGCACCTTCACCCCCGATGGCATTTCCGATGCGCAAGCCGAAGCGCTGTTTCTAGACGTTTATGAGGGCGGTCTGAAAGCATTGAAGGGGAATTTCTGATTTATTTTTCCGAAACGACCTGTAATACAATACGATTGTTTTGCGCGGGCTGAATCATGAAGATCGGCCCCTCAATCAAAGCCAAAAGCGCTTCTCGTTCTTGACGAGGAGCGCAGCCATGACATTCACGGGTCTTCAGGAATACAGCATGAAAGTACTACGCCAGGCGTCGTCCTTGCGGCATCAAGTGCAGGATGCACTGCGCAATGAAATCATCTCGGGGCGTTTCAAACCCGGTGATCGGCTGGTGGAGCAGCAGCTTTATACGGCGCTGGATGTCAGCCGTACCTCGTTGCGTGAAGCATTGCGGCAACTGGAGGCGGAGGGACTGGTGGAGCAAGTGCCGCATCGCGGTGCTTATGTCGCGTCGGTCGACGCCAACGATGCGGTGCAGATCTACGACGTGCGCGGCGCGCTGGAAGTCCTGGCCGTGCGCAATTTCGTGCGTTATGCCACGGATGAAGATATCGGTGAGCTGGCTGAAGTCTTCGATGAATTCGTCGAGCAATCCCGCACCGCAAGCCTCGACGGCACCACGCTGCTGGATATCAAACGACGCTTCTACCACGTTCTGCTGGACATCGAGCAGAGCCGGGTAGTGGGCGGGATGCTGGAGCAACTGAACAACCGCGTGAGTCTGCTGCGCGCGCTGTCTCTGGGACGCGAGGGGCGCATGCCGCATACCCTGGCGGAACTCAAAGAGATTGTGCGAAACATCCAGCTGCGCGACGAAGAGGGGGCCTGCGCGGCGGCGTTGCTGCATGTCGAAAATGCTTCGAAGAACGTGCTCGAATTGCTCGCGAGCACCGCTGGGCATTCGGCTCAGTAACCAAGCGTCGGAATGCGTATCGCATTATCCCGAGCGCATAACGTTGTAGCAGCCCGGCTTGCCGGCGGTAGCGATTTTTACAAACGCCGCCGCCGGCAAGCCGTGCTGCTACAGCTCTTTTACGCGCCAGCCCAGACACCGCCGAACGTGGGATGATCTGCCGCAGACAGAACCCAATCTCCCGTCAGACAGCCCCCCGATCATCGCAACGCCGAATACCCCGTCGGCGTCATAAACTGATTCTCGATGCGCTCGACAATAATCGCCTGCGCCTCGCTCGCCGCCCGTTTAGCGATCCACTCGGCATCACTCTGAAACGCATTCCACTTCGTCTCGCGCTCGGCGAGGCTTTCCCATTGCAGCAGGTAGGTCAGCGACTGGTTGGTCGCGCCGGTCAGGTTGGTCCAGAAACCAATCTGCTTGATCCCGTACTTTTCGAAAAAACCCAGCGTGGTGCCGGTGAAACGCTCATGCAAGGCCGGGAGTCGGCCAGGGGCGCAGTGGTAAGTACGCAGTTCGACAATCATTCGTTCAACTCCATCAAGGATGCTACGGGAAGGAAACTGTAAACCATGAAACCTCAAATCAGCCTATTGACCGATTGTATGACAGTCATATAGTTTTATCTCACCTGCTCACGAACGTCGAGGGAAAACCGCAAGACGCCGCCTCGACCCGATCAACAAGAACATAAAAATCAAAGGGCACGACCATGACGCAACCGCAACGGATCGGCTTCATCGGACTGGGCATGATGGGCACACCGATGACCGCCTGTCTGGCCAAGGCCGGATTTCAACTGTTTCTCGCAGACGCCGATGCCGGGCGCTTGAGCGACGTACAGGCGACCTTGAAGGCTAGCGCACTGACCCCCGACAACGCCAATGCCCTCGACGTCCTGATCACCATGCTGCCCAACTCGAATATTGTCGAGTCGGTGCTGCTGGGCGAGGGGGGATGGGCTGCATCCCTGGCACCCGGCGCTGTAGTGATCGACATGAGCTCTTCGGAGCCTGCACGTTCTCGCGACCTGGGCCAGAAGCTGAAATCCCTCAACCTGCAATACCTGGATGCGCCAGTGTCCGGCGGAGTCAAACGCGCCGTTGATGGCAGCCTGGCGATTCTGGTCGGCGGCGATGCGGACATAATGCAACGCTGTCGCCCGGTGCTGGATGCCATGGGCAAGAACATTCTGCACATTGGCGATGCGGGTTCCGGCCATGCCGCCAAGGCGTTGAACAACTTCGTCTCGGCAGCGGGCCTGATGGCTACTGTCGAAGCGCTGCATGTCGCCAAACGCTTCGGTATCGAGCCGGAGGTAATGGTCGATGTGCTCAATGCCTCCAGCGGCGGCAGCAACACCTCGCTGAACAAAGCCAAGCAATTCATGCTCAGTGGCTCCTTCGGTTCGGGGTTCTCCATGCTGCTGATGAACAAGGACCTGAAAATCGCCAAGGGCCTGTCGGATGCGCTGGACTACCCACTGACGTTTGGCCAGAGCGCGATCAAGGTGTGGAACGACGTGTCGCAGAACGCCACGCCGACCACCGATCACACCGAGATGTACCGCATGCTGGCCAAGGAAGGCGAGTGAAGGAGCCCGTTGTCATGTCACATGCCGCCAGTTTTTACATTGATGGGCGCTGGGTCGAACCCGCATCGCCTTCCTGGTTCGACGTAATCGACCCGGCCACCGAAACCGTGGTCGAGCGCCTGGCTCTGGGTAATGCCAGTGACGTGGACCGTGCCGTGGCCGCCGCCCGCAGAGCCCTGCCGGATTATGCCAAGACCAGCGTCGCCGAGCGCATCGCCTTGCTGCAACGCATCGTCGCGATCTACGAACGTCGTCAGGAAGAGTTCGCTCAGGCCATGCGCGTGGAGATGGGCTCGCCAATCACGTTTTCGCGAAAGTTTCAGGTGCCGCGCGGCTGGCTTCATCTGAATCAGATGATCGAGGTGTTGCAACGCTTTGAGTTCGAAGAAGCGCTGGGTAGCACGTTGCTGCGTCATGAGCCTGTGGGTGTCTGCGGCCTGATCACCCCGTGGAACTGGCCGATCAATCAGATCGTGGTCAAGGTCGCGCCAGCCTTGGCAGCCGGTTGCACCATGGTCCTCAAACCCAGCGAATATTCGCCCCTGAGCAGCCTGCTGTTCGCCCAGGTGCTGGATGAGGCGGGTGTGCCGGCGGGCGTGTTCAATCTGGTCAATGGCGATGGGCCGGGCGTGGGTGCGGCGCTGTCGGCACATCCCGATATCGACATGCTGTCCTTTACCGGTTCGACCCGGGCTGGCGTGCTGGTCGCCAAATCCGCAGCCGATACGGTCAAGCGTGTGGCGCAGGAGCTGGGCGGCAAGTCGGCGAACATTCTGCTCGACGACGTTGATTTGGAAGACGCCGTGACCCGTGGTGTAGCGGCGTGCTTCACCAACAGCGGCCAATCGTGCTCGATCCCGACGCGCATGCTGATCCCGCGCGCGCTGATGGATGACGCGATCCAGATTGCCAAGGCCGCCGCCGAAGGCTATAGCGTCGGCGCCACCACCGATGAAGCCACGCAGCTTGGCCCCTTGGTCAATCGCGCGCAGTTTCGCCGGGTGCAGAGCTTGATCCAGACCGGTATCGACGAAGGTGCGCAACTGGTGACGGGCGGAGTAGGTCTGCCAGACGGCATCCATAAGGGCTACTACGCCAGGCCGACGGTGTTCGCTTACGTCACGCCGCAGATGACTATCGCCCGGGAAGAAATCTTTGGCCCGGTGCTGTCGATGATTGCCTACCAAAGCGAGTCGGATGCGGTCGCCATCGCCAACGGCACCCACTATGGCCTGGCCGCTTATGTGCAGTCGGCCGATCAGCAACGGGCGCGCGATGTCGCTCGGCAATTGCAGGCCGGTAGCGTGCACCTGAATTATCCGCCCGCCGATTTCGCCGCGCCGTTCGGCGGCGTGAAGCGCTCCGGCAATGGCCGCGAGTGGGGCGAGTATGGTCTGCGCGAATACCTGGAAGTGAAATCCCTGGTGGGTTACGGCGCCTGACTCATCGCAGGTATGGGTGCCGTCACTCAAAAAAATTTCGCTGTTTTAGTTGTATGACAATCAGTCGATCGTACGAATAAAGGTGGTAAGACGATGGAAGACAACGAACGCTTCAACCAAGGCTTCAACAACCGTAAGGAAGTGCTGGGCGACCGTCACGTCGAGAAGTCCTGGGCGGCGGCAGACGACTTCAATCGGCCGATGCAGAAGCTGGTCACCGAATATTGCTGGGGCGAGATCTGGGGCGATCCGACGCTGTCGTTCAGGACCCGCAGCATCATCAACATCGCCATGCTCACTGCCATGAGTCAGCACCATGAACTGAGCGTTCATGTACGCGGGGCGCTGCGCAATGGCGTGACCAAGGACGAGATCCGCGCCGTGCTGATGCAGGCGGCGGTGTACTGCGGCGCCCCACTGGGGCTTGCCGCCTTTCGCGTGGCCTCGGACGCGATCAAGGCCTATGAGGCGGAAGTCTCGGCGCCCTGAAGCCAACACAACCCAATGCTTGCGTCCGACAATAACTATAAGGACAACGTCATGAGCACATACGCCCCAGCCAGCTCGGTGGCTGAAACCGAGCAGTCGATAGAGAAGAAAAGAAGAAACGCCATCAAGGGTGCTTTCTTCTCCGAATACATCGACATGTTCGACATCTACCTGCCGGTGGTGGTGTTGTCCCCGGTGCTGTTCTTCTTTCAACCTGCGCAGTTGTCGCCAGGCATGGCCGCGATCCTCGCTTCGCTGGTGTTCATCACTACGCTGCTGGGGCGCCCGATAGGCGCCTTGCTGTTCGGCATGATCGCCGACAAGACCGGCCGACGCATGGCGTCGATCTACTCGGTGTCGGGGTTTGGTGTGGTCACGCTGCTGATCGCCCTGTTGCCAGGCTACGAGAGCATCGGGATTGCATCGTACTGGGCGCTGGTGCTGCTGCGTTTCGTCGACGGGATTTTCCTTGGTGGCGGCTACACAGGCGCCATGCCGTTGGCCATCGAATATTCGAAGAAACATCAGCGCGGCTTCGTCGGCGGCCTGATCATCGCCGGTTTTCCCTTGGCGTACGTCAGCATCAATCTGGTAGCGATGCTGATGTTCATGCTGTTCCCGCTCGATGGCCCAGGCTCGCCTTACGTGGTGTGGGGCTGGCGCATTCCGTTCGTGATTGGCGCGGTGCTGGCCGGAGTGCTGGCGCTGTATTACGTGTACGCGGTCTCGGAATCGGAAATCTGGGAGAGCGAAGCCGGCAACAAGCCCCGGGAAAAACTGCCACTGACCGATCTGCTCAGAGGCAAGAGCGGCCGCAATCTGCTGCAGGTGCTGTTGATGATGACCGGCTTTTGGCTGACCCAGAACATCATCACCATTTTCCTGCCCACCGGATTGCTCAGAAACACATTGCACCTCTCGGGATTGGAAGTCACCGGCACCTTGTTGATCGCCTATTCGGTGCTGTTTTTCAGCTACATCGGCTCGGGAATGATCGGTCAGAAGATCGGCCGGCGGCGCTTCTTCATCACCCTGGGGCCGATCATCGCCACGGTGGGCGCGGCAATCATCTATGTGCTGGGCACCGTACAGGGGCTTTCGCTGCCAATGGTCATCGTCTTGGTCTGCGTGCTGTCGGTGCTGGTCACCGCGCCCTGGGGTGTGATCGTGACCTACATCAACGAACGTTTCGTGACCGACGTGCGCGCCACCGGTTTTGGGGTCGGCTTCAGTCTGTCTGTGATCATCCCGTCGTTCTACGCCTTCTACATGGCCTGGCTCGGCGAATTCATGCCGTTCAACGTCACGCCCGCCGTACTGCTGGTGATTGGCGGAGTGATCGCCACCATCGGCGCCTGGATGGGGCCGGAAACCAAAGACGTGGATTTCTAGGATTCACTGCAAGTGAGGAGAGTCGTCGTGAACAACACAATCCTGGGTTTCATTGGCTTGGGCAACATGGGCGGGCGCATGACGCGCTGCCTGGTGAATGCCGGGCTCAACGTGCTCGGTTATGACACAGATACTCAGCGGACCATGGACGCAGGCGCGCAGGTGGCGGCATCGGTTGCACAAATCGCTGCCGAAGCAAGCGTGATCCTGCTGTCGCTGCCGGACAGCAAAGTCGTCGAGGCCGTCGTCGAAGGACCGCACGGGCTGCTGGCCCATAGTCGCGAAGGGCAGATCATCGTCGACCTCAGCACTGCCGCCGCCAGTTCGACAATTCGCCTGCACGGTCTGTTTGCCGAGCGCGGCGTGCAGTACATCGACGCCGGGATATCCGGTGGTGCAGCGGCTGCGGAAAAGGGCGCGCTGACGCTGATGGTCGGTGGCGACGCAGCGACGGTCGAGGCCTTGGCCTGGGTCTTCGAACCCATTGCCAGCAAGGTGTTCCTGATGGGTGAAAGCGGGGCCGGGCATACCACCAAACTGCTCAATAACTTCCTCAACGCAGTGAGCCTGGCGGCCACCGCCGAGGTGATGGTCGCCGGCAAGAAGGCCGGCCTGGATCTGCACCGCCTGCTCGATGTGCTGAACAGCAGCAGTGGGGTGAATTTCGCCACGCTCAACCGATTTCCGCACATCGTCGACGGCAATTACCTGGAAGGCGGCCTGACCGGCAAATTGATGAGCAAGGACGTAGTGCTGTACCTGGACCGGGCCCGTGAACTGGGTGTCGCCTCGCTCAATGCCTCGGGTCCGCTGGCCAGTTTCGGCCTGCAAGTGGCGCTCGGCTACGGCGATCAGATCAGCAACAGAGTGGTGGACGCCATCGGCGATATGTCCGGTGGGGTGCGCCTGCATGAATCGACTGAAGAATCGGTGAAAGGAGACAAGGTATGAAGGTTTTTCACGGCGCTGTCGAAGGCGCGATTTCCGAACAGCGCGGCGCCACATTCACCGGTGTGGTCTGGGCCGATCCGGTGATGCCGACCACCGACGGGGTGACGATCAACAACGTCTCGTTCAACCCCGGCGCGCGCACGTTCTGGCATTACCACGAACAGGGCCAAGTGCTGTACGTCACCGCGGGCAGTGGCTGGATTTGTCTGGAGGGCAGTGAGCCGCAGGTGATTCGCCAGGGCGACACGGTGTGGATCGGGCCGAACGAACGGCACTGGCATGGCGCCAATACCAAGAACTTCATGGTTCACACCGCCACCTCCATCGGCAAGACCGTATGGCAGGAAGCGGTGGCGGATGTGGACTATTTGCGTGGTGCGGAATGACCTGTAGATCCCGTTGGCACGCCGGTTAGCCGGGACTTTCCACACGTCCTGGGGGGAGCGAATTCATTGGCGATGCGGTGGTACTGACCCGGCTCTATCGGATGTACAGGCCAATCGCGAATGAATTCGCGCCCACAAGGGGGGCCTGGTTCGTCCAGCACCTGTGGCAGTCCGGCTTGCCGGCGGCGCCCGCTGGATCGCTGCCGCCAGCAAGTCGGCTCGTACAGAGTCAGGCGGCGCGTGGAAGAACGCCACCGTCGGCAAGCCGTGCTGCGTTCGCAACCGTTGTCCTGCACGCGGGCACGACCGTATTGCAAAGACTTGATCACAAGAGGAACACCATGAGCCTCACACAAAAACAACAACAGGCCAAAGATGCCTTCGCCCAAAGCGGCGGCATCTGGAATCTGGCCTGGGACAGCATGCTGCGTCTGGACCCCGGCTTTGTCGAAGCCTACGCAGGCTTCGCCGCTGTCCCGTGGCGCAAGAATCATCTGCCGCTCAAGGTCAAGGCGTTCATTGCGCTGGCGGCCAGTGCCGCCGCGACGCATCTGTTTCGTCCCGGTGTTCATGAACATCTACGGGTCGCCCTGGCCCACGGCGCCACGGGCGAGGAATTGATGGAAGTGCTGGAGTTGATCAGCACCGTCGGCATTCACGCCTCCAACGTCGGCGTGCCTGTGCTGCTGGAAGTGCTGGAAGAAGAGGGCATGCGCGACGGCCCCGAGCCTCTGGATGCCCGGCGAGAAGCGTTGAAAACCAGCTTCATCGAAAACCGCGGCTACTGGCATTCCTCGTGGGAAGGGCTGTTGGAGCTGGACCCGGAGCTGTTCGAAGCCTACGTCGAATTCTCTTCGGTGCCCTGGCGCACCGGCGTGCTGGAGCCCAAGGTTAAGGAGCTGATGTATTGCGCGTTCGACGCGGCCGCCACGCACCTCTACGTACCGGGCCTGAAGCTGCACATGCGCAACGCCCTGCGTTATGGCGCGACCAAGGAAGAGCTCATGGAAATGCTCGAGATCGTCAGCGTTATTGGCATTCATGGCGCGCTGGTCGCAGCACCCATGCTGGAACATGCGCTCGCTCCAAACAGCCACGACGCGCAATAACCTCGCCCACCGCAGCCTTATAAAAATAACGACGGGGAACGCACATGAACACAGCATCAAGTATCGGCCTACGGCTGGACCGGTTGTCGTTGTCGGGGTTTCACTACCGCTTGCTAGGTTTGATCGCTGCCGGCATGTTCTTCGACTCATTCGATATCTACATTGCCGGTTCGGTGCTCGCGGCGCTGATCAACAACCACGAATCCACCCTGGCGCTGAACGCTACATTCGTCTCGGTGACCTTCATCGGCATGATGTCAGGGGCCTGGTTGTCCGGTGTACTCGGCGATCGCTTCGGGCGTCGGTTCACCTATCAGTTCAACCTCGGGATCTACGGATTCGCCTCCATCGCCGCAGCGTTGTCTCCTTCGGTGTATTGGCTGATTTTCTTCCGGCTGGTCATGGGCGTGGGCATGGGCGCGGAAATCGTAGTGGGCTACGGCACGCTGAGCGAATTCATCCCGGCAGCATGGCGCGGACGCTTTGGCACCATCCTCAATCTGATCATCAACACTTCGTTGTTCCTGGCGGCATTTCTCGGCTGGCTGATCATTCCTCGCTTCGGTTGGCGCTGGATGTTTGCCATTGCCGGAGTAGGCGCGCTGATCGTCTGGTTCCTGCGTAAAAACATGCCCGAGTCGCCGCGTTGGCTGGCATCCCAGGGGCGCCACATGGAGGCCGATAAAATCGTTTCCAGCATCGAGGCTCGCTGTGGGGTCAATCCCGGTAGCGTTGCTCCGATCCAGATAACGTCACAGGCCCAAACCCCGCCCACGCGCATGCGTGAGCTGTTCTCGCGCCGACTTCTGAGCCGAACCATTACCGGGATCACCGTGCTGGTGGCTCTGTTTACCGTCAACTACGCCTTCGTCAGCTGGATTCCAACCTTTCTGGTGCAACAAGGCCACAGCGTCTCAAACTCGCTGGGCCTGACCACACTGATGTTCGCCGGCGGCCCGCTGGGCTCGCTGATCGCCTTCGCACTGGCCGAACGGCTGGGGCGCAAGTGGGGCATCGTATTGTTCTCGCTGGTGGGCATCGGCTTCGGTGTGAGCTACCCGTTCGCCGAATCCGAGACGGCGATCATTGCTGCCGGCTTCGCCATTACCGCCTGTATCTATGTGTTGTCGTCGTTGAGCGTGGCCAGTTATGTGCCCGAGCTGTTTCCAACGGAGCTGCGGCTGCGGGGCGCCGGCCTGTGCAATGCCATTGGCCGGGGCGTCAACATCCTCGTGCCTTACGCGATCGCGGCGGTGTTCGCCGGCTTCGGCATCGTCGGGGTGATCTCGCTGATCGTCGGCACGCTGTTAATGCAGGCAGTGATCGTCGGCGCGATCGGTCCTGAAACCAAGAACCGATCACTGGAAGACATCGCGACCGCGCCGCTTCCCGTGGAGCCTGTGCATCGAGAAATCAAAACCTGAATTCGCCTGATTCTATTTGGAGTTTCTGCATGAACACGCAAGCGAAGACTGTCAGACCGAACTGGACTGACCCTGAAGTGATCGTGGTGCGTTACGGCACCCGGCAAACCACCAAGAGCGAGTGCTATTACAACTTTCGCGCCTATCGTGAGCCGGATGCGGAAATCACCATGGACTACTTCTTCTGGATCTTCCGCAATGCCGAGCAGACCATCGTCATCGACACCGGATTCAGCCCCGAAGCGGCTACCGCGCGGCGTCGACAACCGGTGGTAGCACCTGCCGATGCGCTGGCGCGGCTGGGGATCGACCCGCTGGAGGTCAAGCTGCTGGTGCTGACCCACGCGCATTACGATCACGCCGGTAATCTGGGGCTTTATCCCAATGCACAGATCGTCATGTCGCGCCGCGAGTTCGAGTTCTGGGGCACAGACATGGGCAAGCGGCCGCAGTATGCCCATCACATTGACCCGCTGGACATCGAGCGCATTCAGGCGCTGCATCGCGACGGCCGCATCACCTTGCTGGATGAGCCGCGCAACACGCTGATTCCCGGCATCGAACTGTACGAAATCGGCGGCCACACGCCCGGGCAGATGGCGGTGGTGGTGGAAATGCCTGAAGGCCCGGTGATTCTCGCGTCGGACGCTATTCATTATTACGACGAGTTGGAACAGGACCGGCCGTTTGCCGTACTCGACAGCCTGGCCGATATGTACCAGGGCTACGAGCAGATTCGCCAATGGCTGCAGCGTCCGGGCGCGGTGGTGGTACCGGGGCATGATCCTGATGTGATGAATCGTTTTGCGCCGGTGGATCCGGGCGATCCCTCGTTCGCCGTGCGGATCGACGCCAACGGAGCGGGGAGATGAAGGGCCGTACAGCGTTGGTGACCGGCTCATCCGACGGCCTCGGTCTGGCGATGGGCAGAGGTCTCGCCGCAGCGGGATGCAACCTGATATTGCATGGTCTTGCTACGCCGCAAGACATGCGCCAAACGTGCGATGAACTGATGCTGGCCCATGATGTGCGAGTCAGCTACGTGCAGGCAGATCTATCGGTGCCCGAAGAAATTGAAAGGTTGTTCGACGTGGCGGGCAGTGTCGATGTGCTGATCAATAACGCCGTGGTGAGGCATTTCGCTCCGCTGGCCGAATTTCCGCTGGAGCGTTGGGATCAGGCACTGGCGGTGAATCTGACGGCAGCGTTTCGCGCAATCCAGCGGGTTTTGCCCGGCATGCGTGAGCGTCAATGGGGACGCATTTTCAACCTGTCTTCGGCCTATGGCTCACGCGCCATCGCCAACCGTATCGATTACGTCACCACCAAAACCGCGTTGCTGGGCCTGACTCGCGCCGTGGCCGTGGAAACCCAGGGGCAGGGCATCACCTGCAACGCCGTATGTCCGGGCTCGGTGCTGACGCCGAACATCGAAAGTCGCCTGACCGCGCTGATGGCCCGGGAACAACTGGACCGCGAGACGGCAACGCGCAAGTTTCTGCAAGGTAAGCAGGCGACCGGGCGTTTCGTCGAGGCCAGTCATGTGGCGGACCTGATCGTGTTCCTGTGCAGCGAATCGGCGGCATCCATCACCGGGGCTACGCTGCCGGTAGATGACGGGTGGATGGCGGGGTGATGGCCTGATTCGCCGATTCGCCGATTCGCCGTTGGTCGATTTCGGATTGGAATGGATTACCTGTAGGAGCCGGCTTGCTGGCGAAAGCGCAGTTCCAGCCTACTCATCTGTAGCTGACCCACCGCATTCGCCAGC
>NZ_JBOICF010000077.1:0-54579 GCF_050739935.1 Pseudomonas sp. | reverse complement strand
TGCGGAGTGTCAGACACATAAATGCTGGATTACACACCGCGTTCGCCAGCAAGCCGGCTCCTACAGTTGGATCGCGGACAACAACACCGCGCGCCAAGCATACTTTTCAAAACGTAAATACAGGCATATCTCCATTAGTTCTAAAAATATGGAATTCAGTTCTTTTACGGAATAAATCACAACCTCTATAAATAGCCGACTTATTCCCAATTCCCAAAGCCACTGATTCCGCTCGAAGGATTTCTCATGGATGTTTTCTGGTTTCTACCGACACACGGCGACGGCCACTTTCTGGGTACCACCAAGGGTGCACGCCCGGTCACGCTCAACTACCTGAAGCAGGTAGCTCAGGCTGCCGACGATCTGGGTTTCCACGGCGTGCTGATCCCGACCGGTCGTTCCTGCGAAGATTCCTGGGTGATCGCCTCAGCGCTGGTGCCGCTGACCGAGCGTCTGCGTTATCTGGTAGCTATTCGTCCGGGCATCATCTCCCCGACCGTTTCCGCGCGTATGGCGGCCACGCTCGATCGCCTGTCCGGCGGTCGTCTGCTGATCAACGTCGTTACCGGCGGCGATCCTGACGAAAATCGCGGCGACGGCAGCTTCCTCAGTCACAGCGAGCGCTATGAAGTCACCGACGAATTCCTGAAAATCTGGCGCCGCGTGCTGCAAGGCGAAGCGGTGGACTTCGAAGGCAAGCACTTGAAGGTGCAGAACGCCAAGGCGTTGTACCCGCCGATCCAGAAGCCCTACCCGCCACTGTATTTCGGCGGTTCTTCAGAGGCCGCTCACGAGTTGGCCGCCGAGCAGGTCGACGTGTACCTGACCTGGGGTGAGCCGCCTGCGGCAGTCGCCGAAAAACTGGCCGATATCCGCGAACGCGCCGCGCGCAACGGCCGTACGGTCAAGTTCGGGATTCGTCTGCATGTGATCGTGCGTGAAACCAGCGAAGAGGCATGGAAAGCCGCCGATACCCTGATCGAGCACATCAGTGACGAAACCATCGCCGCTGCACAGAAATCCTTCTCCCGCTTCGACTCCGAAGGCCAGCGCCGCATGGCCGCACTGCACGACGGTCGCCGCGATAACCTGGAAATCGCCCCGAACCTGTGGGCCGGCGTCGGCCTGGTGCGTGGCGGTGCCGGCACTGCATTGGTCGGCAACCCGGAAGAAGTCGCCGCGCGGATCAAGGAATACGCGGACCTGGGCATCGAAAGCTTCATCTTCTCCGGCTACCCGCATCTGGAAGAAGCCTACCGCTTCGCCGAGTTGGTGTTCCCGCTGCTGCCTGAACCGTATCGCAGCCTGGCCGGTCGCGGCATCACCAACCTGACCGGGCCATTCGGCGAGATGATCGCCAACGATTTGCCGCCGCAGAAGTAACCCCCTGGGGGTGAGCTTGCACCAAGAGGTCGGCACATTCGCCACCTCTTCAGCGGATGTGAAACAGCATTCGTGAGCACGCTCACTTCCTCAGCAAACACCGTTTGCCGCGTAACTGTGTTGATCGTTCCCACACCTGCGTGGGAACGCATTCCCGGACGCCCTGGGTCCACTGTCTGACGCAGAGCGTCGTGGTTGCCATCCCCGCGCGAGCGTGGGAACGATCAGCCGCCGCGACAAGGAGTCCCCGAATGACCGCCAGCGTTCCGCTTCAACCACAAGTGATCCCCATGCAGCTACTGACGTTACCGCCCTCCCCGGCCCTGGCTACCTCGATCCGCGCCACTGCGCAGGTTTTCGAAGACCCCAAATCCCAGGCACTGCTGGCCCACGTGCAACAGGTCGCGCCGAGCGACGCCAGTGTGCTGATCATCGGCGAAACCGGCACCGGCAAGGAACTGGTCGCGCGTCATATCCATAATTTGAGCGGTCGTCGTCATCAGCCCTTCGTGGCGGTGAACTGTGGTGCGTTTTCCGAATCCCTGGTGGAGGCCGAGCTGTTCGGTCATGAGAAAGGTGCCTTCACCGGCGCCCTGACCGCCAAGGCCGGCTGGTTCGAGGAAGCCAACGGCGGCACGCTGTTCCTAGACGAAATCGGCGATCTGCCGATGGCCATCCAGGTCAAACTGCTGCGCGTATTGCAGGAGCGTGAGGTGGTGCGCCTGGGCTCACGCAAGAGCACGCCGATCAATGTGCGCGTACTGGCGGCTACCAACGTGCAGCTGGAACGGGCGATCAACGCCGGGCATTTCCGCGAAGACCTGTTCTACCGCCTCAACGTGGTCAACCTGGAGTTGAGCACGCTGCGCGAGCGCCCCGGCGATATCATGCCGCTGACGCACCACTTCATCGACGTCTACCGTCAGCGTCTGGGCTGCGGGCCGATTCAGATCAGCAGCGACGCCGAACACAAGCTGCGTACCTACAGCTGGCCGGGCAATATTCGCGAGCTGGAAAACGTGATTCATCACACGCTGCTGATTTGCCGCAATGGCGTGATTCAGGCCAGCGATTTGCGTCTGTCGAACCTGCGTCTGGAGCGCCAGGAAGAATCGGCACCGGTGGTCGACGACTCCACCGACGCCCTGCTCGCCCGGGCCTTTCAGAAGCTCTTTGAAGAGCAAGCCGGCGCCCTGCATGAAAAAGTCGAAGACGCCCTGTTGCGCGCCGCTTATCGATTCAGTCACTACAACCAGGTGCATACCGCGCAATTGCTGGGCCTGAGCCGCAATGTGATTCGCGCGCGACTGATCAAGATCGGGGAACTGGCGGTGAACAAACGTCGGCCCGGCGAACAGCTGCAGGGCGACCGGATGATGCAGCTGTCGGTTTGACGCCTTCTGCGTGGCCAGGGGGACGTCTCGCGAATGACGTGCTGGATGGATCGGCAGCGATCCTGCCGCCGCCACCGCAAGCCGGACCGCTAAAGCGGCAACAGCGTTTTCTGATCAGCGCGGCGCGACGGTTTCCCCCACCATTTCATAGGCATTGAACGTCATCGCCGTGGCGCGGTGGGTGCGGATCATTTCCCACAAATCCCCTTCCCCCTGCTCGGCATTCTCCAGCGCTTTTTCACAGTCCATTTTCGACCGCCACAGCACGTGACTGAGCACGCGCTTTCGATCTTCGCTCACATGCACGCTGGCGCGGATAAAGCCTGGGTAGGTTCGGGTGATGCGCTCGAAGCGCTCGTTCAGGGCCGTCACCAGACCGGCGTGATGGCGCGGATCTACTGCAAACTCGACGAACTGACTGAAAGGAAGGTTTGAGTCTTGTGACGTCATGAACGCTCTCCATTGATGACTGATGTCGCTGCACAGGATGCTGCTTCGCCCATTCACACAAACTACGTTTCTTGCGCTGTATAGCCTGTTGCGAACCGACGCCGCGAAGGGTAGAACCTCCACTTAGCTAGAGGTCAAGCTTCTTATTCCCGTCAATAGGCCATTAAAGGAACCGCATGCACACCACCGATGCACCGCAACTCGCCCGGGAATTGACTGTAGGCCAACTATCGGCACGTAGCGGCGTGGCGATTACCGCGCTGCGTTTCTATGAAGCCAAGGGGCTGATCAGCAGCCAACGAAACGCGGCCAACCAACGCCGCTATACCCGCGACGTGCTGCGGCGGGTGGCGTTGATCAAGACCGCGCAACGCCTGGGCATTCCCCTGGCGACCATTCAAGCGGCCCTGCAAACGCTGCCCCAGGATCATCCTCCCAGCCTTGACGACTGGACGCGGCTTTCAGAACGCTGGAAAAACGACCTCGATGAGCGCATCAATCGCCTGACCGCCCTGCGCGATCAGCTCAGCGGTTGCATCGGCTGCGGCTGCCTGTCCATGCAGGCCTGCCCGCTGCGCAACTGGGGCGACAGCCTGGGGGAAAGCGGCGCCGGGCCGCGCCTGCTGGATCAGGATTGAAGGTTCTGCGGGCTGGCCAGCGTCCCTGCCAGCGGGGGACGACGCAATGGTTCGCCACTCCGGTGGTAGTAATTGCACCAATGCCACCGCCGGCAAGCCGTGCTGCTACAGCGGATTGACGATCATTCGACAGCCACCAACCGCGCCGCCAGTGCCTTGGCCTGCAACGCCACATCGGTCACAGCCGTGCTTTCCCACCACAGGCCACGCAACGGCGGGCCCATCGCGAACAGGCGATCTGAAACCTCACCCGACGCGTCCAGCACTGCGCCTCCCGGATCCGCCGCGATCCCCAGTGCCAAGGGCCCCGGCTGAATCAGACCGCGCGCCAGCAACTGCCGAGGCAAAGGGCGATCAACGCGGCGCCAGTCGTATTGAATGCCGGTGGAATTGATCAACGCCGCGCCACTCACTTCGGTCGACTGATCTTCGCCGCGATAGCGAAGGTTGATTCGTACCTGCCCTGCCTCATGAGCCTGCACTGCCTGTAACGATGCGGCGTGAATGTTCAACCGCCCTTCGTGCAGCAACCGATCCAGCAACTGCGCGCTGGGCGGTGGTGAGCGGTGGTGATGACTTTCCCACCATGGCCGCACATGCCGCACGAACTGTCGACGCTGAAGGTCAGTCGCCTGCCCCCACAGCCGTGGGATATGCACCCGCACTGTGTCCAGCGGCGCCTGCCAGTCGATGCCCTGAGTGATCGCCTGTTCGCAGTGCTCACGCAGCGCACGGACCAGTTGCCGGGTGCTGCGAATGCTGTGATCGGCGGCGAGAAAGTCAGGCCAACTCGGTGGCTGACGGCGCACATGGGGCAGCAGACCATGGCGGGAGAACACATCGATGGGGCCACGATGCCCGGCCTGTTCCAGCGAGACCACGGCATCGACCATCGTCAGGCCAGAACCGATGATGAGCACCCGACCCTGGGGATCGAGCTGGCGCATCGCCTCGACATCCCACGGGTCCACTGCTGCGGCATTCAGGGTGTCGGATTTCCCGTCAGCGTTGCGTTGCGGCGTACGGGCGGCGGCGAACATGCCGGTGGCCAGCACGCCGAAGCGCCCGCTCAACTGGGTGTTGTCGGCCAGAGTAAGGCGGATGCCCGGGGCGTCGGTTTGCAGGTCGACGACCTCACCGCGCACATGCTCGACCGTTGAGCCATATTGCGCGCCTGCCTTCTGGGCTTCGGCGAGACGTTGCTGAACATACAGCCCGAAAATCCCGCGCGGCGGAAACAGCTCGGCGACCGGGACGTGTTGCTGGTCCGACTCCGGCCAGCCGCCCGCGGCAATGAATTCGCCCAGCCAGCGGGTCAGGTCGTCGCTATCGTCCGGGTCGACACTCATGCGCGCGGCATTGCCATTGAGGGTGTGACCCAGCTCGGTGGCGCTGTAGGCCTCGCCCCGACCCAGTTCGCTGCGAGTTTCGACGATCACGATTCGGCGCTGGCCCGGCTGACGCAACAACTGCACCGCGAGCATGGTGCCGCTGAGGCCGCCACCGACGATCAAGATGTCAGCGTCGGGTCGATTGTTCTCTGAAGTCATTGTTGTTCGCCTTTTCTCCGCCGTGACGGCGCGCATGCCCGATTATGGCGAGCATGGGGATGGATTCAAACAGGACCTTGGAAGGACTGTTTCGGTATGAAGGATGCAAGGCACGGAGAATGCCGGAATAGAAGGGATTTGCTGGGTACAAAGCGGGCAAAGTGTTGATCGGCTGTTGCCTCATCAACATTGGCGGCCCGGCAATCCCCTTGTGGAAGCGACTTCATTGGCGATTGGCGAGCGATACATCTTTATTGCCTGACATATTGTTCGCCAATGAATTCGCTCCCACAGGGGATCCACGGTCAACCGAAATATCTGCGATCACGAACTCTGCGACATCGCCTCACAGCACCACATTACGCACAAACCGCAGCCCCACCGCACCATCATTGCGATAGGCATGCGGCCGGTTGCTGGCGAACATGAGGAACTCCCCCGCCGCGACCTGTCGGGTTTGCTCCGGCAGGGCCACGGTCAGGCAGCCTTCGATCACGTAGACTTGCTCGCTCCAGCCATCGGGGTCTGCCTCGGCAACGTAGGCCTCGCCCGGTTCCAGCGTGAATTCCCACAGTTCCACGCCGCTGCGCGCCACCGCCTTGGCCAGCAATACTGCCTTGCTACCCGGCAACGACCCTGCCCAGGCGAGCTCATTGATGCGACTCGGGTCGCGCTCGTCCGGTGCCTGGATCAAATCGCTGAACGCCACGTTCAACGCCTCGGCCACACGATCGAGGGTCGCCAGACTGACGTTCTTCTCCCCCGCCTCGATCGCCACCAACATGCGCCGACTGACCCCGGACTTTTCCGCAAGTGCGGTCTGACTCAAATCCGCCGCATGCCGCAGACGCCGCACATTCAGGCTGACGTGTTGCAACACCGACGCGCGTTGCGAATGTTCCTTGTGCACTGGATCACTCCCCGTTGGCATCTTGCGCAATATATTGCCCGGCTTTCGGCAGCGTACGAATGGCTTCCTGTCGCAGTGCATCTCTGTAGCAGCGCGGCTTGCCGGTGGCAGCCATCTCGAAAACGCCACCGCCGGCAAGCCGGACTGTCACAGGGGCAAGGTATCTAAGCGGGGCTTACGCCTTTTGCTTCATATCCAGCCGCCGCAGATGGCAGGTGACTTCCTCGCGATCGTGGTACAGCTGTTTGCAGCCAATCGATACTCTGACGCCTCGGGCCTTGAAGCCTTCTTCGATGCGGTCCAGTAGCCGTCGCACTTCAGCATAACGTTGCTTCATCGGCAGCTTGAGGTTGACCACCGCCTCGCGGCACAGTCCCTCGCCCAGCCAGGTTTCCAGCAATGCCGCATTGCGCGCGGGTTTCTCGACAATGTCGCAGACCATCCAGTCCACTGGCTGACGCGGCTTGTAGGTAAAGCCGTCAGCCATCAGATGCTGCACCAGCCCGGTGTCCATCAGGCTCTCGGCCATCGGACCATTGTCGATGGCAGTGACCAGCATGCCGCGTCTGACCAACTGATACGTCCAGCCGCCGGGCGCTGCGCCCAGATCGACACCGGTCATGTCCCCGGACAGACGTTCGTCCCACTGCTCGCGGGGGATGAAGTGATGCCAGGCCTCTTCCAGCTTCAGTGTCGAACGGCTTGGCGCTTCACGGGGGAATTTCAGACGGGGTATGCCCATCGGCCACATCGCCGAATTGTCGGCATCGGCCAGCCCCAGAAACACCTCGCGCCCACTTTTGAAGGTCAGCAGCAGACGCGGCAAGCGCGGGTTGTCTACCAGCTTGCCGGCTTTCTCCAGCGCCTTGCGCAGTGGACCTTCAAACTTGCGGCAGAAAGTCGAAAGCTCCTTGCCGTCGTTGGTGTCGACCACTTCCAGCCACAGGCTGCCGCAGGTCGCAAAATCGACCATGTGCTCGAGGATGACGCTGATGCGGTCGGTTTCCGGCAACTGGAGGAACACCCCGCGGGCCCATTGCCGAGGGAAGATCAGATCGGTGAAACGCACCCCGTTCATCAGACGTTCGGCGCCATCCGGCTCGGTGCACACGAACTCGGCGCAGGCTGCATTGGGTTTGGCTTTGGCATAGCCGGACACGCCCAGGAGCGCGGCGTGATCGCTGATTTCCGAGCAGACCTCGCCCTCGAAACCGGGACGGCAATGCATGAAAAGGGTGTTCACTGAATCTTCTCCACGGCGCGTCGGTGAGGAATTCCACGCGGCCTATACTTGAGGCTTTCACCTCAATGACTCGAAAGCCGCGCATGATAGCGGAATCAGGAACCACTGGCGCAGGCCAAAGGTCCAGTACTATTCAATGACCGTTTAAAGCCGCCTGTCAGAGGGCCGACACATCGTCTTACCGTTTTGCGTGTTTCACCCGTCCGTACCGTGCGGACTCGTCAAGGAGTTAGTTCATGCCCTCCCTCGATAGCCTGAAAAGCCTCAAGACACTCGACGTCAACAACAAAACCTATCACTACTTCAGCCTGCCCGATGCCGCCAAAACACTGGGCGATCTGGACAAGCTGCCAATGTCGCTCAAGGTGCTGCTGGAAAACCTGTTGCGCTGGGAGGACAACAAGACCGTCACCGGCGAAGACCTCAAGTCCCTGGCCGCCTGGCTCAGCGAGCGCAAATCCGACCGGGAAATCCAGTACCGCCCTGCCCGCGTGCTGATGCAGGATTTCACCGGCGTGCCCGCCGTGGTCGACCTCGCCGCCATGCGCGCCGCGGTGGCCAAGGCTGGCGGCGATCCGCAGCGCATTAACCCGCTATCACCGGTGGATCTGGTGATTGACCATTCGGTGATGGTCGACAAGTTTGGCGACAAGCAGGCCTTTGGCGAAAACGTCGACATTGAAATGCAGCGTAACGGCGAGCGATATGCCTTCCTGCGCTGGGGCCAGAGTGCGTTCGATAACTTCAGCGTAGTGCCGCCGGGCACCGGGATCTGCCACCAGGTCAACCTCGAATACCTGGGCCGTACCGTATGGACCAAGGAAGAAGACGGCCGTACTTATGCCTTCCCGGACACACTGGTGGGTACCGATTCCCACACCACCATGATCAACGGCCTCGGCGTGCTGGGCTGGGGCGTCGGCGGGATCGAAGCGGAAGCGGCGATGCTCGGTCAGCCAGTGTCGATGCTGATCCCCGAAGTGATCGGCTTCAAACTCACCGGCAAGCTCAAGGAGGGCATCACGGCCACCGACCTGGTGCTGACCGTGACCCAGATGCTGCGCAAGAAAGGCGTGGTCGGCAAATTCGTCGAATTCTACGGCGACGGCCTGGCGGAACTGCCGCTGGCGGATCGCGCAACCATCGCCAACATGGCGCCTGAGTATGGCGCGACCTGCGGTTTCTTCCCGGTCGATGACGTGACGCTGGAATACCTGCGTCTGTCGGGGCGTCCGGATGACACCGTCAAACTGGTCGAAGCCTATTGCAAGGCACAAGGGCTGTGGCGTCTGCCGGGCACAGAACCGGTGTTCACCGATGCACTGGAGCTGGACATGGGGTCGGTGGTCGCCAGCCTCGCCGGCCCGAAACGGCCACAGGATCGCGTCGCATTGCCGGACGTTTCCCAGGCGTTCAGCGATTTTCTCGGGCTCGCACTCAAACCCAGCAAACACGATGAAAGCCGTCTGGAAAGCGAGGGCGGCGGTGGCGTGGCGGTGGGTAATGCCGAACAGGTCGGTGAAGCGGAATATGAATACCTGGGCAATACCTACCGCCTGAAAAACGGCGCGGTGGTCATTGCGGCGATCACCTCCTGCACCAACACCTCGAACCCCAGTGTGATGATGGCGGCCGGTCTGCTGGCGAAGAAAGCCGTGGAAAAAGGCCTGCAGCGCAAGCCGTGGGTGAAAAGCTCGCTGGCCCCCGGCTCGAAAGTGGTGACCGACTACTACAAGGCAGCAGGCCTTACCGAGTATCTCGATAAACTGGGCTTCGATCTGGTCGGCTACGGTTGCACGACCTGCATCGGTAACTCCGGGCCACTGCCCGACCCTATTGAAAAAGCCATTCAGCAGTCCGACCTGACCGTCGCTTCGGTGCTGTCAGGCAACCGCAATTTCGAAGGCCGCGTGCATCCGCTGGTGAAAACCAACTGGCTGGCCTCTCCGCCACTGGTGGTCGCTTATGCGTTGGCGGGCAGCGTACGCCTGGACCTCAGCAGCGAGCCACTGGGCGAAGGCAGCGACGGCAAGCCGGTCTATCTGCGTGACATCTGGCCGACACAACAGGAAATCGCCGACGCCGTGCTGAACGTCAGCACCGGCATGTTCCACAAGGAGTACGCGGAAGTTTTCGCCGGTGACGAGCAGTGGCAGGCGATTCAGGTCTCCAAGGACCCGACTTACGTATGGCAGGACGACTCCACCTATATTCAACATCCACCGTTCTTCGACGACGTCGCGGGCCCGTTGCCAGTGATAGCCGATGTGCAGAAGGCGCGGGTGCTGGCGCTTCTCGGCGACTCAGTGACCACCGATCACATCTCACCGGCTGGCAACATCAAGGCCGACAGCCCTGCGGGCCGCTATCTGCGCAGCAAAGGCGTGGAACCCAAGGACTTCAACTCCTACGGTTCGCGACGCGGCAACCATGAAGTGATGATGCGCGGCACCTTCGCCAATATTCGTATACGCAACGAAATGCTCGGCAATGAAGAAGGCGGCTACACCCTGCACGTGCCGAGCGACGAGAAGCTGCCGATCTATGACGCGGCCATGCGCTATCAACAGGAAGGCACGCCGCTGGTGGTCGTCGCCGGACAGGAATACGGCACCGGCTCCAGCCGCGATTGGGCGGCCAAAGGCACCAACCTGTTGGGGGTGAAGGCAGTTATCGCCGAGAGTTTTGAACGCATCCACCGCTCCAATCTGGTGGGCATGGGCGTGCTGCCGTTGCAGTTCAAGAATGGTCAGAGCCGCAAAACCCTGGAGCTGACCGGCAAGGAAGTGCTGAACATCACCGGCCTGACCGGCGCGACCCTGCAACCGGGCATGAGCCTGACGCTGCAAATCACTCGGGAAAACGGCCAACAGGAAAACGTCGATGTACTGTGCCGAATCGACACCTTGAACGAAGTGGAATACTTCAAGGCCGGGGGGATTCTGCACTATGTATTGCGACAGTTGATTGCGGCGTGAGTTGATCTTCTGTAGCAGCACGGCTTGTCAGCGGTGGCGCCTTTGGAATCGCCATCGCCAGCAAGCCATGCTAGCGGTGGCGCCTTTGGAATCGCCATCGCCAGCAAGCCATGCTGCTATAGATCGGTACGCCGCCCGCTGCCTCCCGCCAGAAGCCAGGCAATCTTCGTCTGCCCTCAGAAAAAACCTACAACGGCCCGCCGAATTCCTCACCAGATTTTCAGACACCTTTCATCCCGTTCCCACATACACACCTGTTTAATCAACGTTAAAATCGCCGGCCTCATTTCACGTTCAAGGACGACACCATGCCGGCGCTGCGCTGGAGCACGCTTACGCTCCTGTCCCTCGGTTACTGCATCGCGCTGGTGTACGGGCAACTGAGCATTCCCGTGGCGGTCATCGTCGGTCTGTTGATCATGGCGGGGATCTGCGTCAGTCATTTCACTCATTGGGCCGTCCGTGCCTTCGGCCACGCACTGTTTATCGCTTTGGCGGCGGGTCTGGCCAGCCATTGGCTTCCCGGCTTTTATAGCGCCAGGGTCATCGCCGCCGTGCGCTTTACCCCGGAAGCCGCGCCTTTTTCGATGTATATGAACCTCGATAAACCCTTGATCGGCTTCTGGGTTGCGCTGGCCTGTCCGTGGGTGTTTACCGCCATATCGGTACGCCGCTCGCTGATCACCACCAGCATGACGTTGCCGGTCACGGCCGCGGTATGCCTGATGATTGCCGTCGCGATGCACCAGACAGGCTGGGTACCGAAATGGCCCGAGCAAGGCGGCATCTGGGTGCTGAACAACCTGCTGCTGGTGACTCTCACCGAAGAACTGGTCTTTCGCGGTTACGTTCAAGGGGGCCTGACCCGTCTGCTGAAGCGCGCGCCTTGCCACCAGACATTGGCAATCATCATCGCCTCGCTGCTTTTTGGATTCGCCCATATGGGGGCCGGCTGGCAATGGACGGTGCTGGCGAGTATCGCCGGTATCGGTTACGGCATCGCCTATCGTTTCGGCGGCTTACCGGCGGCGGTCATCAGCCATTTCGGGCTCAATCTCGCGCATTTCAGCCTGTTCACCTATCCGATGTTCGATCGCTGACGCCTGATCTACCGCAAGCGCTCCATGATGCACTTCACAAAACGCTTAATTTCCTGGCAACCGGGCCGATAACCCATCAAAGCCTTCCCGGATTGAACAGCTTATGCGTAATAACCAGCCCATCACCCAACGCGAACGAACCTTCCCGGCGCAGCAACGGCTGATCTCGACCACCGATGCGCGCGGCGTGATCACCTACTGCAACGACGCGTTCGTCGAGATCAGCGGTTTCTCCCATGAGGAACTGCTCAAGGCGCCGCACAATACCGTGCGCCATCCGGACGTCCCGTCGGCGGTTTTCGAACACATGTGGAGCACCCTCAAGCAGGGCCTGCCGTGGATGGGCATCGTCAAGAACCGCTGCAAGAATGGCGACCATTACTGGGTCAACGCCTATGTCACGCCGATCTTCGAAAGCAAACAGGTTGTGGGCTTCGAATCGGTGCGGGTCAAACCTACCGCCGAGCAGATCCGCCGCGCCGAAGCGCTGTATCAACGCCTCAACAGCGGCAAATCCGCCGTGCCGACCCGCGATACCTGGTTGCCAGTCCTGCAGGACTGGCTGCCGTTCATTTTGGTCAGCCAGCTGAGCTTCCTGATCGGCGTGTGGCTCAACTCCTACTGGGGCTTCGCCCTGGCTGCGGCCTTGTCCGTGCCGCTGGGCTTGCTGGGCCTGAGCTGGCAGCAGCGCGGCATCAAACGTCTGCTGCGCCTGGCCGAACAGACCACCTCCGATCCGTTGATCGCGCAAATGTACACCGACAGCCGTGGCCCGCAGGCGCGTCTGGAAATGTCCATTCTCAGTCAGGAAGCACGTCTGAAGACCTGTCTCACCCGCCTGCAGGACACCGCCGAACACCTGAATGCCCAGGCGCGGCAGTCCGACAGTCTGGCGCAGGCCAGCTCCAGCGGTCTGGAGCGTCAGCGCGTGGAAACCGAACAGGTCGCCACCGCTATCAACCAGATGGCCTCCACCACCCAGGAAGTCGCGAGCCACGTTCAACGCACCGCCGACGCCACCCAACAAGCCAACGAGCTGACCCGCCGTGGTCGTGACATCGCCAGCGAAACCCGCGAAGCCATTCAGCGCCTGTCGGCCTCGGTGGGCGAAACCGGGCTGACCGTCACCCAACTGGCCAAGGACAGCGATGAAATCGGTGGCGTGGTCGACGTCATCAAAGGCATCGCCGACCAGACCAACCTGTTAGCCCTGAACGCTGCCATCGAAGCCGCCCGCGCGGGCGAAATGGGTCGTGGTTTCGCGGTCGTGGCCGACGAAGTTCGCCAACTTGCGCAACGCACCACCGAATCCACCGGCCAGATCCACTCGCTGATCGCCAAGCTCCAAGCGACCGCCAACAATGCCGTGCAGACCATGAACACCGGTCGCCGTCAGGCGGAAGAAGGCGTAGAACAGGTCATGGAAGCCGACAAGGCACTGGTGGGCATCAGCGACGCGGTGGCCAACATTACCGACATGACCACCCAGATCGCCGCCGCCACCGAAGAGCAAAGCTCAGTCGCCGAAGAAGTCAGCCGCAACATCACCACCATCGCCCAACTGGCCGACCAGACGTCCGACGAAGCTCGCCGTTCCGCCACCCTCAGCGCCGAACTGACCAACACTGCCAACAGTCAGTACTCGCTGGTGGAACGCTTCAACCGCTGATAATCAAAACGTTTACCCCAAGCCCCGGCAGCGAACCTGCCGGGGCTTTTTTATTGCTCGGTGAAAAAGTAGGAAGTTTCTGAAGTTTTTTGTCTGATAGTTTTTTAAGGCTTTAAGGGGAATTGCAGGGTTGACAGAGAAGGGAGATCGCTATTAGTTGAAATTCAGATAGCGATAAATAAATAACACCGCGAGGGTGTTTTCGCTGATCTAAGCCACTTAATAAATTGAGCGCTCGTCCTGCAGAAGGATCCAGATGACTATGCTTTATGGAGAATGTTATGAGCGATATAAATGTGAAAAGACCTCTTCCTCTGTCCCTACCCATCGTTTCTATTGCATACCCCGACGGGTTATTGAAATCAGCGGACCTTAGCTCGCCAATTCCAGTGCTGGTCGAGATGTGGGAGGCCGCTGAACCGGGTTATTACTTCCAACTCACGCTGAATGGCGAATTAGTGGGGGACATAAGGGCATTCACTGAGACAGACAAAAACGGAGAGCTGTTCACGGTTTTTCTTAGCGAAGACCTGTTGGCCGAGCATGGAAACTATCGACTGGGATACATGGCGTCCAGCCCTTATTCAGATTCACATACGCCTTCGCCGGAAGTCACGCTGAAGGTTGACCGCTCGGCCCCCGGCGCCGCGCTGCTCGCGCCGATGATGTTACAGACCATGCAGTCGGCGAGCGTTTCACCGGACTGGTTCCAGGCTACGCTGGCATGGAATCGGGCGACATCATCCAGATCACATGCAACGGGACCGCCGGGCCTATCCACACCGTACAGCCCGACGAACTGACCATCCGCCCCATCGAGATTGTTTTTGAACGCGAAGCTCTGCAGAGCTTTGCAGCCCAAAACGTGGTCATCGACTACTCGGTTACCGACCGGGCGGGCAATCACTCGATCAAATCCCTACCAGTGACCTTATCACTCACTTTGTAACAGCATAATTTAGATATTCGTTCGAATATTTGAGGGATAGACCTCCATGCATATGCGTAGGGGTTTGCTTAAACAATGCTCAACAGGAATTATCTAGATTTATTTTTTCTGCGCTTATTTCCCCAAAACCTACAGCCACGTAGGAATGCTCCGGATTTCAAACACGGTTCACAACAGAGTATGCGGTACATATGTACTTACAGACCCTTCAGAACAGGCGAAACATGGAGAAATTCACATCACAGCATTTTCTTCAAGTGAAAAAAATTATTCCGCGAAGCTATGTAAACCTCTGCAAGTCGCTTGATTGACAGTGGCTTTCTGCGAATCGAACATATGCAACCGAGACGCTCGCTTCCTACAAATTAGGTTGTCGCCGTCTGATTTTTAAACACTGAAACAACTATCTGACCAAGGAGCTTCCATGGAAGACGAAATGGACATCCAGCCACCCGCCAATCCACAAGATAACCACTTGGATAACCATAAAAAATCAACGAAAGATCAGTTAATGGATGACAGTGAGAAGTTTGACGAATCAACACTGCGCAAGGCTTCAGTTCCGCATTACGAAGACCTGCATGCCACTCAACCTCCCGGAGCCACGGCGAACGAAACCGCCACCTTCTACACCGAGCACCTGCAGGGCGCCTTGGGCTTTCCCTGGGAGCTTGACCAGGAGGCAATGAAAGCCACGCCTACCCTCCCTGCACCCTTTCTTACCGGCGATAAGGATGGCGTCGTAACCGAGGAACAACTCATCACCGGTATATACATCAACATCCCTCGTTCGGCCAAAATCTGGGCCGGCGATCAACTGAAGATGCGCTGGGGCAACAGCACGTTCTATACCACTGTCGGTGAGGCCAATGGTCGCTCCGGGCCGCGCATGATCCAGTACCTCAACGCCGAGAAACTGGGCAGCTACAAAACCGGCGCGGTGGAGATTCGCTACGAAGTGGTGCGTCGTGCGCGTCTGGTCGGGGTTTCGGAAACCTTGCAGATCGTGCTGCGCAGCGACGGGAAAAACCATCCCAAGACCCTGCGCGGCCGAGCGATTCGGCGACGCAAGCTGCAGCAATAACACCGTCTGGCGCGTCCAGTACTCGGGACCACCTGGATACAAACCGCTAAACCTACAGCTGAAAAAAGCCCCGGCTGCATTGCCGCAGTCGGGGCTCATCGAACGACATGAAAGCGATCAAATGCCGAAGATCAGAACGCCAGGCGCAGACCCACGTTGGCCCCCCATGGCTGCTCGACATGCTTGCCCTTCATGTAATCGAAGTCGGCATGCACTTGCAGCCGCTCGGACAGCGACACCGACACACCAGCGCCCAGCTCGGCCCGCGAACCAAACAGATCGTTGTCGAAACGCTGGTCGTTGACCCTGACGTCATTGCTACGGGAGAACTCATGAGCCCCCGCCACACGCACATAAGGCTGCACCACGCCGCCATCGGCAAGGGTGAACTGACGCCCCAGCGTCGCTCCGACCTTGCCCAATATCGACTGAGTCTGGCTAGTCTTGGCCTGCAGGCCATTGTCCAGGGTGTAGCTGTCGCCACCGATCCACACGCTCGACAACTGCGCGAACGGCGCCACGAAGTAATCGTCAGGCAGCTTGATGTGCTTGCCGAATTCCACGGATCCACCGACCGCCATGTTGCTGTAGTCGCCCTTGGCCTTCTCGCCATCGCTCATCGCCACCTTCGACGCGTTGTGGAACTGGTTAACCTTCACCACACCGTCCAGGTAATAGCCGTCCTCCGACAACCAGGTGCCATAGGCACCGATGTAGTAACTGTCCACCTCGCCAGACGTGCCACGTCCCATGTCCAGATCGGACTTGCTGTAGCCGCCCATCAAGCCCACCAGCAATTGTCCGTCGCTGACAGGCACCGGCGCATCGGCGCCGAACGACAACCCGCGCTGCTTCTGCCGATAATCCAGCCCCGAGTCCAGCGACGCATTGAAGCGGCTGCCATAACTGCGCATCCAGCCGCCGCCCTGCTCCTGCCCCCGCACCTCGCCCATGCGACTGCGCAAGGTGCTCAGCTCGCTGTTCCAGATCGTCGGACCGACGTTGAACAGCGCCAAAGCGCTTTCAGTGGACGGACTGATGATTTTGCCTGAACCGACGATGAACCAGTCGGTGCCTTGTTGCTCCAGCTCATAGGAATAGGCGCCAAGATCGGCACGCGCGCCTCTGAGCCGGAACTGAGCGTCGCCGCCTTCGGTATGAACCACCCGCAACGCATCAAACTCCGATGGCACGGTTTCCTCGCCGGTATTGCGGATATTGAGCAGATGATTGCCTGAGGCCTCGCCTTCGACATTCAGCAGGTCGCCCGCAGCATTCGCCAAGTCTATACGCATATCGAACCGGCCCCGCCCCGACAGCTGCCCGAGGGTCAGGGTATGAAAGCCTTCTTCGGAAAACCCCACGCTGCCACCGTCAATGGCCAGCGACTTGACCTCGTTATCGGCCTGGAGCTGCCAGTGGCCGCTTGAGTCGATGATCAGCGAGTTGCCGTTGATGATGTTGCCGTCCAGGCGACCGTGATTGCGTAAAATCACGTTCAGCGTGCTGGTGTCGTCGGCTACGAAGTCGCCGTTCAGGGCACTGTCGTTGACCTCAACCTTGGCGGAGCTTTCCTGCTTTACATCGACCAGACGGCCGTTGCCAGCTTCAAGAATGGAATGGTTGGCGATCAGGATATCCGCCGTCGTTTTCTCGTTCTGGATTTCGGGGCTTCTGATCACCTCTATAGCTGACCCGACGCGGGCCGTGACCGTAGAGCGATCAATCTCGAGGATATTCTTTTCCGAGTAGTAGCCCTTCGTTCCATTGAAAATTCGGACACCGGTCTCGTCCCCTGTTACATGACTGGCATCACCTATGTGCGCGATGCCTCCAGCCAGCGATAACCCTCCGTTGCTCCCTAGCGCTCCTGGACCACTACCTTCCAGGCTGGATCGCGTGAGCCACAATTCGCCCCCCCCCGATACAAGCGCACCGAAGCCTTTACCCTGGAGCTGACTGTCCGCGACGTGTGCCGTCGATTGGGTAAGAGGATCCCGTTCATCCACCCCGAGGATCAACGCCTCATTGCCAGTACTGATGACCCTTGCAGCGGTAATAGTTGCCGTCCCTTTCGTCACGTCAACTCCATCCAGAACCTCCGCTCCATTGACGTTTAGTTCTGCCCCAAAGACTCGAACGTGCTCGACCACTCCACCGCTCTCGACAGTCAGCACACCTCCGTTTGTGACCTGATAGCTTGCCATGGGCATTGAGCTATCAACAGTGAGCGGTACGCCATTGACTATCACAACCCTTTTCTGAACACCGTGCACCTCCAATACCCCAGTACCGATTCCGTTTGTCATCCCTTCCGCCTGTTTTCCCTCCGCCTCGCCCGCCCATGTTAGTGGCGAAAAGACACTGACGGACAGTGCGAGCAAGCTGCGCTTGAACCCAATTGACGACACATTCCCGATAGACACCCGCAATCCTCCTGTGTGTGAGAACCGCAAGTTTGCGAACAAATATCGTCTTCTTTAAAAAAATAAAAAAAAATCAAAGTAGGAAGTTTCCCAAGACAATGGCGTTTTTTCCTACTCCAAAAAAGACAACTGCTCCATATTTCAAGGCCAAGTCCGAAAAACCCTGCAGAGCTTTTTTTGAGTTTTTTTCAAACGTCCTACATAAATTAAAAAGCTCCTACAAACGTGGATTCTTACCACATTGACCACGGAAGAATCTTGCGATTAGTTTATTCGCAGAACAGGGAAATCCTGCTCACTCAGCGACGCTCGAAACGATTTCCGTTTCGCGCTGTTGGAGAAGCACATCGAGAAGGACTTTTATGAACGACATGAGCCAAACCCCCACTATTCTGCGCACCGGTAGCGGTTGGGCGCCTATTCCAATGCAGGCACCCGATATCGCGGTCGCCTTTCATGATGAAGATAGTCTGGGATTACTGCCCGTATCCGCGCTGGATGAGCCAATTGTGGTTGATCTCAAAGTGTGGGAAGGCGCACAGCCCACCTACACTTATCAACTTATGTGGAATGGTCAGCTTTACGGAGCCATCAAAGAGATTCAAGCGACTGAAACACCTGGAGACCCGCTTACATTGGAACTGCCAGTGGTGCTGCAAACCGAAGGCATTCATAGCCTTGCCTTTGAGGCAACAAGCCCGATCACTGGCGCCACCGCAGTATCGGAAACTTCCAGAGTTGTGATTGATCGGACAGCACCCGGTAAGCCGCGACTGGCCGCCATCCAATTCCCTGTTGAAGTCATCAACGGACTAACACTCGCCGAACTGGAACACCTGGGCAATAAACTTACCGTCGAAGTTGCCGGTTATAACGGCATGACTAAACATGACTTAATTCAAACATACTGGGGCGATGTTGAAGGCCCTTTTGCCACAGTCGACGAATCCGACATGGGATTGAATAAGGTCATCTTCGACTTCTCCCGTGAATTTCTTGAGTCCATCGCCGCAGGCCCGAAACAGGTCAAATACAACGTTACCGACCGAGCGGGCAACGTTTCAGAATATTCACTGCCCACCGAGATCATCCTGCTGCTCGAGGAGATTCCGGAAGACTACCCGGCACCGGTGATAGACCCTACCGTAGGCGACTTGATCGACTTCATCGAAGCCCGGCCAGGGGTACAAGTAGATATTCCGCACTATCCGGGCGCCGCGGCTTTCGATCAGATTACGCTGTACTGGGGAGAAGACAGACCCATGTTCCCGGTCGAGTTGCCAGCAGGTGGTGAAAACGAAGCGATTGTGGTTTCTTTGCGAGTGCCCTATGAAACCATCGCTGCCAAACCGGTGGGCGAGGTAGCCGTCAGCTATAAGATTTCCCGGCAAAATCAACTGAATGGCTCTTCGCTGCCGACCACCATCGATGTCTACGTGACGCTGCCAGTTCCAGAACCGGCAACGCCTCCGGTTATTCAAGGAACCAGCGTAGAGAATCCGAACAAGGCTGACAACTTCATCGATGAAGACGACTATGAACTCAATAGTAATGCAATTGTGGAGTGGAGTGATGACTTCCGTCTCAATGACAATTTGAATCTGGTCTGGGGTGATCAAGAGCGCCTGCAATGGCATCAGATCAGCGAAACCGATATCGCTGCAAAACAAGACCTCATCATCCCGATTGCAAACTCTATCATGAAAGCGCAAGGAACAGGCGCCGAAATCCAAGTTCGCTATACAGTCAGCCGTCAAGGCAATCCTAATACTACATCTTCGCCGACACAGAAGGTAACGGTACGCTCAAGGGAGGAGTTACCTGGCGGCGAAGATGGTATTGAAGGGCCGGAATTCGAATTGACAGCTACTGGCTATCTTGCCGTGACAGTTGCCCCCGACGGAACAAGCGGATTTATCAAGCCGTATGTCAATATGGTTGAACATCAAAAACTGTTTTTCATATTTAAAGGTTTTTATGACAACGGCAATCCGATTGAGGCAGCTACGGTGACAGCAAGCCGAGAACTTTATGAGGAGGACCTTATCAACGGTTGCAGCTTTGCTGTTCCGTATAACAGTCTTCGTTCTATCTGCACCGGTTATTGCGAAGCCTACGTCCGAGTAGAACCTGCACCCGGAAGCAACCAAAGTGCTGTAACTTCAAAAGTAACTCGAATCCCTGTCGACATGCGTTTTCCGAACGAAAACTTCTGCAGCCTTCGCCCTTAAAACGATATAACGCGCAGGCAGGTGCGGCACTTGTCGCCCTGCCCTTTCCATGAAAACAGAGGACTCAAAGATGAATCCGAAGGACATTGCAACACCCAGGGAGCCCATTCCTCTGGATCTAGCAACTATTCCCGTCGCCCTCGAAGGAGGGCTGATTCCAATTGAACACCTGGAATCCCCCGTCGTGGTTAACTTTCCGGTATGGCCGGCCGCCGAGCCTAGATATACCTATCAACTGGTGTTCGATGGAGAGCGAGTGGGACCGGAGAAAGATATTCTGGAAACGGACAAACCCGGTGATGTACTCACCGTCGAAGTGCCTGTGGAACTGTTAACCGAAGGTGACCACGCGGTTTCCTATCGGATTTTTAGCCCGAATACCCAAGCAGAGGTGTTCTCCGACAGCACGCCCATGCGCATCGACCGCACCGCCCCCGGCACCCCCGATCTCGCCCCCATCATCTTCCCCTCCGACATTCAGGACGGCCTGACTTCAGACGAACTGGAAGCAATGAACAACATTCTGCCCGGTCGTATCGCCAGCTACAACGGCATGACTGAAGGGGATGTGGTTCGCACGTATTGGGGCGAGCTGGAAGGCCCGTTGGTGACAGTCGATGCCAACGACATGGGCTTGAACAGTGTGACGGTGAACTTCACCCGTGAATTGCTGGAGCAGGCGGATGGTGTGAGTTCGCAGGTGTATTACACCGTCACTGATCTGGCGGGTAACGTCTCGATGAAGTCCGAGGCGTTGTCGATCGATCTGCGGCTGTCGGTGCTTAATCCCCTGCCCCTGCCCACCATCAAGGAAGCCACCAACGACATCCTCGACCCGGCCAATGCCGCCAACGGCGCGACGGTGGTGATCGATGCGTCGGCGAATCTGCGCGAAGGCGAGAAGTTCGTGGTGCGTTGGGAGGGTCCAAAAGGCAGCGATGTCAAAGAACACGTGGTCACCGCCGAGCAGGCTGGCCAGGAGGTTTCTCTGACATTTGCGGCTGCCCTGGTGACGGTCAACGACGGTCAGACGGTGGAGGTTTCCTACAGTGTCATGCGGCGCAGCGGTGTGGTGCAGGATTCCGGGAAGGTGGCGTTGAAGGTTCTCAGCGCGGCCCTGGATCTGCCAGCGCCGACGGTGGACACGGTGGGGCCAGACGGGGTGTTGCGGCCTTCGTTGATCTCGGGCGCGGAGGCGGTTGCGCGCGCCAGTTATCGGGGTATGGCGGCGACTGATGTAGTGAAGGTGCGTTGGGCGGGCAAGACCACCTACGACGGTGAGGCGCAGACGGTGGGCGACAGCACTCACCTGAAGTTCGGCATTCCCCGGCAGTACATCGACGAGGCCGAGGGCGGTAACGCGACGGTGTCGTATTTCGTCACCCGTGAGGGGGTTGAAACGGAGTCGCACAAGCTGGAATTGACGGTTCGTGAGGGCATGGTGCTGGACACTTCGCCGGTGGCGTTGCCGGGCAAAGTCTATCTGTTACCCGCTTATCCCGACCTGCTGCCGGCGTTCCCCACCGGTACGACGGTCAAGCGCGCCGCTGTGGGCGGTCTCCCTCCTTACACCTACACCTCGAACGATCCCAAGGTAGCGCATGTGAACGAGGAGGGACTGACGTCGGTGCGGAGTAAGGGCAGCGCGACGATCACTGTCACCGATGCCTCCGGCGAAAGCAAAAGCTATACGGTGTCGGTGACCGGCGTCATCGAGTGTCATGGCGTGGGAGCCGGCAATCTGACCCAGGTATCGGCGGCTGCTTCCAGAATTGGCGGTCGCGTGCCGAGTATTCAGGAGCTGATCGAGATATTTAATACCTATGGCAATCGCTGGCCAATGGGCAATGGTAACTACTGGTCGTCCACGGTCGCGAAAAATATTTTGGGCGCCAAGTGGTACTACGTGAAAAATCTGAATACCGGGAAGGATTTCAAACTGCTTCACATCAATCCGAGCCTCTGTGTCGCCATACGCTGATACAGACGCTTTGAACAATCACCATCTGACTGACAGATTCGCGTCCCGAGGACATTGCGACTGCAAGGCGGTGTCCTCGGCACGTGGATTTTCTATGCATTCATCCAATCAAAAGAGAAGCCATGGAAAACATTACTCATCTGCCGTCCCCCGGCTTTCCTCGCGACTCCGGCCAAGGCCATTTCCACGCCCTGATCAACAACAAACCCTTTACTACCACTGATCTGCAGGGGCTCTTATGCCTGCGCTCCGAGCTGGTGGGTCAGCGCACGTGCAGAATCTGGAAGATCCAAGCCACGGGCAAAGTCGCGCATCGTCGAACGGTGTTCGGCTTCTTCATTGACCAATCGCTGGAGCCCGGGACTTACGATCTGGTGCGCAACGAGCGCCTGACTGCGGTTTATCACCTGACCCCCAAGCAGCAGGCGCAGGTCTATCACTCGCGGGATTTTCAGCACGGCAGCGTGACGTTGATCGAGTGCAACGCTGAAACCGGCCGGCTGCGCGGAACGTTCGAGTTTTCGATGTCGGCGATCGATTTCACCGTATCTCATGGGGAATTCGATCTGCGCTGTAGCCCCGGAAAAGACCTCGCCGCCTCAGCCCGCTAGTCGTTTGGCGATCTGTTCGGCCGCATCCTGCAGACAAGCCTGGTAACTGACGCCCGCCGCCTTCAATGGCTTGAGGTCATGGTTGGCGGTGGGTAACCAGTGAACGAGGATCTGGCGTGAGAGTGTGTAGCCTTCGACGGCTTCGCGGTTGCCCAGCGCGTCGCGTTCGCCTTGAATGATCAGGGTCGGCGTCAGCAAATCGGCCAGGTGCGCGACTCTCGGTTTTTCCGGTTTGCCCACGGCGTAGAACGGGTAGCCCAGACAAATCAGCGCGTCGGGTTGCAGCTCGTCGGCGAGCAGGCTGGCCATGCGCCCGCCCATGGATTTGCCACCGATCGCCAGGCGACCCCGGATATTCAGGCGTATCTCTGCGTAGACCTCGCGCCAGCATTCGAGCAACTGCGGCTGAGGATTTGGTGGGCGTTTGCCGCCGTCGATCCGGCGCTGGGCCATGTAAGGAAATTCGAAACGCAATACGCCGACGCCCAAAGCAGCGAGACGTTCGGCGATGTCATTCATGAACTCACTGTCCATCGGCGCCCCCGCACCATGGGCGAGAATCAGCGTCGCAGGCGTGCCGTGATCGGCAGGCGCGGCTGCGCTCCACAACCACCCGTGGGTTTGTGCAAGGTGCGCACAGCGATCGGCGTCGGTGCTTGTTGGGTGTTCTTTGCTCATGCTTGTCTCGATCTGTCCTGCCCGTGAAGGTGACGCGCAAATGTGCCCATTATGCCGCGCCGGTCCCGGCGCCGGGCGCAGATCTGCTGCAAGGCCCGGCACCCGAGGAAATTCTCCGTCATACGGCCGCCGGGACCGGTGACATGAAGATCCTCACTCGAGACAGCCGCGGTTCAGTTCCGGGTACTTACCCTGCCAGCACACTTCGGCAGAAAAGCAACGTCAGCATGAGCGCCCCAAACCACACGTAACCGGGCCGGTTCATTGACGAAACAGCTCCTCCTGTCCGGTGCCGGTCGATCAACCGTGACGATCTCCGGCCTTGTCTGTCAGCTCGGGCCAAATTTTTGGGCAGTAAAAGTGCAATTGTCATCGGCTTTTGTATACAACTTTCGATGTCGAAACGCTCGATCAATACGCATGGAATGCAGGGAGGGAAACGTTTCAGCGAGCATCGAAAACGGGTAAATGCCGCGTCCCGCAAAGGGCGCGGCAACCTGCCCTCTTCACGTGGCGAAGTGTCGCAGCGTGCGTTCTTACGGCTTCCATCGCCGAGCAAACCCGTCTAAGCTACGTCCCACAGTGGTCCGGCAGCAGCTGGCCACAGGCTCAGTGAAAGGATTGTGCACGACCCCGCAACCCTCTTGCAGACAGACAGCGCAGCCATGTCCGTCACCCGCAGGGTTGTATCCAATTTTTCTCCACTCACGCGCGCTGCCTCACCGCCTGTTCCCCCGCCCCCTTCGGCCCACTTGGGCAGATCGCCTCGGCGCACCTTCGCGCAGGCATCTGCTGGAGCACCACAGCAGTCGATCAGTTGGCCCCGACACACGCTCCGGCGCGGCAAAAGGTCTACGCTTAAATCGATGTTGCGGCCATTACCACACTAATAAAATACCCAAACCGTGGAACCTTAGAATGAGCACTGCAATCACTCCGACTGCTTATAACTATAAGGTAGTCCGCCAGTTCGCCATCATGACGGTGGTCTGGGGGATCCTTGGCATGGGGCTCGGTGTTTTCATCGCCTCACAGCTCGTGTGGCCTGATCTGAACTTCGGTCTTGAGTGGACCACGTTCGGACGCTTGCGCCCTTTGCACACCAACCTTGTGATCTTCGCCTTCGGCGGCTGCGCGCTGTTCGGCACCTCCTATTACGTCGTGCAGCGAACCTGTCAGACGCGACTGATCTCCGATGGCATGGCCGCGTTCCACTTCTGGGGCTGGCAAGCAGTAATCATCGGCGCGATCGTGACCCTACCGATGGGCTACACCACCACTAAGGAATACGCCGAACTCGAATGGCCGATCGCGATTCTGCTGGCCATCGTCTGGATCACTTACGCAGCGGTGTTCTTCGGCACCATCGTCAAGCGCAAGACCAAGCACATCTATGTCGGCAACTGGTTCTACGGTGCCTTCATCGTGGTCACCGCCATGCTGCACATCGTCAATCACATGTCGCTGCCGGTGAGCCTGTTCAAATCCTATTCGGCCTATTCGGGCGCCACCGACGCGATGATCCAGTGGTGGTACGGGCACAACGCCGTAGGCTTTTTCCTGACCACGGGTTTCCTCGGGATGATGTACTACTTCGTGCCGAAACAGGCCGAGCGCCCGATCTATTCGTATCGTCTTTCCATCGTCCACTTCTGGGCCTTGATCACCCTGTATATCTGGGCCGGCCCGCACCACTTGCACTACACCGCCCTGCCCGACTGGGCACAGTCGCTGGGCATGGTGATGTCGATCATCCTGTTGGCTCCCAGCTGGGGCGGCATGATCAACGGCATGATGACCCTCTCCGGCGCCTGGCATAAGTTGCGCACTGACCCGATCTTGCGCTTTTTGGTGGTCTCCCTGGCGTTTTACGGTATGTCGACGTTCGAGGGGCCGATGATGGCGATCAAGACCGTCAACTCGCTCTCGCACTATACCGACTGGACCATCGGCCACGTTCATGCGGGCGCCCTGGGATGGGTGGCAATGATTTCCATCGGCTCGGTCTACCACATGATTCCGCGTCTCTACGGCCGGCCACAGATGCACAGCATCGGTCTGATCAATACGCACTTCTGGCTCGCGACCATCGGCACCGTGCTGTACATCGCCTCGATGTGGGTCAACGGCATCACGCAGGGCCTGATGTGGCGTGCGATCAATGACGACGGCACCCTCACCTATTCCTTCGTCGAGGCGCTGCAGGCCAGCCATCCGGGCTATATCGTGCGTGCCGTGGGGGGTGCCTTCTTCGCCAGCGGCATGTTGTTCATGGCCTACAACGTGTTCCGCACCGTGCGTGCATCGAACGCCGAAGAAGCCGACGCTGCCACCCAGATCGCTGTCGTGGGAGCCCACTGATGATCAGACACGAAGCACTCGAAAAGAACATCGGGCTATTGGCGCTATTCATGGTCATCGCGGTCGCGGTGGGCGGCCTGACACAGATCGTCCCGCTGTTTTTTCAGGACGTCACCACCAAGCCGGTCGAAGGCATGAAGCCGCGCCCTGCTCTGGAAGTCGAAGGCCGCGATGTGTTCATCGCCAACGGTTGCGTCGGCTGTCACTCGCAGATGATCCGGCCGTTCCGCGCCGAAACCGAACGCTATGGCCATTATTCCGTGGCGGGCGAAAGCGTCTGGGATCACCCGTTCCTGTGGGGCTCCAAGCGCACCGGGCCGGACCTGGCCCGCGTCGGCGGCCGCTACTCGGATGATTGGCACCGCGCGCACCTGTATAACCCGCGCAACGTAGTACCGGAGTCGATCATGCCGGCCTATCCGTTCCTGGTGGAGCACAAGCTCGACGGCAAGTTGACCGGTCGCAAACTGGAAGTCCTGCGTAGCCTTGGCGTGCCGTATACCGATGCAGACATCGCCGGTGCCGCAGATGCCGTGAAGGGCAAGACCGAGATGGACGCGCTGGTGGCCTACCTGCAGGGCCTGGGCACCCTCATCAAGAGCAAACGGTGATCGCTATGGATATCGGAATGATTCGAGGCCTGGGCACCGTGGTCGTGATGGTGGCCTTCATCGGTCTGGCGCTCTGGGTTTTCAGCCCGCGGCGCAAAGCCGAATTCGACGATGCGACCCTGCTGCCGTTTGCCGATGACCCCGAGGCCATCAAGCACCTCGAGCAAGAAAAAGCCTCCAGGAGCCACAAAGAATGACTACGTTTTGGAGCCTGTACGTCACCGTACTGTCGTTGGGCACGATCTTTTGCCTGACCTGGCTGCTGCTGGCGACCCGCAAGGGCCAGCGCGCCGATACCACCGACGAGACCGTCGGCCATTCCTTCGATGGCATCGAGGAATACGACAACCCGCTGCCCAAGTGGTGGTTCATGCTGTTCATCGGCACCATCATCTTTGCCTTGGGCTACTTGGCGCTTTATCCAGGGCTGGGCAACTGGACGGGCCTGCTGCCGGGTTACGACTACGCCGACAACGACAAGAAAATCGCCTTCTCCGATGGCAAGCAAGGCTGGACCGGCGTGCACGAATGGGAAAAGGAAATGGCCCGTTCCGATGCGCGCTTCGGTCCGATCTTCGCCAAGTTCGCCGCCATGCCGATCGAGGAAGTCGCCCAGGACCCACAAGCCTTGAAAATGGGCGGTCGGCTGTTTGCCTCCAATTGCTCGGTCTGCCACGGCTCCGACGCCAAAGGCGCCTACGGCTTCCCCAACCTGACCGACACCGATTGGCGCTGGGGCGGCGAGCCGCAGACCATCAAGACCACCATCATGGGTGGACGTCACGCGGTAATGCCTGCCTGGGGTGAAGTGGTCGGCGATCAAGGCGTGCGTGACGTTTCGGCCTATGTCTTGACCCAACTGGACGGCCGCAAATTGCCGGAAGATGCCAAGGCCGACCCTGCTGCCGGGCAGAAAATCTTTGCCGCCAACTGCGTCGCCTGCCACGGCCCCGAAGGCAAAGGAACCCCCGCCATGGGCGCTCCCGACCTGACCCACCCCGGCGCGTTCATCTACGGCTCCAGTTTCGCCCAACTGCAACAGACCATTCGCTACGGCCGCCAGGGGCAGATGCCAGCGCAGGAATTTTTGCAGGGGAACGACAAGGTGCATTTGCTGGCGGCGTATGTGTATAGCTTGTCTCATGGGGAAAAGCAGACGGAGGGACAGGAATAGAACGGTAGCGACATCCTCACAGCTTTTTGATTCTGCCCGGAGGGCGATATCGGACGCGATCCGACGCTTTTGATTCTGCCCGGAGGGCGTAGGAGCTTGGCTTGCCAGCGATCGGCTGCGAAGCAGTCGTAAACCCTGACACTTCGTCGGTGTCAGGCATGCCGCATTCGCCGGATTTGCTGCCGCTTCGCGCCAGATCGCGAGCAAGCTTGCTCCTACGGCCTCCGGCCAGAGTCAAAAGCCATCAAGCTTTTGCGTCTACCTGGAGGGCAATATCGGACGCGATCTGTACGGCCTCCGACCAGAATCAAAAGCCATCAAGCTTTTGCGTCTACCCGGAAGGCAATATCGGACGCCATATGTACGGCCTCCGGCCAGAATCAAAAGCCATTCGGGGTCTAAGGCACTGCAACGAGGCGACCCGATGCCACACCCCTCGACTAAAATCACAGGGGGTAAGATGCGCGGCTTTACACCACACACGACCCCCGACCGGCACGCACTGGCCGGAGCAACTTTCCCCTGCCGTGGGATGTTTTCGATGAGTAACCAGATTCCGGTACACAACGTCACGCCGCCTGCCAGGAAGGACGGTGACAGCGTTGACCTCTACGCATCCCGGGAGAAGATCTACACCCGGGCGTTCACCGGTGTGTTTCGCAACCTGCGAATCGGCGGCGGGATTGTGCTGTTTCTGCTGTATTTCGGCACCGTTTGGCTCAACTGGGGCGGGCATCAGGCGGTCTGGTGGAACCTGCCGGAGCGCAAGTTCTACATCTTCGGCGCGACCTTCTGGCCCCAGGATTTCATCCTGTTGTCCGGCATTCTGATCGTCAGTGCGTTCGGACTGTTTTTCATCACCGTTTTCGCCGGCCGCGTGTGGTGTGGCTATACCTGCCCGCAGAGTGTCTGGACGTGGATTTTCATGTGGTGCGAAAAGGTCACCGAGGGCGACCGCAATCAACGCATGAAGCTGGACAAAGCGCCGATGACCGCCAGCAAATTCGGACGCAAACTCGCCAAACATAGCCTTTGGCTGTTGATCGGCCTGATCACGGGTCTGACCTTCGTTGGCTACTTCTCCCCCATACGCGAATTGACCCTGCAATTCTTCACCGGCCAGGCGGATGGCTGGTCGTACTTCTGGGTTGGCTTCTTCACCCTCGCGACCTATGGCAACGCGGGCTGGTTGCGCGAGCAGGTGTGTATTTACATGTGCCCGTACGCGCGGTTTCAAAGCGTGATGTTCGATAAGGACACGCTGATCGTTTCCTACGACCCACGTCGCGGCGAGAAGCGTGGCCCGCGTAAAAAAGATCTGGACTACAAAGCTCAAGGATTGGGTGACTGCATCGATTGCACCATGTGCGTCCAGGTCTGCCCAACCGGCATCGACATCCGTGACGGCCTGCAGATCGAGTGCATCGGCTGCGCGGCCTGCATCGATGCCTGCGACACCATCATGGACAAGATGAGCTACCCTCGCGGTCTGATCAGCTACACCACCGAACACAACCTTTCCGGTCAGGTCACGCACAAATTGCGGCCGCGCCTGATCGGCTATGCGGTGGTACTGCTGGTGATGATCGGCGTGTTGAGCGGGGCGTTTTTCATGCGTTCGCTGGTGGGCTTCGACGTCAGCAAGGATCGCATGCTGTATCGCGAAAACGCCGAGGGCCGGATCGAGAATGTCTACAGCCTGAAAGTGATGAACAAGGATCAGGTCGACCACACTTATGTCCTCGACGCCACCGGTTTGCCGGACCTGAAACTGCAAGGCCGACGCGAGATCAAGGTGCCCGCCGGCGAGATCTTCACCCTGCCGGTGGAGCTGTCGGTTGCCCCCGAGCAGCTGCCTTCGAGCACCAACGAGATTCGCTTCATCCTCAAGGACATCGAAAACAGCGATACCGAAGTACAAGCCAAGAGCCGATTCATCGGCCCACACGTTCGTTGAGAGAAGTCAGCCATGACCGTAGCAACTGCTTCAAGCCCCTGGTACAGGCATCTCTGGCCATGGATCATCATCGGTATTCTGACCTGCTCGGTTGCCCTGACGCTGTCGATGGTGACCATCGCCGTGACTCACCCCGATAATCTGGTCAGTGACAATTACTACGAGGCCGGTAAGGGCATCAACCGCTCGCTGGAGCGCGAACTGCTCGCGCAAGCCCTGAAACTGCGCGCCAGCGTCAGCCTGGACGACGTCACCGGTGAAGCGAACCTGCGCCTGGCCGGCAACAGCCAGCCGGAAACCCTGGTGCTGAACCTGATCTCACCGACCCAGCCGGAAAAAGACCGCAAGATCGTCCTGGCTCGCAGCCCCGCACAACCAGGGCGCTACGTTGGACAGATGAGCGACCGGGTCGAAGGTCGCCGGTTCGTCGAATTGCTCGGCGTGGAAAACAGCCAGACCTGGCGCCTGTTCGAAGAAGAGTCCATCTCCCGCGGCAAGGATCTGATCCTGGGCGACGAGCCGATTCAGGGCGCGGAAGAGACTAAAAAGTGAAAGTGATGAATGAGCGCTTCCATCCTCAGCGTGGTAGCGCGGACCATGACGCTCAGCGTCAACCCATCGCGAACGCGCGGCGTCCGTCGAGGCATTCCCATGCGCAGCCTGGGAACGATCCGTGGGCATAACCATCCCTTGTTACCACTGCGCCCTGCCCGTCCCGCGTGGCGGTCGCTACGGCGCTGTCGTGCTCGGTGAAATGCGCGAATTCTGCTGCCCCGGTTGCCAGGCGGTGTCGCAGGCGATTGTCGACGCAGGGCTGGAAAGCTACTACAGCCATCGCAGCGAATCCTCGACCAATCCTCGGGCATTGCCCGCGCAGTTGGCGGACGAACAGGCGCTTTACGATCGCCCGGATGTACAGGCCCCGTTCGTGCGCCACGAGGACAATCTGGCCGAAACCACGCTGCTGATCGAAGGCATCAGTTGCGCGGCATGCGGCTGGTTGATCGAACGACATTTGCGCACTTTGCCTGCCATTGCCGAAGCCCGCCTGAACCTCTCCAACCATCGCCTGCAACTGCGCTGGAACGATGCAGAACTGCCGCTCAGTCAAGTATTGAGGGAGGTGCGCAATATCGGCTACGCCGCACACCCTTATCAAGCCGATCAGGCTACCGAGCAACTGGCGCGAGAAAACCGCCGTAGCCTGCGCCAACTGGGCGTCGCGGGATTGCTGTGGTTCCAGGCGATGATGGCGACCATGGCAACCTGGCCGGAATTCAACATTGATCTGAGCCCGGAAATGCACACCATCCTGCGCTGGGTGGCGATGTTTCTGACGACCCCAATCGTGTTTTACAGCTGCGTGCCGTTCTTCAAAGGCGCCGTTCGTGATCTGCGCACCCGCCATCTGACCATGGACCTTTCGGTGTCGCTGGCCATCGGCATGGCCTATCTGGCGGGCATCTGGACGGCGGTGACCGGTATCGGCGAGCTGTATTTCGACGCGGTAGGCATGTTTGCGTTGTTTCTGCTGACCGGACGTTATCTGGAACGTCGCGCCCGCGAGCGCACCGCAGCTGCCACGGCGCAGTTGGTCAATCTGTTACCGGCGTCCTGCCTGCGTCTGGATGAACACGGGCAGAGCGAGCGCATTCTGCTCAGCGAACTACGGGTGAACGATCGGGTGTTGGTGCACCCCGGCGCGGTGCTGCCAGCAGATGGCCGCATCGTGGTCGGTCGGTCGAGTATCGATGAATCGCTGCTGACCGGGGAGTACCTGCCCCAGCCTCGCAGCCCTGGCGATGCGGTCACAGCCGGTACGCTGAATGTCGAAAGCGCGCTGACCGTGAAGGTCCTCGCCCTTGGTCACGACACTCGGCTTTCGGCCATCGTCAGGCTGCTCGAACGGGCGCAATCGGAAAAGCCGCGAGTGGCGCAAATCGCTGATAGCGCAGCGCAATGGTTCTTGCTGATTTCGCTGATTTTCGCGGCCGGTATCGGGCTATTGTGGTGGCAACTGGACCCCCATCGGGCTTTCTGGATCGTGCTGGCGATGCTGGTAGCCACCTGCCCTTGCGCGCTGTCGCTGGCGACCCCGACGGCGCTGACCACAGCGACCGGCACCCTGCACAAGCTCGGCCTGCTGCTGACCCGAGGCCATGTGCTCGAAGGGTTGAATCAGATCGACACCGTGATCGTCGACAAGACCGGCACTCTCACGGAAGGCCGCCTGACGCTTCGGGCCATTCGCAGTCTGGGCTCGCTCGGCAGCGACGAATGCCTGTGTCTGGCAGCGGCGCTGGAAAGCCATTCCGAGCATCCCATCGCCCGCGCATTCGGCAGTACGCCGTTGAACGCTGAGGAGGTGATCAGCACGCCAGGGTTGGGTCTGCAAGGTCGCGTTGGCGGCCGCTCATTGCGGATCGGCCAACCGGCGTTCGTCTGCGCCTTGAGCAACTGCCCGATACCAGCCATGCCGAACGAGCCGGGTCAGTGGCTGCTTCTGGGCGATGAACGGCAGGCGCTGGCGTGGCTGGTGCTCGATGATCGTGTGCGCGACGATGCCGCGTCGTTGATCGAGGCGTGTAGGCAACGAGGATGGAGAACCTTGCTGCTATCGGGCGACAGTTCGCCGATGGTTGCCAATGTCGCCGCGCAGCTGGGAATCGACGAGGCGCGCGGGAGCCTGCAGCCGGACGAGAAGTTGAGGATCCTCCAACAATTGCGGGCGCAAGGGCACAAGGTGTTGATGCTGGGTGACGGGGTGAATGATGTGCCAGTGCTGGCAGCGGCTGATATCAGCGTGGCCATGGGTTCGGCTACCGATCTGGCCAAGACCAGCGCCGACGCGGTATTGCTGTCCAACCGCTTGCAGGCGCTGGTACAGGCATTCGAACTGGCCCGGCGCACGCGGCGCATCATCATCGAGAATCTGTTGTGGGCCGGGCTGTACAATGGCCTCATGCTGCCCTTCGCCGCCCTGGGCTGGATCACTCCGCTGTGGGCGGCGGCGGGCATGTCGGTCAGTTCGCTGATCGTGGTGCTCAACGCACTGCGTCTGACTCGGGTGAGGCCTGACCAAGACGCACCCGCCCGGCTTGGCCTTCAGCGGCCACTGCCCGCGTAACGCATTCCGGAGGCTCAATGCCAGCGCTTTACATCATGATTCCGGTGGCCCTGTTGATCGTGGCGGTGGCGATCTATGTGTTTTTCTGGGCGGTGGACAGTGGCCAGTACGACGACCTGGATGGACCGGCCCATAGCATTCTGTTCGATGATCAGGACCCGAATCATAAAGCGGGTGTGGATGAGGCATCGGGCAAGGATATGCAGAAAACCGAAGAGAAGCCTATCGGGTGAAAAGCTCAGCTTTCGTGGCGCATTCGCTACCCTTTTCGCGAGCAGGCTCGCTCCCACACAGCACGCTAATGGTGCAATACCGGCGCTCAGCAACCATTCGCTGCAGGGGTGAGCTTGCTCACGGCATCCGCACAGACATCCATGAAGCATCAGGCCAACGTCATGATTGACCTGCTTCCCCAAATGCTCTCGGCGTTGATCCTTGGCCTGCTGGGCGGCGGCCATTGTCTGGGCATGTGCGGCGGGCTGATGGGGGCGCTGACCTTGGCCATACCCAGGGAGCAGCGCAGCCGACGCTTACGCTTGCTGCTGGCCTACAACCTCGGGCGAATTTTCAGTTACGCCTGCGCCGGACTTCTGATCGGTCTAGCGGGATGGGCAGTGGCCAACAGTCCGGGGGCGATGTTGTTGCGGGTGCTCGCCGCGTTGCTGTTGATCTGCATGGGGCTGTACCTGGCGGGCTGGTGGAGCGGGTTGACGCGCATCGAAGGGCTGGGACGCGGGTTGTGGCGTTACATCCAGCCGTTGGCCAGCCGGATGCTGCCAGTATCGAACCTGCCCCGGGCGCTGTTGCTCGGCGCGCTGTGGGGCTGGCTGCCGTGCGGGCTGGTCTACAGCACCCTTTTATGGGCCGCAAGCCAGGGCAATGCATTATCCAGCGCGCTGTTGATGCTGGCGTTCGGCATCGGCACCTGGCCGGTTCTGCTGGCTACCGGCCTTGCCGCGGAACACACCACCGCGCTGCTGCGCCGACGCGGCGTACGCATCGCCGGAGGAGTGCTGGTGATCGTTTTTGGCCTGTGGACCTTCCCTGGCCCGCATCAGCATTGGTTGATGGGGCATTGAGGCATGCCGCCGCAATGCATGTGTACGCAACGCCGTTGTAAGCGCGCTGGCAGGCCCAGGAGCAACCCGTATCCCCTGTGGGAGCGAATTCATTCGCGATGGGCTCTGCCAGGCAATAGACATGCATCGACGAAGTAACGCCTCGCGAATGAATTCGCTCCCACAGGGGGGAACAGCGTATAGCCTCCAAACGCCATCAAATCCATTGATACAGATCAAAAACCCCCACTCACCCTCGCTTTAAACTGTCTTACCGCCAGCCTTTTTCGGGAATGCCCGCATGCTCGACGACATTCGTTGGGATTCTGAACTCATCCGCCGCCACGATCTGACAGGACCGCGTTATACGTCCTACCCCACTGCTTTGCAGTTTCATAATCAGGTGGGTGCTTTCGATCTGCTGCACGCGCTGCGTGAAAGCCGCAAGGCCATGCGCCCGTTGTCGCTGTACGTGCACATCCCGTTCTGCGCCAACATTTGCTACTACTGCGCCTGCAATAAAGTCATCACCAAGGACCGGGGCCGCGCGCAGGCCTATCTGCAGCGTCTGCAGCAGGAAATCCAGATGATCGCCTGCCATGTCGATGGCCGTCAGGTCATCGAGCAGTTGCACTTCGGTGGTGGCACGCCGACTTTTCTCAGCCATGTCGAACTGCGTCAGCTGATGTCGCATCTGCGCAAGCATTTCACCCTGATGGACGACCACACCGGCGATTACGGCATCGAAATCGACCCCCGCGAGGCCGACTGGTCGACCATGGGCCTGCTGCGTGAACTGGGCTTCAACCGCGTCAGCCTGGGCGTGCAAGACCTCGACCCCTTGGTGCAGCGCGCCATCAATCGCCTGCAAAGCTTGGACGAAACCCGCGCCATCGTCGAAGCGGCGCGCACCCTGCAATTCCGCTCGGTGAACATCGACCTTATCTACGGCCTGCCGCTGCAGACTCCGGACGGTTTCGCGCGCACCGTGGACGAGGTCATCGCGCTGCAGCCAGATCGTCTGTCGGTGTTCAATTACGCGCATCTGCCCGAGCGCTTCATGCCACAACGGCGCATCGACAACGCGCAGCTGCCCAGCGCCGAACACAAATTGCAGATGCTTCAACGCACCATCGAACAGCTGACCGGCGCAGGCTATCGTTACATCGGCATGGACCATTTCGCCCTGCCCGACGACGATCTGGCAATTGCACAGGAAGAAGGCACGCTGCAACGCAATTTTCAGGGTTACACCACTCACGGCCACTGCGATCTGATCGGTCTGGGCGTGTCGGCCATCAGTCAGGTGGGCGACCTCTACGCACAGAACAGCAGCGATCTGGCCGACTACCAAAGCCTGCTTGGCAGCGATCAACTGGCGACCAAACGCGGGTTGGTGTGCAATGTGGACGATCGCATTCGTCGGGCGGTCATCGCGCAATTGATCTGTCATTGCTCACTGGATTTCGCCACTGTCGAAAACAGGTTCAGTATCGATTTTCGTGGCTATTTCAACGAGATATGGCCCAGGTTGCTGACCATGGCGAAGGAAGGATTGATTCATCTGGACGCCAACGGCATTCGCGTGACACCCGCCGGACGTCTGCTGGTGCGCTCGATCTGCATGGTCTTCGACGCATACCTCGACCTACAAAACCGTCAGAGATTTTCTAGAGTTATCTAGGAAGTTTCCGCAGAAGCGGTAGGAATCATTTTCACGCCATGGAGGGCGCGTGCTAGTCGGAGCTTTAACCCCTGGGTTACCCTTACGACTAATGTGTGTTTTCTTACAAGGAATTACCCGATGTCTGAGCCAGTCAAATTGCGTGCTCACACCCAGGCTCACTGCAAGGATTGCAGCCTGGCCCCGTTGTGCCTCCCGCTTTCATTGAATATGGAAGACATGGACGCTTTGGACGAAATCGTCAAACGTGGCCGTCCGCTGAAGAAAGGCGAGTTTCTGTTTCGTCAGGGCGACGGGTTCGATTCGGTCTATGCCGTGCGCTCCGGCGCCTTGAAGACCTTCAGCCTCAGCGACAGTGGCGAAGAACAGCTCACGGGCTTTCATTTGCCAAGCGAACTGGTCGGCCTGTCGGGCATGGATGCCGAGGCGTATCCGGTTTCCGCCCAAGCCATGGAGACCACGTCGGTATGCGAAATCCCCTTCGAGCGTCTGGACGAACTCTCGGTGCAATTGCCGCAACTACGTCGCCAGTTGATGAGGGTCATGAGTCGGGAAATTCGCGACGATCAGCAAATGATGCTGCTGCTGTCGAAGAAAACCGCTGACGAGCGCATCGCCACTTTTCTGGTCAACCTGTCGGCCCGCTTTCGGGCGCGGGGGTTTTCCGCCAATCAGTTCCGTCTGAGCATGTCGCGCAATGAAATTGGCAACTATCTGGGGCTGGCCGTGGAAACGGTGTCGCGGGTTTTTACGCGCTTCCAGCAGAACGAACTGATCGCCGCCGAAGGCAAGGAAATCCACATCCTGGACCCTATCCAGCTGTGTGCGCTGGCGGGCGGTTCGCTGGAAAGCTGATGCAAGTCAGGGTCGGGCAGGCTTAGACTACGCTCTTTGCGCGTGCTTCCTGCCCAGGACCCTTTTGATGATTTTCGACGAATTCAGCTTTAAATCCCTGATCCGCCCGGTGGTGGACTTCCCTAAGCCCGGCATCATCTTTCGTGACATCACGCCGCTATTCCAGTCGCCCAAGGCCTTGCGCCTGGTGATCGACAGCTTCGTCCAGCGCTATATCGAGTCGGACTTCACCCATGTGGGTGCGATGGATGCGCGTGGATTTCTGATCGGTTCGATCATCGCATATGAACTGAACAAACCGCTGGTACTGTTTCGCAAGCAAGGCAAGCTGCCGGCTGACGTTCTGGCCGAGGGTTACCAGACTGAGTACGGCGAAGCGTTTCTGGAAGTCCACGCCGACAGTCTGTGCGATGGCGACTCGGTGGTGATGTTCGATGACCTGATCGCGACCGGCGGCACCCTGATCGCCGCGGCCAACCTGATCCGTCGCATGGGCGCGAAGGTCCATGAAGCCGCGGCGATCATCGACCTGCCGGAACTCGGCGGCTCGCAACGCCTGGAAGACATGGAAATCCCGACGTTCTGCCTGACGCAGTTTGCGTTGACAGATAAATAGCGCGAAGCCGCGCTCCTGTAGGAGCCGGCTTTCTGGCGAACGCGGGGGGCCAGTCGACAAAGATGTATCTGGTCTTAAGCATTCGCCAGCAAGCCGGCTCCTACAAATATCGGTGTGATCTCAAAGCTTGATCGGCTTACGCCCGGCAAACGAATGCGCCAACGTTCCGCCATCCACCAGCTCCAGCTCGCCACCCAGCGGCACGCCGTGGGCGATGCGGGAAGTGATCAGGCCTTTGTTGTTGAGCAACTGCGCGATGTAATGCGCGGTGGCTTCGCCCTCCACCGTCGGGTTGGTGGCCAGGATCACTTCGGTAAAGGTGCCCTGCTCTTCGATCCGTGCCATCAACTGCGGAATGCCGATCGCCTCAGGCCCCAGGCCGTCGAGCGGCGATAAATGCCCCTTGAGCACGAAATAGCGGCCCCGATAACCGGTCTGCTCGACCGCATAGACGTCCATCGGACCCTCCACCACGCAGAGCAGCGTGTCATCGCGGCGGTTATCTGCGCATTGCGGGCAAAGCTCGTCTTCGGTGAGTGTCCGGCACTGTTTGCAATGACCAACGCCTTCCATGGCCTGGCTCAACGCCTGAGCCAGACGCGAGCCACCGCTGCGATCGCGCTCAAGCAACTGCAACGCCATGCGCTGGGCGGTTTTCTGACCGACGCCAGGCAAAATGCGCAGGGAGTCGATCAATTGGCGAATCAGAGGGCTGAAGCTCATTGAAGAAAAGTCTCACAAAAACACGAGACGCGGTTTATACCCGCGCCTCTGGCAAGCGTCAAATCACCCTTGAGACACCTTGACCACCAGCTTGCCGAAGTTCTTGCCCTCCAGCATGCCGATGAACGCGTCCGGGGCATGTTCCAGCCCGTCGACCACGTCTTCTCGGAACTTGACCTTGCCGTCCTTCACTAGCGGCACCATGGCCTGCATGAATTCTTCCAGGCGATGGTAGTACTCCTCGAAAACGATGAAACCCTGAATCCGCGCGCGTTTGGTCAGCAGTGTGCGCATCAGCAGCGGCAAATGGTTCGGACCCTCCGGCAGGCCTTGTGCGTTGTATTGTGCGATCAGCCCGCAGAGAGGGATCCGGGCGTGCTCATTGAGCAACGGCAACACGGCCTCGAACACCTTGCCACCTACCAGCTCGAAATAGATGTCGATGCCGCTGGGACAGGCCTCGTTGAGTTGTTCGGCAAAATGCTCGCTCTTGTGATCGATGCACGCGTCGAAACCCAACTCGTCCATCACATAGCGACACTTGTCGATGCCGCCGGCAATGCCGACCACGCGCAGCCCATGCAGCTTGGCCACTTGTCCGACCACCGAACCCACGGCACCTGACGCGGCCGCCACCACCAGGGTTTCCCCGGCCTTGGGCTTGCCGATGTCCATTAACCCCATGTATCCGGTGATCCCCGGCATACCGAGCACGCCAACGGCCATCGACGGGCTAGGCAGATCCTTTGGCATCGCCAACAGGTTTTTGCCATCGGAAATGCTGTGGGTCTGCCAGCCAGTCTGACCGACCACCAGATCGCCCTCCTTGAACGTGGGATTGCGCGACTGTTCAACCACACTGACGGCCCCGCCCGCCATCACTGCGTCGATCTCCACCGGCGGCGCGTAGGAAGGCGCATCACTCATGCGACCGCGCATGTAGGGGTCCAGAGAAAGATAAAGCGTGCGCAGTTGAACCTGGCCCTCTTCTAGGTCAGGCAACGCCTCGCGCTCAAGCCGAAAATTCTCCGGTGTCGGTGCGCCCTCGGGGCGGGAGGCAAGGACGATACGTTGGTTGAGGATCAATTCTTGCGACATCGGAGCGGCTCCTTGAATGACTATAAAAAGCAGACCGTGACTGTCGGTGGGCGTTCGGTTGAATGTGGGGAAGCGGTACACACGAATATCAGCAACGGCACGGACTACTGTGGGAGCAAATTCATTCGCAATGGCAGGCACTACTGAAACATCTCTACCGCCCTTGAGATTTTCGCGAATGAATTCGCTCCCACAGGCCATGCGTAAACCGCAGAATCGGTCCACGTCACAAACAAAAATGCCAGGCACGGGGCCTGGCATCGGGTACTACAGCTGACGCACGATCAGAACGGCAGTTTCATACCCGGCGGCAGTTGCATGCCGGCGGTCATGCTGGCGGTCTTTTCCTGGCTCGCGGCTTCGATCTTGCGCACGGCGTCGTTGACGGCGGCAGCGATCAGGTCTTCAAGGATTTCCTTGTCTTCCTGCATCAGGCTGTCATCCAGAGTGACGCGCTTGACGTCATGGCGACCGGTCATCACCACGCTCACCAGGCCTGCGCCCGACTGGCCGGTCACTTCGGCGTTGGCCAACTCTTCCTGCATCTTGGCCATTTTTTCCTGCATTTGCTGGGCCTGCTTCATCAGGCCAGCCATGCCACCTTTCATCATGGGAATACTCCTCGAAAGTCGATGGGGTTATTGCGCGGCGCCAAACCCGCTTGGCGCCTCGCGGTCATTAAGGGGTTACCGGGACGTCCACCGGAGCAATGGTATCTTCGCGGATGCTCGCGCCAAACTGCTGCATCATCTGTTGGATGAACGGATCGCCGTGAATCGCAGCCTCGGCCTCGCGCTGACGATCGGCACGCCGACGCGCAGCCGCCTGGGCCGGGGTTTCCTGTTCGGGCTTGATCAGCTCGATACTCAGATTGATGGTGCGTTCATGGTATTGGTTCAGCGCATCGTTAAGACGACGCTGCTGCGTGGAGTTGAACAGCGCACTGTGGGCCGGATCAAGGTGCAACAGCCAGCTATCGCCCTGTACCGAGATCAGCGTGCAGTTGGCGGCAATGCTGCCGGTCATGCCGGAGATCGGCAGTTTCGGGAACAGCTCCAGCCAGTCCGCGGCCAACCCGGTAGCGGGCTTGGCGGCGGGCAACAGTTCAGGCTCCTTCTCCACCGCCTCGACGGTTTCGTGGGCCAGATCGTCGAGATAGGCGAACGACGCCGGATCAATGTCGACATCCGGTTCGTAATAATCGTCATCTGGCGGGGGCTCGTCGTCACGCTCCATCGGCGCGGGCACATACGGCACCGCCTCAGGCACGTGTTCGAGCATGGCCGGGGTGACCATATCGGCCGCCGCCTGCAGTTGTTCCTGTGACTCGACCTCCGGCGCATCCGGCACGGGGCTGGCCGGCGCCGGGGCAGGCATTGGTGTGAGCTCGGGCTGCTCGGCCACGGTGTCGAGCATTGGCTCCGGGATTTCTTCGGCAACAGGTGCCGGAAAAGGGTCGGGCTCAGGCGCGCTGATCGGCTGCGCAGCCTTGGGCTCGTTCCAGGGCAGGTCGATTTCTTCCGTTGGCGGGGCTGCAGGTGCTTCTTCAGGCGCAGGTGCCGCGACCGGAGCTGCAGCAGCGGGCGCGACCTGCTCGGCGACAGGCAAGGCGGCAACGGGTGAAGCAGCAGGTGATGGCGCAGCAGTGGCCGGAACGTAAGCGGGTGCCGACGCAACAGGCGCTGCACCGGCCACCGTTGTCTGGGAATCAACCGTGGCCGGGTTGATCCCCACCGGCTTTAACGGCCGTCTCGGCGCGTTGTCGTTATCGGCCGGACGGAAGGCCAGCATGCGCAACAGCACCATTTCAAAGCCGCCACGCGGGTCCGGCGCCAGGGGCAGGTCACGACGACCGATGAGCCCCATCTGGTAATAGAATTGCACGTCTTCGGCGGGCAGCGCCTGGGCCAGTGCCAGTACGCGGTCGCGATCACCGTGACCGTTGTCGACGCCTTCGGGTAATGCCTGGGCGATGGCTACGCGGTGCAGCACGTTGAGAATCTCCGACAGCACGCCACTCCAGTCCGGGCCCTGCTCGGCCAGATGGCGAACGGCTTCGAGCAGGGAGCGCGCATCGCCATCGATCAGCGCGGTGAGCACGTCGTAGACCTGGCCGTGATCCAGTGTCCCGAGCATGGCCCGCACATCGGTCGCCAGCACCTTGCCTTCGCCGAACGCGATAGCCTGGTCGGTCAGACTCATGGCGTCACGCATCGAGCCGTCGGCGGCGCGACCGAGCAACCATAACGCGTCGTCTTCGAACGGAATGTTTTCCGCGCCCAGAACGTGGGTCAGATGCTCGACCACACGTTCGGGGGTCATGTTCTTCAGCGAGAATTGCAGACAGCGCGACAGGATGGTCGCTGGCAGTTTCTGCGGATCGGTGGTCGCGAGGATGAATTTGACGTAGGGCGGGGGCTCTTCCAGCGTCTTGAGCAAGGCGTTGAAGGAGTGGCTGGAGAGCATGTGCACTTCGTCGATCAGGTAGACCTTGAAGCGCCCACGGCTCGGCGCGTATTGCACGTTGTCCAGCAGTTCGCGGGTGTCTTCGACCTTAGTGCGGCTCGCGGCGTCGATCTCGATCAGGTCGACGAAACGCCCTTCATCGATCTCCCGGCACACCGAACATTCGCCGCAGGGCGATGACGTGATACCGGTTTCGCAGTTCAGGCACTTGGCGATAATCCGCGCGATGGTGGTCTTGCCGACCCCGCGCGTACCGGTGAACAAATAGGCATGGTGCAAGCGCTGGCTGTCCAGCGCGTTGATCAAGGCCTTGAGCACATGGGTCTGGCCGACCATTTCGCGGAACGAGCGCGGACGCCATTTACGTGCAAGAACCTGATAACTCATTGAAAACCGTCGCGACTGGGTTGCGGAAGACCGCTAATGCTAGCGGAGCGGGGGCAAAATTGCATCCGGGCAATATGGTGGCGCATATAAACAACCTGTTGCCAGACTGCCATCACTGCTCGATCGTGCTGGAATCCACACTGAGCGGCGCCGAATTGAACAGCGCCATGGTCCCCCGCAGACAGACGCCCATGGCCGATCTGAGCGGGGCGCCGATTTTCGTGGAGTGATTGAAGGCGACGCCGCAGATCGCGACCGAGACCTTTTGCAACCTTTGCTCCGTTGACCTGTTGCCGCGACACGTATTCTTTTCAGGACTCCAATCACCCTGCAAGGAAGCAGCAACATGAATGCATCACACCCGGCTTACATACCGAGCGTTCGCAAGACCACGGACCTGTTGGTCGTGCATTGTTCGGCCACCCGCCCCAATCAAGACATCGGCGTAAGGGAGATCACCCAATGGCATCGCCAACGCGGCTTCGATACGGTGGGCTATCACTACGTCATCCGCCGCAACGGCGATGTGGAAACCGGTCGACCGGAAAATGCCATCGGCGCCCACGTCAAAGGACATAATGCCAACTCCATCGGCGTGTGCATGGTAGGTGGCGTGGACGCAGCGGGCAAACCGGCGAACAACTTCACCGCAGCGCAATTCGTTGCCCTGCACGGCTTGCTCGACCAGCTACGCAAGCGCTATCCCGAAGCTCGCATCCTGGGGCATCGGGATCTGTCTCCAGACCGCAACGGCGACGGCATCATCACGCCGAACGAGTTCATCAAGGCCTGTCCGTCATTCGATGTCGCGGCCTGGTTGAAACGCTACTGATACTGGCGCGGTTCTGGCCTCCGCCGACCACACACATTCCATGTGAATGGGTGTGGAACTGTGCATATACAGCGCGTTTTCTCCTGACTAGAGTGACCGCGCCCTACAGCACATCAGGAGAGCGCCATGCCCCAGACACTGAGTTTCCAACAAGTAGACGTCTTTTCCGGCGCCGCCACCGAAGGCAATCCGCTTGCGGTGGTGTTTGCCGCCGATGACCTGACCGACGCGCAGATGGCCGCATTCGCACGCTGGACCAACCTCAGCGAAACCACTTTCCTGCTGAGCCCAACCCACCCTGACGCCGATTACAGCGTGCGTATTTTCACCACCACCCGCGAGTTGCCGTTTGCCGGTCATCCAACGCTGGGCAGCTGTTTCGTCTGGCTCGATAACGGCGGCATCCCCAAGGCCGACGAGATCGTTCAGGAGTGTGGCGTGGGGCTGGTGCGTATTCGCCGCGACGAGTCGGGCCTGGCGTTCTCCGCTCCGCCGTTGTTACGCAGCGGCCCGGTGGAAGCCGAGGTGTTGCACAACATCGCCGCCGGGCTTGGCCTGGCACCCGAGCGCATCGTCGCCAGCCAGTGGGCCGACAATGGTCCGGGGTGGGTCGCGGTCATGCTGGAAAGCCGCGAAGAATTGCTGGCGATCCGCCCTGACTACGTTGCCTTCAAAGGCCTGAATGTAGGCGTCGTCGCACCTTGGACCGGTCCTGACGCCGAGGCGGACTTCGAAGTACGCGCCCTGATCAGTAGCGACAATGGTATCGAAGACCCGGTCACCGGCAGCCTCAACGCCAGCCTCGCCCAGTGGCTGATCGGCGCGGGCCTGGCGCCGAGCAAATACACCGCACGCCAGGGTACCGTGATCGGTCATCGCGGAAGGATCAGCATCGAGCAGATTGGCGAGCGGATCTGGGTCGGGGGTGATGTGCAGAAATGCGTGGAGGGTAGTGTCACGCTGTAACTCTCCAGCGAATGCCGACCCGTTATCGGCGAGGTCGGCCATTTCACACTTCCGTCAGGTGCTGGCGGGGACCACCGTATCCCTCAGTTGTATGTCACTGGCCTCTTTCGGCAAGCGCAGGGTCAACCCCGCCAGCAGCACTGCGACCAGGCCAATGGCGATGTATACCCCCACGAACGAGCCGTTGAAACTGGCCAGCACTGCGCCGCTGAAGTTGCCGATCATCCCACCCACGCCCTGAAGAATGTTGGCGACGCCGAAGATGGTGACGGCCAATGCCGCGCTGCCGACCATTTTCGACACATACGCGGGGATCAGGCCGAAGATGGGATAGAACGCCAGGGCGAACAGCACCCCCGCCACCAGCGGCCAGTAACCCGCAGGATGAGTGACGAGGATCAGCGCAGCGAGGGCTACGCAGCCGTAGACCAGCATCATCGCTATGCGCAGCCCGATGCGGTCAGACAGCCAACCGACCGCGAGGCCGGCGAACATGCCGACGAAACCGATGCTGGCCCAGATTTGCGCGGTGTAGGTCACGTCGAAACCCAACTCTGTGCGCAGGTAGGAGGACAGGTAGTTCTGAAAAGGAAAGGTCGAGAAGCCCAGCAGGAAATTCATCATCCATACCGTCAGCACCCAAGGCTGCATCAGTGCGGTTTTGCCGACCTTGGTTGTCGGATCATCGGTTGTTGTGGAGTCAGTGTTGATGACGAACAACGCTGCCCGCTTGAACACCACCACCACGCCAATCGCCATGGCCACGGTGATCAGGCCGACAATCCACCAGACCATGCGCCATTCACCCTGTGGTGCGTAGAGCGGCACCAGCAGACTGTTGACGAACACGCCGTAACTGGTGCCGCTGGACACCAGTCCCATGGCCATGCCCCGATATTTGAAGGCGACCGTGCGCGAGATCACGTCCACCATGGGTACGAACACCGTGGCCGCGGTGCCCGCCAATACCGTGAGCAGCGCGCCGATCAGCAGGATATCGTGGGTCAGCGGGATCAGCAGCAGGGCCGTCGCGCAGACTACCCCCGAGCCAAAGATCACCCAGCCGCCGCCGACTCGCGGTGTGATCCAGGCCGCCAGCAGTGCGCACAGCAGAAACCCGAACTGCCCTGCCGCCGTGATGCTGCCGACGTAGGAGATGTCGAAACCGAGGCTGGCACGCATGTCCGGCACCAACTGCGCAAACAGGTAGATACCGAAACCGAACGTTGCGGCCACCAGGCCGGTCAGCAACACCACAATCAGAGCATTAATACGCATCGTCAGCTTCCTTTCTGGGGTGAGTGAGGGAAAAGCCTTACGCAGATTGCGCTGCGGTGATCAGCTCTGCCGCCAAGTCTTTGGCTATCAGAAATACGCTGTCATCGTTTTCGAGAGCTCCGGTGAGAAACGCTCCCTCAAGCAGCATGAATATTCGTCTCACCAACGTCTGCGGATTTGACAGGCCGGCTGCCTCGGCCAAGTCCAGCAGATGCCTTTTCACACCGCGCTTATGCCGGTCAACCGCCAGGCGCACCGGATGCGTACGGTCGGGGAACTCGGCTGCGGAGTTCACGTAAGGGCAACCCCGCCATCCGCCCTCGCGAAGCCATTGCTGGTGCAGGTCGAATAACCCCAGCAATTGCGCTGCGGGGGACTCATTGGACGCCAGCGTCTGCTGCACTGCGGCGTCCCAACGCTCGTTGCGCTTGTCGAGAAACGCTACGATCAGTTCGTCTTTCGAAGCGAAGTGCGCGTAGAGCGTCATCTTCGATACGCCAGCGAATTCTGCGACAGCGGCAATCCCCGTGGCATTGATACCGTCGCGAAAGAACAGCGCGGAGGCAGCGTCGATCAGGCGTTGGTGGTTGGCACTGAAATCCCGAGGGGTCGGCATTGGCTCAATCCTGACTGGCATATGTACTGACCGGTAAGGATAGATAAATAGTCAAATCTTGCCATTCGCTGCTTGGTCCACGCGACGGACGGCGAAAAGGCGGGTTGGATTTATCGGCAGGGAAAGGCGTTCTTCAGCGCCGAGACGACGAGCACAGATTCATTCAGGTGCAGGCTCTGCGGATGCTCTTCGAGCGACTGAACCACAATGCGCATCGACTGGATCATCGGAATTCCGCCTTCGGGCACGCAGACCAGTTCGGGCGTGCCACCGGCTTCGTGAACGAGGTCAAGGGTGTCGATGGTCGCTTGCAGCACCCCGACGCAGTGACCGATACCCAGCGGGTTTTTAGCCGCACCGCCGCTCATGCTGTTGATACCGTCCTGGCATTCGAGCAACAACTTGTTGCCGTCGGCCATGGCGGCAGCGCTGAAGCACAAGGCGAGTGCCGTTGAGCACAGGATTGTCTTGGCCATGATTGAGCTATCCCCCATCGTCCTACGCCTCTATAGCAGTCCGGCTTGCCGGCGCAGGCGGGCTTGAAATAGCTGCCGCGGGCAAGCCGTGCCGCTTGGATGTTGTCTCGGTGCCAAGGAAAAATACCAAGGCTCATACAAGTGCTGCGTAGCTGTAGGAGCCGGCTTGCTGGCGAACGCGGTATATCGGTCAAATCTACAACAATGCCTGACACAGCCAGTTCGCCAGCAAGCCGGCTCCTACAGAGTCAGGCGGCGCCTAGAAGAACGTCACCGCCAACGGAGTATCTACAGGGGCTTGCATAGAGCACCATGAGGCACGCGATCCAGGCCGCTATCGCAACCACAATTCCTTTACCGAATGATCCGCCGTCTTGCGCACCACCAGGCTCGCACGTTCACGGGTTGGCAGAATGTTTTCCAGCAGGTTCGGCCGGTTGATGTCACGCCAGATCTTGCGTGCAGCCTCCGGGGATTTTTCCGGCGGCAGATCGGCCAGCTCCCGGAAATAGGCGCCGCGTGCGCGAAACGCAGTGCGTTGCAGCATCAGGAAACGCTCGACATACCAACGCTCGATGTCACCCTCGTCAGCGTCCAGATAGATCGAGAAATCGAAGAAGTCCGACACGATGCTCCCAGGCTTCTGACCATCGTTGCCTGCGGTCTGCAGCACGTTCAGCCCTTCGAAAATCAGGATGTCCGGTTGACTGATCTGCAGGAATTTATCCGGCACGATGTCGTAACTGATGTGTGAATAGACCGGCGCGCTGATGACGGCGACACCTGCCTTGAGATCGGACAGAAACTTGACCATGCGCTTGCGATCGTAGCTTTCCGGAAAGCCTTTGCGATGCATGATGCCGCCAGCATCGAGCTTGGCATTGGGATGCAGGAATCCGTCGGTAGTGACCAGATCGACCCGCGGATGATCCGGCCAGCGCGCCATCAACGCCTGCAACACACGGGCAAACGTGCTTTTGCCTACCGCGACACTGCCAGCGACTGCGACCACGTATGTCTGTCGCTTCGCAGGCCGACCGAGGAAAGTGTCCTTGATGCTGGCCAGGTTGCGCGCGGCGCTGACGTGCAGATTGATTAAGCGCGACAGGGGGAGATAGATGTTGACGACATCTTCCAGAGAAATATCTTCGTTTACGCCTCGTAACGCCGCCAGATCTTCTTCGGATAAAGTCAGTGGCGTGCTGGCGCGCAGCCCCGCCCACTCTGCGCTGGTCATTACGAGATAGTCATCAGGCGCCATCTATAGCCTTCCAATCCAGGTGTCCGTATCGACAATGGTGCGAAGACTATCGTATTGACCCAAAAGCGGGGCAGATTTCTTTGATTTGCCACGCATTATTGGCGCAGCTGACGTTGAGCCGGTGCCGGGGAATGCGCCAGATCAGGCGTCTGAGAAAACGACTGCCTTACGCGATCCGGTACTAGATGATGACCACTCAGCAAATACTCGCAGGGGTTTCGCAGCCTGAAACCTAAGGACACGACGGCCCATCCTTGAAATGTCATGGACCTGGAGAATTCATCTCAAATAAATGGAACTCCATCGGACGTGGTGGTGACAAATAGCCACCAAAACCGACGCTCCCAGAGGCGCTTCCCCATGCGGATTGAATCCTTGGCTTTCCGACTACTCGCTACGCTTGCTGATGAAGCCGTTTCAAGAATCAATCCGCTGGATTTCACGGCGCTGCTTTATCTACGCGATCAGGGATATGCCGCCGTGTCGATCAAGGATGGATGCGTGGTGGCAGAGCGGACGCCTGCAGGGAAACAGTTTGCGAGCGATCATGCAGGCGGCAGTGCGCACCTTCGTCGCTGAGTCGGCTGGGGCGCCTTTTATGGCGAGAACAAGCTACCTCGCGAGTACGGAAAAAAAGCGCCGTCAGTAGCCATGAGACTCACGGTATTTCTGATACCGGTGGTAGTCGATCCACTCCACCACATCGTAAGGAACATAGAGCTGCCGTCTCGCCCGAGAAATAGCTATATATACCGCGCAAATGCGTTGGTCGAACTCGTAGGCGTCCTTGAATTTCACGTTGGTCAGTAACTCAGGCGTCAGCAGCACCTGATCGAACTCCATCCCCCCCGCCTCCTGCGCCAGCACCAGAATGCAGCGCTTGCCAATAACGCCCAACGTCCTGTTCAAGCGGGAAACATCGGCCATATTGAAGCCCCTTTCCAGCTGGGCCTCGACCCAAAGAAACGACTCGTCGAACCGATTGGCGTCACGTACCTGCTGCCAGTCTGTCAAGTCGCTGAAAAAAGGATGCAGTCCCTGTGCGCTGCGCTCCGGCGAGTAGAAGTTTGGTTTGAACAAACCGACGGCAGTGGTCATGAAGTGTTCGAGGTCTTTCTGCGCCGCATGGTCCAGGTAGCCAAACGGGCAATTGGCCGCTTGCAATTCGATGGCCCATTTCATGCTGTCCCAACGTGATGCGGTCAGCACCACGCAGCCTTCCGGCGGCACGAAACCTTGCGGGTACTCTTCAATGCTGACGTCCGCATCACGCGAACCTTCGAATGGAACCTTGCCTTTCTCCGAGTGCTGGAAGATCAACGGATTGACTATGCGCTCGACATTGCGGCCAGATCGGACGGAATAGCTGATGTCGGTCTGACGGATCTCCCGCTTGCGTTTGACCATCCCGCCGCTGGCCCGCTGATACTCGTCTCCCAAGGTAATCAACACCTGGCGACCGCCCTCGATGATCTGCAGCAGCGAGGCCGGAATATCTTGGCTTTCATCAATGAGGATGTGCGTATAGCGGGCCGGGATCACACAGCCTGCGAGGCTGGCGCGTTTTATCATCGACAACGCCTCGAATCCGGTCTGAGCGCCCCAGGCCGGGTTCGCCTCCAGATAAACCCAGAGCCGGCTTGAGTACTCCAGAATCACCTGGACATCCACTGCGGCCAGGGGCAGCTTGAAATGGGGCAGATGTTTGCTCGAAAGACTGTGATCCCGAGACTGACAGTAGCGCTCGAGTACATTCAGGCAGATTTCCAGCGTCGCCAGCGCGCCATGATCGCGAAAGCCGAAAACGTTCAGTTCCTGCGCCAAAGCCTGTTTGCTCAGCCCCTTACCCGTTGCGCGCTCGGGCTCAAACAGAGGACCGCCCAATAGCGCTTGGGCAAAGGCCTTGAAAGTCGAGCCAGGTTGCCTGTCCTTGTCATGCGTGCCTTTTAAACGCTTGCGCAGAGCACCGAGCTTGCCGGGCGTTCGCGCCAACAAAAGCGTCCTCTCGGGACGCAGGCACTCCAACAACACCCCCAACAGGTGGCTTTTGCCGATACCTGCATAACCCTGAACATGCAGATCTTCATCCAGATTGGCGCGGAAAGTCCTGACCAGTTTGTCCTGCGCCGTACTCAACCAGCGCTCACGATGCCGCCGCGTGACCATCTGCTCGCTAAACGGATCATTGCTCCGGTGATGACGAATCTTGTATCCGACATCCCATTTCCCATCGGGCAACAAATAATCCCTGGCCGACACCTCCTCGGCCAGCAGCAGACGCACGTTCAGGCCTTTGATGGCGTTGAGGCCGAAGTACAACTTGCGCGCGTCGAACAGTCGGCGCGCTTCCGATAATAAGCTTGTGGAGGAAGAAGAGCGGGTGTCGACAGACCACGCAATAAGCCTGCTCAGAATTTTTTCGGCTGCGTCGCAAGTCAGGTCTTTTTCTGACGCCTGCGCCAGATTCTGGATGACCAGAACCGCTGCCAGCTCTGTGTCCGTCAAATCATCGAGAACTGCCGTACCGGCTTTAAGGTTCTCGCAGGTTTCAGCGGTGACAGGCAGGAAAACCGGGCTGGACAGATCAAAGTGTTCCGGGCGCATACAGCCTCACAGCCATGAAAAAGCAAGCGACGGGGTCACTCGTGACCCCGGTCGTCATTTGGTCCAAAATCGTCATATTCATACTCGTCCTCCCAAGAGGTCGAGCGGGACGCCGGCTCGTCATCAACGCGCACAGCCTCCTTTCTGGTGGACGAAGAGTGACGAACGTCGTTGAGCCAGCCCAACTCGACGAGTCTTGCCCTGATTTGATCAACGGGAACATCCAGGCTTGCACTTAGATCGGCAACTATCCTGTAAGCCGTGTCAATGTTGTAGTGCTGGTCGTCGACATAGATCATCCCGTGCCCACGCCATTTGACATCGTAAAGCTCAAGCAAAGGCACCAACTGTTTTGCCAGCGTTTCACGCACCATCCACGGTGCAGCCTGTCCTTCGCTTGCCTCACTCATGACCTGCCTCGTCATTAATGCCGAGTTCGAAGTGGTAGTCACCCAAGGTGCCTGACATGGCTCCGGGATATTTCCGGCGCTCACTCCCAACCTTGCCGTCGGCCATATCGATCTGCCTGTTCATTTCGTAGATAGCGATATCGAGCAATTTACGCAGGTCATCAGCGTTATTTGCCGTGATTTTCAGTTGAAGATCGAGTGTGCTTGCACCCAAGCGAGATGAACGCTGCGCAGTTTCCGATGACTCGTTCGGCGCGCTCTTCTCGGGCACATCCGCGCTCTTGCTGAACGTCGCGCCAGCCAGAATCGCAGCATGCTCGTCATCCATAAGGTCCAGCACCCGCGAAAGCTCAAGGGTCTGGTCGGGATGCGACTGCATCCGGTCCTTGATCTCCAGGCGACGCATCTGCCACTCCCGGATTTTTTCCTGGGTGATGTCGTCAATTTTGTCCACTTGCTCCACCTCGCAATGCCAGGCACGCAAGTATGCCACTCTTCAACGATGAGGCTGAAAAGTCATGAAGGCGCGAACGGAAAAGGCTGTCACGAAGTGGGGATTTGTTGCTTGAGAACCCTAGCGCAGCAAGGGATCAAAGATAGGAGGCAACCCCACCAGCCACACCCCGGCACACAATGTTCCCGCTGTGGCTGCTTCCTTCCGGATCTGACCAGGTTCACGGGTAATCGTTGCGGGGGGACCGATGGGGTCACCATAACGACACTCGCCAGTCGGCGAGCCGCGCCATTGTACCGGTCTGGCGCGAAGTTACAACCTCTGGTGCCAGATAAAAAATTTGATAGCGCTCAAGCACTTGTGCAGTGCCAGAGGAGTCGGGCTGTTCGGCGATATCGAGGCATCAGCAGCCACCAGACTCTGGACATAAGGGCCAAGGACTGGGCAAGGTGGCGCTCATGGAAAGTACATTGATGAAATACGAGGCATTATCTGCCTCGCAGCGCTCGCAGGTGCAGCAGATCGAACTGCTGGACGAGCAGAAAACAACCTTCGGCGATATTCACGGCGCCTTGCATGGGCTCACCGCTCGCCCTTTCCCTGATATCCAGGGTTACGTGCTGCTGGTGGAAGACGTCCCGAGGGGTTTTTTTCTGCTGAAGCGCCGGACGCTGTTGCCAGCTTGGGCACAGGGTCGGACCGCGACGTTGCACGCGCTGATTATCGATCACCGCTATCAAGGGCTCGGGCTGGGGCATACGTGCTTGCGGTTGCTGCCAACGGTGGTGTCGGACCTATGGCCAGAGATCGAGCAATTGATGCTGACGGTGCATCCCACAAACCACGCGGCTCTGGCGCTTTATCAGGCCGCGGGCTGGGCGTTCAGCGACGATACGGTCATAGCGGCAGCGGGTTTCGAGCGGCGGATGGTCCGCAGATTGCCCTGACATTGTTTTGACCGGCCTTCAGCCCTTCAGCCGCCCAGCGCCCGCAATTGCCTGACCTTATTGTTGCGTTCGCCATTCATCCAGTGCTCCAGCGCGCTGGCGGTCATGGGACGCGCGACCAGGTAGCCCTGCACTTCATGGCAGCCGAGCTGGCAGAGGATTTGATAGACGCCTTCGGTCTCCGCCCCTTCTGCCACCACACGGTAGCCGAGCCGTCGGGCCAGATCGACGATAGCTTCGACCAGTCGACGATCCTTTTCATTGGCTTCCAGGTTTTCCACGAGCGATTTGTCGAGCTTGACCGTGGTGGCCGGCAATTGACGCAGGTAGGTCCAGTTGCTGTAACCGGTGCCGAAGTCGTCGATCGCGATGTCGACGTTCAGCGCGCGCAGGCGTTCGAGTTGCTGCCGTGTAATGTCGGGGTTGTCGCAAAGCGCGCTTTCGGTGAATTCGAGCTCGAAGCGGCCTGGATCCAGTCCGCTGATCGCCAACTGCTCGAACAAGGCATCGCTGAATTGCGAATTGGCAAGGTCGATGGCAGAAACGTTCATCGCCACTTTGAAGGCGTAGCCCTGCTGTTGCCAGGTTCTTGCCTGAGCGACCGCATGGCGTAGCACCCACAGGCTCAACGAGCGAATCAGCGCGGTTTTTTCCGCCAATGGGATGAACTCGGCCGGACTGATCGGCCCCAGCACCGGATGTTGCCAGCGCAACAGTGCTTCGACGGTGACGATGCGGCCGGTGCTCACCTCCAGCCTCGGTTGAAACACCAACGAGAGCTGATCCTGGCTGCGCACCGCTTCGGCCAGCGACGCCAGCAGCAGAAACGCGCGCTGCTGGGCAAAGTCCAGGTGTGGCTCGTACCAGCGCCAGCCAGTGGCCTTGCCCCGTGCCTCGTCCGCAGCGCTGACCACCAGCCGAATCCAGTCCTTCTCATCACTACGCCCCAGCCCCAACGGCAGCACGCCAATGCCCAAGTCCATCTGGATCGGGATGTTGCGGCAGATCAGGGGCCGTTGGAAATGTGCGATCAGCTTGCGAAACAGTTGCTCGGCCTGCTCCGGGCCGTCGTGCCGCGTGAGCAGCGCTATGCGGGTCGGGCTGACCTTGTACAGCGCGGTATCGGCGGGCAACTGCTCGCGGCAGGCATCGATCATGCTGCGCACCAGTTCCTGGGCGAAGCTATAGCCCAGCGCCTTGACGATGCTGTCGAGAAAAACCGGGTTGACCATGTCCAGCGCCACCAGCGCGTGATCGTCACGGTCAGCCAGGGCAATGATGTCTTCTTCCAGACGCAGCCGGTTAAACAGCCCTGTCGGCTGATCGACATAGCTGGCCTTGCGCAGGTTGTTTAAGCGTTTCATCACCAGCTTGCCATACATCTCAAGCATGGTGACGTCACGGGCATCGAGCGGCAGGCGGGTATTGCTGTCGATGATGCACAGCGTGCCCAAGGCGAGGCCATCGGCGGTCACCAGGGGCACGCCGGCATAGAAACGAATGTGCGGCTCGCCCACCACCAGCGGGTTGTCTTTGAAACGCTGGTCAAGGCGCGCATCAGCGACCTGAAACACTTCGTGGCTGAGGATCGAATAGGCGCAGAAAGATATTTCCCGTGGCGTCTCGCGCTCGTCAAGACCGGTGCCCGCGCGAAACCATTGCCGGTGCTCGCTGACAATCGAGACCAGAGCGATGGGCACATCGAAGTAATGGGTAACCATATCAACGATGTGATCCAGCACTTCATCGGAGGCCGAATCGAGAAGACCCATATGAGTGATACGGGAAAGCCGGGAGGCCTCGTTCAATGGTATTGGTGCGCTATTGGCCATTTGCGGATCCCTGTGCAACTGCTTTTCGCCAGTAGTATCAAAACGATATTGTTGGGGAAAATAGCATTAGATCCAGGCCCTTGCAGGCACTCGCAGACCGGCGGCGATGACAGATCCGCGGTCGCGAAGTTGCAGAAAACAGCCTCTGCATTCCAATCGAATGGATCACTGCACCTGCAGCACTTCATCCGCCTTGCCGCCCGCGTCTTGTATCACCAGATGAATGAAATGCAGCTTGGTAATCACCGCGGGTGGCAACACGAATGGATAAAAATCTGGCTGACCCATGGCACGCGAAAGTTCGTTGAGCATGCCCGCCAGTTCGATCCAGGCGTTGACGAATGCGAGGAACGCCGGCCCACCCGGATGCTGCGGATCATAGAGGGTGTTCAGCTCGAATGGCTGATAGTCGAGGTCCATGTCGCGGGCACTCATGCCCAGGCTCAGGGCGGTATCGACCGCATCCATCATGTGCAGGTAGTGCGCCCAGGTTTCGGCCCAGTCTTCCCATGGGTGCATGGTCGCGTAGGCGCTGACATAAGTCTGCTGCCAGTCCGCCGGGGCACCGTGCTGATAATGATGGTCGAGAGCGTCGGCGTAGCTGGCGCGGTCATCGCCGAACAGATTGCGGAAGCCATCTTGCCAGTAGGTGTTGGCGATCAGACGATCCCAATAGTAATGCCCTACCTCATGACGGAAATGTCCGAGCAACGTGCGATAAGGTTCATGCATCTGCACGCGAACTTTCTCACGGATGGCGTCGTCCCCTTCTTCAACGTTGAGGGTGATCAGGCCATTCGCATGGCCGGTAGTGGGCAGGTTGCCTTGCAGGTCGACGCCGAGAAACTCGAACGCCAGGCCGCGCTCTTCGTCGGCACTCTTGGCAATGACAGGCAACCCAAGGGTAATCAGCTGCGCGATCATGCGACGCTTGGCGGTTTCGATCTTGAGCCAGCGTTCAGGATTTTCCGGGATGGACAGGTCCGGGATGGTCCGGTTGAGGCTACAGGCGACACAGAATTCTCCGGCATTGTGCTCAGGAAAAATCCAATTGCAGGCAGCGGGCGTGTCGAGATTGGCGCAACGGCGGTAAAGCCCCGCCTGCGGTTCGTCGCTCAAACGCCACGTATTGAGATCCGGGCCAGGTTCCAGGGCGGCAATCTTGCTCTGTTCGGGGAGATAACCCAGTGCAGCCGAGCATGCCAGGCATTGGCTGTTGCGGAAGAACACTGACTGGCCACAGCGGCATTGCCAGACCTTGCTGTTACGCTTGCTCTCACCGACGAAAGGCGCCGCGATCCTTGTGCTGAGTTGTTCGAAGAACTGGAACATGGTGATCTCCTGAATGGGCTGCAAGCACTAGATCACTGCGTGGTTGCAGGGGTTCCAGATATTTTTTTCAGGGTTGTAACTGTGCTGGAAACGGCGTGATGGCTGTCGGTAATTAGCCTCAATTGTAGGAGTCGCTGCTGGCGAACCGCGTTGGGTCAGTAAACGCATAGGTATCTGAC
>NZ_JBOICF010000076.1:0-18100 GCF_050739935.1 Pseudomonas sp. | reverse complement strand
ATCACTGTAGGAGCCGGCTTGCTGGCGAAGGCGGTGTGTCAGAGGGCACATCTGTAACTGACCCACCGCGTTCGCTGCCGTCGTAACCTCCGACGTCTCCTACAGATTCTGCGGCGTACCGGGATTTTGCGACCGTACACAATCACGGTAGGAGCCGGCTTGCTGGCGAAGGCGAGTGTCAGAGGGCACATCTGTAACTGAACCTCCGCGTTCGCTGCCGTCGTAACCTCCGACGTCTCCTACAGACTCTGCGGCGTACCGGGATTTTGCGACCGTGCACAATCACTGTAGGAGCCGGCTTGCTAGCGAAGGCGGAGTGTCAGGCGGCACATCTGTAACTGACCCGCCGCGTTCGCTGCCGTCGTAACCTCCGACGTCTCCTACAGATTCTGCGGCGTACCGGGATTTTGCGACCGTACACAATCACTGTAGGAGCCGGCTTGCTGGCGAAAGGGCCGGTACGACCGACACACTTTCATCGTCTGAAATGCTGATTCGCCAGCAAGCCGGCTGCTACAAGGTCATGTGAGTTTCAGTAGCCGATCCGCTTCAAAATCGAATCCATACTTTCTTTCGAAGGTCGGCCATAGAATTTCAGCAATTCCGATGCCCGGTTGGTGAAGAACCCGTCGACGCCACGTGCGCTGATCGTCTCGAAGTCCACCGCATCATCGACGGTATACGGGTGGATGATCAGGCCGCGATCGTGGGCCATCTTGTTCATCCACGGCTGCACCAGATCCATGTAGCTTTGATCTCCGCCATTCTTCAACGCTGCTGCCGGGCCTGTGCCGATGGCGCCGTGTGCCTTCGCCCAGTCCATCCACGCCGCGAACTCCTCCTTCGATTTCACCTGTTGAGTGGCGTAGAAACTTGCCTTGTCCTTCGCACCCGACTCTTTGAAGGTCTGGTCGGACGCCGCCTGAATGGAACCATCACCCAACCACAGCAACAGCACCTTTGGCGTGTCCGGCATGGCTTTCTGCAGCAATTCAAGGCTCTGCTTCTCGAAGGTTTGTAGCACAACGCGCCCCGGCATGTGGGTCACATTGACATGCCCATTCTCGGCCGCTGGACGCTGGCTCAGCCAACCGCGCTGTTCCAGTTTTTTCTTGAGGTCTTCTTCAATACCCGGAAACTGCGCGGGCACCTTGGTCTCGATGTACAGCCCCGGCTTGTTCTGGCCGCCCTCGGCGATATCGATCACCTCGTCCAGGGTCAGAATCTTCAGCCCTGCGTAGCTGGCGCGGGCACGATCCGGGTGCGCCTTGTTGAACCATGAGCCTGCATCCAGACGCTTGATTTCTTCCAGCGTGAAACTGCTCAGCGGGTCTTTCGTGCGATTCGGGTAGACCTCGGCGATGTTGGTGGTGCGCTCCAGCGTGTCGTCATGCAGAGCGATGAGCACACCGTCCCTGGTCCGTTGAATATCCATCTCCAGATAGTCCGCACCCAGCTCCCGGGCCAAGGTGTAGGACGGTACGGTTTCCTCTGGCGCATTGAACGAAGCACCACGGTGAGCGATCACCGCTGGCCAGGGTATGCCGACCTTCTCGGCCAATGCCTTGCCCGGTTCATTGGCCGCCACCGCAGCCCCCGACGACATGATTCCAATCAGCGCGGTGCTGAGCAATGTTCTGGAAAGCGACTTTTTCGAGAGCCCTTTGAGCATGGTGATGACGTTCCTTATGTGCATGACTCATTCATGAAGCGGTATGGATCACCGCTGCGCGCTCAGCCGGTGTTTCGCGACTGCGTATTCCTGGCGCACCCTCAGACCATAAACAGCTACCTTGCGTGCGGGCAACCTGTCTGTCGCGCAGGGAAAGCAACTGTCGTTCTAATGTCTGGGCAATTGGCGGCCGTTGAATGCGGTGAGGTCAAGCGTTACGGCCAGTTTCATCAAGTTTCATGACGTTAAATCGTTAGATACCTCCACAACCGCTCTAACTCGCGCTACTGTCTGTGCCATCGATTTTTTCCGTGACGGAGTGATGATGACGAAGACGGTTTTGGTGTTGGTCGAGAATGTGAACGAGTACTTGCCGATTCTGGAGGGCAACGGGTTTCGTTTGATTCTGGCGCCGACGCCAGCGATGCGGGCCCAGGCAGTGGCGAGTCGTGGGGATGAGATCGATGCGGTGCTGACTCGTGGGCCGCTCGGTCTTACCGCAGATGAGATTGCAGCGCTGCCGAAGTTGGGCATCATTTGCGTGATTGGCGCCGGTTATGAACAGGTGGATCTGCTGGCCGCTGAGGCGCGGGGGATCACCGTGACCAATGGCGCCGGGGTCAACGCACCGACTGTGGCCGATCACGCGATGGCATTGTTGTTGTCGGCGGTGCGTGACATTCCTCTGGCCGATGCATCCGTGCGCAGAAGTGAATGGCGCAAGGTGACGCGGCCCTCGTTCGCCAATAAGCGAATCGGCATTCTCGGCCTTGGCGCGGTGGGCATGGCGATTGCGAGACGGGCGCTGGGCTTTGACATGCAGGTGAGCTATCACAGCCGTTCCCGTCGCGACGATGTGGACTTCACATATCACGCGACGCCTTTGGCGCTGGCCACGGAGTGCGATTTTCTGATTGTGGCCACGCCCGGTGGCGGCGGCACTCGCCATTTGATCGACAAGGCCGCCATTGAAGCGCTGGGGTCCGAGGGCTTTTTGGTGAACATCGCCCGGGCCAGCGTGATCGATACTGACGCCTTGGTCGATGCGTTGCAGCACGGGCGTCTGGCCGGTGCCGCGCTGGATGTGTTCGATGACGAGCCGCAGGTCCCGGATGCCCTGAAAACCCTGAGCAACGTGGTGTTGACGCCTCATGTGGCGGGCCTGTCGCCGGAGGCGTCTCGTGCCACGGTGCAGATGGTCGCGGATAACCTGTCGGCGTTTTATGCAGGTAAACCGGTGTTGACGCCTGTGCATAGCTAAGGCGCATCTCTTTGTGACAGCACGGCTTGCCGGCGACAGCGATGTTGCATACGTCATGCGGGTCGTCCGTCGTCGGCTACAACGATTTATTGTTCTCTAACCTTTCAAACAAAAAACAGGGAATCGCTCATGTCTTTATCGTCTGCCTTGAAAGTTGCGCTGGTCACGGGCGCAGGGAGCGGCATTGGTCGTGCCGTCGCGTTGCAACTGTTGAAGGACGGTTACGCAGTGGTGTTGGCCGGACGTCGTCTGGAGCCGTTGACTGAACTGGCCGAGCAGGCGAAAGCAGCCGGCCAGCAGGCGCTGGCGGTGTCCACCGATGTGCGCGATGCGGCCAGTGTCGACGCGTTGTTCGCGACCATTGAAAGCACCTTCGGTCGCCTGGACGTGACGTTCAACAATGCCGGGATCGGCGCGCCTGCGGTGCCGATGGATGAGTTGTCGATCGAGCAGTGGAAAAACGTCATCGATACCAACGTCACCGGCATGTTCCTGTGCGTGCGCGCCGCGTTTGGCCTGATGCGCCGTCAGGTGCCGCAGGGTGGGCGGATCATTAACAACGGTTCGATTTCGGCCCACACACCGCGCCTGTTCAGTTCGCCGTACACCTCCAGCAAACATGCGGTTCTGGGGCTGACCAAAAGCACAGCGCTGGACGGTCGGCAGTACAACATCGCCTGCGGGCAGATCGACATTGGCAACGCCCTGACCGAAATGACCGATCGCATGACCAAAGGCGTGTTGCAGCCCAATGGCGAGTCACAGGTTGAACCGACGATGAACGTGCAACATGTCGCCGACGCCGTGAGCTACATGGCCGGGCTGCCGCTGTCGGCCAACGTGCTGAACATGACGGTGATGGCGACCACCATGCCGTTCGTGGGGCGTGGGTGAGGTGATGGACTGATTGCCAGATCCCGGGACGCCGCAATTCCTGTAGCCGCACGGCTTGCCGGCGGTGGCGTCCGTAACATCGCTGGCGTCGGCAAGCCCTGCTTGCTACAGAGGTTCACTGGGCGCTGGTGATCGATCAGTAACGAGATACCGTTGTTTCGTCCAAAACCCGGAGGGATCTGTCCAACTCAGCCCGCCGTCGAGTCCGCACACTAGGCTCATGTCGAGCAACCTTCTTTTCAAGGACATGACCATGAGCGAATTCGTCATAGCACCGGTCGCCACGCCATCGCTGGCGGTGGTGGGCACTTCCAGCCGTTTCCCGATCCGTCGCGTGTTCTGCGTCGGTCGCAACTATTCCGATCACGCCCGTGAGATGGGGCATGACCCTGATCGCGAGCCACCGTTCTTCTTTTCCAAACCGGCGGACGCGGTGGTTCCAGCCGAAGGCGTCATCCCTTACCCGCCACTGACCGAGGATCTGCACCACGAGATCGAACTGATCGTCGCGATCGGCAAGGATGGTGTGAACATCAGTCCTGACGACGCCCTGAGCCATGTCTGGGGCTACGGCGTGGGTCTGGACCTGACCCGTCGTGACCTGCAGGCGCAAGCCAAGAAAATGGGCCGCCCGTGGGAGTGGGCCAAGGCCTTCGACGCCTCCGCGCCAGCCACCGCACTGCTGCCTGTGAGCAAGGTCGGCCACCCGGACAGCGGCTCCATCTGGCTCGACCTCAATGGCGAAACCCGCCAGCGCGGCGATCTAGCGGACCAGATCTGGGCGGTCAAGGATGTGATTGCCTACCTCTCCCAATCGGTCGGCGTGAAAGCTGGCGACCTGATTTACACCGGCACCCCAGCGGGCGTAGGCGCATTGCAACGCGGGGACGTGATTACCGCCGGTATCGAAGGACTGGCCGAGCTGAGCGTCACCATCGGCTAAGCGCTGCACCGCAACAATCGCTTGGTCCGGCTGCCGCCAGTGCCCTAACATGCGGCAGTCCGAACCAGGTGATTCAGGTGTTTTCAGCGATGGCCAATCCGTCCCGCATCCAGACCTATGGCATGCAGCAGCGCAGCGACCGCATGGATTTCTACATCCGCGACAAGTCCGCGCGCCCGGCCCTGACCTCGCCTCATCGCCACGAATATTTTCAGATCCAGATCAACCTCGGCGGCGACACCGTTCAGCACATCGGCGGCGCGATCCGACCGTTCCCGCGCAACACCCTGGCCTTCATCCTGCCGCATCGCCTGCACGTGATTCCCCATCCTGAAGACGGCAATTTCGTGCTGATCAATTTCTCTCAGGAATTTCTGTTGCAGCACCTGAATTGCGATCCGATGGACCTGGAAGATGTGCCCTTGACCGAGGTACCGGAACTGGCGCCGTTTCGCTTTCAGGAGCATCTGGACTTTATCCTCGACGACGCCGACTTCGCGCAAGTGGCCACGCTGCTGACGCAGATGCGCGAAGCGGATCAGACTCGGCAGCTGGGCTCGGGGTCGATTTTGCGCGGCTATCTGCTGCAACTGATCGGCAAGGTCTGCAACCTGTTCGAACCCGACTTGCAGGCGCTGTCGGCGAACAAGGCCGAGCGGCGAGGGCGGCGCGATGCGATGGGGCGGATCATGGCGTACATCCGCGAGCACATCGCCGACCCGGCCATCACCTTGACCGATGTGGCGGCTGCGGCGTTTCTGTCGCCCAACTACCTGACTCATCTGCTGCGCAAGGAAACCGGCAGCACCTTTTCCGAACTGGTACTGGAACGGCGCATGCGCCTGGCGCGTACGCACTTGATGAACAGCAGCAAATCGCTGAGCCATATCGCCGAGATCTGCGGGTTTGCTGACGAGGCCTATTTTTCAAGACGGTTTCGCAAGGCCCATGGCATCCCGCCGGGGCAGTTTCGGCGGGAGCAGCGGGGCGGATGAACAGCGTCTGATTAACGTGCAACCTGCGGGAGTGACCTGGCACACGAATGGGGCGGTACATCCTCAACGGATGCAGGGTCTGGAAGTGAGCCTTCATGAGCAAGCTCACTCCCACAGTGTGATGACGTCTGACCCGTGAGCCACTGGCGAGATCAAGTCGCCGTCAAACCAGCCCGGTCGTGTAATACACGCCAATCACGAAGAACGCCGCCAACACCTTGAAGATGGTCATGCCGAAGATGTCCTTATAGGCCTCGCGGTGGGTGAGGCCAGTGACGGCCAGCAGCGTGATCACCGCGCCGTTGTGCGGCAAGGTGTCCATGCCACCGGCAGCCATCGATGCCACTCGGTGCATCACTTCCATCGGAATGTGCGCCACATTGGCCGCCGATATGAAGGTGTCGGACATCGCGGCCAGGGCAATGCTCATCCCGCCGGACGACGAGCCGGTGATCCCCGCCAGAATGTTGATGGTGATCGCCTGATTGATCAGCGGGTTGGGAATCGCCTTCAGCCCGTCGACCACCACCATAAAACCCGGTAATGCCGCGATGACCGCGCCGAAACCATATTCCGACGCGGTATTCAGTGTCGCCAGCATCGCTCCACCGACGGCGGTCTTGCTGCCATCGGCCAGTTTGCTGGCCACCGTGCGGAAGGAAAACACCAGCACCGTGATGATGCCCACCAGCAGCGCAGCCTGTACGGCCCATATGGCGGTCAGCTTGGCGACGTCGGTCTGAATCGGCACTTTAAGCCCTGGCAAATGAATGCCATACGAGCCGCCGTACCAGCCCGGAATCCATTTGGTGAAGAGCAGGTTCATCACGCCGACCAGCACAAGCGGCAACAGCGCGATCAACGGATTCGGCAGGCGGATCTGTTCCGGGGTTTCAGGCTCGTTGCGCAGTTGGCTTCCGTAGCCTTCCCCGGCGCGCGCGGCCTTGCGCCGCTGATATTCCAGATACGCCATGCCGCACCCGAGCACGAACAGCGAGCCCAGCAGCCCCAGCCAGGGCGCGGCCCAGGAGTTGGTACCGAAAAAGGTGGTCGGGATGATGTTCTGGATCTGTGGTGTGCCGGGCATCGCATCCATGGTGAACGTGAACGCTCCCAGTGCGATGGTCGCCGGCATCAGGCGTTTCGGGATATTGCCCTGGCGGAACATCTCGGCGGCGAACGGATAAACCGCGAACACCACCACGAACAGCGACACGCCCCCGTAGGTCAGCAACGCACAGACCAGCACGATCACCAGAATCACCTGACTGCTCCCCAGCAGCCCGATAACCGCCTGGACGATCGAACGGGAAAAGCCCGACAGCTCGATCAGCTTGCCGAACACTGCGCCGAGCAGGAAAACCGGAAAGTAGAGTTTGATGAAACCGACCATCTTGTCCATGAACAGGTCGCTGAACACAGGAGCCACGGCGCTTGGGTCGGTCAGCAACACGGCACCGAGGGCCGCCAGTGGCGCGAAGATGATCACGCTGTAGCCCCGATACGCAGCCAGCATCAGAACGCACAGCGCCAGAACGGCGATGACAACACTCATGAGGAAATCCTTCGAAGCGGTGCCGCGAGCCGCCATCGCGCCTTGATAGGCGCGGCAGTCGGCTCGCGGTCGGTGTGATTGTTTTTATTGTCGGACGCACGGTTTATCGTGCGCGCTCTCCCGCAAGGTGCGCCCCGCAAAGAACGCGATCGTTATTGGGCGGCGCCGGCGTACGGCACGTTCTTGTGGCCGTAACGTCGCACGCGAATGTTGGCCTGCTCGCCATGCCCGGCAAAGCCTTCCAGCGCACACAGGCGCGAGCAGTACTCGCCGATCATCGAAGAGGCCTCGTCGGTGGTGACCTTCTGATAGGTGCAGGTCTTGATGAACTTGCCGACCCACAGGCCACCGGTGTAGCGCGCAGCCTTCTTGGTGGGCAGGGTGTGGTTGGTGCCAATCACCTTGTCGCCAAACGAGACATTGGTGCGTGGGCCGAGGAACAGCGCGCCGAAGTTGCGCATGTTGTCGAGGAAGAAGTCCGGGTTCCTGGTCATCACCTGCACGTGTTCGAAGGCCAGATCGTTGGCGATTTCGAGCATTTCCTGATCGTCCTCGGCAACGATCACTTCGCCGAAGCTTTCCCAGGCGCGGCGCGCGATCTCGGCCGTCGGCAAGATCTGCAGCAGACGCTCGATCTCGGCCATGGTCTCGCGGGCCAGCTTCTCGGAGGTGGTCAGCAGGATCGCAGGAGAATCCGGACCGTGTTCGGCCTGCCCCAGCAGGTCGGTGGCGCACAGCTCGCCATCGACGCTTTCATCGGCAATCACCAGGGTTTCGGTCGGACCGGCGAACAGATCGATGCCTACGCGACCGAACAACTGACGCTTGGCCTCGGCGACGAAGGCGTTGCCCGGACCGACCAGCATGTCCACCTGAGCGATGGATTGGGTGCCCAGTGCCATGGCGCCGATCGCCTGAATGCCGCCCAGGCAATAAATCTCGTTGGCACCGGCCATGTGCTGCGCGGCGACGATGGCCGGTGCCGGTTTGCCGAGGAACGGCGGGGCGCAAGTGATGATGCGCGGCACGCCGGCGACCTTGGCAGTGATCACCGACATGTGTGCCGAGGCCAGCAGCGGGTACTTGCCACCAGGGACGTAGCAGCCTGCGGCGTTCACCGGAATGTGTTTATGGCCCAGGATCACGCCTGGCAGGGTTTCCACTTCGACATCGACCATGGAGTTGCGCTGATGCTGGGCGAAGTTGCGGACCTGCGTCTGGGCGAACTCGATGTCCTTGAGATCGCGATCGCTGAGCTGGTCGATACAGGCCTGGATTTCAGCGTCGCTGAGGCGGTAGTCCTCACGGTCCATCTTGTCGAAACGAATCGCCAGCTCACGAACGGCGACGTCGCCGCGCGCTTCAATGTCAGCCAGCAGATTTTCGACGGTGTCGCGTACTTCACGGGCAGCGGATTTGATGACTTCTGCTTCGGCGCCTTGTTTGAGCCACTTAGCCACGGTGTTCTCCTGCGAGTTTGTTTTTATGAGATCTGGAGGTTTGCATACGTATGCAATGACGCTGATGTTAATGCAAGATTTCCCTGTTGCAAACCCCTTTGGGCGAACCGGTATGAATTTCGACGCCGGGATGTGACATAAGCAATTGGCAGGTATGATCATTTTTTTTCGGCGGTCGAAGCGATATGTCAGACAACTCGGAGCGCGGACGGCGTCCGGTGACGGCCCATGAAGTCGCGAGGTTGGCGGGGGTTTCCCAGTCGGCGGTTTCGCGCACGTTCACCAAGGGCGCCAGCGTGTCGCCCGACACCCGGCGCAAGGTTGAAGAGGCCGCGGCAAGCCTCGGCTACAGGCCCAATCTGGTGGCGCGTTCACTGATCACGCGGCGTTCCAATCTGATTGGCGTTGCCATTCCCGGCATGGCCAACCCGTTTTATGCGCGGGTGCTTGAGTCACTGTCGGCGGAGTTCGAACAGCTGGGCTACCGCATCCTTTTATTTTCCATGGCTAACAACGAAGATTCCGACCCGGTGCTGGAAGAAATCCTGCGCTATCAGGTCGACGGTCTTGTGCTTGTATCCGCCAGTCTGTCATCGCGTTTTGCCGAGGAGTGCCGCACGATAGGTTTGCCCGTGGTGTTGTTCAACCGCACCAACGACAGCACTTCGGTGTCCAGCGTGACCAGCGACAACCTCACCGGCAGCCGCACCATCGCGCGTTTTCTGCTGGCTGGCGGCCACCAGCGTCTGGCGTTCGTTGCCGGTAAGCAGAGCTCGTCGACCAACCGTGACCGCGAAGCCGGCTTCAACGGTTACCTGCAGGAGCAGGGCCATCCGCTGCCATTGCGTGAGGTCGGGGATTACACCTTCGACGGTGCGATTTCAGCAACCCGACGCTTGCTGGGGCTCGATGCGCCGCCGGATGCGATCTTCTGTGCCAACGACTTGATGGCGCTGGCCGCCATCAATGTCTGCCATGAGCTGAACCTGCGGCCGGGTCGCGATCTGTCCATCGTCGGTTTCGACGACCTGCCGCAAGGGCAGTGGCCAATCTTCGGCCTGACTACGTTCGAACAGCCTCTGGTCGAGATGATCGGCCGCGCGGTGAGCATCATCTGCGCGCAACTGACCGATCCCGGAACCTTGGCGATTCAGGAAGTCTTGCCTGGCAAGATGATCGTACGAAGTACGGCGCGGCTGCCGGCGAGTGGCGTTGTCGAGGTCAACGGGGAGCGGATCTGGCAGGCTTGAGCCGGTCGGTCCCAAGCGGAGAAAGCTCATGAGCGATAACCCCAATAAAGGCGTGGCAGTACCGGAAGGCCTGCGGATTTCACCGCAAGTGGTCTGTCACGCCACGTATCTGCGCAAGGCCACCCGGCGTATCACCCTGCTTTACGATGCGTTGCTGGCGCCCTCCGGGCTGCGCTCGACGCAACGCTCGATTTTGATGCAAATCGCCCGCAGTCAGGTGGCGAGGATGTCGGAGCTGGCGGCGATGCTGATGATCGACCGCTCGGCGCTGGCGCAGAATCTCAAGCCATTGGAACGCGAAGGTTGGATCTCGGTGTTGGTCGACCCGTCCGACAAGCGCAGTCGCCTGGCGAGCCTGACTCAGGCCGGGATGGACAAATTGCTGGAGACGCAGCCGCTGTGGGAGCGGGCCCAGGCCAGTTTCGAGAAGGGGTATGGTGCCGAGCAGGCGCTGGTACTGCGCAAGGCGTTGATCGAGGTTGCGGCGGGGGAGTATGAGGGCGCGGAGTCGGGGGGAAATGAATGACCCCCTGTAGCAGACCAGCTTGCCGGCGGTGACGAATTCAAAATCGCTGCCGCCGGTAAGCCGTGCTACTACGGGTGGGTGCTGTCGCTGGAAGCCTTGTTACGGCATCAACGGGGGGATGTACGCCAGCGTCGTGCCCAATGCCCACAGCAGAAACAGCACCAGCGGCGTGTGGACCAGCAACTGCACGAACGAGAAGCCGATCAGGTCCCGAGCCTTGATACCCAGCACGCCCAGCAACGGCAGCATGTAGAACGGGTTGATCAGGTTCGGCAGCGCTTCGGCCGCGTTGTAGATCTGCACCGCCCAGCCCAGGTGGTATTTCAGGTCGTTGGCGACTTGCATCACGTACGGCGCTTCGATGATCCACTTGCCGCCGCCTGACGGAATGAAGAAACCGAGAATCGCCGAGTACACGCCCATCAGCAGCGCATAGGTGTCGTGGGACGCGATGCTGGTGAAGAAGGTCGAGATGTGGTGCGCGACGGTTTGCGCGTCACCGCCCTTGACCGTGGTCAGCAGCGCGGCGATCGAGCCGTAAAGCGGGAACTGGATCAGCACGCCGGTGGTGGTCGGCACAGCGCGGGCCACGGCATCCAGGAAGCTGCGTGGACGCCAGTGCAGCAGCGCGCCGACCATGATGAACAGGAAGTTGTAGGTGTTCAGGCCGGAAATCGCGATGATCGCAGGCTTGGTGCTGAACTCGTTGTACAGCCAGCCGGACGCCAGCACGACCATCAGAATGATCAGCAGCGGGCTGTATTCCAGCCACTCGCCCGGGCGAGTGCGCGCCGGCAATGGCGGCAGGCTGAACGCTGGATCGACACCGCATTCCTTGGCGTCACGGGCATTGGCCGGGCCGGGAGCGGTGGCGTAGGCGACGATGATCGAAACCACCACCAGCGCCAGCAGCATCACCCCCGATTGCCAGAGGAAGATGGTCTGGGTGAACGGGATCATCCCGGTGATCGCCAGAATCGAGGGCGGAAGGCTGCCCGGGTTGGCTTGCAGTTGCGCCGCCGACGACGACAGACCCAACGCCCAGACAGCGCCCAGACCGAGATAGGCTGCGGCTCCCGCTGCGCGGTAGTCCATTTTCAGATCGGTACGACGAGCCAGCGCACGCACCAGCAAACCGCCGAACACCAGTGACAAGCCCCAGTTGAGCAGGGACGCGACCATCGAAATCAGAGCGACCCAGGCCACGGCCGAGCGACCGTTTTTGGGGATGAGCGCCAGACGGTCGATCAGCTTGACCGCAGGTGGCGAACTGGCGACGACGTAGCCGCCGATGACCACGAATGCCATTTGCATGGTGAACGGGATCAGGCTCCAGAAGCCATCGCCGAAGGCTTTGGCGGTGTCGGCGGGTTTGGCGCCGATGACCAGGGTGGCGAGGGTGACGATCACCACGGCCAGGGCGGCGAACACCCATGAGTCAGGGAACCAGCGCTCGGCCCACTTGGCGCAGCGCAGGGCAAATCGGGCGGAGCGGCTTTCTTCGATATCGGCGGCCACGTGTTTTACCTCTTGGAGTTATTGTTCAAGTGCTATTGGAATAGCTGTTTTTAGTGTTGGCGGTTTTGCAAAAAGCGGTGCAACTCTAGATACAGCAAAGCCCCTTCCTTGCGGAAGAGGCAGAGTGGCATATCGATATGACGCGGGTGCAGCAGGTCAGAAACCGACCGGGGCCTGGACGACTTCTGGCGAACCAATCCTGTCCCATAGAGATCTGTGCATGACCGGTGGGAGCGAATTCATTCGCGATTACAGGCGCCGCGTATCCTCAGAACTTCATCTCGACGACGTCGTCCGGCACGATCAACTTGCCGGCGGTTTTGGCGATGATTTCTTCGACGCTCACGCCCGGTGCGGTTTCGCGCAGGATGAAGGCGCCGTTTTCGATTTCGAGATAGGCGAGGTCGGTCAGCACTTTCTTGATGCAGCCAGCCCCGGTCAGCGGCAGGCTGCAGCGCGACAGTAGTTTCGACTCGCCGTCCTTGGAGGCGTGGGTCATGGTGACGATGATGTTTTCGGCGCCGGCCACCAGGTCCATCGCGCCACCCATGCCTTTGACCAGTTTGCCGGGAATCATCCACGAGGCGATGTTGCCGTCGACATCGACTTCAAACGCGCCCAGTACGGTCAGGTCGACATGGCCACCACGGATCATGGCGAAGGATTCGGCCGAGGAGAAGATCGAAGCGCCTTTGCGCGCGGTCACGGTCTGTTTGCCAGCGTTGATCATGTCGGCATCGATGGTTTCTTCGGTAGGAAATGCGCCCATGCCAAGCAGGCCGTTTTCCGATTGCAGCATCACGTCGATGCCGTCAGGCACGTAGTTGGCGACCAGGGTCGGAATGCCGATGCCCAGGTTCACGTAAAAACCGTCTTGCAGTTCGCGCGCAACGCGCTGTGCCATTTGTTCGCGGGAGAGTGCCATGATCTTGGGTCTCTTTTATTGTGTCCGGCAGGCTGTAACCGGTGGATAAATGGGCGCCTGCGGGAGAATCAATGGATGGTTTCGAGTCGGCTCGGCGGATCAGGCTTTTCTGATCGTGCGTTGCTCGATGCGTTTCTCGAAAGTGCCCAGGATCACCCGGTCCACATAAATGCCCGGCGTGTGGATTTCGGTCGGCAGCAATACGCCTGGCTCGACGATTTCCTCGACCTCGACCACGGTGATCTTGCCCGCGGTGGCGGCGACAGGGTTGAAGTTCTGCGCGGTATGGCGATAGACCACGTTACCGAAGTGGTCAGCCTTCCAGCCCTTGATGATTGCGAAATCGCCGGTGATGGCTTCTTCCAGAATCACGTTGCGGCCGTTGAACTGGCGGGTTTCCTTGCCTTCGGCGACAGGGGTGCCATAGCCGGTGGCGGTGTAGAAAGCGGGGATGCCGGCACCGCCTGCGCGCATTTTTTCAGCGAGGGTGCCTTGAGGAGTGAGTTCGACTTCCAGTTCGCCGCTGAGCAGCTGGCGTTCGAACAACGCGTTTTCACCGACATACGAGGCGATCATTTTGCGGATCTGCCGGTCTTCCAGCAGGATGCCGAGACCGAAACCGTCGACGCCGCAGTTGTTCGACACAACGGTGAGGCCTTTCACACCAAGGCGCTTGATCTCGGCGATGAGGTTTTCCGGGATACCGCACAGGCCGAAACCGCCAGCCAGTACAGTCATGTTGTCGGTCAGCCCGGCAAGGGCTTCTTCGTAAGTCGCAACTCGTTTGTCGAGTCCAGCCATGGTGATATCCCGCCTTCGTTGTAGTTGTGTCCGACAAAGAGTATGTCGGAAAGCGTTCGTCGCATCTTCTCTCGCACTCAGTGATTTGTTAATTTTGTTTTTTTCATAGATTGATAAGAAAACCAAATATATGAACGTGAAGCAGCTTCGGGCGTTTCTCGCGGTAGCACAGTGCCTGAGCTTTGCCCAGGCAGGGGAGCGGCTGCATCTGTCACAACCGGCTTTGAGCCTGACGATCAAGGCGCTGGAAGAAGACCTGGGCGGCCAATTGCTGACCCGAACCACGCGCAATGTCAGCCTGACACCGGAGGGTGAAGCGCTGCTGCCGCTGGCTCGGCAACTGCTGGCGGACTGGGACAATGCCGAAGAGTTGCTGCGTCAGCGTTTCACTTTGCAGATGGGCAAGGTGTCCATTGCCGCGATGCCATCGTTTGCCGGCAACCTGTTGCCGATTGCCCTGAAAGTGTTTCGCGAGCGCTATCCGCGGGTCAACGTGGCGGTGCATGACGTGATCAATGAGCAAGTGCTGGAGATGGTCGATCATCGGCGGGTCGAACTGGGCATCGGTTTCGAGCCGGAGTCGAGCAACAACCTGACGTTCACTTCGTTCTACATGGACCGGTTCGTGGCGGTGGTGCCAATGGAGTCGCCATTGGCCAGAAAGGGTGAGGTGACTTGGGATGAGCTGCTGCACCACGACTTCATCACACTGCAACGGCCATCGGCAGTGCGTCTGTTGTTGGAGCAGGACTTGCAGACCCAACACGGCAAGTTGTCGGTGGCGTTTGAAAGTCATCAACTGTCGACCGTCGGGCGCATGGTTGCCAACGGGCTGGGGGTCAGCGCGGTGCCGTCGCTGTGCATTCAGCAGATGGAAGAACTGGGCGCGCGCTGCATAGCCCTGGAAGGCCCGCGCATCGAGCGGCGCATCGGCCTGATGACCTTGGCCGATCATAAACTGTCGGCGGCGGCGCAGGCGTTGCGGGACGTGTTGATCGAGTGTGCAGAGACTGTACCCGCGGCGGAGTGAGGTCTTGGGGACGCGAATTCATTCTGGACGGCATTCCAACAAAAAAATGGGGCAGCGACGGAGATGTGCCGTCTTTAACGTCCTCGCGCGAATAAATTCGCTCCGAGAGAAACGACCTGCATCTGAGCTACTGCCTTAATTCATTTAGATGAGTGGATGAATGGCAGGGCTTTTCGGCCACTTTCTATGAAAAATTCACTGCGACGCAATGCCGCATCCGGTATCGTTTCGCCATCTGAAACAAAATGTTTCGGATCACCTTCAATAAGAATCGAACGATAAGGGGTTCCTCTTGGATTTGTCGTCTGCTGCGTGGGTGTTTCATGACACTCGCCTGATCATCTGCTGCCTGATCGCCATTGCCACGATTATCGTGCTGATCAGCGCTACCAAACTCCCGCCGTTTCTGTCGATTCTGGTGGGCACTTTCATCGCAGGGATAGGTGCGGGGTTGCCAGCGGAGGCAGTTGCAAAAGCGTTCAGCAAGGGCGCGGGCGGGATACTCGGGGAGGCGGGAATCATCATCGCGCTGGGTGCGATGCTCGGCGCGCTGATGGCTGAATCCGGAGCGGCAGATCGCATCGCCTCGACTTTGCTGGGGCTGGGCAAGGGCAAGACCCTGCCATGGGTGATGGCGCTGGTGGCAATGGTCATTGGCCTGCCGCTGTTTTTCGAGGTAGGTCTGGTAATGATGGTGCCGATCATCTTCGTCATGGCGCGCCAGTCCAGTCAGCCGCTGCTGAAAATCGCGATTCCGGCCCTTGCCGGCATGACCACGCTGCACGCATTGATGCCTCCACACCCTGGACCGCTGATCGCGGTCAGCGCCTTGCACGCCGATCTGGGCCTGACGATGTTGCTGGGCTTCTGTATTGCGGTACCGGCGGTGATTCTGGCCGGCCCTCTGTACGGCAACTGGCTGTCCAAGCGTTTGCACATTGAAGAGCCAGCCGAGTTAGGCGAGCTTTTTTCGGCCAAGCCCAACGTCGCACGTCAGCCGGGTTTCGGCATCTCGCTGCTGATTATTCTGCTGCCAGTGATTTTGATGCTTGGCAGCACGCTGGCCAAAGTGGCGATGGAGCCCGAAAGTAACGTCGCATTGACCCTGAAATTCCTCGGCGAGCCTTTGGTTGCACTGGGGATCGCCGTGTTGGCGGCCACCGTCTGCCTGGGTTGGGCCAATGGCATTTCCCGCGAGCACGTGGGCGGCACGCTGCGCAAAAGCCTGGCGCCGATTGCCGTGCTGCTGCTGACCATCGGCGCTGGCGGCGGCCTGAAACAGACGTTGCTGGATGCCGGTGTCAGCCAGACCATCAGCAAGGTCGCGGAGGGCGCGCACATGCCGTATCTGCTGCTGGCCTGGCTGATCGCCGTGGCGCTGCGTCAGGCAACCGGTTCGGCGACAGTAGCGACCACCACCACGGCGGGTATTCTCGCGCCGATGATGGCGGGCCTCGCGCCGGTTGAAGCGTCGCTGGTGGCGCTGGTGATCGGGGCGGGCTCGGTATTCTTCTGCCACGTCAACGATGCGGGTTTCTGGATGGTGCGCGAGTACTTCGGATTGCAGCTCAAGCAGACGATCTGGGTGTGGTCGATTTTGCAGACAATCGTCTCGGTGGTGGGCCTGATCGGCACGCTGTTGTTGTGGCATTGGTTGGTTTGATACCTTCCTGAGCTGGACTCACGGTGGGAGCTAATTCATTCGCGATACGTCGGTACAACCGATAAATATATGTCGGGTTTACTGTCCTCTCGCGAATGAATTCGCTCCCACAAGTGGGACGCGTTCCATCAAGAAGACCCTGTCCGTCGTTCATACGCTGAAAAATCCAATAGCGACTATCAAGACGACTGATTTCAGCTGGAAAGCCCCGGGGCGTAGCCTTGGCTCTATTCCAGAAGAGCCGGATGGAGGCTCCCATGAACCGTCTTCTTGCCCTCGCCATGTTGCTTTCAGTCGCGGTAATTTCTGGCTGTGCCGCTGGCAACCATCCTGAACTGCGCCCTTACACCGCCGAAGAAACCCACCAGTTAGCCCTTGAAGACTTGAACCGTCGTGGTCTGTCCTACGACGATTATCAAGCCCGCAAAGCGCAGTTGATGGGTCAACCGCAAATGCAACGGGCTCACGAATTCGACACCCGCGGCGAATTCAACGCCGAAGTCAGCACCCCATCGAAAGCGCGTCAGGGTTGAGCGGTCTGATACCGGCTCTCGCCTGGCGGTTGAAGCTTGCCACTTGTAGCTGCCTTAAAGGGCCAGCTTCAAATGCCCACCGGCCGCTTTATGCCGCGCGTTGGTGCGGTGTTGCAGGCCCAGAAGAAAATGGTCCAGGCCATCATGCAGGCGCTGGGTCAGCAGTTCGTCCAGATCGCCTCCCAGTTCGTTGTCGCCGTAGCTGATCTGGCTGTCGATGGCGAAGACGCCGTGCAGCACTTCCTGGCATTTGAGCGCCGAGAGCACTGGCTTCAGTGCGTAATCGACCGCCAGCATGTGGGCGATGCTACCGCCGGTGGCCAGGGGCAACACCACCTTGCCGTGCAGGGAGCGTTCCGGGAGCAGATCGAGCAGGGTTTTCAGCGCGCCGGAGAACGAGGCTTTATAGACCGGAGTACCGATCAGCAGACCGTCGGCCCGAGCCACCGCTTCGATGAAAGCCACCACTTGCGGGCTGTCGAAGCGCGCGTAGAGCAGATCCTCGGCATCGAAGTCCTGAATGCGTACTGTCTTGACGTCCACGCCATGATCGGCGAGCCATTGCGCGGCGTGCTTGAGCACAACGCCCGAACGTGATCGGGTCGAAGGGCTGCCAGAGATTGAAACTACCAACATGCTGTGATTCCTTGGGTCGGTCACCCGGGGTGCGAAGAGCACCCTGCAGGTCGCGTTCGACGCGAAGTTGAGTGGGCGGATAGACCCTGTGACAGCTTCAAAGCAGCATGCGTGCCAGCGACGTCGACAAACGGGCGGGGTAATGAATCCGGTAGCGGCAGACCGAGAACGGGGCAAAAGGTGCTCGACTGAACTGATATGAAAGCCCGCAAGTGTTGATCTGCTGTTCATCGATCAACAGTTGTTTCCCTGGAACGAGCTGGCTTCTGCCTCACGGCCGATTTGAGTCGTCTGGACTATCGCGTAAGAAAGCGACGTGACTGGAAGCTAATGCTCCTCGCACTTTTGATGACGAACCTAACTCTTCTCCACAACCCCGATTCACTGTAGGAGCCGGCTTGCTGGCGAACGAGTAGTGTCAGACAACCCATCTACAGC
>NZ_JBOICF010000075.1:0-26733 GCF_050739935.1 Pseudomonas sp. | reverse complement strand
GCCGGCTTGCTGGCGAAAGCGGTGTGTCGGCGACGTAAATTTTGAATGACACAACCGGTTCGCCAGCAAGCCGGCTCCTACACGTTCACCACGCCAGATGTGAACGCTGCGTCACCTTTCAATCAGGTTCAATGCGCGATCTGCCCTCATTCTTTATGGCACGCACACGGGGCTGATAAATACACTGGCCTGAGGCATTCCTGAGGCTAAATCCCTCGACGCCCCTTCTACGGCATTGCGCCAACCTTTGTTAGGCTGCTTTTTTGTCGGCCCGTGATGGGTGGGCGGGTGTTCACAACGAATAGCAAGGGAGCGGCAATGACCTCCATCGGCACCGCGGCACCGGTCGTGCCTGGGCGGCTGGAACAGTTCTCCACCCGCGTGGCGTTCTTCATCACCGGCTTCAGTATTTCCGCATGGGCGCCGTTGGTGCCTTACGCCAAAAGCCGCCTGGGACTGGACGACGCAAGTCTCGGGCTGCTGCTGTTGTGCCTGGGCATCGGTTCGATTCTGTCCATGCCACTGGCCGGCGCCATGACCGTGCGCCACGGCTGTCGGCGCATCATCGTGGTGGTCGGCAGCATCGCCTGTCTGTGCCTGCCTTTATTGGCAACCGTCACCCAGGTGCCGCTGATGGTAGCGACGCTGTTCGTCTACGGCGCGAGCATGGGCGCGCTGGGATGCGTCACCAATATTCAGGCGATCATCGTCGAACGAGCCAGCGGCAAGACCATGATGTCGGGCTTCCACGGCCTGTTCAGCTGCGGCGGTATTCTCGGCGCGGCGGGCGTTTCGGCATTGTTGAGCGTCGGCGTCTGGCCGTGGCTGACCATGAGTCTGGTGGCGCTGTTCATCGCCATTGCCCTCTACAAGGCTGGCCCCAACATGCTCGGTTACGGCAGCGAGGCGGGCGGCCCGGCCTTCGCGATTCCCCGTGGCGTGGTGCTGTTCATCGGCCTGATGTGCTTCACCGTGTTTCTCACCGAAGGCGCAATGCTCGACTGGAGCGCGGTGTTTCTAAGCGCGCAGCGTGGCGTCGAGCCGTCTTATGCCGGGTTCGGCTATGCAGTGTTTGCCTTGGCGATGGCGGTCGGCCGTTTGGGTGGCGACCCGATCGTGCGCCGTCTGGGGGTGCACAAAATCATTTTGTTCGGCGGTTCGTGCGCGGCGGTCGGCATGACCGTTGCCACGCTAATTCCGTATTGGCAGGCGGCGCTGTGCGGCTATGCCTTGGTCGGCATCGGTTGCTCCAACATCGTGCCAGTGTTCTACAGCGCGGTAGGACGTCAGAAGACCATGCCCGAAAACGTCGCGGTCCCGGCCATCACCACCCTGGGTTACATCGGCATTCTCATGGGCCCGGCAGGCATTGGCTTCGTTGCCCATCTCAGCAGTCTCGGCATCGCCTTCCTGATCATCGCCGTAATGCTGCTGGGCGTGGCCCTGAGTGGGCGCTACTTGAAGGTTTGACAGCTTCGAGCTGCAAGCAGTAAGCGGAATGCACGCGCGCCGACTTGCAGCTCAAAGCTCGCAGTTGCCCTTAGGGGACCATCGCAAACCCCACTCCGAACCGGTTCCAGGCGTTGATAGTGGCGATGGCCAGGGTGATGTTGGCGACATCCGCTTCGCTGTAATGCGCAAGCAGTGCTTCATATTGATGTTGGGGCGCACGATGGACCGGCAGCAGGGTCAGACTTTCTACCCACGCCAGCACGACCTTTTCCTTGTCGGTGAAGAAAGTGGTCTCTTCCCAGACGCTCAGGGTCTGCAAGCGGGCCTCGGTCTCGCCGGCCTTGCGCGCGTCATTGGCGTGCATGTTGACGCAGTAGGCGCAGCCGTTGAGCTGTGAAGCGCGCAGACGAATCAGTTCCAGCAACGTGTTGTCCAGGCCGGATTCGGCCAGCGCGGTTTCCAGGCCGACCATGGCTTTGTAGGCTTCTGGCGATTTCTGAGCCCAGGCGATTCGCTTGTTCATGTGTGCGTACTCCGGTGGATAGGTAGGGGAATTCGTTGAATGTGGCGCTACATTACGCTTGCCGGTGTAGTGGCCGAATAGCCAATGGCTCGGGAATTTCAGAGACCAATTGCGCGCGTTCAGTCCGGTAGGTTTTTTTCTGGACGAACACGTTTCATGAAGCACCGCGCTGCCACGCCTTGCGTCTAGCTACCCAGACTCAGCGATCCAGGATTAACGCCAACAATCACAAGGAGTCATTCATGTTTGCCGGATTCCAGAAAGACCAGCGCCTAGTCAACGGTGTGCAAATCGCCTATCGCATCGGCGGCACCGGCCCAGGCCTATTGCTGCTGCACGGGCACCCCCAGACCCACGTTATCTGGCATAAGGTCGCCGAACGCCTGAGCCAGCATTTCACCGTGGTCGCCGCTGATCTGCGCGGTTATGGCGACAGCAGCAAGCCGCCAGCCAGCAAGGACCATTCCAGCTATTCCAAACGCGAAATGGGTCGCGACATGGTGGCGCTGATGCGTGAACTGGGGCTGTCGAAGTTCTCGGTGCTGGCCCATGACCGCGGCGCCCGGGTCGCCCATCGACTGGCGCTGGATCATCCCCAGGTGGTGAGCCGCATGGTTTTGCTCGATATCGCGCCGACGCTGGCGATGTACAGCCAGACAAACGAAGCCTTTGCTCGCGCGTACTGGCACTGGTTCTTTCTGATTCGCCCGGCGCCGTTGCCGGAGACATTGCTGGAGGCCAATCCCGAGCAATACCTGCGCAGCGTGATGGGCAGCCGCAGTGCGGGTCTGACGCCCTTCACCGAAGAGGCGTTCGCCGAATACGTGCGTTGCGCCAGCCTGCCGGGCGCCGCGCGCGGGGTGTGCGAAGACTACCGCGCCAGCGCCAGCATCGACCTTGAGCATGACCGCGCCGACATCGCTGCGGGTAATCATCTGCATTTGCCGTTGTTGGTGCTATGGGGCGCGGAGGGCACGGTGGGCAAATGTTTCGACCCGCTCGGAGAGTGGCAGCAGGTGGCTTCGGATGTTCGCGGTAAAGCGCTGCCGGGCGGGCATTATCTGGCGGAGGAAATCCCGGAGGAGTTGTTGGTGGAAGTGATGCCGTTTTTGACTTGAAGCATGTGTAGCCGGATCAGATCCTGTGGGAGCGAATTCATTCGCGAGACGGCGGTGCAGACCATAGAGATGAATCGATCTTGCCAACCTCGCGCGAATGAATTCGCTCCCACACACTATCGTGCACGGACTCGCTTAACGGTTCACCCGAACGCCCGGGTGGTGACGACCCACAATCCGCTCGCGCACCTTGTCGTAGGCCATGTTGAACATCATCGTGTACGGCAGAAACAACAGCAGCAGTCCGATATCCAGCAGGAACGCTTCCCACAGGCTGATTGATAGCCACCACGCCACGAGCGGCACCACCACGATGATCAACCCGGTCTCGAACGAGATTGCATGCAGCGCGCGTACTTTCAGATCCAGTGCAAATCCACAGCGCGCTCGCAGCCGGTCGAAACCTGCGTTGAACAACATGTTCCAGAGCATTGCCAGCGTGGAAATCATCACCGTCATCGCACCCATCTTGCCCAGAGACTGGCCCAGCACCCAGGCCAGACCTGGCGCAAACAGCGCGACGCCGATGAGTTCGAACAGCAGCGCGTGAAAGGCGCGCTCCTTGATGGATTTCGCCGGGACCGCCGACTTCGCGGCTTTATCGATGGGGAGGGGCATACGTGCTATCACTTTGTTGCTGGGCAGGCGTGCATTGTCGTGTCGCGATCGACTAAAGTGAAAATCGTTTCCATCGGAAAAACCGATGGATGAATAAGCGGACCTGCCATGAGCTATTCCCCCGAAGCCCTCGAAGCCTTTGCCCAAACCCTCGCGCTGGGCTCATTCAGCGCCGCCGCTCGACGTCTGGGCAAGAGCCAGTCGACCATCAGCGAAGCCATCTCGCGACTGGAAATCGACCTGGGTGTCGAGCTGTTCGACCGATCCTCCAAGCACCCGGCATTGACCGAAGCCGGCCGAGCGCTGCATGGGCGAATCGAGGAAGTGCTGGCGGCCTCGGACAAATTGCGTCGAGCAGCGGGGCGTCTGGCCGAAGGCATGGAGCCGCGCCTGACGCTGGTGCTTTCCGATGCCAACCAGTTCGCTGAATTCGAAATGCGCATGGCCGAACTGGATCAGCGTTTTCCGGAGCTTGAACTCGAATGTGTCTTCGCCGAACACGGCGATGCGATCAACCTTATCCAGACTGGCCGGGCGTCTCTGGGATTGCTGTCGGCCCAGGCCAGTTATCCGCCGGAAGTGGGTTACGCGACCATCGCCGAGCGCGCCGACTTTGGTCTGTTCGTCTCCCATACGCATCCGCTTGCTGCCGAGAGCGAGGTCGATTACCGCAAGCTGGCGCAGCATCGCGCACTGCGTCTGAACACCATCGTCGACCAAAGCATCCCCACTGACGACCTGCCCAGCGGCGCCCGACGTAGCTGGTCGGCGCCTAATTACCTGTTGTTGATGGACATGGCGATTTTCGGCTTCGGCTGGTCAGCATTGCCGCGTTGGCTGGTTCGGGGATATGCCCAGGGGCGTTTGAAGGAGTTGCAGGTGCCAGGCTGGCCGCGCAGTTCGGCGGTGGATGTGATCTGGTCGCGACAGAAAAGCCTGGGGTCTGCGGGCGCGTGGTTGCTGGATATTTTGCTGGAGGGGCAGGGCGGTAGTGATCTCTGAAACGTCAGTGCCGGCAAGCCGGACTGCTATGGAAACCATGCAAAAAAACCCTCACCGCAAACGATTGCGACCACCGGTTGTCTGTATTCATCTGCAGTTCAAACCCCTCTAGAACAAGGCTTTCAAAGGGTCAGGCAGCGATGTCTGGCCGTTTTTCATGTGCGAGGTGCAGTCGCCCCGCAAATTAGAGGTTGAATAGTCACAACAAATGTTATTTAAATAACAAAAATAATACCGCCCAGTGCCTGCTGTGGTGTAGATAAGGTAGTGACACACATGAACAAGATCGCAGTCATCGGCAGCAATATGGTGGATTTGATCACCTACATCGACCGGATGCCGGCCCAGGGGGAAACTCTTGAAGCGCCGAATTTCGCCATGGGTTGTGGTGGCAAGGGCGCCAATCAGGCCATCGCAGCGGCCAAGCTCGGCGCCGATGTGCTGATGCTGAGCAAGGTCGGTGACGACATGTTCGCCGACAACACCCTCGCCAATTTCGAACGTTTCGGTATCGATGCTCAGTTCGTGCAACGCGTGGCTGGCGTATCCAGCGGCGTGGCGCCGATTTTCGTGCAGAGCGATTCGCACAACAGCATCCTCATCGTCAAAGGCGCCAACGCGCACCTGAAGCCAGCCGACATCGACGCCGCCCAGGCCGCCTTGCGCGATTGCAAGCTGATCGTCCTGCAGCTGGAAATCGAGCTGGAAACCGTTTACTACGCCATCGAGTTCGCCAAGGCCAACGGCATTCCGGTGCTGCTCAATCCTGCGCCGGCTGTCAAAGGCCTGAGCCGCGAGCACCTGTTGCAGCTGGATTTCTTCATCCCCAATGAAACCGAACTTGCGTTGATCACCGGTCAAATCGTCGACTCGCTGGAGTCCGCCCGCGCCGCCGCCTTGCAACTGGTTCGGGACGGCATTCGCCACGTCATCGTGACCCTTGGCGAAAAGGGCGCGCTGTACGTTGGTGAAGAGGGCGAGTTCCGGGTTGAAGGCATCAAGGTCAACGCCCGCGACACCACGGGAGCGGGCGACGCCTTCATCGGTTGCTTCGCTCATCACTGGAGCCAGGACGGCGACATGCGCCGCGCCATGACTCAGGCCGTCGCGTATTCAGCCTGCTCGGTCACCGGGCTCGGCACCCAGAGTTCCTATCCGGACGCTGCCACGTTCGGGCAATTTCTCGACACGCTGTAAGCCAATCAAACGCCGCCCCCTTTCCGGTCGCAAGGCCGGCTAGGCGGGGTATTCCCCTGATTCATGGAGAACAACAATGACAAAGCCCGCGCTCCAACAATCCCCGGACGGGTTCTACCTGAACCGCACGCCCTGGTTCGCCTTCCTGCTGCTGTGTTGCTGCTTCGCCCTGTGGGCGGCTGCTGCGAGCATGAACGACGTGCTCATCGCGCACTTCAAGAAAGCCTTCCTGCTCAGTGATTTCCAGACTGCGTTCGTGCAGTCGGCGTTTTACCTGGGGTACTTCTTCGTGGCGATTCCGGCGGCCATGGTGGTCAGACGGTTCAGCTACAAGACCACCATCCTCATCGGCCTGCTGCTGTACATGGTCGGTTGCTCGCTGTTCTTCCCGGCCGCATCGATGGCCAAGTACGGCATGTTCCTGATGGCGCTGTTCGTCATCGCCGCTGGCCTGTCGTTCCTGGAAACCGCCTGTAACACCTACTCGACGCTGATGGGCCCACGTGAAACCGGTACGCGCCGTCTGAACATCTCGCAGACTTTCCACCCGTTCGGCGCCATGGCCGGGGTGTACGTCGGCAGCTTCGTGATGTTCAAGGATACCGACGCCACTCGCGAACAGCTGACTCAGATGAGCGCGTCCGACGCTGCGATTCAGCAGCTGCAAATGATCCAGTCGACGCTGTTGCCGTACAAATGGATGATCGCGGTACTGATCCTGATGTTCGTGCTGATCGCCTTCACCAAGTTCCCGGCGTGCAAGGGCAACATCCAGAACAGCGTGAAAAAGAGCAGCATCGGCCAGAGCCTTTCGCGTCTGTGGCGCAACCCGCGTTTCACCTTCGGTGTGCTGGCGCAGTTCCTGTATGTCGGCGCACAAGTCGGGGTGTGGAGTTTCACCATTCGCCTGGCCATGCAGATGGGCGGGATGAACGAGCGCAGCGCGTCGTGGTTCCTGCTGACCACCTTTGCCGCTTATTTCGTCGGCAAGATGATCGCCAACATGCTGATGCGCAAACTGCACCCGGCCAAGGTGCTGGCTATCTATGGCGTGCTGACCATCGTGCTGCTGGCCTACACCATTCTGGTGCCGAACATCAGCGCGGTTTACGCAGCGGTGGGCGTGAGTATTTTCCTGGGTCCGTGCTGGCCGACCATTTACGGCCTGACCATCGACGGTCTGGGCGAAGACACCGGTGTCGGCGGCTCGCTGCTGGTGATGAGCATCGTCGGTGGCGGCGTGCTGCCGATCTTCCAGGGTCTGCTGTCCGATGCCACCAACGGCAACATGCAAATCGCCTATGTCGTGCCGCTGCTGTGCTTCGTGGTGATCGTCGCCTATGCCATCAAATGCATGCGTGATCCGCGCAGCGAGACGGCGCCGGTCGGTGCGGTGACTACATCATGACGGCGCTCGATAGACGCAGCCGGATTTCGCTGTACCCCGAGCTGTTCAGTGGTGATGAAAAAACGCTGGTGGAGTCGGCTGATTTTCGTGTGCTCGCCTGGACCTATCCCAGCGGCGTGAAGGCGCTGGCGCTGGAGAACAATCGCGGTCGCGTCGTGGTGCTGCCGTATCAAGGGCAGATGGTCTGGTCGGCAGTGTTCGATGGCTGCGACCTGACCATGCGAAACATGTTCGAACAGCCGCGTCCGAGCCCGACGGTGATCGGCACGTACGGCTGCTTCATGTTTCACAGCGGCATGCTGCGCAACGGTTGCCCGACGCCCGAGGATGATCATCCCTTGCACGGCGAGATGCCTTGCGCGCCGGTGGACAGCGCCTGGCTGGAAGTCGGCGAGGACGCGGCGGGTACCTTTCTGCGGGTGGGCGGCGAATACGAATACGTGATGGGCTTTGGCGATCATTACCGCGCACGGCCCAGCGTGACCCTGCGTGCTGGCTCGGCGCTGTTCGACATCGGCATGGACGTACGCAACCTGGCCGGTAAGCCGATGGAGCTGATGTACATGGCTCACATGAACTATGCCTATGTCGCGCAAGGGCGTTTCGTCGAGCCGTTGGGTGTCGAGCGTACGCGAGTGCGCAGCAGCGTTCCGGCCCATGTGAAACCAACACCGGCCTGGTCGGCGTATATCGCAGAGTTGACCGAAGACCCATCGCGCTTGCAGACCCTGAACACCCCCGAGTTGTATGACCCGGAGATTGTCTGCTTCTTCGATGGCGTGAAGGCCGATGCGAAGGGCGATGCGCATTTCCTGCTCAAGCATGCCGATGGCCCGGCGTTCTATACCCGCTACAAGCTTGCGCAGTTCGAGCATGCCGCGCGCTGGATTTTGCACAACGCCGATCAGCAGGTGGCCGCATTCGTACTGCCCGCGACCTGTGAGCCTGAGGGCTATCTGGCGGAAAAGACCAAAGGCAATGTGCGGGTGCTGAATGCGGGGGAGAGCGCTTCGTTCAGTGTGACGACGGGGTATCTGGCAGCTGAAGAAGCGCGGCAGCTGGAAGGGGATTTGAAGCACTGATGACTGGCTGCCCGGATGCGCTCTGGAACGCGCTCAATCCCACAGGCGCCGCTCGAGATGTCCCTGCGCCGCAATCTGTGTAGGAGCCGGCTTGCTGGCGAACCGCGGTGCGTCTGCTACATCAACATCAAGTGTGACTGACGCACCTGGTTCGCCAGCAAGCCGGCTCCTACAGACTTTGGCGTCGCCAGATGATCTGCGGTCAGGCGCAAAATTTACTGTGGGAGTGGGCTTGCTCACGAATACGACGCAGATCCAGAGTCGGATTACACCACCAACTGCGCCCCATACCCCTGAATCAAATCGCGATACGGCTTGGGCACTTTCTTGTCGGTGACCACCACCTGGAAATTCTCAAGCGTCGCGAAATGCGCGGTGCGCACGGCGTCGAATTTCGAATGGTCAGCCAGCAACATGCAGTGCCGCGCCTGGCGCAACACCTTCTGCTTGACCTCAACCTCATTGAAGTTGAAGCAGGTGACGCCGAACTCATCGCTGACTCCAGCAGCCGACACGAACGCCCAGGTCAGACGGATGCCATCGAGAATGCTGGCTTCGCTGTGATGTTCGAAGACCTGATTCTTACGATGAAAGCTGCCGCCGCACAGCACGATCTGGCAGTTGGGTTTCTGCTGCAGCTTGAGCAGGACGTTGAGCGAGTTGCACACGGCGGTGAACTCCAGCTCTTCGGGAATGAAATCGATGACGAAGGGGATGGTCGTGCCGCAATCGAAGAACACCGTGTCGCCCGGCTTGATGAATGCGGCGGCGAGCTTGCCGATGCGGCGTTTCTCCTCGACATGGCGGGTGCCCTGCTCACTGACCTTGTAATCACTGGCCTCGGAGGGATCGAACGCCAGGGTGATGTGCCCGCCGAGCAAGTGGAACTTCTCCGGATGGCGGCCCAGATCGCGCCGCAGGGTCATCTCCGAAACATCCAGCAGCGCCGCCATTTCCCGCAGGTGAATGGCTTTCTGGTCCTGCAGGGCTTGCTGAATCAATTTGATGCGATCGGATTTTTTACTGTCCACGGGCATTCCGGCTGTCGATTGGATATGGTAAAAAAATAACATTTAATGTTATATACACAACACAAAATAGTGCGTGCAGGCTCGCAGCATAAAGCTTGTCGTCTGTCACCGCTCTCTCACTCACTCTCTATTGACCCGTTCTCTACTGAAAAGAAGGCCTCCCATGAAAATCGAACCCTCAGCACTCGCGCAGTATATCGACCACACCTTGCTGGCCGCCGATGCCTCGCGCGAGCAGATCGCGACCTTGTGCCGTGAAGCCCAGGAGCATGGATTCTATTCAGTGTGCGTGAACTCCGGCCAGGTTCCGTATGCGGCCTCGCTGTTGGCCGGGCAGGCAGTGAAAGTCTGTGCGGTGGTCGGTTTTCCCTTGGGCGCGGGCTTGAGCGATACCAAGGCTTTCGAAGCGAAGCAGGCGATTGCTGCTGGCGCGGGCGAGATCGACATGGTGCTCAACGTCGGTGCGCTGAAGGACGGATTGCTGGAGTTCGTACGCGACGACATCGCGGCGGTCAAACAGGCCTGTGGCGCGGTGCCGTTGAAAGTGATCCTGGAAACCTGCCTGCTGGAGGACGCGCAGAAAACCGCTGCTTGCGAGATCTGCCGTGAACTGAACGTCGCTTTCGTGAAGACCTCCACCGGCTTCAGCCGCAGTGGCGCGACCCTCGAAGATGTCGCACTGATGCGCAAAGTGGTCGGCGCGGGTGTCGGCGTCAAAGCTTCAGGCGGCGTGCGCGACTACGCCACCGCGGTGGCCATGATCGAAGCGGGCGCCACGCGTCTTGGCACCAGTTCCGGCATCGCCATCGTCAGCGGCACCCCGGCGTCGGGTTCGGGGTACTGATTGATCCTGCGCACACCGCTCAAATTGTAGGAGCCGGCTTGCTGGCGAACGCGGGCTGTCAGTCAACCCATTCGTATCTGGCCCACCGCATTCGCCAGCAAGCCGGCTCCTACAGTAATTCCGCGCTCAGTCAGGCCGCTCTCCAACCTTCGTTCCGGCAAACGGCACTGACCTCCCGCCGCAATGAATGGCAAACTGCCGGTGTATTCATCTCTCACACCGGAACGACCCATGCCTCAACTCTCCCTGGCGCAATTCAAGGCGCGCTGGTTTTTCTGGCTGTGCATGCTGCTGATCGTCGTCGGGCTGCCGGTCGGCTGCTCGGCGTTGCAGCACAAGGAACGCGAACTGGTGTTCATGATCGAGCCCGGCACCGCCAGTTGGTATCACGGCATTCCCGCCGATGTCCAGAATCTGGAGCTCAAGGCCCCCTCGTTCGGCGTAGCGCAGAATATTCATGCCTGGTGGTGGCTGGCTGAAAAGAAGGACGCGCCGGCGATTCTGTATCTGCACGGCTCACGCTGGAACCTCACGGGGCAGTTCTTCCGTATCGAACAATTGCATGCGCTGGGCTTTTCGGTGCTGGCCATCGACTATCGCGGTTTTGGTGAAAGTAAGGGGCAACTGCCTTCCGAAGCCTCGGTTTACGAAGACGCGCGCATTGCCTGGGAACGTCTGAAGCAGCTGCAGCCGGATCCGCAGAAGCGGCTGATTTACGGGCACTCGCTCGGTGGCGCGGTGGCGGTGGATCTGGCGGCAGAGCTGGGAAGCGATGCACAGAAAGGCAATGAGCCGATTCAGGCGCGGGGCCTGATCATCGAGTCGACCTTTACCAATCTGGCCGATGTCGCTTCATCGGTTGCCAGCACACGCACTTCACTGCCAGTACGCTGGCTGGTGTCGCAGAAATTCGACTCCATCGACAAGATCGCCGACATTCACATGCCATTGCTGATCGTGCATGGCTCCGCCGACCAGTTCGTTTCGCCGCGCTTCAGCGAAGAGCTGTTTCAAGCCGCCCAACAGCCGAAGAACCTGCTGATGGTTCCTGGCGCCAACCACAACAACAGCATGAACCTGGGGCGCCAGGCATACAGTCAGGCGATTCAGACACTGCTTAATGAGAAGGCGCCGCCTGTGCATGCGGTCAACGATGCGCCAGCGGATATCAAGCAGGCCGGTTAGGCACGGGAGCGCATTCACTGCGCTGGGCGGGGTGCCGACAGTCGGCGCTGTCGGTTACCCGTCGGGGCGGTGAAGGATGCTCAACAGCGTCGCCAAGCCCCGACCGGATTTCTCTTCCTGACGCTGCGCACTCCTGTAGCAGCACGGCTTGCCCGCAATAGCGATCATCGGGCGCCACCGAACGCGGGAGCTGACGGCGTCTGGATTTGAGCGTTTTCACCCCCGAGGCTTGTCGCCTGAAGGCGGCATCAGCACCGCAATCAACGCCCTGACCACCCCCGGCAGGGCGTCGAGCTCCCTTACCAGAATACTTCGCTCCCGCACCGCCCACGGTTCGTCCAACTCAATGGTCACCAGCTTCATCGTGCGGCTGTGACGCGTGGCGGCGGACTCGGGGATGATGCCGATGCCGACGCCCGCTTCGACCATCCGGCAGATCGCCTCGAAGCTCGACACCTGAATCCGCAGCGACAGATTCCGGCCGAGCCTCTCCACGTGATCTCGCAGAAAACTCAACAACGTGCTGCCTTCGTGCAAACCGATGTGCTGATAAGCCAGGGTCTGCTTCAACGTGACTTTTTTCTGCGTCGCCAGCTCATGGCCTTCGGGCACGGTGAGCACCAGGCGGTCGGTACTGAAGTGGATGACTTGTAAGCCTGCCGCTTCGACGGGACCTGCGATGATGCCCATGTCGGTGCTGCCGTCGAGCACGCCGCGCACGATGTCTCGCGACAAGCGCTCTTGCAGGTCGACGGTCACGCCTGGGCGTTTGGCGAGAAACCCTGCCAACACTTCGGGCAGAAACTCGGTCACTGCCGTGGTGTTGGCGAAGATGCGGATATGTCCCGCCGAATCGGTGCCGTAGCTGGTGAACTCGCTTTTCAGATAGTCGACCTGGCTCATGATCAGACGCGCGTGCCTGAGCAGGCGTTGTCCGGCGGGGGTCAGTTCGACGCCCCGGCTGTCGCGGTACAGCAGGCGCGTATCGAGCTGGCTTTCCAGGGCTTTGATCCGCGCGCTGGCTGCAGCGGGAGAGAGGAAGGCTCGGCGCGCGCCCTGGGTCAGGCTGGGGGATTCGCCGATGTGAATGAAGAGGCGCAAGTCAGCCAGGTCGAAATGCATGGTTGTATCCGGACATTGCAGGGGGCGTTCAGCATACATTAACGCCGGTATATGCAAATGCAAATTCACAGAATGCCGTGGCGCTCCCATGATCTGCTCATAACAACAAATGCAGAGGGTTCTCGCATATGAGTGCTTCAGATTCGCCTGTGGACTTCAGTGCCTGGATCGGACGGACCGAAGAGGCTCAGGATCATTTGAGCCATAACCTGACCAAGCGCATTGCCGTCACGTTCGGCGAGCCCGTGCCTGCCGCTGGCGACGCGCTGCCGCCGCTGTGGCAATGGTGTTTTTTTCAGGACCCGGTGTTCGAAGCCCAGCTTGGCGCTGACGGTCATCCGGCGCGCGGGGGCTTCCTGCCTCCCGCCGACAATCGCAATCGCATGTGGGCCGGTGGCCGGGTCGAGTTCATCCAGCCGCTGAAAGTCGGGGCTGATGCCCATCGCCTGTCGACCATCCTGCACATCGAAGAAAAGCACGGCCGGACCGGTTCGCTGCTGTTCGTCACGGTACGTCATGACTACTCTCAAAACGGCGAGCTGTGCGTGCGTGAGGAGCAGGACATCGTTTACCGCGAGCCCAACCCGCCGAAGCTCAACAGCGGCGAAGCGCCGGAGCAGGGCGACTGGAGCGAAACCATCGAGCCGACGCCGACCCTGTTGTTCCGCTACTCGGCGGTGACCTTCAACGGCCATCGCATTCATTACGACTACCCTTACGTCACCGAAGTCGAAGGCTATCCGGGCCTGGTGGTGCACGGTCCGATGATCGCCACCTTCAACCTGCGGGCGTTCATCCGCGCCAATCCCGAGAAACGCGTGCGCCACTTCGCCTATCGCGGCGTGCGCCCACTGAATGTGCCGACGCCATTTCGTGTGGGCGGTCGCATCGTCGAGCCGGGCAAGGCGCAGTTGTGGGCAGGCAACGAGGCCGGTGTCGCTCAGAGCGCTGAAGTTAGTTTCGACTGAGCCGGCTTCGACTGAACGTTCTTCTTTATATATAGCCAGGCCCGGCGCCTGCGAAAGGCGCTGGCAGACGTGAGCAAATACCATGAGTCCATACGATAACGAAGACCTCAATGCCATCCGCGAAGGCGTGCGCGCCTTGTGCGCCGAATTTCCGGCTGAATACTGGCGCAAGATCGACGAAGAAAAGGGCTTCCCGGAAGCCTTCGTCAAGGCGCTGACCGATGCCGGCTGGCTGTCGGCGATGATTCCCACCGAATACGGCGGCTCGGGTCTGGGCCTGGCCGAAGCCTCGGTGATCCTCGAAGAAGTGAATGCCTGCGGCGGCAACTCCGGCACCGTGCATGGCCAGATGTACAACATGTTCACTCTGCTGCGTCATGGCAGCGCCGCGCAGAAAAGCTACTACCTGCCAAAACTCGCCAGCGGCGAACTGCGCCTGCAATCGATGGGCGTCACCGAGCCGACCACCGGCACTGACACCACCAAGATCAAGACCACTGCCGTCAAGCAGGGCGACAAGTACGTCATCAACGGCCAGAAGGTATGGATCTCGCGTATTCAGCACTCGGACTTGATGATCCTCCTTGCGCGCACCACGCCGCTGGCCGAGGTGAAGAAGAAATCCGAAGGCATGTCGATTTTCCTCGTCGACCTGCGTGAAGCCATTGGCAAGGGCCTGACCGTCCAGCCGATTGCCAACATGGTCAATCATGAGACCAACGAGCTGTTCTTCGACAACCTCGAATTGTCCGCCGACAGCCTGATCGGCGAAGAGGGCAAAGGCTTCAAATACATCCTCGATGGCTTGAACGCCGAGCGCACCCTGATCGCTGCCGAGTGCATTGGCGATGGCCGCTGGTTCACCGAGAAATCCGCCGCCTATGCCCGCGACCGCGTGGTGTTCGGCCGTCCCATCGGCCAGAACCAGGGTGTGCAATTCCCGATTGCCGAAGCGCATATCGAGATTGAAGCGGCTGACCTGATGCGCTGGCGTGCCTGCGAGGAATACGACAGCGGCAAGAACGCCGGCGCTGCCGCCAACATGGCCAAGTACCTGGCGGCCAAGGCGTCCTGGGAAGCGGCCAACGCCTGTCTGCAGACCCACGGCGGTTTCGGTTTTGCCAATGAGTACGATGTCGAGCGTAAATTCCGCGAGACGCGTCTGTACCAGGTCGCGCCGATATCCACCAATCTGATTCTTTCCTACGTCGCCGAGCATCTGCTCGAACTGCCACGCAGCTTCTGAGGACACCGACATGAGTCATACCCAGGCACTGGCGGGCTTCCTCGCCGAGCTGAAATACGAGCAGATTCCAGGCCATGTGCTGGACCGTACCGAAGACCTGTTCCTGGACTGGATCGGCTCGGCGCTGGCGAGCCAGGGCGCGCGGCCGATTCCGATATTCGAGCGTTATGCCGAGCGCATGGGCCCGGCCAGTGGCAAGTCGAAAATCCTGGTCAACGGCCGCGAAACCTCGGCGTACTTTGCTGCACTGGTCAATGGCGCCGCGTCGCACCTGGTCGAGCAGGACGATCTGCACAACAGCTCGGTGCTGCACCCGGCCACGGTGGTGTTTTCCGCTGTGCTGGCCGCCGCACAGGATCTGGGCAAATCCGGTCAGGACCTGTTGCTGGCGTCGGTTGCCGGGTATGAGGCCGGGATTCGCATCGGCGAGTTCATGGGCCGCTCGCACTACCGCATCTTCCACACCACGGCCACGGTTGGCACTCTGGCCGCAGCGGTGGCGGTGGGCAAACTGCTGAATTTCAATCAGGAGCAATTCATCAATCTGCTAGGCACCGCAGGGACCCAAGCTGCGGGCTTGTGGGAATTTTTGCGTGACGCCGCCGACTCGAAACAGCTGCACACGGCCAAGGCTGCCGCTGATGGTCTGCTGGCCGCGTACCTGACCGAAGACGGCCTGACCGGCGCGCGCAACATTCTTGAAGGTGATCAGGGCATGGCCGCGGGCATGTCCAGCGACAGCGATCCGAGCAGACTGTCCGATCGTCTGGGTTCGCGCTGGGCCTTGGTGGAAACCTCGTTCAAATTCCACGCCTCGTGCCGCCACACTCATCCGGCGGCCGATGCGCTGTTGCATCTGATGCAGCGCGAAGGCTTGCGCCATGACCAGATTGCCAAGGTCGTTACGCGTGTTCACCAAGGCGCGATCGATGTGCTGGGCCGGGTCGATGTGCCGCAGACGGTGCATCAGGCGAAGTTTTCCATGGGCGCGGTGCTCGGCCTGATCGCCGTACATGGCAGCGCGCAGCTGATCGAATTCCGTGATCTGGCGCTGACCGATGCCGACGTTGCGGCCTTCCGCGAGAAGGTGACGATGGAGCTGGACCCGGAAGTCGATGGCGCTTATCCGGCGCGCTGGCTGGGCCGCGTGATCGTGACCACCACCGATGGCCGCACGTTGACCGCTGCTATCGATGATCCGAAAGGCGATCCGGGTAACACCCTGTCGCGGCCCGAGCTGGAAGACAAGGTACAGCGTCTACTGGCGTTCTCCGGCGCGCGCACGGTCGAGCAGGGCAAGGCACTGATCGAACGCGTGTGGCATCTGCGCGATGCGCGGCATTTGGCGGATTTGGTGTAAGGCAGTTTTGTGCTCCTACGCTGAACCTGTGGGAGCGAATTCTTTCGCGATTGTAATGTTTCAGGCGCTGAGGATGTGTGGGATTGGCTGGCGTCATCGCGGATAAATCCGCTCCCACAGTGGTTCAGCGGCGCCTGGAAAACGAGGTCCATCCAACATGACTCAACAACCTCCCCGTCCTCTGGACGGCATCACCGTCATCAGCCTGGAGCACGCCATCGCGGCGCCGTTCTGCACTCGGCAGTTGGCTGATCTCGGTGCCCGCGTGATCAAGGTCGAGCGCCCTGGCGTGGGCGATTTCGCCCGTGGCTACGATCAACGCGTTGACGGTCTGGCGTCGCATTTCGTCTGGACCAACCGCTCCAAGGAAAGCCTGACCCTGGACCTGAAACAGGACCAGGCGGGCGACATTCTCGAATCGTTGCTGGCTCAGGCCGATGTGCTGGTGCAGAACCTGGCGCCGGGCGCAGCGGCGCGCATGGGACTGTCGTTCGACGCGCTGCATGAGCGGTTTCCGCAGCTGATCGTCTGTGACATTTCCGGTTACGGCGAAGGTGGCCCTTATGAAAAGAAGAAGGCCTATGACCTGCTGATCCAGAGTGAAGGTGGCTTTCTGTCGGTGACTGGCGGGCCGGGTGAAAACGAGATGGCCAAGGCCGGTTGTTCCATCGCCGACATCGCCGCCGGCATGTACGCCTACACCGGCATTCTCTCGGCGCTGATGTTGCGGGACAAGACCGGGGAGGGCAGCCGCATCGACGTCAGCATGCTGGAAAGCCTGGTGGAATGGATGGGTTACCCGATGTACTACGCCTACAACGGCGCACCACAGCCGCCACGGGCCGGGGCATCGCACTCGACGATCTATCCTTACGGGCCATTCCCCACGGGAGACGGCGGCACCATCATGCTCGGTCTGCAGAATGAGCGGGAATGGGCGCTGTTTTGCGAGAAGGTCTTGCTGGACGAGGCGCTGGCCACCGACGAGCGCTTCTCGGCGAACTTCAAGCGTTCGGAGAACCGTGAAGTGCTGCGCCAGATCATCGTCGATGGTTTCGCGGCGCTGAGTCTGGACGACGTAGTGGCGCGGCTCGAAGAGGCGCAGATCGCCAACGCTCGGGTCAACGACATGCAAGGCGTCTGGGATCACCCCCAACTCAAGGCCCGCGACAGCTGGCGCGAAGTCGACAGCCCGTCCGGCCCGCTGCCGTCGCTGTTGCCACCGGGTCGTAATGCCGCCTTCACCCCGCGCATGGATGGCGTGCCGGGGCTGGGACAACACACAGAAAGCATCCTGGCCGAGCTGGGGTTTTCAGCCGAAGAACAGGCGCGAATGGCTGAAGCGGGGGTGGTTTAGGTAGCTGCCTGGCGGCGATTGCGTGCCGGGCACAACTGCACTGTGGGAGCGAATTTATTCGCGATAGGTATTCACACGCGATGGGTTTACTTCGCCCGTACGCCGCTGGCGCGAATGAAGCCGCTCCCACAGAACATTTTTCTCAAGGATATACACCATGCCCCAACCCATCGTCCGCTCCGCATTGTTCGTACCCGGCAGCCGACCCGAGCGTTTTGCCAAGGCGCTGGCCGCCGGCGCCGACGCGGTGATTGTCGATTTCGAAGATGCCGTGGAGGAAGCGCTCAAACGTCAGGCTCGGGACAATCTCGCGGCGTTTTTGCAGGACAATCCCCAGACCGAGGTCTGGGTGCGGGTCAATGCGCCGGACCACGCCGAACACGCTGCGGACCTGGCCTTTTGCAAACAGCACGCAGGAGTTGTCGGGGTTCTGTTGCCGAAGGTTGAAAGCGCCGCCCACGTGGCTGTGGTCCGGGAAACCGGTAAACCCATCCTGCCCATCATCGAAAGCGCCAAGGGATTGTTGGCCCTGGAGCAGATTGCCCACGCACCGGGTGTCGCGCGGCTATCGTTCGGCGGACTGGACCTGGCGCTGGACCTGAATCTGAACAGCGGCACCCATGCCGCGCAGGTGTTTCTCGATCAGGCACGCATGTCGGTGCAATTGCATTCGCGCGGCGCCGATCTGCTGCCACCGCTGGACGGCGTGCATCCGGCGATCGGCGATCCCGAAGGTCTGCACCGCGCCATTCGTCATGCCTACGACATGGGCTACGGCGGCGCACTGTGCATTCACCCCAAGCAGGTGTCGGTGATTCATGCCGCTCTTGCTCCCAGTGCGGATGACTTGAGTTGGGCAAAACGCGTGGTGGACGCCAGCGCCGTGGCAAACGGCGCCGGAGCATTCCAGCTCGACGGACAGATGGTCGACGCGCCGGTGCTGCTCCGGGCGCAGCGGTTGCTGGCGTTGGCGGCGGGATGAAGCACACCCTCACAGACGCTGAGATTCCCTGCCAAAGCGAGGTTCCTGTGCCGTGCTGCCATGGAATCTGCCTCAGCGCTTGACCACTGAGACAACCAAGGATAGTGGCACTTTTTCACCAACCTGCTAACTTTCCAGCTGCGCCCGTCTGGCTCGCGGTTGGCGGCAAGGGTGTAAAAGACGCGGCGTTCAGGTATACCGAACGCTGGCTTACATAAAAGCTGATTCTCTAAACACCTCCAGTTGGGCATCGTTGGATGGCACAACGCTCAAGATCCACCCAAAGCTCTTATAAAAAACAAGCTCCTACAAAAATAAAAAGGTGATATCGATGTTGAAGCTGACCAAGGCGCTTTTCTGCGCCGCTGCAGTGTCCATGGCCGGCATGGCCTGCGCTGATCCTATCGTCATCAAGTTTGCCCACGTGGTTGCGGAAAACACGCCGAAAGGTCAGGGCGCCCTGATGTTCCAGAAAATGGTTGCCGCCGATCCGGCCCTCAAAGACAAGGTGAAGGTCGAGGTCTACCCGAACTCCTCCCTGTTCGGCGACGGCAAGGAAATGGAAGCCCTGTTGTTGGGCGACGTCCAAATGCTTGCGCCCTCCCTGGCCAAGTTCGAGCAATACACCAAAAAAACCCAGATATTCGACCTGCCATTCCTGTTCAACGACCTGGCGGCGGTTGACCGCTTCCAGCAAGGTCCGCAAGGCAAGGCGTTGCTAACCTCGATGGACGACAAGGGCATTCACGGCCTGGCCTACTGGCACAACGGCCTGAAGCAGCTGTCGGCGAACAAGAAAATGGTCGACCCCAAAGACGCCCGCGGCCTGAAGTTCCGCGTCCAGGCTTCCAGCGTGCTGGAAGCGCAGTTCGTGGCGCTGCATGCCAACCCGCGCAAAATGAGCTTCGCCGAGGTTTATCAGGGCCTGCAGACCGGCACCGTCAACGGTACCGAGAACACCTGGTCGAACTACGAAAGTCAGAAGGTCAACGAGGTTCAGCCGTTCTTCACCGAATCCAACCATGGCTTGATCGACTACATGGTGATCACCAACTCCAAGTTCTGGAACGGTCTGCCGGCTGACGTGCGCGACGAACTGCAGAAAATCATGGATCAGGTAACGGTCGAGGTGAACAAGCAGGCCGAAGCACTGAACCAGACTGCCAAGCAGAAGATCATCGACGCCAAGACCAGCGAGATTGTGACGTTGACCCCCGAGCAGCGTGCCAAATGGCGCGATGTCGTGAAGCCGGTCTGGGACAAGTTCTCCGATGAAATCGGCGCCGACCTGATCAAGGCTGCGGACGATTCGAACAAGGCGCCTTGATTTTTCAAGTTGCGGTTTGATCGATACAGGCAGTGATGTCTGCGTGGCCACCCGGTCCAGGGTGGCCGCTCTCTCTATGTTCGGAGAATTCTTATGCAATCGCTGACGCGACTCTGGGAGCACCTGGAGGAAGGCATGATCGCCTTTCTGCTGGCTGCCATGACGCTGGTGACATTTGTCTACGTGGCGCTGAACAATATCTACACCCTGTTTTACACCCTCAGTGATCAGTGGACAGTCAGCAGCGAATTATTCGCAGGGATCGGCGATCACTTGATGGGCTACGCCCAGGACATGACCTGGAGCGTGGCGTTGACCAAGGCCATCTTCGGCTGGCTGATCTTCTTTGGTATTTCTTACGGTGTGCGCACAGCGGGCCACCTGGGCGTCGATGCGCTGGTGAAGAAGACCAGCAAGCCGGTGCAGCGAATCCTGGCGATGCTGGCGTGTGCGTGCTGCCTGGCTTACGCCGGGCTGTTTCTGGTCGCCAGCTACAAATGGGTTTCGGCATTATTCGTGGCCGGCATCGGTGCCGAAGATCTGGATCGATACGGGATCAAGATCGCCTATATCACGGTCATCGTGCCCATCGGTTTTGCCCTGGTGATCGCCCGTTATCTGGAAATCCTGTACCGCATCTGGACCCACCGGCAATACGGCCTGGGCTTGGCGGACGAGGCGGCAGAAGCGAGCAAACTGGCCAACCCTAGCGAGGAGCAACACTGATGACGGTTATCTGTTTGTTCCTGTTGCTGTTCGTATTCATGTTCCTGGGTGTGCCGATTGCGATTTCGCTGGGTCTTGCGGGCGCCACATCGATTCTGTTGTTCAGTCCGGACTCATTGAGTTCGCTGGCAATCAAGCTGTTCGAGACGTCAGACAGCTACACCTTTCTTGCTATCCCGTTCTTCCTGCTGTCTGGCGCGTTCATGACCACCGGTGGTGTGGCGCAGCGGCTGATCGACTTCGCCAACGCCTGCGTCGGTCATATTCGTGGCGGCCTGGCGATTGCGGCAGTACTGGCGTGCATGCTGTTCGCGGCGCTCTCCGGGTCCTCGCCTGCGACCGTTGCTGCTGTCGGTTCGATTGCCGTGGCGGGTATGGTGCGGTCTGGTTATCCGAAGGAATTCGGTGCCGGGATTATTTGTAACGCCGGTACGCTGGGCATTCTGATTCCGCCGTCGATCGTGATGGTGGTCTATGCGGCGGCGACTGAAACCTCGGTCGGCAAGTTGTTCATTGCCGGTGTGGTACCGGGGATCCTGCTCGGCGTGATCCTGATGGTGGTGATCTACATCGTCGCCCGGGTCAAGAAGCTGCCCGCGCAACCACGCGTCTCGTTCCGGCAGTGGCTGCATACAGCGCAACGTGCGTTCTGGGGCCTGCTGCTGCTGGTAATCATCCTTGGCGGTATCTACAGCGGCATGTTCACCCCGACTGAAGCGGCAGCAGTGGCGGCGGTCTATTCGGCCTTCATTGCGCTGTTCGTCTACAAGGACATGAGTTTCAAGGACTGTCCTAAAGTGCTGCTGGAGTCGGGTCGGCTGTCGATCATGCTGATGTTTATCATCGCCAACGCCATGCTCTTCGCCCATGTATTGACCACTGAACAGATCCCGCAACAGATCACCGCATGGGTCATCTCCGAAGGGCTGACGCCGATCGGTTTCTTGATCATGGTCAACATCGTGTTGTTGGTGGCTGGCAGTTTCATGGAGCCTTCGGCAATCATCCTGATCCTTGCGCCGATCTTTTTCCCGATTGCCATGAAGCTGGGTATCGATCCGATTCACCTGGGCATCGTGATGGTGGTCAACATGGAGATCGGCCTGGTGCATCCGCCGGTGGGGCTGAACCTGTTCGTGACTTCCGCGGTGACCGGATTAACGCTTGGGCAGACCATCCGTGCAGCTTTGCCGTGGCTGTCTATCCTGTTGGTGTTCCTCCTGTTGGTGACCTACGTGCCGTTCATTTCCCTGGCGTTGCCCAACTGGTTGGGTATGCCGTAAGGCCGCTGGAGTCTGTAACCGAACTGTGAGCGCAGTGCCTTGGCCCTCGTCGACGTTAAGTCTTCGGGGGCTTTTTTATGCGTGAGTGGTTGTCGGACTTAACGGTCTAGGGAACGACAACCTGTGGGGAGTGAGCTTGCTCACGAACGCTGACTTGCAGGCTCTGAATCAAGTGCGCGTACTGGCCTCTTCGTGAGCAAGTTCACGCCCACAAGGACTGTGCCTGCGCAGTGTCAGGCCGAAAAAAAGCCCGGCTGCCGAGGGGCGGCAGCCGGGCTTTTCATCGGGCGTTGACTCAGTTCAGACCGAGTTTGCCACGCATCTGCGACAGGTCTTCAGCCAGGGTATTGATCGGGCCGGTCAGCGCCTTGCGGTCGTTTTCCTTGACCTTGTCATAGGTCTCATAGCCGCCGTCCTTGGTTTTGTACTTGGCCAGGATCTTTTCCACGGTGGCGAAGTTCTTGTCGACCTTGGCAACGAACGCCTTGTCCGACTTCTCCAGCTGTGGCTTGAACAGGTCGACGATTTTTTTCGAGCCGTCCACGTTGCCCTGGAAGTCATACAGGTCGGTGTGGCTGTAGCGATCTTCTTCACCGGAGAGTTTGGTCGCGGCCACTTCTTCCATCAGAGCCGCCGCGCCGCCCACCACTTTTTCCGGCGGGAAGGTCATGTCGGTGATACGCGATTGCAGGTCCTTGACGTCGGCCAGCAGCTTGTCAGCGAACACGGCCTGGTCTTTGGTGGTGTTCTGCGAGAACAACGCGTATTCCAGGCGGTGGAAGCCGGTGAAGTCATCAGCCTTGACGCCGTTCTCGTGGTCATCTTCACGGGAGTCGATTGCAGCGTCCAGGTCGCTGAACAGCTCGGCGATTGGCTCGATGGACTCATAGGAAATGCGAGTGGTCGGGAACAGCTTCTTGGCCGTCGCCAGGTCGCCTTTCTTGATGGCGTCGGTGAATTGGGTGGTGTCGGTGACCAGTTTGTCGACGTTTTCAGTGACGTAGATTTTGTAGTCCGAAACCGGGGTAACCAGATCCAGCGGTGCCGTTGCCGCAAACACGGACGGGGTCTGCAACAAGCCAAGGGTAATCAACAGCGCGAGAGGCGACTTTTTCATGGAGCTCTTCCTGTGAGGTAAGGGTTGTCACGCAGTTTTTGTTTTTACAGCTGAAGCAGCAGCCAGCAGGGACCGGCCAATGAAATCGTTACTGTCGACTACACCCGGCAGGGTGAAGAAATAACCGCCGCCCACAGGCTTGAGGTATTCCTCCAGCGGCTCGCCGTTGAGGCGGGTCTGTACGGTGATGAAGCCTTTTTCCAGATCCGACTGGTAGCAGATGAACAGCAGCCCCATGTCCAGCTGACCATTCTTGTTCACGCCGTTGGAGTAGTTGAACGGACGGCGAAGGATCAGGTTGCGTTGGCTCTCTGCCGTGCGCGGGTTGGCCAGCCGGATGTGGGCGTCCAGCTTGGTCACCTTGCCTTCCGGGTCTTTGGTGTAATCGGGAACGTCGGTTTCGGTCTTGCCATCCATCGGCGCGCCGGTGGTCTTGACCCGGCCGAAGATCGCTTCCTGTTCCTGCAATGGCGTGCGGTCCCAGCGTTCGACGAAATTGCGGATGATCCGCACCGCCTGATAACTGCCATTGGCGGCCCAGGCCGGTTCATCGCTGCCGGGCTGAACCCAGACCAGCTCGTTCATGGCTTTCTGGTTGTTCGAATCGGGGTTGGCCGAACCGTCGCGGAAACCTAGGAAGTTACGCGCGCTTTCCGGCGGCTGGCCCGGTTTGAGCGGCGCTTGGGCCGGCACGGTGCCTTCTTGTTTCCAGCGCACCAGCAGCAGGTCCGGCAGGTTCTTCACGATGTCGCGCAGGGCGTGAATGTTGCTGTCCGGGGCGTTGGAGCAGAACTGGATGCTCAGGTCGCCGTGGCAGCAGGCAGCTTCGAGGGCATCGTTGGGGAACCCGACCATGCGCTGCAGACGCTTGGGTTTGACCTGTTCCAGACCGAAACGCTCGTCGAACAGCGAGTCGCCCACGGAAACCGTGATGGTCAGGTTGTCCGGGCTCACCACCGGGCCGAGAATGCCGGAATCCAGCGGTGGCAGTTTAGGGTCGATCTGCGGCACTTCACCGCCGGTCATCAGGAACGCGATGCGCTCGTTGAGGGTGCGGAACAGACGCTCCAGATCTTCGCGATCCTGGGCCAGGACATCGAAGGAGACCATCATGCCGGCGGTTGGACGCGGCGTGACGATGCCACTCTGATGCACCCCGTGGAATTCGTTGTGGTCGTGAGTCTTTTCGCTTTTCGGGGCTTCGGTCACCTGCGCCGGAGCACTCGCGGCCAGGGCATTGCCGCTCAAGCTGGCGCCGGCAATGGCTGCGCCGGCGGCACCCAGGCCCAGCAGGACGCGGCGACGTTCAGCGGAAATCGGGGCGTTGGATGAATCTGAGTCTTTCATGTGGATACGTTCTTCGCTCGGGTTTCAGGACCGGGCGGGCGCAGCGGCACCCGCCTGGGCACGCTTACAGGCCGGTGAGGCCCAGGGCCGGATCGATTCCATCGAGTGCATCGGTCAGAGCCTTGGCCTTGTCTGCGATTTGTTTTCGTTGTTCGGTGTTGACCTGGTCGTACGGCTTGAAGCCGTTGTCGGTCTTGAGCATCAGCAACTGGTCATCCAGCGCAGTGGCCGCGTCGTCGATTTTCTTCAGCACGTCGCCCGAGGTCTTGGCCAGCAATGGGCGCAGCAGATCGATGACCTTGCGCGCGCCTTGCAGGTTGGCGGCGAAACCTGTGACGTCGATGTGGCTATAGCGTTCTTCTTCGCCGTTGCTGCGAATCTCGGCCAGGCTGCGGATGTTGCGCACGACCATGCTCGCCAATTGCTCAGGGGCGATGCTTTGGGCCAGCAGTTGGGTTTTCAGCGCGGCGATGTCGGTTTGCAGCTTCTGCACCACAGGCGTCAGACCGTCCACCGACTTCTGCGAGAACAGGCCGAACTCGATGCGATGGAAGCCGCTGAAGCCTGGATCCTGTTCACGCTTTTCGAAGTAATCGGCGCGGGCGTTGATCGCGTTGTCCAGCTCCGCCAGACGCTGCGCGGCCGGGGCGATGCGCTGATAGGCGGCACGAGCCGGCGCGTAGGCTTGCTGGGCCTGGGCCAGATCGCCGCTTTCGATGGCTTGCTGCAGATCGGTCACGGCGCGAATCAGGGCGCTGCTCTGGGTGCTCAGGTACACGCGGTATTCGGACAGCGGGCCGATGAAGGCGACCATCGAAGGTCGGGCCTTGGCGGCGGCGTCTGATTCGGCGGTCGGGGTCACGTGCAAGGTGCCGCGCGGGTTGCTCAGCAGGCCGCAAGTAATGGCGTAATCGCCCGGTTGCAGGTTGGCGTTGATGATCTGGCTCAGGCCCGGAGCGATGTTTTCGCGCTCTTCGATCACCAGCACGCCGTCGAGGATTTCCCATTCAACGGCGCGTTCAGAGGCGTTGACGATGCGAAAGGCGTTCTTGCCGGCCGGCACGGTGAGGGCGTTGGGTTCACAGCTCTTGGCGTGGATGGTGACCACGGTTTCGTTGCCGCTGTTGGCGATGCGCTTTTTCTGCGCGGCCTGGGAGGCGAAATAGAACATCGCGCCCGCGGCGATCATCAGAATCACCGAGCCTGCGACGGCGTATTGCAGGGCGCGAGAAGGCTTGGCTTTCTGCGGAGGAAGGCCGGTGGGACTGGTGGTCATGGTTGCCCTTATTTGTTCGTAACTGAAGGAGTGTGGCCGTGCTCATGCGCCGGGCGAGTGGGAAGACTCACCACTCGCGGCTGCGGCAGGAAGAACAGCACCAAGGCGAAAATCAGGTAGGCCACGTATACGGTCAGCACGCTGACGGTCGGTGCGTCCTGATAGCCGAACATACCGGCCAGCACCGAGCCGATCGGGCCGTCCATGGGCAGAATCGCGCTGATGTCGAAGACCACGGTCTGGAAGTGGTTCCACAGGCCAGCCTCATGTAGCGCTTGCACCGAGTTGGCCAGAATGCCGGCTGCCACCACGAGGATGAACAGACCGGTCCAGCGAAAGAAACGGCTCAGGTTCAGACGCATGCTGCCGCTGTAGATCGCAAAGCCGATACCCACGGCGATGATCAGGCCGAGCAGGGCACCCAGGGGTGCGCTGGCACCTTCGCTCTGCTGGAAAATCGCCAGCAGGAAAAACACGGTTTCCAGACCTTCACGTGCCACGGCGAAAAAGACCATGCCGATCAGGGCGTAGGTCTGGTTTTTCGAGCCAGCGAGGGCTGCATCCAGGGATGCGTGCAGTTCATGCTTGATCGAACGCGCGACCTTGCGCATCCAGAACACCATCGAACTGAGAATGATCACGGCGAACAGGCCCACGAGCCCTTCGAACAGTTCCTGCTGTTTCTGCGGAAACTCGGCGCTGACCAACTCCAGGCCGCCACCGACGAACAGCGCCAGCGCACAGGCGAGGAAAACGCCGATCCAGACGGCTGGCATCCACTCGCCGCGGCCGGTTTGTCTGAGGTAACTGGCAATGATGCCAACGATAAGCGCGGCTTCAATCCCTTCGCGCAACATGATCAAAAAAGGAACGAGCATTTATCACCGGAGTAAATCTGATAAGGTGTGCAGCGTGAACGCGGTCGCAAGCCATTCGCATTCAGCCAATGTGTAACATAATGATACTCATTATTGAATGAGCATACTGATTTTTTTGCTTTTTTCAGGATTTGTGCATTGGAGGCAGCGGTGAGCCTTGGGCCTCAAGCCGTGAGAGGGGTCCATTTCCGACGCAGACCCATTCTAGAAGCCGGCTTGCTGGCGAACGCGGCCTGCCAGACAACGCATCTGTAACTGACTCACCGCATTCGCCAGCAAGCCGG
>NZ_JBOICF010000074.1:0-12332 GCF_050739935.1 Pseudomonas sp. | reverse complement strand
ACATCTATGGCTGACCTGGCGCGATCTTTTAGGAGCCGGCTCGCTGGCGAACCGCGGTACTTCAGCCACCGACGATGTGACAGACACACTGGAGTTCGCCAGCAAGCCGGCTCCCGCGTTCTCAATTCACCGAAAAAAACATCAACATTTAGGTTCGTCGCGGAAATCAGACCAGCAGGTCGACAGCAAGCCGGCGGTGTTCGGGCAGATGCGGCGGGTCAGTCGACATCTATGGCTGACCTGGCGCGATCTTTTAGGAGCCGGCTCGCTGGCGAACCGCGGTACTTCAGCCACCGACGATGTGACAGACACACTGGAGTTCGCCAGCAAGCCGGCCCCTACACGGCTGCGTTCTCAATTCACCGAAAAAAAGTCAACATCCAGGTTCGCCGCAGGAATCAGACCAGCAGGTCGGCAGCAAGCGGCGGCGTTCGGGCAGATGCGGCGGGTCAGTCGACATCTATGGCTGACCTGGCGCGATCTTGTAGGAGCCGGCTCGCTGGCGAACCGCGGTGCTTCAGCCGCCGAGGATGTGACAGACACACCAGAGTTCGCCACCAAGCCGGCTCCTACACGGCTGCGCCCTCAATTCACCCAAAAAAACATCAGCATCAAATTCGCGGCCGAAATCAGACCGAACAACCCCCACGCCAGCAGCTTGGTCACGGCATTGTTGGCGAATGGCCCCATGAGCTGTCTGTCGCTGGTGAACCGAATCAACGGCCACAAGGCGAACGGCAGTTGCAGGCTGAGGACGACCTGGCTGAGCACCAGCATCTTGCCGACGGCGCCATCACCAAACCAGATCACTCCGACCAACGCCGGGATCAACGCCAGCCCCCGAGTGATCAGTCGGCGTTGCCAGCAGGGGATCTTGGCGTTGAGAAAGCCTTCCAGCACCACTTGGCCGGCGATGGTCCCGGTGAAGGTCGAGCTCTGCCCCGCCGCCAGCAGCGCAATACCGAACAGCACGCTGGCCAGCGTCCCGCCCACCAGTGGATCGAGCAGGTGATAGGCGTCCTGGATTTCCACCACATCCGCATGACCGCTGCCGTGGAACGCGGCTGCTGCGAGGACCAGAATCGCCGCATTGATCACCAGGGCCATGCTCAACGAGGCGATGGTGTCGGCCCGCGCATAACGGATCGCACTGGCTTTGCTCTGCTGGGAGGTGCCGTTGACTCGGGTCTGCACCACCGAGGAATGCAAATACAGGTTATGGGGCATCACCGTGGCGCCGAGAATGCCGATGGCAATGTACAGCGGCTCCTGATTGCTCAGCACGTCCCACGAGGGTTTCAGGCCTGCGGCCACATCCGGCCAGAAGGGCTTGATCAGCACCAGTTCGATGAAAAAACAGGTGGCAATGGTGACGATCAGCCCCAACACGATGGCTTCAAGGCGCCGGAAATTCGCCCCCTGCAACGCCAGTACGATCACCGTATCGAACGCGGTCAGCGCCACGCCGGTGGTGATCGACACCCCGAGCAACAGATGAAAAGCCAGGGCAGCGCCAAGCACTTCGGCGAGATCAGTGGCCAGAATCGACATCTCCGCCAGAATCCACTGCCCCATACCCACGCGGCGGCTGTAGCGCTCGGCGGACAATTGCGCCAGGTCTCGGCCAGTGGCGATTCCCAGTCGCGAGCACAGATTCTGCAGGACCATGCCCGACAGGCTGGCCAACACCACCACGAATAGCAATGCATAGCCGAACCGCGAACCGGCTTCGATGGCGGTGGCCCAGTTGCCGGGGTCCATGTAGCCAATGGAGATCAAAAGACCGGGGCCGACGAACAGCATCAGCTTGCGCAGAAACGACGCATTGGCCGGAATCGCGACGCTGTCCGTCACGGCAGAAGGGCAAAACGGGGCGGTGGCAGTGGTCGGGAGTTTGTATTTCACGGGTATCCAGCGGGCGATTGCGATCAGCCATGAAGCTTAAACGCAGGGAAATATTTTGTCTTGAATCTCTGTAAAAGCTCTAACATGCGTCGTCCCACGAAACTGGAAAACAATAATGTCTGCGCTTTCTCATCCCTCCGACCATCCCGAAACACAAGGCGATGGGGTCGACCCGGTCCGCGCCGCACGCATTTCCGCACGCATCGACCGCCTGCCCGCCGTCGCCACGATCTGGAAACTGGTGGCGCTGTTGTCCATCGGTGGTTTCTTCGAGCTGTATGACCTGTTCCAGACCGCCTATATCAGCCCCGGTCTGATTCGCGATGGCCTATTCGCTACGGGTGCGCAAGGCGTGTTCGGATTTTCTGACCAGGCGGCCTTCGCCTCGGCGACCTTTCTCGGTCTGTTTCTCGGCGCCAGCCTGCTCAGTCCGATTGCCGACCGCTTTGGCCGACGCGCGATCTTTACCTTCGCGCTGATCTGGTACACCGTCGCCACGGTGCTGATGGGTGTGCAGACTTCGGCGCTGGGCATTATCTGCATGCGCTTTCTGGTAGGCATCGGCCTGGGCATCGAGCTGGTAACCATCGACGCCTACCTGTCGGAACTGGTGCCCAAGCGCATGCGCAGTTCGGCGTTCGCCTTCGCCTTTTTCGTGCAGTTTCTGTCGGTGCCGTCGGTGGCGCTGATGTCCTGGTGGCTGGTGCCGCAGGATCCGTTCGGCATCGCTGGCTGGCGCTGGGTAGTGATCGCCAGTGCGGTGTTCGCGCTGTTTATCTGGTGGTTGCGCTCACGTTTGCCGGAATCACCACGCTGGCTGGCGCAACACGGGCGTTTTGCCGAAGCCGAAAAGATCATGGATGACCTGGAAGCGCGCTGCGTGAAAGACCACGGCCAGGCGCTGGACGAGCCGGAAACCCACAACGTGGCAATCGAAGGCAAAGGCCGTTTCGCCGACATCTGGCAGCCGCCTTATCGTCGTCGGGCGCTGATGCTGATCGTGTTTCATGTGTTTCAGGCCATTGGCTTCTTCGGCTTCGGCAACTGGCTGCCAGCGTTGCTTTCCGGTCAGGGTGTCAGCGTGACCCACAGCCTGGCATACGCGTTCATCATCACCCTCGCCTACCCGCTTGGCCCACTGCTGTTCGTGAAGTTCGCCAACCGTTTCGAGAACAAATGGCAGATTGTGGGTTCGGCGCTGGGCGCGATGATTTTCGGCACGCTGTTCGCGCAACAGAGCACAGCGGCGGGGCTGATCATCTGCGGCGTGATGATCACTTTCTGCAATGCCTGGCTCAGCTTCAGCTATCACTCGTACCAGAGCGAATTGTTCCCCACCAACATCCGCGCTCGCGCGGTGGGGTTCTGTTACTCGTTCAGTCGCTTGTCGACGGTGTTCAGCAGCCTGCTGATCGGCCTGTTCCTCGATCACTTCGGCACACCGGGGGTGTTGACCTTCATCGTCATCAGCATGTTGATCGTGATGATCACCATTGGTGGGTTCGGACCGAAGACGCGCAACCTGGCATTGGAGGATATTGCGCATCGGTGATCCGGGCTTGCCAGAATGCTTCGGGCTTTGCCTTTGCTTTGATTTTGGGCGAAGCCCATAGAAGGCTGGCACGAAAACAAAAACGCCCCGAACCAGTCGGGGCGTTTTCATTCGGCTTCAGTCAGCAGCTTGAAACTCGCTGCTGGCGGTTGCCTTACTTGGGGAATGCTGGCGGGTTGACGCCGGCCATGTCTTCCATCACGCGAACCACCTGGCAGCTGTAACCGAACTCGTTGTCGTACCAGACGTACAGCACGACGCGGTTGTCGTTGACGATAGTGGCTTCGGCATCGACTACACCTGCATGGCGCGAGCCGACGAAGTCGGTGGAGACCACTTCCTGGGAGGCCACGAAGTCGATCTGCTTGTGCAGGTCCGAATACAGCGCGGTGTGGCGCAGGTATTCGTTGACTTCTTCACGGGTGGTCTCGGTGCCCAGGTTCAGGTTGAGGATCGCCATCGACACGTTCGGCGTCGGCACACGAATCGCGTTGCCGGTCAGCTTGCCGGCCAGCTCAGGCAGCGCCTTGGCAGCAGCAGTGGCAGCGCCGGTCTCGGTGATGACCATGTTCAACGCGGCGCTACGACCACGACGATCGCCTTTGTGGAAGTTGTCGATCAGGTTCTGGTCGTTGGTGTAGGAGTGAACCGTTTCCACGTGACCATTGACGATACCGAACTTGTCGTTGATGGCCTTGAGGACCGGAACGATGGCGTTGGTGGTGCAGGACGCCGCGGAGATGATCTTGTCATCGGCGGTGATCTGCTGGTGGTTGATGCCGTGAACGATGTTCTTCAGCTTGCCTTTGCCCGGCGCGGTCAGCACCACACGGTCGATGCCAGGGCACTGCAGGTGCTGGCCCAGGCCGTCGGCATCACGCCATACGCCGGTGTTGTCGACCAGCAGAGCGTCCTTGATACCGTACTGGGTGTAATCCACCTCGGTCGGGCTCTTGGCGTAGATCACCTGAATCAGGTTGCCGTTGGCGCTGATGGTGTTGTTGGCTTCGTCGATGGTGATGGTACCGTCGAACGGGCCATGAACCGAGTCGCGACGCAGCAGGCTGGCTCGTTTGACCAGATCGTTCTCGGCGCCTTTGCGCACGACGATGGCACGCAGACGCAGGCCGTCGCCACCACCGGTTTTTTCGATCAGGATGCGCGCCAGCAGCCGACCGATACGGCCGAAACCGTACAGCACGACGTCGGTGCCTTTACGGGCGCCGGAATTCTGTTGGCCAACGATCTCAGCCATTTCTTCACGAACGAACTGCTCGGCAGTGCGGCCATTGGCTTCGGATTTGTATTTGACGGCCAGCTTGCCCAGGTCCACCGAAGCGGCGCCCAGTTTGAGCTCGCTCATCGCTTTGATGAGCGGGAAAGTCTCGTGTACGGACAACTCGGTTGCGTCGGCTTGACGATGACGCGCAAAGCGATGGGCCTTGAGAATCGCGATCACTGAACGATTGATCAGGGTGCGGCCATAGATCGAACTCACCACATTGTTATTGCGGTATAGCTGACCGATAAGCGGGATCATCGCCTCGGCGAGCGCTTCACGATCGATCCATTCACCAAGACACTGGTCGGGCTTCTGAGTCACGGGAACCTTCCACATGTAGGGGCTGAAAAAAGGGACTACATTATGCCCAAGCCTTTGTTTATGAGCAATCCGGAGTTTCTAAGCTCTGCGGCACTACATAAATCGGCGAGCGTAAAACTGACAGCGGATTCCGGATTTAGTTACAATCCCCGGCTTTGCCGCAACGCCTGGAGCTCTATCTTCCGTGCCCGTTCTGCGCCTACCAATTCTTCCTGCCGCCGCAGGCAAACAACATTGGGGCAACCTGCCCGGTGCCGCTCTTAGTCTGGCCATCGCCGAGGCTGCGAGCGCCGCGAAACGCTTCACCCTGCTTTTGACCGCCGACAGCCAAAGCGCCGAGCGAATGGAACAGGAACTGAAGTTTTTCGCCCCCAATCTTCCGGTGCTGCATTTCCCCGACTGGGAAACCCTGCCCTACGATCTGTTCTCGCCGCATCAGGACATCATCTCCCAGCGCATCGCCAGCCTTTATCGGCTGCCGGAGCTGGAACATGGCGTGCTGGTGGTGCCAATCACCACAGCGTTGCATCGTCTGGCGCCGACCAAATTCCTGCTCGGCAGCAGCCTGGTGCTCGATGTCGGTCAGAAACTCGATGTCGAGGCCATGCGCACGCGGCTCGAAGCCAGCGGCTATCGCTATGTCGATACGGTGTACGAGCATGGCGAATTCACGGTCCGCGGCGCGCTGATCGATCTGTTTCCGATGGGCAGCAAGCTGCCATACCGCATCGACCTGTTCGACGATGAAATCGAAACCCTGCGCACCTTCGAGCCGGAAACCCAGCGTTCCATCGACAAGGTCGATTCGGTGCGGCTGTTGCCGGCCAAGGAATTCCCGCTGCAGAAAGAAGCGGTCACCCGTTTCAAGGCGCGTTTCCGCGAGCGCTTCGATGTCGATTTCCGCCGTAGTCCGATCTTCCAGGACCTGAACAGCGGCATCACCCCCGCTGGCATCGAGTACTACATCCCGCTGTTCTTCGAAGAAACCTCCACCCTGTTCGACTACCTGCCCCAGGACACCCAAGTGTTCTCGCTGCCGGGTATCGAAGCCGCGGCGGAAACCTTCTGGAAGGACGTGCGCAATCGTTATGAGGAGCGCCGCGTCGACCCAGATCGTCCGTTGCTGCCCCCTGCCGAACTGTTCCTTCCAGTGGAAGACTGCTTCGCCCGGCTGAAAACCTGGCCGCGGGTGGTCGCCAGCCAGGACGACGTCGATACCGGCATCGGTCGCGAGCGTTTTCCGGCCCAGGCGCTGCCGGATCTGGCGATCGAAGCCAAGGCCAATCAGCCGCTGGCGGCGCTCTCGACATTTCTCGACGAATTCCCAGGTCGCGTGCTGTTCACTGCCGAATCGGCCGGTCGCCGTGAAGTGCTGCTGGAACTGCTCGAACGTCTGAAGCTGCGTCCGAAAACCCTCGACAGTTGGCAGGAGTTCGTCGACAGCAAGGAGCGTCTGGCAATCACCATCGCGCCGCTGGACGAAGGCCTTGTGCTCGAGCAACCGGCGCTGGCACTGGTCGCCGAAAGCCCGTTGTTCGGTCAGCGCGTGATGCAGCGTCGTCGTCGCGAGAAGCGTATCGACGGCCACTCCAGCGATGCGGTGATCAAGAACCTCGCCGAGTTGCGTGAAGGCGCGCCGGTGGTGCACATCGACCATGGCGTGGGTCGCTACCTGGGCCTGGCGACGCTGGAAGTGGAAAATCAGGTCGCCGAATTCCTGATGCTGGCCTACGCCGAGGACGCCAAGCTGTATGTCCCGGTGGCCAACCTGCACTTGATCGCGCGCTACACCGGCAGCGACGACGAACTCGCGCCGCTGCATCGCCTCGGTTCCGAAGCCTGGCAGAGGGCCAAGCGCAAGGCCGCCGAACAAGTGCGCGATGTGGCCGCCGAACTGCTCGACATCTATGCCCGGCGCGCGGCGCGCGAAGGCTATGCCTTCGCCGATCCCAAGCTCGACTACGAGACTTTCAGCGCCGGCTTCCCGTTCGAAGAAACCCCGGACCAGCAGACCACCATCGAAGCGGTGCGCGCCGACATGCTCGCGCCCAAGCCGATGGACCGTCTGGTATGCGGCGACGTGGGTTTCGGCAAGACCGAAGTGGCGATGCGCGCGGCGTTCATTGCCGTGCATGGCGGTCGACAGGTGGCCATTCTGGTGCCGACCACCCTGCTCGCCCAGCAGCACTACAACAGCTTCCGCGACCGCTTCGCCGACTGGCCGGTGAGGGTCGAGGTGATGAGCCGCTTCAAGTCGACCAAGGAAGTCAACGCCGCCATCGCCGATCTGGCCGAGGGCAAGATCGACATCGTCATCGGCACCCACAAGCTGCTGCAGGACGACGTCAAGATCAAGAATCTGGGATTGGTGATCATCGACGAAGAGCACCGTTTCGGCGTTCGTCAGAAGGAACAACTCAAGGCGCTGCGCAGTGAGGTCGACATCCTGACCCTGACCGCGACGCCCATTCCGCGCACGTTGAACATGGCCGTGGCCGGCATGCGCGACCTGTCGATCATCGCCACTCCGCCCGCACGGCGCCTGTCGGTGCGCACCTTCGTCATGGAGCAGAACAAGCCGACCGTCAAAGAGGCGTTACTGCGTGAGCTGTTGCGCGGCGGTCAGGTGTACTACCTGCACAACGACGTGAAGACCATCGAGAAATGCGCCGCCGACCTCGCCGAACTGGTGCCGGAAGCGCGAATCGGCATCGGCCACGGGCAGATGCACGAGCGCGATCTCGAACAGGTGATGAGCGACTTCTATCACAAGCGTTTCAACGTACTGATCGCCTCGACCATCATCGAGACCGGTATCGACGTGCCGAGCGCCAACACCATCATCATCGAGCGCGCCGACAAGTTCGGTCTGGCCCAACTGCACCAGTTGCGCGGTCGGGTCGGGCGCAGTCACCACCAGGCCTATGCCTACCTGCTGACGCCGCCGCGCAAGCAGATCACCGCCGATGCCGAGAAACGCCTGGAAGCCATCGCCAACACCCAGGATCTCGGCGCAGGCTTCGTGCTGGCGACCAACGACCTGGAAATCCGCGGCGCCGGCGAGCTGCTGGGCGAAGGCCAGAGCGGGCAGATCCAGGCCGTGGGTTTTACCCTTTATATGGAAATGCTCGAACGCGCGGTGAAGTCGATCCGCAAGGGCGAACAACCGAATCTGGACCAGCCGCTGGGGGGTGGGCCTGAGGTCAATCTGCGCGTGCCGGGGCTGATTCCCGAAGACTATTTGCCGGATGTGCACGCGCGGCTGATTCTCTATAAGCGCATCGCCAACGCTGCCGACGAGGAAGGTCTCAAGGACCTGCAAGTGGAAATGATCGACCGTTTTGGCCTGCTGCCGGAACCGACCAAGAACCTGGTGCGCATGACCTCGCTCAAGCTCAGGGCCGAGCAGTTGGGCATCAAGAAGGTCGATGCCGGGCCGCAGGGTGGACGAATCGAATTCGCTGCCGATACGCCGGTCGATCCGCTGACGCTGATCAAGCTGATTCAAGGGCAACCCAAACGCTACAAATTCGAAGGCGCCACGCTGTTCAAATTCATGGTGCCGATGGAGCGTCCCGAGGAGCGGTTCACGACCATCGAAGCGCTATTCGAGCGCCTGACCCCACTGCCTTCAAAATCGGCTTAAGGATTGATCATGCGTGTGCTTCGCTCGCTCACCCTGCTGCTGGTGCTGATCGCCCCTGTAGCCTTCGCCGACGGCACTTACCAGGTGGAGCTGATCCTGTTCGGTCAGAACGGTGAACCGGCCGCCACCAATCAGGCGGCGCCGGAAGACTGGGACGCCGGCGCGCAAAAGCTGGGGCCCGATAACCAGACCCCGACGGTCTTGGATAATCTGGTGAGCAAGCTGGAGTCCAGCGATGGCTATAAGGTGCTGCTGCATCGCGCCTGGCAACAGGATCTGAGCGCCACGCCGAGCAAAGTGGCGATCAGCAGCGGTCAGGCGCAGTTCGGTCACTATCCCATCGAGGGCACGGTAAGTCTGGGCCTGGCGCGCTTCACCGACATCGACGCCAATTTCTGGGTCAATAAGCTCGACGACCATGGCGTGCTGGTTACCAGCGAACGCATGCGCCAGGCGACCCGGGTCAGGAACGGCGAATTGACCTACATGGACAATGGCAGCCTGGCCTTGTTGATCAAGGTTTCTCCTCTTCAAGCACCGCGTTGACGTAGGGCAAGACGTGTCATCCCTATTGGAAAAAGCCCTGGCCCTGCCGTGGGAACCGTTGTTCAAGGCGCAGAGCGTGGAGCGTGGGCTCGACTACGCCCGGCAGAAACGCGTGATGCTTCAACACCTGAGCCCGGATCTGGTTCGCACGGTATGTCGTGGATCGGGCATGGAAATCTATACCCAGACCCTGCAATTCAAGGATGCCAACCGGACGCGCCATTTCGTGGTCGGTACCTGTACGTGCCCCGTCAGAAACAACTGCAAGCACTGTGCGGCGGCGCTGTTCTTTCTGCAGGATCCCGAGAACATATCCGGCATTCTGACGGCCCTCGATCAGCAAGCCATTACGCGAATGCCCAAGGCCGAGGAAAAACCGACGTTGCCCGAACGGATTATTTCCGACGTCGAGCCCAAGCCTCGGCTGATCCTCGCCAGCTTCGAATTCAGCGCCTATGAGCCGCGCAACGGCAAAATGCAGCGGCACGTTCAGCATCGTGCCGCGCTGGCGTTTCGCTACGACGAGTTCTACACCTCGGGCACGCCAGCCCTTGGCCGCTCCAGCGATATCGTGCGCCATCTGAGTGATGAAACGCTGCGCCTGCGCCGTCATCTCGACCGCGAAGGGCAATACCGCAAACAGTTGCAGGAAATCGGTTTCCGCATCGCCACCCGCCAGAGCAAAGCCCTGCCTGATAGCGCTGGGGAAATGTTCGAACTGCCCACCGATAAGGCCTGGCTGAGTTTCATGCTCGACGAACTGCCCAAGCTGCGTGAGCAGGGCTGGCAGGTCGAGATGAACGACGACTTCGGCTTCGACGTGACGCCCGTGGACGACTGGTATGCAGTGGTCGAAGAGGAGCCGGAGCGCGACTGGTTCGACCTGGAACTGGGCATCATCGTCAACGGCGAGCGCCTGAGCCTGTTGCCGATCCTGATCAATCTGCTGCGCACCCACCCGGAATTGATGACCCTGGCCGGCATCGCCAAACGCCGCGATGACGAACAGCTACTGGTGCAGCTCAATCATTTCACCCAACGCGGCGGCGGGCCGATTCAGGTGGCCTTGCCCTACGGCCGCCTGAAGACCGTGCTGGCGACGCTGGGCGATTTCTACTGGCGCGAAGACGGCAACGATGCGATTCGCCTGAACACCGCCGATGCCGCGCGCCTCAAGCAGCTCGACGACATGCCGCTGGTGTGGCAAGGCGGCGACCGACTGCGGCAGTTTTCCGAGCGCCTGGTGAATATCAAGAACGCCAGGGTCAAGGCGCCCAAGGGCCTGAACGCCAAGTTGCGGCCTTATCAACTCGATGGTCTGAGCTGGATGCAAGCCCTGCGCGAACTGGAAGTCGGCGGGGTGCTGGCCGATGACATGGGGCTGGGCAAGACCTTGCAGACCCTCGCTCATCTGTTGATGGAAAAACAGGCCGGTCGTCTCGATCATCCGGCGCTGGCGGTCATGCCCACCAGCCTGATTCCCAACTGGATGGACGAGGCCAGACACTTCACGCCGCAACTCAATGTGCTGGCGTTGTACGGCGCCAATCGGCACCAGGAATACGAAAATCTGCAGGATTACGATCTGATCCTGACGACCTACGCCCTTCTGCCTCGCGACGTCGAACTGCTGAGCAAACAGCTGTTGCACGTGCTGGTCCTCGACGAAGCGCAGTACATCAAGAATCCCAACAGCAAGGCCGCCCAGGCAGCGCGGCAGTTGAACGCTCGCCAGCGTTTGTGTCTGAGTGGCACCCCGCTGGAAAACCACCTCGGCGAGTTGTGGTCACTGTTTCATTTCCTGATGCCCGGCTGGCTGGGTGACGCCAAACAGTTCAACAGCAACTACCGCACGCCCATCGAGAAGCTCGGTGACGAGGCGCGTTTGCAGCATCTGAATGCGCGGATCAAGCCGTTTCTGCTGCGTCGGACCAAGGAGCAGGTGGCCACCGAGCTACCGCCGAAGACCGAGATCGTGCATTGGGTCGAACTCAACGATGCCCAGCGTGATGTCTACGAGACCATGCGTCTGGCGATGGACAAAAAGGTGCGCGAGGAGATCACCCGTAAAGGCGTGGCGCGCAGCCAGATCATCATCCTCGAAGCCTTGCTCAAGCTGCGCCAGGTCTGCTGCGACCTGCGCTTGGTCAATAGCGCCCCAAGCGGCTCGCGTCAGTCAAGTTCGGCCAAGCTGGAAAGCCTGATGGACATGCTGGAGGAGCTGCTGGCCGAGAATCGCAAGATTCTGCTGTTCTCGCAGTTCACCTCGATGCTCGAACTGATCGAAACCGAACTGGCCCAGCGCGGCATCGAATACGCCTTGCTGACCGGCCGGACCAAGGACCGTCGTACGCCGGTGCAGGAATTCCAGAGCGGCAAGCGCTCGATCTTCCTGATCAGTCTCAAGGCCGGTGGTACGGGATTGAACCTGACCGCCGCCGACACGGTGATCCATTACGATCCGTGGTGGAACCCGGCAGCGGAAAACCAGGCCACCGACCGCGCGTATCGCATCGGCCAGGAGAAGCCGGTGTTCGTCTACAAGATGATCGCCCGAGGCACGGTGGAAGAGAAAATCCAACACCTGCAGCACGAGAAGTCGGCGCTGGCGTCCGGTGTGCTGGATGGCCGCACGGCCGGGGATTGGAGGCTGCAGGATGACGATATCGAAGCGCTGTTCGCCCCGCTGCCGTTACCGCCGAAGAAGGTGAAGCGCTAACCGCACACTGGGCCCAGCGTAGCTCCGGCAGGAGCCGGCTTGCTGGCGAACGAGGCGGATCAGTCGAAATTGATGCAACTGAGCCGCCACCTTCGCTGCCGTCGTACCTCCCGTTTCCACAGGTTTTGCGGCGAGCCTGAGCTTCATGGCTGACGCAACATTGTAGGAGCCGGCTTGCTGGCGAACGCGGCGGATCAGTCGAAATTGATGCAACTGAGCCGCCACCTTCGCTGCCGTCGTACCTCCGGCGTTTCCACAGGTGTTGCGGCGAGCCTGAGATTCATGGCTGACGCAACATTGTAGGAGCCGGCTTGCTGGCGAACGCGGCGAGTCAGTCAATATTGAGGTGTCAGGTCTGACG
>NZ_JBOICF010000073.1:0-2671 GCF_050739935.1 Pseudomonas sp. | reverse complement strand
GGCTGTAGGAGCCGGCTTGCTGGCGAAGGCGGAGTGTCAGGCGGCACATCTGTAACTGACCCACCGCGTTCGCTGCCGTCGTAACCTCCGACGTCTCCTACAGATTCTGCGGCGTACCGGGATTTTGTGACGGCACACAATCATTGTAGGAGCCGGCCGGCGCCTACACGCCTGATCAGAGGCCGGTCAACATCGAATCAGCCGGCGCAGACGAGCGCGCGTGTCCTGTCATACCAAAGTAAATGAAGCCCACCGCCATGAACCCCAGGAAGATCAGCCCGATCAGGGCGTTGAACCAGGCCATGGCAATCAGGCAAACCACCGCCAGTGCCAGCGCGATGCCCGGCACGATCGGGTAACCCGGCGCGCGAAAAGTGCGTTCCAGCAGTGGCTCGGTTTTGCGCAGCTTGAACAGGCTCAGCATGCTCATGATGTACATGACAATGGCGCCGAACACGGCCATGGTGATCATCGCCGCCGTAAGAGTCATGCCGCTGAGGTTGACCAGGCCGTCGCTGTAGATCGCCGCAATACCGATCAGCCCGCCGGCGATGATCGCCCGGTGCGGCGTCTGGAAGCGCGACAGTTTGGCCAGTGACGCCGGCAGGTAACCGGCGCGGGCGAGGGCGAAGAACTGACGCGAGTAGCCCAGGATAATGCCGTGAAAACTGGCCACCAGGCCGAACAAGCCGATCCAGACCAACATGTGTAGCCAGCCGGAGCTTTCGCCGACCACCGTTTTCATCGCCTGAGGCAGCGGGTCGTTGATGTTCGACAGGGCTTTCCAGTCGCCCACGCCTCCGGCGAAGAACATTACGCCCATCGCCAGCAACACCAGGGTAACGATGCCGCTGACGTAGGCCTTGGGAATCGTGCGTTTGGGATCTTTCGCTTCTTCGGCTGCCATCGCTGCGCCTTCGATGGCCAGGAAAAACCAGATGGCGAACGGAATCGCGGCGAACATCCCGGCGATCGCCGGCGCCCCGAAACTGTCGGAGCCGGCCCAGCCATTGAGGGCGAAATGGCTGAAACTAAACGCAGGCGCGACCACGCCCATGAACACCAGCAGCTCCAGCACGGCGAGTACACACACCACCAGTTCGAACGTGGCGGCCAGTTTCACGCCGAGGATGTTAAGCGTCATGAAGACAATGTAAGCGCCCACTGCCGCATGTTTTGGCTCCAGAGCAGGAAACTGCACGTTGAGATAGGCGCCGATGGCCAGGGCAATGGCGGGGGGCGCGAAGACGAACTCGATCAGTGTCGCCAGGCCGGCGATCAATCCGCCTTTTTCACCGAATGCCCGGCGGCTGTAGGCGAACGGTCCGCCCGCGTGAGGAATGGCGGTGGTCAGCTCGGTGAAGCTGAAGATGAAACAGGTGTACATCGCCGCGACCATCAACGACGTCAACAAGAAGCCCAGCGTTCCGGCTACACCCCAGCCGTAGCTCCAGCCGAAATATTCACCGGAAATCACCAGACCGACAGCGATCCCCCACAAATGCAGCGTGCCCAGTGTGGGCTTCAGTTGCGTATTCATGCGTCACTCCCTGGATTGATTGGATCATCGGGAGGGAAGGCGTTGCAGTGGTCATGCCAGCGATTGGGGAGTAGGTCGTAATATTTCGAAACAGGTCGTAAGCAGAATGCTTTGTCGATGAAGTCGAGCTGAACGTGCACGGTTGGTGCGGTGGATGGTCACAGAGAGTGCATATATCGCGCGTCTGCAGGAGCGTTCTCGGCTTTTACCGATCATCGGGTCCCGCCCCGCGGCATGTTCAGCTACAATGCGCGCCGATTTCGACTTGCCAGAGAACCCGCTCATGTCCGTCTGCCAGACCCCTATCATCGTCGCCCTGGATTTTCCGACCCGCGAAGCCGCGTTGAAACTGGCCGATCAACTGGACCCGAAGCTGTGCCGGGTCAAAGTTGGCAAGGAGCTATTCACCAGTAGCGCTTCGGGTATTGTCGAAACCCTCAACAGCAAGGGCTTCGAAGTCTTCCTTGACCTCAAATTCCACGACATTCCCAACACCACGGCAATGGCGGTTAAAGCGGCGGCCGAGATGGGCGTGTGGATGGTCAACGTGCACTGCTCCGGCGGCTTACGCATGATGGCGGCCTGCCGCAATGTGCTCGATCAGCGTACTGGCTCCAAACCGCTGCTGATTGGCGTGACCGTGCTGACCAGCATGGAGCGTGAAGATCTGGCGGGCATCGGTCTGGACATCGAGCCACAGGAGCAAGTGCTGCGTCTGGCTGCATTGGCCGAGAAGGCTGGCATGGATGGTCTGGTGTGTTCGGCGCTGGAAGCCCAGGCCCTGAAAACCGCGCATCCGTCGCTGCAACTGGTGACCCCTGGCATTCGTCCAGCGGGCAGTGCGCAGGACGATCAACGCCGCATCCTGACCCCGCGTCAGGCGCTGGATGCGGGTTCCGATTACCTGGTCATCGGCCGCCCGATCAGCCAGGCGGCCGACCCGGCGAAAGCCCTCGCGGCGGTCGTGGCCGAGTTGGCTTAGCGCTGACGGTCCTGGCACCCTCGGCTGTAGGAGCCGGCTTGCTGGCGAAGGCGGAGTGTCAGGCGGCACATCTGTAACTGACCCACCGCGTTCGCTGCCGTCGTAACCTCCGACGTCTCCTACAGATTCTGCGGCGTACCGGGATTTTG
>NZ_JBOICF010000072.1:0-81799 GCF_050739935.1 Pseudomonas sp. | reverse complement strand
ATAGCTGACCCACCGCATTCGCCAGCAAGCCGACTCCTAAGGTCACGATACCCACAGGCAAAAAAAAGCCCGCAGCGACAGCGGGCTTTTCTTCAGCAGGCATCAGACACCCTTAGATAGGGCGGCTACCATACTTGTTGTCAGGCTTCTTGGGCGGATCGGCGACCACATTGGCCTCCACTTCCTGCACTTTGCCGCCACGAGCAAGAAACTCTTCCATTGCGCGAGCCAGAGCATCGCGTTCTTTGTTCTTGGCTTCTACGCTAGGCAGTTCATCTACCGAAACCGCAGCCTTGGCCTTGCCTTTGGTCGGGGTTGCCGATGCTTCGGGGCTGTCTTCGACATCCGCTACATCGTCATCGGGAGCAGCAGCAAGCTCCTCACCGTCGTCCTCACCTTCCAGATCGTCTTCCAGACCTTCGTTATCGATGTCATCGTCGCTCATGTTCTACCTCATGACTTGCGAAAGCAGATTAGTTATAGCCCAGCTGCGCTTAATTTCTAAGACAGCCAGAAAAAATTCAACTACCGCTGACAATCAGCGGTCGTGCCCCTCTCCCTGAAGGGTAGCGAGGACTTTACGCGCACCGCCTGCATCGCGATGCTCTCCTAAATAAACACCTTGCCAGGTTCCCATCGCCAGGCGCCCGTCCGTGACCGGAACAAGCAACTGACAACCCAGCAAGCTGGCTTTGAAGTGCGCGGGCAGGTCATCCGGGCCTTCGTCGTCATGTTCATAACCGTCACGCCCTTGTGGGATGAGGCGGTTGAAGAAGCGCTCGAAGTCGCGCCGTACTGCCGGATCGGCATTCTCGTTGATGGTTAACGAGGCCGAGGTATGCTGCAGCCACAAATGCAAAAGCCCGACTCGGCAATCACGCAGTCCGGGAACGCCTGCGACGATCTCGTCGGTTACCAGATGAAATCCGCGAGGCCGTGCCCGCAGGGTGATTCTGGTCTGTTGCCACATACAGTTCTCCGCCCTTCGGCGCGCATTCTAACGCGGTAAAAAAAAAAGCAAAGTGCGTAATGAGTGACGTTTTTTGTAAGCCTCAAACCCGGAGCGCCAGGCCATTGCAATCAGGGCCAAAGCTGCCCTGAAACCAAGACAGTTCAAGGGTTCGCGCTCAGCTTGTCCATCATCGGTTCGCTGTCCTGCCTATCGACAAACTCCAGACAAAAAAATGCCCGGAAATCCGGGCATTTTTTTACAGCCGTAATTACAGGTTGTAGCCACGCTCGTTATGTTGCGCAAGGTCCAGGCCCACAGCTTCTTCTTCCTCGGTCACACGCAGACCCATGACGGCGTCCAGCACCTTAAGGATGATGAAAGTCACGACCGCGGTGTAGATGATCGTGAAGCCTACGCCTTTGCACTGAATCCAAACTTGTGCAGCGATGTCGGTCACAGTACCGAAGCCGCCCAGCGAAGGTGCTGCGAAGACACCGGTCAGGATCGCGCCGAGGATACCGCCGATACCGTGAACGCCAAAGGCATCCAGGGAATCGTCGTAGCCCAGCTTGCGTTTCAGGCTGGTTGCGCAGAAGAAGCAGACCACGCCAGCAGCCAGACCGATGATCAGGCCGCCCATCGGGCCGACAGTGCCGGCAGCCGGGGTGATGGCGACCAGTCCGGCAACCACGCCGGAGGCGATGCCCAGTGCGCTTGGCTTACCGTGGGTCAGCCATTCAGCGAACATCCAGCCCAGTGCAGCGGCGGCGGTTGCGATCTGAGTGACCAGCATCGCCATACCGGCAGTGCCGTTGGCCGCAGCGGCGGAGCCAGCGTTGAAGCCGAACCAGCCTACCCACAGCATCGCCGCGCCGACCAGGGTATAACCCAGGTTGTGCGGAGCCATTGGGGTGGTCGGGAAGCCTTTGCGTTTGCCCAGTACCAGGCACGCTACCAGGCCAGCCACACCGGCGTTGATGTGAACGACGGTACCGCCCGCGAAATCGAGAACGCCCCAGTCCCACAGCAGACCACCGACGCCACTCCAGACCATATGCGCGATCGGCGCGTAAACCAGGGTGAACCAGATAGCCATGAAGATCAGCATCGCGGAGAACTTCATGCGTTCTGCGAAGGCGCCGACGATCAGAGCCGGGGTGATGATGGCGAAAGTCATCTGGAAGGTGACGAACACGGCCTCTGGGAACAGAGCCGTTGCGCCCGTGATGCTGTCGGGGGTAATGCCCGCCAGGAACGCCTTCGACAGGCCGCCGACGAAGGAGTTGAAGTTAACGACGTTGGCTTCCATACCGGTGGTGTCGAACGCCAGGCTGTAGCCGTAGATGCACCACAGGATGCTGATCAGGCCGGTGATGGCGAAACACTGCATCATGACCGAAAGAACGTTTTTCGAGCGAACCATGCCGCCGTAGAACAGCGCCAGACCGGGAACGGTCATGAACAGCACCAGCGCGGTGGAAGTCAGCATCCAGGCGGTATCGCCTGAGTTGAGTACTGGGGCTGCCACTTCGTCTGCCGCCATGGCCAAGCCAGGGGTTACGAGGGACAACAGGGCTCCTAGCCCTGCGAATTGACGCAGAGTCATATTGTTTTCTCCTGGGGCGTTGGGTTTGGCGGCTTAGATTGCGTCGGTATCGGTTTCGCCGGTACGGATGCGAATAGCCTGTTCCAGATTGACCACGAAGATCTTCCCGTCACCGATTTTGCCGGTGTTGGCCGCTTTGGTTATCGCTTCGATAACGCGGTCCAGATCCTTGTCGTCGATCGCAACGTCGATCTTCACCTTGGGAAGGAAGTCGACTACATATTCCGCACCGCGATACAGCTCGGTGTGGCCTTTCTGACGTCCGAAGCCTTTGACTTCAGTTACCGTGATGCCCTGCACGCCGATTTCCGACAACGACTCGCGTACGTCGTCCAGCTTGAACGGCTTGATGATGGCAGTGACTAGCTTCATGAAACTTTCTCCCGAATTGGTGGACTTGCCCCAGGAAAACAAACCCGTCTCAAGTCTAAGCGCAGTGTCTGGCTTTGTAACGCGTCGATGGCCCGAAACAGACCCGACCAACTCCAGAAAACCGCTTCTGACGAAAACCTTCCCCGCTCCGCCTGCCGCACTGCATTCGTCACAGCGACTGCATCAGTGCATGGGTCATATGCCACTAAGCAGAAAGCTTGCCATCTCGTGAAATCCCGCGAATTACGGGACATTGAGCGGGCTCCTGCAGGTTCAGATCGCCATCATCCAATTCCTCCGCACAACAACAGTGCGGACGTGCACCGCCGCATGCGCGAAAATCGTGCAATGCCACTCTGGCCAAAGGACTATAAAAGCCGCGTGCTACACTCCCGCCCATCTGATATTCCGGAAGTTGACCATGCTCGCGCCCAAAGCCTTTCTAGATGCCCTGAGTGGCCACGCCTCGCGGTTGTTCAACGGCGAGACCCCACTGCCCCGCAACGAATTCGAAACCCAGTTCAAGGCGCTGCTGCAAAGCGGCTTCAGCAAACTGGATCTCGTGAGCCGGGAAGAATTCGACAGCCAGATGATCGTCCTGGCCCGCACCCGTGCCCGTCTTGAGGCACTGGAGGCGAAGATGGCAGAGATGGAAGCGCAGGTGGCGGGGCAGCCGAAGGAATAAAGGATTCGCCTATCCGGTGCCCTGCGCAGGGGCAAGGCTGCTCTCCAGGTGGGCTGCCGTGCATCAACAGGGTCCCCTGGAAACACCCGGTAGAACTTGCGCCATCCTTCCCCACAATCCCATGACTATCCTTCAGCACGCCGCAGGAAGCGGTGCTGCCATCAAGGATCGACATGTCTCTCGCCATCGTTCTGAGCCGCGCGCAAGTCGGCGTCGAAGCACCTGCTGTCACCGTCGAAACCCATCTGGCGAACGGCTTGCCCGCATTGACGCTGGTGGGTCTGCCCGAGGGCGCGGTAAAGGAGAGCAAGGATCGGGTACGCAGCGCGATTCTCAATTGTCGGCTGGATTTTCCGGCGCGACGCATCACCTTGAATCTCGCGCCTGCCGATCTGCCCAAGGACGGCGGACGTTTCGATCTGGCAATTGCGCTTGGGTTGCTGGCGGCGAGCGCGCAGGTTCCGACACGGGCGCTCGATGGTGTGGAGTGTCTGGGCGAACTGGCGCTGTCCGGCGCGATACGGCCGGTGCAAGGCGTATTGCCCGCCGCATTGGCCGCTCGGGAAGCGGGACATACATTGATCGTTCCGGCAGTAAACGCTGAAGAAGCCTGCCTGGCTTCGGGATTGAAGGTAATTGCGGTCAGTCATCTGCTGGAGTTGGTGTCTCATCTCAACGGTCACACCACCATCGCCCCTTACAAATCCAATGGCCTGATCCTGCAAACCCAACCTTATCCGGACCTGAACGAAGTTCAGGGTCAGCCCGCCGCCAAGCGCGCATTGCTGGTTGCGGCTGCTGGCGCGCATAACCTGCTGTTCAGCGGACCACCGGGCACCGGGAAAACTCTGCTCGCCAGCCGACTTCCGGGGCTGTTGCCACCGCTGGACGAGCGTGAAGCGCTGGAAGTCGCGGCGATTCAGTCGGTCGCCAGTCATGCACCGCTGACCAGTTGGCCTCAGCGCCCTTTTCGACAGCCTCATCACTCAGCCTCTGGGCCTGCATTGGTCGGCGGCGGCAGTCGTCCCCAGCCCGGCGAAATCACCTTGGCCCATCATGGGGTGCTATTTCTTGACGAGCTGCCGGAATTTGATCGACGAGTGCTGGAGGTTTTGCGGGAGCCTTTGGAGTCAGGGCATATCGTGATTTCACGGGCCAGAGACCGCGTACGCTTCCCTGCGCGTTTTCAATTGGTAGCGGCGATGAACCCCTGCCCTTGCGGTTATCACGGCGAGCCGACCGGGCGTTGCCGCTGTTCCACTGATCAGATTCAACGCTATTGCAATAAATTGTCCGGTCCGTTGCTGGATCGAATCGACCTGCACCTGACCGTCGCCCGCGAGGCAACGTCACTGGCCGCCACGCCGCAAACCGGGGAGAACAGCGCCAGCGCGGCACTTTTGGTTTCCGAAGCGCGCGAGCGTCAACAAAAGCGGCAGGGGTGCGCCAACGCGTTTCTCGACCTCCCCGCATTGCGCCGGCACTGCGCGCTGGCGGCCGAAGACGAGGCTTGGCTCGAAAGCGCTTGTGAACGTTTGAGCCTGTCGCTACGTGCGGCTCATCGCTTGCTGAAAGTAGCGCGCACACTGGCGGATCTGGAGCGGGTGGATGCAATCTCCAGAAGCCATATTGCGGAGGCGCTGCAGTATCGGCCGTCGACGGGGTGAGCAAACATGAGGTGTGTGATACAGCATGCTTTTGATTCTGGCCGTAGGCCGTAGGAGCAAGCTTGCTCGCGATCTGGCGCGCAGCGGCAGTAAAACCTAACGACACCGTCTGTCAGACATGACTAAGGCGCCTGAATTTACTCTGTGGGAGTGAGCTTGCTAACGAAGATTTAGCGTCAGGCGTCAACAATTCTGCGTATGTATTGACGCTTTCGTGAGCAAGCTCACTGCCACAGGTCGCGCGCCGTTCTCGTGAACTGGTGCAATCGCAATCAAATCACCGAAACCGATCAACTTCGTTACGCAGATCCGCTGCCAGTGCATTCAACTCCTGCGCGGTCACGGCCAGGTTTGAAACCACTTCGCGCTGCTCGCTGTTGGCCAGGGCGATGCTTTGCAGGTTGGCGCTGAGCAGGGTGGCGGTATTGCTCTGCTCTTGGGTAGCGGTGGTAATCGACGCGAATTGCTCGCCCGCCGAGCGGCTTTGTTCGTCGATATGCGCCAGAGCCGCAGCGACCTTGGCGTTGCGCGACAGACCTTCCTGCATCAGCGTGTTGCCCTGTTCCATGGTGCTGATGGCGTTGCCGGTTTCCTGCTGGATGCTGGCGATCATGCCGGAAATCTCGTCGGTCGCCTGACGAGTGCGCGAGGCCAGATTGCGCACTTCATCAGCAACCACTGCGAAACCACGGCCTTGTTCGCCCGCACGCGCCGCTTCGATGGCAGCGTTGAGTGCCAGGAGGTTGGTCTGTTCAGCGATGGACGTAATGACGCTGACGATGCCGCCGATTTCCTGCGAGCGCTGGCCAAGGGTGTCGATCACCTGTGCGGTGCTGCCCAAAGAACCGGCAATCTGCTCAAGCGAAGCCGACGCTTCTTCCATTGATGCGCGACCGATGCGGGTCTGTTGTGCATTTCCCTGAGCAAGGCGCTCGGTATGGCCCATGTTGTCGGCGATGGTCAGGGCCGTGGCACTGAATTCTTCGACGGCCCCGGCCATGCTGGTGATTTCGCCGGACTGCTGCTCCATCCCTTCGTAAGCGCCTCCCGACAACCCGGACAACGCCTGAGCGCGTCCGCTGACTTCCTGCGCCGCCGTTCGAATATGCGACACCATCGTCTCCAGCGCCTCACCCATCTTGTTGAAGCTACCGGCCAACTGACCAATTTCATCGTGACTGGCAATGTTCAGGCGAGCGCTGAGATCGCCCGCGCCAAGGGCTTCGGCCTGGTTCACCAGATCCGACAGCGGCTGCAATTTGCTGCGCAGCAACCAGATCGCCGCGCCCACGGCAATCAGCATCGCCAACAGGCTGCCGATTGCCAGTTGAGTACCAACGCTCCAGGTCACCGCGCTGATTTCAGCCTTGGGCATGGTCGCCAGAATCGACCACGGGCCGCCAGAGAAAGGCACCCCGACGGTGTAGAAATCGGCCCCGGCGTCTTGCCAGAAACCGCCTTTACCCGGCGTTTTCACAAACTCCGCCAAGGTTTTACTCGCCTGATCCGGATCCTTCACACCCGCTGGCGGCACCAGCCACTTGTTCTGTTCGTCGAGCAAGGCCAGCGAGCCGGTCGAACCAATGCGGAAGCTTTTGAGATTATCGAACTGCGCATTCTGCGCTTCGGTGTAGTCGAAGCCCACGAACAGCACGGCGATGACCTTGCCGCTGCTGTCGCGCACCGGAGAATACTGGGTCATGTACAGGCGATCGAACAGCAGCGCGCGGCCCACATAACCTTGGCCGGTCAGCAGTTTCTCGTAGGCCGGGTGCTTGTGATCGAGCACCGTGCCGATGGCGCGGGAGCCGTCCTGCTTGCTCAGCGAGGTGCTGATGCGGATGAAATCGTCGCCACTGCGCACGAAGACCGTCGCTACGCCGGCGGTCATTTTCTTGAAATCATCGACTTCCAGGAAATCGTTATTCAAAGGCTTGCCGTCGAGCAACAACGCCGGGGTTTGCATGCCCGCTACGGTGATTTGCTGATCGGCCCGCACAGTCAGCCCGCTGCTGAAGCGCTTCTCGAACAGCCCGCTCAAACGCTGGGTACTGTCGCGCAAGGTGCTGTGGAAAGTGTTCAACTGGTCCGCCAGCAACCGTGCTTCGCTGCCCATGTGTTCCTCGCGGATGACGAGGTTCGCCGAGTCCAGCGATCGCAGGGCGAACAGGGTACTGCCGCTGATGACAACGGCCAGAATAACCGCCAGGGCGATGCCAAGCTGCGAGGCGATACGGGCACGGGGCTGAGGCATGAAGACTCCTTGCCGAACGACTGGACCATCCTGATCTCAGGCAAGCATTCGGACTGATTTGTAATAGAGGGTATTGATGAACCGATAGCGAAGACTCGGTTCTGTAATTACAGATTCGGCTGACAGGAAAAATACTTGAGTCCTACACGTGGTCTTAAGGCGGCAGATGGATCTAAGGTATCTATGGCGAACCTCAGTGGGACGAATTCATTCGCGAGAGGCCGGCAAAGACACGACATATGGTCGTCTGAAATGCCGCATCTCGAATGAATTCGCTTCCACAGGTTGATTAGCGCTCGCCTGAATTCCAACACAACGCCTAATTCGCGCCCTTTGTTTCACTCCAATATCGTCACATCCGGTAATTCCATCGCCTGCACTTCGCCCTGCAGAAAATCACCGAGCCTGCGCAGGCGCTCGCCACCGGGGCGGGTCTTGGGCCAGACCAGGTAATAGTTCTCGCCACTGACCACCGCGGTGCGCCAAGGCAGGCTGAGACGGCCCTGGATCACATCCTCGGCAACCATCAGCAGGTCGCCCATGGACACCCCATAACCCCGCGCAGCCGCGATCATTCCCAGTTCCAGCGTGTCGAACACCTGCCCGCCCTTGAGCGAGATCTGGTCCGACAGCCCCATCCGCTCCAGCCAATTGCGCCAATCCCGGCGGTCGGGGGTGGGATGCAGCAGTTCGGCGCTGGCCAGCCTTTCGACATCCCAAGGTGCGTCATCGAGCAAACTTGGAGAGCCCACCGGAATCAACAACTCGGGAAACAGATAGGTCGCTTCCCAGTCCGGCGGAAAATGCCCACGGCTGAGCAGTACGGCGCAGTCGAAAGGCTCCTGAGTGAAGTCGACATTGTCGATATCCATCCAGGCGCTGGTCAGTTGCACCTCATTACCTACCTGCAAATGACGAAACCGGCTGAGCCGCGCGAGCAACCAGCGCATGGTCAACGTCGATGGCGCCTTCATGCGCAAAATGCCCTCTTCCGCCATCAGCGCACTACAGGCCCGCTCCAGGGCCGAAAACCCTTCACGCACGCCGGGTAGTAACTCCCGTGCAGCCTCGGTCAATTGCAGATTACGACCGTTGCGGCGAAACAAACGACAGGCAAAGTGCTGTTCGAGGGTGTGGATATGTCGGCTCACCGCGCTCTGGGTGATCGACAATTCTTCGGCGGCGCGGGTAAACGAGCTATGTCGCGCCGCAGCTTCAAATGCACGCAGCGCATACAACGGAGGGAGACTACGAGACATTCGGCGCGTTCCTCTTTGCCTGATAGCGGGAGAAGGCACTGTACTGGAAAATTCTCAGGATGAGTTTTACTCATGCCAGTGATCGTATTTATCCCTTTGTGCATTGAGCGTCGAATCATGACAATGAGCTGCTCATCAATGCCTCAATCTTCCGAGCGCCAAGACATGCAACAGCACGCCTTCAAAGAACTGTGGATCATCCTGCGCGTGGCCGGACCGCTGATCGCATCGCAGATGGCGCACATGCTGATGGTCTTCACCGACACCGTGATGATGGGCAAGCTCGGCCCGGAGTCACTTGCCGGGGGCGGGCTGGGCGCGGCCAGTTATAACTTCGTATCGTTCTTTTGCGTCGGCGTGATGGCAGCGGTCGGCACGTTGGTCGCCATTCGCAAAGGCGCCAACGACGACGCAGGCGCTACTCGTCTGATTCAGGCCGGGCTGTGGCTGGCGTGGGGCATGGCGCTGATTGCTGCGCTGATTCTGTGGAATCTTGAGCCGATCCTGCTCAACTTCGGCCAGGACGAAGCCAATGTACACATGGCCAGCCAATTCCTGCTCACTCTGCCATTGGCTTTGCCCGGCCTGTTGAGCTTCATGGCACTGCGCGGTTTTACCAGCGCGCTGGGGCGTGCGACGCCGGTGATGGTCATCAGTCTGGTGGGCGTGGCGCTGAACTTCGGGCTTAACTACGCCTTCATTTACGGGCTGTTCGGCCTGCCGCATTGGGGCCTGATGGGGATCGGGCTGGTCACGGCGATCGTCACCAACAGCATGGCCTTGGCCCTCGCGCTGCACATTCGATATCACAAGGCTTACGCTGCGTACCCGATTCACAAGGGCCTGATGAATCTGTCGCGTACCTGCCTGAAAGAGCTGTGGCGTCTGGGACTGCCGATTGGTGGCACCTATGCGGTCGAAGTCGGCTTGTTCACGTTCGCCGCGTTCTGCATGGGTGCGATGGGCAGCACCGAAATGGCCGCGCACCAGATTGCCCTGCAATCGGTGTCGATGGCGTTCATGGTTCCCGTGGGAATTTCTTACGCAGTCACCATGCGCATCGGCCTGCATTACGGCGGCGGCAATCTGCTGCTGGCGCGCACCGCCGGCCGCGTGGGGATCGCCTTTGGTGGGCTGCTGATGCTGGCGTTCGGCATTCTATTTTGGGTCGCGCCTTATTTGGTGATCGGCCTGTTCGTGGACGTCAACGATCCGAAGTATCAGGGTGTGGTCGAACTGGCAGTGAAGCTGTTGGCGATCGCTGCGTGGTTCGAGATTCTGGATGGCACGCAGACGATTGCGATGGGCGCGATTCGGGGCTTCAAGGACGCCAAGACGACTTTTCTCATCGGGCTGGCGAGCTATTGGGTGGTCGGCGCGCCGCTGGCATGGAGCTTCGGCTTCCTCGCGCATCAAGGCGCGGTCGGCGTGTGGTGGGGCCTGGCGATCGGCCTGCTGTGTTCGGCAGTCGCCCTTACCTACGCCTTCGAACGCAAGAGCGCCAAGCTGTTGCGTAAAGAGGCAACGGGTGTGGTGGTGATGGGTTGACACACCGTATTTCTAGTAAGGTCGGGGATAGTTCACAACCCCTGCGTCACCCGCCCTTGCCCTTGATCGAACGCCAGATACTCCAGCAGCTCCGACAATGCCAGCGGATGGCTGATCAGATAGCCCTGCGCCTGATCGCAACCAAAACTGCGCAACAGCGCCAGCTGCTCCGGCGTTTCGACGCCCTCGGCCACTACTTCCAGACTGAGGTTGTGCGCCAGGTTGATCATGGCGTGAACCAGCTTGCGGTTTTCTTCACGCTGCTCCATCTCGCCGACGAAGCTCTTGTCGATCTTGAGCAGGGTGATCGGCAGGCTGTTCAGGTGCACGAACGATGAAAAGCCAGTTCCGAAGTCATCCAGCGAGAAGCGCACACCCAGCCGCCCCAGCGCGTCCATCGTCTGCTTGACCAGATCGCTGCGGCGCATGACGGCGGTTTCGGTGAGTTCGAATTCCAGCCACTGCGCATCCACGCCGCGATCGGCGATCAAACGGCTCAAGGTCGGCAACAACTGGTTGTCCTGGAATTGGCGGAACGACAGATTGATTGCCATGTGCAGAGGCGGCAGGCCCTTTTTGCGCAAGGTCTGCATGTCACGCAGGGCGCGGGAGATGACCCAGTAACCCAGCGGCACGATCAGCCCGCTTTGCTCGGCCAGCGGCACGAATTCGCTCGGCGGCAACAGCCCCCGCTCGGCATGGCGCCAGCGCACCAAGGCCTCAAGTCCGAGAATGTTTCCGGTGTTCAGGCACAGGCGCGGCTGGTAATGCAGCTCCAGCTCGTCGCGACGCAGCGCCCCGCGCAGCTCGCTTTCCAGATCGGCCAGGCTGCGAGCGTTGCGGTTGATGCGTTCGTTGAAGACGTGAAACGTACAGCCCTGCGTGCCCTTGGCCTGCTGCATGGCGATGTGCGCGTGCCACATCAACGGATCGGCACCGGCATCGACGCGGGCATGGGCAATGCCCAGGCTGCAGCCGATCAGCAGGCTTTCGCCATCAACCCAGTAAGGCTCGGACAACGCCTCGGTGATGCGCTCGGCCATCCATTCGGCACGTTCCGGGGCGCGGCGGGTATCGATCAGCAGTGCAAATTCGTCGCTGCCCAGACGCGCCAGTTGATCGCAGGCTTCGAGCTGACTTTTCAGACGCGACACAACCTGCAGAATCAACCGGTCCCCGGCCTGATGCCCCAAGGCGTCGTTGGCGCGGCGGAAGTTATCCAGATCCAGATGCCCCAGCGCCAGCCCGCGTCCGTCGAACTCTGCCAATCGCGCGGCAAGTAGGGTCTGAAAGCCCTGACGATTGGCGATGGCGGTCAACGGATCCTGTTCGGCCAGACGCTGAAGGGTGTTCTCCAGCAGACGTCGCTCGCGAACATGACGTAGGCAGCGGCGCAGGTTTTGGGTCGATAAGACGTCACGGACCAGCCAGTCGCTGACGCCCAGCGGTTCAGCGTCAGGCTCGACATCGAGCAACAGCACCGTGGGCCAGTTGCATTGGCCGGCCGCAGGCTGCAAGGCGAGCGTGGTGAAAAGAATGAAAGAATGCGAAGGGTCGCCTGGTTCGCCAACAGCGTCCCAGCTCGATGCGCAGTCGAGAAACACGGCTTCCCCAAGGGGCGCCAGGCACTCGCGCATCAATGCTGGCCATTCCGGCGTATCTGCCAGAAGCAGCAAACGCAAGGGTTCGACAGGCGTAGACAAGCTAGCTCCCCACACAAACTAAAGATATTGGCATCCACTCAAACGAGGGTCACCAAACGCGGAAATCTGCCGCGCTGCGCAAATGTAACAAAACGGAGAAATATAGATAGCGTGGCGCATCACAGTGTCGGACGGTCGCTGCACAATCCTCGGACCCTGTTAAAATGCCCGCCCATTTTGCAATCGACCCCCTTTTTCTCTCATGTCCCGACTCAATCCCCGGCAACAAGAAGCCGTGAACTACGTCGGCGGCCCTCTTTTGGTGCTCGCCGGTGCAGGCTCCGGCAAGACCAGCGTGATCACACGCAAGATTGCCCATCTCATCCAGAACTGCGGCATTCGCGCGCAGTACATCGTCGCCATGACCTTTACCAACAAGGCGGCGCGGGAAATGAAGGAGCGGGTCGGCACCCTTCTGCGCGCGGGCGAAGGGCGCGGCCTGACGGTTTCGACGTTCCACAACCTGGGCCTGAACATCATCCGCAAGGAGCATGCCCGCCTGGGTTACAAGCCTGGCTTCTCGATCTTCGACGAGACTGACGTCAAGGCGTTGATGACCGACATCATGCAGAAGGAATATTCGGGCGACGACGGCGTCGACGAGATCAAGAACATGATCGGCGCCTGGAAAAACGACCTGATCCTGCCTGCCGAGGCCCTGGCCAACTCGCGCAATCCTAAGGAACAGACCGCTGCCATCGTCTACAGCCACTACCAGCGCACGCTCAAGGCATACAACGCGGTGGATTTCGACGACCTGATCCTGCTGCCAGTTAAGCTGTTCGAAGAGCACGCCGACATTCTGGAAAAGTGGCAGCACAAGGTGCGCTACCTGCTGGTGGATGAATATCAAGACACCAACGCCAGTCAGTATCTGCTGGTGAAAATGCTCATCGGCACCCGTTGTCAGTTCACCGTGGTGGGCGACGATGATCAGTCGATCTACGCCTGGCGCGGCGCGCGGCCGGAAAATCTGATGTTGCTCAAGGACGACTACCCATCGCTCAAAGTCGTCATGCTGGAGCAGAACTACCGTTCCACCAGCCGCATCCTGCGCTGCGCCAACGTGCTGATCGCCAACAATCCCCATGCGTTCGAGAAGCAGCTGTGGAGCGAGATGGGTCACGGCGACGAGATCCGCGTGATCCGCTGCAGGAACGAAGACGCCGAAGCCGAGCGTGTGGCGGTCGAAATTCTCAGCCTGCATTTGCGCACCGACCGGCCCTACAGCGACTTCGCGATCCTCTATCGCGGTAACTATCAGGCAAAACTGATCGAGCTCAAGCTTCAGCACCACCAGATTCCCTATCGTCTGTCGGGCGGCAACAGTTTCTTCGGGCGTCAGGAAGTCAAAGACCTGATGGCCTACTTCCGCCTGCTGGTGAACCCGGATGACGACAATGCCTTCCTGCGCGTGATCAACGTGCCACGCCGGGAAATCGGCTCCACGACCCTGGAAAAGCTCGGCAATTACGCCACCGAGCGCAAGGTGTCGATGTATGCGGCCACCGATGAGATCGGCCTGGGCGAGCATCTGGACAGCCGCTTCACCGACCGTCTCAAGCGCTTCAAGCATTGGATGGACGGCGTGCGACAACAGTGCGCCACCCAAGACCCGATCGCCGCCTTGCGCAGCATGGTCATGGATATCGACTACGAAAACTGGATTCGTCAGAACAGCTCAAGCGACAAGGCCGCCGATTACCGCATGGGCAACGTGTGGTTCCTGATCGAGGCGCTGAAAAACACGCTGGAGAAAGACGAAGAAGGTGGCATGACGATCGAAGAGGCCATCGGCAAGCTGGTCCTGCGAGACATGCTCGAGCGTCAACAGGAAGAGGAAGATGGTGCAGAAGGTGTGCAAATGATGACCTTGCACGCCTCCAAGGGCCTGGAATTTCCCTACGTGTTCATCATGGGCATGGAAGAGGAAATCCTCCCGCACCGCTCCAGCATCGAAGCCGACACCATCGAGGAAGAACGTCGCCTGGCCTACGTGGGCATCACCCGCGCCCGTCAGACCCTGGCTTTCACCTTCGCCGCCAAGCGCAAGCAATACGGCGAAATCATCGATTGCCTGCCAAGCCGCTTCCTCGACGAACTGCCACCGGACGATCTGGCCTGGGAAGGCAACGACGACACACCTACCGAAGTAAAAGCCGTTCGCGGCAATACGGCATTGGCGGACATTCGCGCCATGCTGAAAAGATAAACTCTACATTTCGCGCATTCGCGCCCTGAGGAACAGCAACGTGGAAGCACTGCACAAGAAAATTCGCGAGGAAGGCATCGTACTTTCCGACCATGTATTGAAGGTCGACGCGTTTCTCAACCATCAGATCGACCCGGTCCTGATGCAGCAGATCGGTGACGAGTTCGCCACGTTATTCGCCGACTCAGGCATCACCAAAATCGTCACCATCGAAGCCTCGGGCATTGCGCCTGCGGTGATGACCGGACTGAAACTGGGGATCCCGGTGATTTTCGCGCGCAAGCATCAGTCACTGACCCTGACGGAAAACCTGTTTTCGGCGAGTGTCTATTCATTCACCAAGCAGACCGAAAGCACCATCGCGATCTCCACGCGCCACCTGACCAGCAGCGACCGCGTGCTGATCATCGATGACTTCCTGGCCAACGGCAAGGCGTCCCAGGCACTGATCTCGATCATCAAACAGGCCGGCGCCAGCGTGGCCGGGCTTGGCATCGTGATAGAGAAGTCGTTCCAGGGCGGCCGCGCGGAACTGGACTCGCAAGGCTATCGTGTAGAGTCTCTGGCACGCGTTAAATCGTTGAACGGTGGCGTGGTGACGTTCGTGGAATGATGTCCACGCGTCTGCCGCAGGCGTAGGGGCCGGCTTGTTGGCGAAGGCGGTGTGTCAGCTGCCTGATTCATTTCTGACACGAGGCCTTCGTCAGCAAGCCGGCTCCTACAATGTCGAGAGAAACCGGGCGAACAAGGTAAAAACGGAGAGAAGCATGAACATCGGTGAAAAACTGAGCGTAGAAGCGTTCTTCGATCCGCAAACCTCGACCATCAGTTACCTGGTCCTGGACCGCTCGACCCTAAAGGCCGCGCTGATCGACAGTGTGTTGGACTATGACCCGAAATCCGGGCGCACTGGTACCGAATCGGCGGACAAGCTGATCGCCAGGGTCCATGAGCTGGGCGTTTCGGTGGAGTGGATTCTGGAAACTCACGTTCACGCCGATCACGTGTCCGCTGCCGCTTATCTCAAGGACCAGCTTGGCGGTACCGTCGCCATTGGCAGCCACATCACCCGCGTGCAGAAGGTCTTCGGCACCTTGTTCAATGCCAAGGGCGAATTCGCCCGCGACGGCAGCCAGTTCGATCGGCTGTTGGAGGACGATGCGCACTTCCAGATCGGCTCGCTGCAGGCCAGAGCCATGCACACCCCCGGCCACACGCCCGCCTGCATGACTTACCTGATCGAAGCAGACGGCCAGACCATCGCCTTCGTCGGCGACACCCTGTTCATGCCTGACTACGGCACTGCCCGCTGCGATTTCCCCGGCGCCGACGCGCGCATGATGTATCGCTCGATCGGCAAGATCCTCAGCCTGCCACCCCAGACACGCCTGTTCATGTGCCATGACTACCTGCCCAACGGCCGTGAGCTGATGTATATGACCACCGTCGCCGAACAACGCGCGAACAACATCCACATTCGCGAGGGCATCGATGAAGAAGCCTTCGTGCAGATGCGTGAAAAGCGCGATGCAACACTGGACATGCCAGTGCTGATCTTGCCCTCGGTACAGATCAACATGCGCGGCGGCCACATGCCAGAGCCAGAAGACAACGGCGTGCGCTACCTGAAGATCCCGATCAATGCGTTGTGAGTTGTGATGCTCACGCAGCCCCTAAACTTTAGGAGCGAATTCACCCGCGAGGCGGGTACATCCGACACATAAATGTCGCCTGCCACGTCTTTCGCGAATGAATTCGCTCCCACAGAAGATTTTCGTCGACTATTGCATGCGGTAAAACCGCCCAACGAGTTGATCAATCCCAACAACAAAAGCCCCACTGAACATGAATGGACACGAACTGATCGGAGCCGGCCTCGGTACGATCATTGGAGCGGTATTGGCGCTCACTGGCGCAGGCGGTGGAATTCTTGCGGTGCCTTTGCTGGTGTTTGGCCTGGGCCTGACGATGGTCGAAGCGGCACCAGTCGGACTGCTGGCGGTGGGGCTGGCTTCGGCGGTGGGCGCCTTGCTGGGTTTGCGTCAGGGCATCGTGCGCTATCGAGCGGCCTTGTTCATCGCAGCGATCGGCGTCTGTTTCGCGCCGCTGGGTCTGTGGCTGGCCCATCAGGTGCCCAATACGCCACTGGCGCTGAGTTTCGCGCTGGTGCTGCTGTATGCCTGCGGCCGAATGTATCGCAAGGCAACCCATGAGCTACGACACGGGAAGCCACTGGACCGCGCGGGGTTTCTGCCGTGCGTGCTCAATCCACTGGAAGGCCGCCTGCGTTGGACCCTGCCCTGCGCCCGTTTTCTGGCGGTTACGGGAATGTTATCGGGCTTGATGTCTGGGCTCCTTGGGGTTGGCGGCGGTTTCGTGATCGTTCCGGCGTTGACCCGCTACACCGACCTGAATCTGAAAAGCATCGTGGCAACATCGCTGGCGGTGATCGCCTTGGTTTCCACCGGCAGCGTGGTGGCCGCCAGCATAAGCGGAGTGATGCACTGGGCGGTGGGCCTGCCCTTCGCGGCAGGTGCCGTAGTGGGATTGATGGCCGGGCGGCAGGTGTCGCGGTTTCTGGCGGGGCCGAGACTGCAGCAGTTGTTTGCCATGACCGGTTTTTTCGCGGCGATCTTGTTGATCATCAAATCCGTTTCCTGACGCGACGCAATCATCCCTGTGGGAGCGAATTGATTCGCGAGAGGCCAGTACATCCGACTCATAAATGTCGCCTGCTAAATCCTTCGCGAATGAATTCGCTGCCACAGGGTATGCGTACTGCCAACTACCTAACTCGTCGCCTGCAAGCCTGCCAGCATCAGCCGTTGATACAGCTCCTCACGCAGCCCCTGCGGATCATCCAGACCCATGCGCCGCAGGTGCTTGGCGAAGCAGCAGTTGTTTGCCATGACCGGTTTTTTGTCGGGCGCGGCGACCTTGTTGATCGTCAAATCCGTTTCCTGACGCGACGCAATCACCCTGTGGGAGCGAATTCATTCGCGAGAGGCCAGTACATCCGACACATAAATGTCGCCCCTCAAATCCTTCGCGAATGTATTCGCTCCCACAGGGTATGCGTACTGCCAACTATCTAACTCGTTGCCTGCAAGCCTGCCAGCATCAGCCGTTGATACAACTCCTCACGCAGCCCCTGCGGATCATCCAAACCCATGCGCCGCAGGTGCTTGGCAAATGCGCCTGGCTCCGGCGCTTCCAGCGTTGCCTTGCCCAGCTCGATGATTTCCGTGAGCTTGAATTTGCTCTTGAGCCAATTGAGCGCGCGCAGCAAATCACGCTCCTCGGTGGTGAAATCGCTGCCCAGCGGGTACTCGACGAACAATGACGGAAACTGATCGCGAATCTCTTTCAGTCGTTCCGGGGTGTTCTGGGTGAACAGCGGATCAAGGCGAAAACCTTTCGGCAGCTTGCCAGCCTTCTGCGCCTGATCGATCAGGCCCGGCTGAAACCGTGCGTCGGTGATGTTCAGCAAGGCTTCGATCACCGCCGCGTCAGTCTTGCCACGCAGGTCGGCAATGCCGTACTCGGTGATGACGATATCGCGCAGGTGGCGGGGAATCGTGGTGTGGCCGTACTCCCAGACGATGTTCGAACTGACCTCGCCGCCCGACTCACGCCAGCTGCGCAGGATCAGAATAGAACGCGCGTCTTCCAGCGCATGGGCCTGAGCCACAAAGTTGTATTGCCCTCCCACACCGCTGACCACGCGCCCATCCGCCAGCTGATCGGACACCGCCGCGCCAAGCAGCGTCACCGTAAACGCGCTGTTGATGAAACGCGCATCGCGTCGTTGCAAGCGCTTCAAGGTTTCATCGCCATACAGTTCGTTGATGTAGCTGATGGCCGTCATGTCGATCTGCTCCGTCTGAGCAGGCGAAAACTCGCGCAGGCGCTCATAGAAACTTCGCGGCCCCAGGAAGAAACCACCGTGGATCAACACGCCGTTGCCGTGCGTCGACTCGTCCAGCAGCCCGGCATCAGCCAGTTTCTGTAGCGCGGTATCCGGATAGACCTTGCGCCGGATAATGCCGGCGTCGAGCAACACCAACAGGCCATTGACCAGCATTTCGCTGCAACCGTAGAGACCGGCGGCAAAGGGCATCACCCCACCCTCGGCTTCGATCAGCGGCTTCCAGGTGGCAATCCCATCCAGTTCGGCCAGGCATGCGCGGTAAGTCTCGTTGTCGGCTTGCCGCGCCAGCAACGCCGCAGTCAGCGCGTCGCCCATGGAGCCGATGCCGACCTGTAACGTGCCGCCATCCCGCACCAACGTGCTCGCATACAGGCCGATAAGGTGATCCTGAAAGCCGACCGGCATATTAGGCGTAGAAAATAAAGTGCTGCGTTCTTCGTATTCGATCAACAGATCGAAGGTATCGGCGCTCACCTCTGCATGACCTGGCATATAAGGCAGATCGGCGTGGACGTGGCCGAGCACGAGAATGCGCTCGCCTGCTGCGCGCCGCTTTTCCAGCATGGGCAGCAAATCGAGGGTGATGTCCGGGTTGCAGCTCAGGCTCAGGTGATCAGGACGTTGCTGATCATGAGCTATCAATTGCGCGACCAGATTCAGGCCGTTCGCGTTGATGTCGCGCGCGGCGTGGCTGTAGTTGCTGCTGACGTAATCCTGCTGCGCCTGAACACTGTCCAGAAGACTGCCGGGCTGCATGAAGAATTGCTCGACCTGGACATTCGGCGGCAGGCTGCTTTTGTGCAGATCGGCGAGAAAATCCAGCTCCACATAGTCGCCAAACACGCGCTCGATAAAGGGTTCGAGAAAGCGTCCCTGCAAACCATCGCCCGCTTTTGGACGTCCCAGACACAGCGCGGTATAGATGGTCAGTTGCCGGTCAGGCAGCGATTTGATCCGGGCATAAAGCGCATTGGCGAACCGGTTGGGCTTGCCCAGCCCCAAAGGCATCCCCATGCGGATGTGCGCCGGCAGCTCGGCCAGCACATGATCGACAGCTTGCTCGATCGAGCAGGAATGCGGCATCCGGCCTCTCCTGGTTTGTTATTCGTTGTACTTGGACCGGGAATGAGGGGCAATTGCTGCATGGACGGGCGGCAATCTGCTTTTTGATTCCAGCCGCAGGAGCAAGCTTGCGCCTGCGGCCTGCCGGGCAGAAGCGAGATTGTGTTGAGAAGAAGATCAATTCCTTCGGGTATCGATCGCTACGAGCTTGTCATCGATGAATCGCAGGTGCTGATACGCACCATTCCGAGGGCCGTATACCCAGAGGCTGACCTTGGCAGCGTTAAAAGGTCTCGCACTACCGCTTCGCATGACCGGAGGCTGCTCGACACTGCTGTCCGGCGCGCCGCATTTTTCGCGAACCACGCTAGCGGTATCGCCCAGACTGATCAACGACGTCCCGCAGCGCATCGTGGCGGCTGCCATATCGGCGAACATCAGTAGATAAATGCCCAGCAACAGCAGTGTTTTCTTGAACATACGATCCTGTTTTAGCCATGTCCTGAAGCTGTCACAGCCCCGACATTTTCTTGATCGCGCCCTTCAAATCGTCATCCGAGCAATCGGCGCAGGTGCCTTTGGGCGGCATGGCGTTGATGCCGGTGATCGCCTTGGCGAGAAGGCCGTCGAGTCCACCCTGCTCCTTGGCGCGCTTGCCCCAGTCCGCGCTGTCGCCGATCTTTGGCGAACCCAGCAGGCCAGTGCCGTGGCAGGCGTTGCAGTGTTTGCCTATGACATCGTCCGGGGATTTTGCGCCACCCGCTCCGCCTGCGGTTGCAGCGACGTCCATGCCCGGACATTCCTTGCCCTGAACACAGACCTGTCCGACCGGCTCAAGGCGTTTTGCGAGGTCATCTTCGGTGGAGGCCTGAGCAGCAAAAACCCAATAGGCGAGAAGTGCAACGACAGCCAGGATCTTATTAGTAAGGTTCACGCTTTCACCCTCATGGTGGCTATAACGCGCCCGCGCACTAGCCGCAGGTAGCGGAAGTATAGCTCGTTGGCCGTAACATCCCTGAACGAAGCAGGGTTATTAGCGCGTCGACCTGTACTCCGGGGTAAACCTCCCATCCCCCGGCAGGCGCAGGGAGATGGCTGTCGCTAATCAGAAATTCGCGGGCGTGGCCGCGCTGATGAGCCGCGCCGGCACGTCAAACGGATTGCGGAAGCGATGAGGTCGTGTGCTTTCGAAATAGTAGCTGTCGCCTGCTTCGAGTACATAGGTATCAAGGCCGACCACCAGCTCCAGACGGCCTTCGACCAGGATCCCGGTCTCTTCGCCCTCGTGAACGAGCATTTCCTCGCCGGTATCTGCGCCTGGCGGGTAGACCTCGGTCAGAAAGGCTATCGCCCGACCCGGATGGGATTTGCCCACCAGCTTCATGGTGACAGCGCCGTCCGAAATATCGATCAGTTCGCTGGCTTTGTAGACCACTTGGGTCGGGTTTTCTGGCTCAAGCTCTTCGGAAAAGAACTCCACCATAGACATCGGAATGCCGCTCAGCACCTTGCGCAGGGAGCTGATCGAGGGGCTGACGCTGTTCTTCTCGATCATGGAAATGGTGCTGTTGGTCACACCCGCTCTTTTGGCGAGTTCACGTTGCGACAGACCTTTGAGTTTGCGAATGGATTGCAGTCGTTCACCGACGTCCAATGCGGGGGTCCTCCGGATAATCAAGCACGGTCAAGTGGCCGCCATGATGGCAACAGCGTTCAGTATTTACAACACTTGGAGCCGCTGGCTGATCAGCCAAAAGACTCGCGGCCATTCAAGGCCGCGCAGGGACGAGGGGCAAGAAGCTTTCAAGCCCCGGAATAGAGCCTCGGCACACGTTTTAGGTTGCAGAAGATTTGATAAGGAATGGTTCCGGCACTGGCTGCAACCTCGCTTGCCAACACATTTTTGCCCCACAGTTCGACGCGACTGCCCAAGCCTGCGCCCGCTACATGGGTCAGGTCGACGCAAAGCATGTCCATCGATACGCGGCCCAGCAACTGGCTGCGCTGGCCGTCGATCATCACGGGCGTGCCGGTGGGCGCCTGACGCGGATAGCCGTCGGCATAGCCCATCGCCACGACGCCGATGCGCATATTGCGATCAGTGACAAACGCACCGCCATACCCCACCGGCTCACCCGCTGGCAGTTCACGTACGCAAATGACCTTGGACTCCAGAGTCATGACCGGCTGCAAGCGATCGGCAACAGATTGCGGCTGATCGAAAGGCGTCGCGCCGTAGAGCATGATGCCGGGACGAACCCAGTCGCTCGGTACGTTCGGCCAGCCCATTACCCCCGGCGAGTTGCGCAGGCTGACTTCTGCCGCCATCCCTTCGCGGGTCGACTGGAAAATCGCTACCTGTTCCTCGGTACGCGCGCTGCCCAGCTCATCGGCGCGGGCGAAGTGGGTCATCAGCACGACCTCTGCTGTTTTGCCGGTGGCCAGCAGTCGTTGGTAAGCAGCCTTGTATTCAGTTGGATGAATACCGACGCGGTGCATGCCGGAATCCATCTTCAACCAGATGTTCAGCGGCTTGCCGATGTTGGCTTTTTCGATGGCTTCGAGCTGCCAGAGCGAATGAATCACGCACCAGAAATCATGCTCGACGATCAGCCCCAGCTCCTCGGCTTCGAAAAAGCCTTCCAGCAGGAGCACCGGCCCACGAATGCCGGCCTGACGCAGCTCCAGCGCTTCTTCGATGCAGGCCACGGCAAAACCATCGGCTTGGGTTTCCAGCGCCTGCGCAACACGCACCGCGCCATGTCCATAGGCATCGGCCTTAATCACGGCAAGTGCCTTGGCACCGGTGGTTTCACGGGCCAGTTGGTAGTTGTGGCGCAGGGCGGATAGATCGATGAGGGCGCGGGCTGGACGCATGGTGGCGTGATTCTGATCGTAGGGAGTTGGGAGAGATCTGTGGAAGTGAGCTTGCTCGCTCCCACAGGGATGATGGTGGATCAACGGTTTACGGCAATGCCGCGGTTACGGACAGCTCGACCAGAATTTGCGGCTCGCACAACTTGGCTTCAACCGTAGCGCGGGCCGGGGCGACGCCTTTTGGCAGCCACGTGTCCCAGACGCTGTTCATTCCGGCGAAATGCGCGTCGATGTCCTTCAGGTAAATCGTGACCGACAGAATGCGGCTTTTATCGGTGCCAGCCAAATCCAACAGGCGCTCGATGTTGTCCAGCACCTCGCGGGTTTGCTGTTCGATACCCGCTGTCATGTCGTCACCCACTTGTCCGGCCAGATAAACAGTGCCGTTGTGGATGACGATCTGACTCATGCGCTCATTGGTGAGCTGGCGCTGTACTGACATGTTTGGCGATCTCCTTGGAACTTGAGTAGCGGGAAATATCGAGGCCTTCGGCGCTGATCTGTGGCTTTTTACGGGCAATCAGGTCGGCGAGCAAACGACCGGAACCGCAAGCCATGGTCCAGCCCAGCGTTCCGTGACCGGTATTGAGGAACAGGTTGCGATACGGCGTGGCACCGACGATCGGCGTGCCATCCGGCGTGGTCGGACGCAGACCGGTCCAGAAACTGGCCTCGCTTAGATTGCCGCCCTGAGGATAGAGATCGTTGACGATCATCTCCAGCGTTTCGCGCCGACGCGGATTGAGCGACAGGTCAAAACCGGCTATTTCGGCCATGCCGCCGACGCGGATGCGGTTGTCGAAACGGGTAATCGCAACCTTGTACGTCTCGTCGAGAATGGTCGAGGTGGGAGCCATGTCAGGGTTGGTGATCGGTACGGTCAGCGAGTAACCCTTGAGCGGATACACCGGCGCTTTGATACCCAAGGGCTTGAGCAATTGCGGCGAGTAGCTGCCTAGAGCCAGTACGTAACGGTCTGCGGTTTCCAGCTTGCCATTGACGCGCACGCCATTGATCCGGTCGCCCGCGAAATCGATCGACTCGATGGACTGGCCGAAACGGAATTCAACGCCTAACTTCACACACATCTCGGCCAGACGCGTGGTGAACAGTTGGCAATCTCCGGTCTGGTCGTTTGGCAAACGCAGCGCGCCGCTGAGGATATTGCTGACGCTGGCCAAGGCCGGCTCGACGCGAGCGATGCCTGCACGGTCAAGTACTTCGTAGGGCACGCCAGCCTGCTCGAGGACGGCGATGTCCTTGGCGGCGTTATCCAGTTGTTCTTGGGTGCGGAACAGCTGAGTGGTGCCCAGGCTACGGCCTTCGTAAGCGATACCCGTCTCGGTGCGCAGTTCGTCGAGGCAGTCGCGGCTGTACTCGGACAGACGCACCATGCGCTCCTTGTTCACCGCGTAACGGCTTTGCGTGCAGTTGCGCAGCATTTGCGCCATCCACAGATACTGATCGATGTCGGCGGTCGCCTTGATCGCCAGTGGCGCGTGACGCTGCAACAACCATTTGATGGCCTTGAGAGGCACGCCCGGCGCGGCCCATGGTGACGCATAGCCCGGCGAAACCTGCCCGGCATTGGCGAAACTGGTTTCAAGCGCGGCAGCGGGCTGACGATCGACGACCGTCACCTCGAATCCTGAACGGGCCAGGTAGTAAGCACTGGTGACACCGATTACGCCACTTCCAAGGACCAGGACGCGCATGTTGATTACCTCATCGCGGATATCCGCTGACGTTTTGAAGTTTTAACCAAGGATGTGCGCAGTATAAAAAGCATTGAGCAGTGCTTTTCACTATATAAACGCCTATATTCGGCGTTAATTCTCGGTAACCAATGCTTTCGCAGAGGGGGTTTCAATGCGCACCCAGCATCAATCAAAACGGGAGCTGGACAAGATCGATCGCAACATCCTGCGCATCCTGCAAAGCGACGGCAGAATTTCCTTCACTGAACTGGGGGAGCGCGTGGGGCTGTCTACCACGCCGTGTACGGAGCGGGTTCGTCGGCTTGAGCGCGAAGGCATCATCATGGGCTACAACGCCCGGCTCAATCCTCAGAACCTCAAAGCCAGCTTGCTGGTCTTCGTGGAGATCAGCCTGGATTACAAATCGGGCGACACTTTCGAGGAATTCCGTCGGGCGGTGCTTAAATTGCCGCATGTGCTGGAGTGCCATCTGGTATCGGGGGATTTCGATTATCTGGTGAAGGCGCGTATTTCCGAGATGGCCTCATACCGCAAGTTGCTGGGCGACATCCTGCTCAAGCTGCCGCATGTGCGGGAATCCAAGAGTTATATCGTGATGGAAGAGGTGAAGGAGAGTTTGAATCTGGCGATTCCGGAGTGAATACGTTTTCCACCATGAATACGTCCATTGCAGGAGCCGGCTTGCTGGCGAACCTCAGTGCGTAAGCCTCTCCATGTGGCGCTGATCCAACGCCGTTCGCCAGCAAGCCGGCTCCTACAAGTACAAAACAGCATCAAACCGGTTACACCAGGACCTGCCGCGTCGATGCGATGAATTCATGCACCTGCTTTTCGACTCGCGGGTGGATCAACGTTTCGGGGCGGCGACCATTGGGGCACGGCAGGGTGGCGGTGGTGCCGAACAGGCGGCAGATCAGCGGACGCTCGTCGTAAACCGTGCATCCATTAGGTCCCAAGTGAACGCAATTCAGTTCGTCGAGCGCTGCCTTTTGCTCCGCAGCGGTCTTGCGTGGCAGGCGCGCCATTTCTTCGGACGAAGTCGTCACCGGCCCACAACAATCGTGGCAGCCTGGCACGCATGCGAAGGACGGGATTTGCCGCCTCAAATCGCGGATTTTCTGGCTATTGCAGCTCATTGCGAGAGTTTTCCCTGTAACGAGCGCTAATTGTGCCCCAGCGAACTTCAGATCAACAGAGAGCTTGTCCTATGGGGAATGGGCTTCTCAGGAAGGCTGGCTCGCAGGCACTGAAGATTTCAAACGGCCCCTTTCGCAAGCAGGCTCCTCCCACAAGGTGCTTCGCACCTTGCCAGGGTCTAGATTCCTTGCCCCTGCATCTTCACGCCGCTACGCTCTGTAAAATTTTCCAAACAGTTCTGTGAGACCCATTGCATGAATGCCTCTCGCCACGCTGCTTCCTATTACGCGGCCAGTAGTCACGCGCAACCCGACTATCCTGCCCTCACCGGCGAGCTGACGGTTGATGTCTGTGTCGTCGGCGGTGGGTTTTCGGGCCTCAATACAGCCATCGAGCTGGCAGAACGAGGCTTGAGCGTAGCCTTGGTCGAAGCGCACAAGATCGGTTGGGGCGCCAGCGGACGCAACGGCGGCCAGTTGATTAGGGGCGTCGGTCATCACGTCGAGCGGTTCCGCGATGTGGTTGGCAACGAGGGCGTGCGTCAATTCAAGCTGATGGGGCTTGAGGCCGTTGAAATCGTCCGTCAGCGCGTCGAGAACTATCAGATCGATTGCGACCTGACCTGGGGTTACTGCGATCTGGCCAACAAATCCAAGGAATTCGACGGGCTCGCCGAAGATGCCGAGGAACTGCGCAGTCTGGGCTATCGTCACGACTTGCAGCTCATCCAGGCTCAGGACATTCGCAGCGTGATCGACTCAGGCAACTATGCGGGCGGCCTGCTCGACATGGGCTCGGGCCACCTGCATCCGCTGAATCTCGCGCTGGGCGAGGCTCGGGTCGCTCAATCCCTCGGTGTGCAGTTGTTCGAACACTCTGAGGTAACCCGCCTGGAATATGGCCCGCAGGTCAAGGTGCACACTGCCCGAGGTCTGGTCCGGGCCAACACGCTGGTCCTTGGCTGCAACGCCTACCTGAACGATCTCGATCCGACACTCAGCGGCAAGGTGCTTCCCGCGGGTAGCTATATCATCGCCACCGAGCCGCTGGGTGAAGAACTCGCTCAACAGTTGCTGCCGCGCAACACCGCGATGTGCGATCAGCGCGTAGCTGTGGATTATTTCCGACTTTCCGCAGACAGACGGCTGTTGTTCGGCGGTGCCTGCCATTATTCCGGCCGTGACCCGCAGGACATTGGCGCATACATGCAGCCGAAAATGCTCAAGGTGTTTCCGCAACTGAAGGACGTGAAAATCGATTTTCAGTGGGGTGGCATGATTGGTATCGGTGCCAACCGCTTGCCGCAGATCGGACGTCTGAAAGAGCACCCCAATGTGTTTTATGCGCAGGCGTATTCTGGCCACGGCCTGAATGCCACGCATTTGGCGGGCAAGCTGCTGGGTGAAGCGATCAGCGGTCAGCACAGCGGCGGTTTCGAGCTGTTCGCCAAAGTGCCACACATGACGTTTCCCGGGGGCAAGCATCTGCGCTCGCCATTGCTGGCGTTGGGAATGCTTTGGCACCGGCTCAAAGAAATGTTGTGATTTCTATCTGACTGAATTGTGGGAGCGAATTCATTCGCGGAGGCCGGTACAGCCGACGCATCTATGTCAGCTCAATTTTTCGCGAATAAATTCGCTCCCACAGGTTGGATTGCGTGCGTCCAATAAGGCCCCATCAACCTCTCCAGAACGGCTTGAGGCCTTCGCGGCGCGCCTGCTCGTAAGTCAGCCCGATATCGCGCAGTTGCTCATCCGTCAGCCCCAACAACGCCAGTCGTGTGCGCCGACGATGTTGAAACAGGCCCCACAGGCTCAGCCCTTGAGGCGCGTTCATGCGAACGTTTACTTCCCGCTCCCGAGCCAACTCCCCTGCATACAGCGTTAACCGGACATCGCTCATTCCGTTCATTCCAGACACCTCATCATGGGTTTCAAGTGATTCCATGATGCGTCTGTATGCAAAACCATTACAGATCCAAAGAATTCTAATTTTCTTCATACAGATTCATTACATCGTCGCCTGAATGCTGTATTTTCACCCCATCTGTACCGGTCAACCGACGGCACTGCACGGGAGTACGCCATGACCCTTTACGTCAATCTTGCCGAACAGCTCGGCACGCGGATCGAAAACGGCTTCTATCGTCCCGGCGATCGGCTGCCCTCGGTTCGGGCCTTGAGTCTTGAACACGGCGTCAGCCTGAGCACCGTGCAGCAGGCGTATCGACTGCTGGAAGACAACGGTCTGGCGTCGCCGCGTCCAAAGTCAGGCTATTTTGTCCCCGCTGGACGCAAGACACCCGCCCTGCCTGCCGTAGGACGTCCGGCGCAGCGGCCCGTGGATATTTCGCAGTGGGATCAGGTGCTGGAACTGGCCCGTGCCATTCCCAGTCCTGACATCGTGCAACTGGCGCGCGGGATGCCTGATATCACCAGCCCGACCCTGCGCCCGCTAACTCAGGCACTGGGCAAGATCAGTCGCCGCCAGGACATGCCAGGCCTGTATTACGACAACATCTATGGCACCCAATGCCTGCGGGATCAGGTGGCGCGTCTGCTGCTGGATTCGGGCACGCGCATCGACCCGAACGATCTGGTGATCACTACCGGCGCGCAGGAAGCATTGGCCGTCAGCATTCGCTCGATCTGCCAGCCGGGGGATATCGTGGCGGTGGATTCGCCCAGTTTTCACGGCGCGATGCAGGCCCTGAAGGGACTGGGAATGAAAGCACTGGAGATCCCCACCGACCCGGTCACCGGGATCAGTCTCGATGCACTGGAGCTGGCACTTGAACAGTGGCCGATCAAGGCCATACAGCTGACGCCCAGCTGCAACAATCCACTGGGCTACATCATGCCCGAGGAGCGCAAACGCGCGCTGCTGACCCTTGCTCAACGCTTCGACGTGGCGATCATCGAAGACGACGTGTATGGCGATCTGGCATACACCTATCCTCGACCGCGCACGATCAAATCCTTCGACCAAGACGGACGCGTCCTGCTGTGCAGTTCGTTCTCGAAAACCCTGGCCCCCGGCCTGCGGGTCGGCTGGATTGCTCCGGGGCGTTATCTGGACCGGGTGCTGCACATGAAGTACATCAGCACCGGCTCGACGGCGACCCAGCCACAACTGGCGGTCGCCGAATTCCTCCAGGCCGGGCATTACGAGCCGCATATGCGCCGGATGCGCGGCCAGTACCAGCGCAGCCGCGACCTGATGACCGATTGGGTGACGCGCTATTTCCCGGAAGGCACCCGCGTCAGTCGCCCGCAGGGAGGCTTCATGCTGTGGATCGAGTTGCCCGAGGATTTCGACTCCTTGCGGCTGAATCGCGCGCTTGAAGGCCAGGGCGTACAGATCGCAGTGGGCAATATCTTTTCGGCCTCAGGCAAATACAGAAATTGCCTGCGCATGAACTTCGCCGCCAAGCCAACGCCGCAGATCGAGGAGGCCGTACGCAAGGTCGGCGCCATGACCGCGCAACTGATGGCTCAGGCCGATTCGGCATGACTTAACCTTTTGCAGAAAATGCGGTCATATCGCCATGATGTGACTTCTGGATGAATGTGTTGACGAAAAAATGGGCACTACCCCTTCTTTTGGCCTTTGCCCTTGGCGTCGGCGGGTGTGCGCACACCACTGCGCAGCAGGACGCACCGAGCCAAGCTCTGCCAGCTGCGCAGTCGGCCTTTGGGCGGTCGATCCTCGCCGAGGCCGCCCCCTATGAGGGCCGTTCGGGCTTTCGCCTGCTGCCCAACAGCACCGAAGCCTTCATGGCGCGTGCCGAGCTGATTCGCAACGCCAAGACCAGCCTGGACCTGCAGTACTACATCGTTCACGACGGCCTCAGCACCCGCGCGTTGATTGACGAGCTACTCAAGGCAGCCGATCGCGGCGTGCGCGTGCGCATTCTGCTGGACGACACCACCAGCGACGGCCTGGATGAAGTGATCGCCACCCTCGCCGCGCACCCTAACATCCAGATTCGCCTATTCAACCCGCTCAATCTGGGACGCAGCACGGGCGCAACGCGTTCGCTCGGTCGGCTGTTCAACCTCTCCCAGCAGCATCGACGCATGCACAACAAACTATGGCTGGCGGACAGCGCGGTGGCGATCGTCGGCGGGCGCAATCTCGGTGATGAATACTTCGATGCTGAACCGAACCTGAACTTCACGGACATCGACATGCTCAGCGTCGGCCCGGTGGCAGAGCAGTTGAGCCACAGTTTCGATCAGTACTGGAACAGCACCCTGAGCAAGCCGGTCGATGACTTCGTCTATTGGCCGCCGGACGCAAAGGATCTAGCCGAAGCCCGCAAGCAGCTGGAGGCCTCGCTGGAACAGGCGCATGTCGAGAAAAAAGCACTCTACGAACAGTTGATGGCGTACAAGACTCAGCCGCGCATGAAAACCTGGTTGAACGAGCTCATATGGGCTCACAACCAGGCGCTCTGGGATGCGCCGACCAAGGTGCTGTCGCGCGGTGAGCCCGATCCGCATCTGTTGCTGACCACTCAGCTGAGTCCGGATCTACTGAACGTGCATCAGGAACTGATGATGATCTCGGCCTATTTCGTGCCGGGTCAGGAAGGCCTGACGTATCTCACAGGCTTGTCGGATAAAGGTGTGTCGGTGAATCTGTTGACCAACTCGCTGGAAGCTACGGATGTGCCAGCGGTCCACGGCGGCTATGCGCCGTATCGCAAGGCTTTGCTGGCGCACGGCGTGAAGCTGTTCGAACTGCGGCGCCAGCCTGGCGACCCGAGCAACGCCGGCGGCAGCGGGCCAAAGTTTCTGCGAACCAAAACCCTCAAGGGCGGCTCGGAGTCCAGCCTGCACAGCAAGGCGATGATTTTCGATAGGCGGAAGGTCTTTGTCGGCTCTTTCAACTTCGATCCCCGCTCCGTGCTGTGGAATACCGAAGTGGGCGTGCTGGTCGACAGCCCCGAACTCACCGGATACCTGCGAGATCTGGCCCTGCAAGGTATGGCGCCTGCGATCAGCTATCAGGCGAAGCTGGAAAATGATCGCGTGGTCTGGGTCACTGAAGACAACGGCAAGATTCACACGTTGTACAAGGAACCTGGAGACTGGTGGCGCCGACTGAACGCATGGTTCAGCAGCGCCGTGGGCCTGGAGCGAATGCTCTAGGCCGTTGCTGGTTGCACGCCGAAAGCCCGTGGTTGCTGCGACAGGATCACCAGGCCCAGCGCACCGGCCGCCATCAGCAACGGCAATGCCTGACCGCTGATCCACTGGCTGCCAGCCCCGGCGGCCAATGGTCCCAGCAGACAGCCGATGCCCCATAGTTGCGCCACGTGAGCGTTAGCTCGCACCAGTGCATCGTCGCGATAACGTTCGCCGATCAGAATCAGCGACAGGGTGAACAGCCCGCCTGCACTGGCGCCGAACAATACCCACAACGGCCAGATGGCGATGGTGTCGACCAGCAACGGGATCGCCAGGCTCGACAGCATCAGCGCCAGCGCACAGCCCGAGAACAATCGGCGCCGGGAAATACGGTCGGCCAGCGCGCCTATCGGCAGTTGCAGCAGCGCATCGCCCACCACCACGGTGCTGACCATCGCCAGCGCCACTTCGGGGGTGAAGCCTTGTTGCAGGCAATACACCGGTAGCAACGTCAGGATCATCGCTTCGAAGCCTGCGAACAGCGCGATGGCCCACGCAATAGCGGGCAGTTTTCGACAAAAACCACCCAGGTCACGCAGCGAAACATGACTCGATTCAGCGCTCGGCGCGCCCGTCCGGCCCAGCAACAGTAGGGGCGACGTCGCGAGCAGCGCGGTACCGACCCAAAACCCGTAATCAGCTTCGGTGCCAATGGCGCCGACTAACAGCGGGCCGCCCAGTTGGCTCAAGGCATAACAACTGCCATACAGCGCCACCAGCTTGCCACGCAGGTTTTCGGTGACCAGTTGGTTGATCCAGCTCTCGCCGAGAATGAACACCATGGTCAGGATTACGCCTAGCATCAGGCGCAGCACCAGCCAGATCCAGTAATTGGGCATCAGCGCCAGCAAGCCGACGGAAATCGAACCGCCCCACAGACACAGACGCATCACGTTGGCAGTGCCGAGCATGGAAGCCAGCCGGCTGGCAAGACTGGCGCCCAGCAGAACGCCAATGGCCGGCATCGCCGCCATCACGCCAATGGCAAAGGCGCCGTAGCCCCAGGCTTCGAGGCGCAACGACACCAGCGGCATGCTCACGCCCAGCGCCAGACCGACGCTCAACACGGACGACAGCACCGCGAAATAAGTACCCCAACGCATCACCACGCTCCTGTGGCTCAAAGGGATAAAAAGAAAAAGCCGGGCTTTTATTGGGGGAAGCCCGGGCTGTTTCGAGAGTTCAGGCTATGCATCGCTATCGTCTGATCCATTTTCGCGAATGAATTCGCTCCCACAGTTTGACCCACACCCGGCTCTGAAGCTTGCTCAGGGTTGAATGCGTACCGTGGATTTACAACTTCCAGGTCGCTTTCAGTTCGGTGTACTTGTCGCGGATGAGCCGCGTATGTATTCAGCAAACACGATCCCTGTGGGAGCGAATTCATTCGCGAGAGGCCTGGGCAGGCCATGCATCTCTATCGCCTGATCCATTTATCACGAATGAATTCGCTCCCACAGCTTGTCCTGGGGCAGCCTTGAAATCGGATCAGATCAAAGCTGCTTGCTTCCGATCGCAGACTTACAACTTGATCCAGGTCGCTTTTAGTTCGCTGTATTTGTCGCGGATGAGCCGCGTATGTATTCAGCAAACATGATCCCTGTGGGAGCGAATTCATTCGCGAGAGGCCCGGGCAGGCCATGCATCTCTACCGCCTGATCCATTTTTCGCGAATGAATTCGCTCCCACAGTTTGACCCACACCCGGCTCTGAAGCTTGCTCAGGGCTGAATGCGTACCGTGGACTTACAACTTCCAGGTCGCTTTCAGTTCGGTGTACTTGTCGCGGATGAGCCGCGTATGTATTCAGCAAACACGATCTCTGTGGGAGCGAATTCATTCGCGAGAGGCCTGGGCAGGCCATGCATCTCTATCGCCTGATCCATTTATCACGAATGAATTCGCTCCCACAGCTTGTCCTGGGGCAGCCTTGAAATCGGGTCAGATCAAAACTGCTTGCTTCCGACCGCAGACTTACAACTTGATCCAGGTCGCTTTCAGTTCGGTGTATTTGTCGAACGCGTGTAGCGACTTGTCGCGGCCGTTGCCGGACTGCTTGAAGCCGCCGAATGGAGCAGTCATGTCGCCGCCATCGTACTGGTTCACCCACACGCTACCGGCGCGCAATGCGCGGGCCGTCAGGTGCGCCTTGGACAAATCAGCCGTCCACACCGCAGCCGCAAGACCATAGGGGGTGTCATTGGCGATCTGCACCGCTTCTTCCGCGGTATCGAAGGTCAGCACCGACAGCACCGGGCCAAAGATTTCCTCCTGCGCGATCTTCATGGCATTGGTCACGCCGTCGAAAATCGTTGGCTCGACGTAAGTACCGCCGGTCTCCTGCATGATGCGCTTGCCACCGGCAACCAGCGTGGCGCCGTCGGTGTGACCGGCTTCGATGTAGGACAGCACGGTATTCATCTGCTGCGTGTCCACCAGCGCGCCGACATTGGTTGCAGGGTCGAGCGGGTTGCCCGGCTTCCAGGCTTTGAGCGCCTCGATCACCATCGGCAGGAATTTGTCCTTGATCGAACGCTCCACCAACAGACGCGAACCTGCGGTACACACCTCGCCCTGGTTGAAGGCGATGGCGCTGGCAGCGGATTCGGCAGCGGCCTGCAGGTCCGGGGCATCGGCGAAGACGATGTTCGGGCTCTTGCCGCCGGCTTCCAGCCAGACACGCTTCATATTCGATTCGCCCGCATAGATCAGCAATTGCTTGGCGATCCTGGTCGAACCGGTGAACACAGCAGTGTCGACGTCCATGTGCAACGCCAACGCCTTGCCGACTGTGTGACCATGGCCCGGCAAGACGTTGAGCACACCTTTCGGTATGCCAGCCTCGACGGCCAGTTGCGCGACGCGGATAGCGGTCAGCGGTGATTTTTCTGACGGCTTGAGTATCACAGAGTTACCGCTGGACAACGCAGGTCCCAGTTTCCAGCTCGCCATGAGCAACGGGAAGTTCCACGGCACGATCGCCGCGACCACACCAATCGGCTCGCGAGTGACCAAACCCAACTGATCGTGCGGGGTGGCGGCAACTTCGTCATACAGCTTGTCGATGGCCTCGCCGCTCCAGCTCAACGCCTGCGCCGAGCCCGGGATGTCGATGCCGTAGGAGTCACTGATCGGTTTGCCCATGTCGAGGGTTTCGAGCAGGGCCAGTTCTTCGATATTTTCTTTGATCAGGGCTGCGAAGCGGATCATCGCAGCCTTGCGTTTGACCGGCGCCAGGCGCGACCAGACGCCGGAATTGAAGGTGGCGCGGGCGCTTTCGACAGCGCGCTGGGCGTCGGCGGCATCACAGCTGGCCACTTTCGCGAGGAATCGGCCATCGACCGGGCTGATGCAGTCGAACGTGGCGCCGGATGCGGCATCGGTGTATTCGCCATTGATGAAGGCACGGCCTTCGATCTTCAGAGCCTGGGCGCGTTTTTCCCAGTCAGCATGAGTCAGGGTGGTCATGAAAGGTCCTCCTCTTATGAATGTGCGCGCCCTCACGCTCATGAACCGCGCCGCAGGACATTGCCTGACGTGCTGTCGGATCGGCCAAAGGCATTCGTCACCCTAAACCAGCGCCAAGGGAATTTCCAATATATTGGACAAAAATGGGCGAAACGGCGTTTTATCGTGCATTTTATTCAACAGCCCGTTCGATGACGCGCCATCGAGATTTGGCACTATCGTCAACGGCCCTCATCCAATAACCATCTTCCATCGCCGATTCAGGAGCCAGGGACATGAGTATCGAAACCATCGTTGACTTCAGCGAAGCCACCACCGCCGCAGAACGTTACAAGCCCGCTGCCGAGAAGATTCTGAAGGGCGATCCCGAGCAGACTATCTACAACCACTACAACAGCCCTTGCGGCCAGATGAGCGCGGGCGTGTGGGAAGGAGAAGTCGGACAGTGGAAGGTCAATTACACCGAACATGAATACTGCGAAATCGTGCAAGGGGTTTCGGTGTTGCGAGATGAACAAGACAACGCAAAAACCCTGCGCGCGGGGGACCGGTTCGTGATTCCGGCAGGATTCAAAGGGACGTGGGAAGTGCTGGAAGCATGCCGCAAGATTTATGTGGTGTTTGAGCAGAAGGTTTGAACCTGTCACCGCATTCGCATTGTAGGAGCCGGCTTGCTGGCGAAAGCGGATCAGCCACCACATCCGCAGCTGACCCACCGCGTTCGCCAGCAAGCCGGCTCCTACAGGCGTTCGCTCTCTGCTTCACCCAAATCGCGCCCACAAAAAAGCCCGCATCGCTGCGGGCTTTTTCGTAAGAGGCAAAGATCAATTACTTGATTTTGGCTTCTTTGTAGATCACGTGCTTGCGAACAACCGGATCGAATTTTTTAATTTCGATTTTGTCCGGAGTAGTGCGCTTGTTCTTGTCGGTGGTGTAGAAGTGGCCGGTGTTAGCGGTCGACACCAAACGGATCAATTCACGCATGATTTTCTCCCTTAAACCTTAGCGCCATCACGGCGAATTTCGGCCAGAACGACATCAATGCCGCGCTTGTCGATGATACGCATGCCTTTGGCAGATACGCGCAGACGTACGAAGCGTTTCTCGCTCTCAACCCAGAAGCGGTGATGCTGCAGGTTTGGCAGGAAACGACGACGGGTTTTGTTGTTTGCGTGGGAAATGTTATTCCCGGTTACCGGACCCTTACCGGTAACTTGACATACTCTCGACATGCCTCAGCCCTCTAAAACCACATGCCCAACCCGGCATGGGTTGGCCGCTTAATCTCTCAGTCATGGCGCTAGGCGCCGCGTTTCTTCAGGGGTCTTACCGGCCACACCTACGAAGAAGGAAGCGGGCCCCTAGAAAAGAGCGCTGCTTTATACCAGAAAGCCCACGGCGCAACAACACAAACGACGAATTACCTGCAATAAGCTCAGGGCTTTCAGCCTGACGGAGCCAGCAGCAGCGGGCGAGGCGGGAAATATACCACTCGTCGCGCCAGATAGATTGTCCTGTGCCGACGCATGGTCTAGGGTAACTCACTCTCCAGACTGCGCCGGCAGATGGGCTATCTCTGAAAGGAAAATCGCCATGCGCCTAGCTGTTTTACCCTTTTTGCTCGCGTCCCTGACTGCGCCATTGATGGCTCAGGCCGCCACCAGCTTGAGCGTTTGCACCGAAGCCAGTCCTGAAGGTTTCGATGTGGTGCAGTACAACTCACTGACCACGACCAACGCCTCGGCCGACGTGCTGATGAATCGCCTGGTGGATTACGACGCACAGACCGGCAAGCTGGTCCCTAGTCTGGCAGAAAGCTGGAGCGTCTGGCCGGACGGGCTGACGTACGATTTCAAATTGCGCTCGGGGGTGAAATTCCATCACACCGACTACTTCACCCCTACTCGCAATTTCAACGCCGACGACGTCGTATTCAGCTTCCAGCGCATGCTTGACCCGGCTAACCCGTGGAACAAGGTCGCTGCCCAGGGCTTCCCGCATGCCCAGTCGATGCAGTGGCCATCGCTGATCAAGAAGGTCGAAGCGCCTGATGCCAACACCGTGCGCATCACGCTGGATCATCCGGACGCGACCTTCCTCGCCACCCTGAGCATGGGCTTCGCTTCTATTTATTCCGCTGAGTACACCGCGCAACTGCTCAAGGCCGGTACGCCAGAGAAGCTCAACAGCCAGCCAATCGGCACCGGGCCATTTGTCTTCAAGCGTTTTCAGAAAGATTCGGTGGTGCGTTACGCAGCCAACCCGGACTACTTCGCGGGGAAACCGGCCATCGACACGCTGGTGTATGCGATCACTCCAGATGCCAACGTTCGCCTGCAGCGGATTCGCACGAACGAGTGTCAGGTCGCCCTATCGCCCAAGCCGTTGGACGTGACCGAAGCAGGCAAGGATCCGAATCTGAAAGTCGAAAAGACTGACGCTTTCATGACCGCATTCCTGGCGATCAACAGCCAACACCCGCCTTTGGACAAGCCAGAAGTACGTCAAGCGATCAACCTGGCGTTCGACAAGGACAATTACCTCAAGGCCGTATTCGAAGGCTCGGCCCGCGCCGCCAATGGCCCGTACCCTCCCAATACTTGGGGTTATGCCAGCGATCTTCCCGGATACAAGCATGACGCAGCCAAGGCCAAGGAGCTGCTGGCCAAGGCTGGCTTGAAGAATGGCTTCAAGACCACCATCTGGACCCGCCCCTCCGGCAGCCTGCTCAACCCGAACCCCAGCGCCGGTGCGCAACTGCTGCAAAATGACCTCGCCGCAGTCGGCATCAAGGCAGAAATCAAGGTGATCGAATGGGGCGAGCTGATTCGCCGAGCCAAGACCGGCGAGCATGATCTGCTGTTCATGGGCTGGGCGGGCGACAACGGCGACCCGGATAACTTCCTGACGCCGCAATTCTCCTGCGCTGCCGTCAAATCCGGCACCAACTTCGCGCGCTATTGCGATGAAGGTCTGGACAAGCTGATCAGTCAGGGCAAGGCCGTAACCGATCAGGGCCAACGCAGCAAGCTTTACCATCAGGCTCAGGAACAGATCCAGAAACAAGCGCTGTGGCTACCGCTGGCCCACCCGACTGCCTTTGCCCTGACCCGCAAGAACGTGTTGGGCTACAACGTCAGCCCGTTTGGGCGACAGGATTTTTCCAAGGTGTCGGTGAAATAAGAAAGTTCGAAAACAGCGCGAAAGATCACTTTGGAGCGAATTCAGGCGCGATGCGGTATTTCTGGCGATGAAGATGCATCGCCTGGACCGACGTCTCGCAAATGAATTCGCTTCCACAGGTATTGCGGCAGTTCGATGGCTTCATCGGATCAAATCCACTTACATCAACCCATGCTCCACCATCGACAACGGATCACCATCCCCCACGATGATGTGATCGACCACCATCACGTCGACCATTGCCAAGGCCTTCTTGAGATGTTGGGTCAGTTCGATATCGGCCTGGCTCGCATCGCACACGCCGGAAGGGTGGTTGTGGCAAAGGATGACGCCCGCAGCGTTATGCGCCAACGCCCGCTTTACGACTTGCCTGGCATGAACATGCGCCACGTTGATTGACCCCTGAAACAGCGCCTCGAAAGCCTGAACCCGGTTCTTGCTGTCCAGAAACAGGCAGCCAAACACTTCATGCGGCTCATGCCGAAGTAACGCCTTGAGATAGCTGCGGACCTGAGTCGGGCTTTTCAGGACTGAACCACGCCTGAGGCCTTCATCCATATGCCGCCGGGCCATTTCCATGACGGCCTGCAATTGCGCATATTTGGCAGGCCCAAGACCCAGCTCGTTGCTGAAGGTGGAAAGATTGGCTTCGAGCAGGGAGCGCAAGCTGCCGAACCGCGTCAAAAGATGACGCGCAAGGTCCACGGCGCTTTTCCCCGACACGCCGGTGCGCAGAAAAATGGCGAGCAATTCGGCATCGGAAAGGCTCGCCGCGCCTCGCTCAAGCAGCTTCTCCCTTGGCCGTTCCGCCTCTGGCCAATCGCGAATACTCATAGCACCTCCCTGTCTGTGGACGCCGCTGTTCCCGTACGGTCGCTGTGCTATCTTAGCCATCTTTTTACGCGTCGATCCGGCCCTGGGAGGCCACTTGATTGCCGCGTGTAACTCGACCAAAAAAAGGCAGGCCTATGCAACGGCTGTATCGGAAACGCATCGTCCTCGGCGTAGGCGGTGGCATCGCGGCCTATAAAAGCGCCGAACTGGTCCGTCGGTTGCGCGATCACGGAGCCGAAGTGCGCGTCGTCATGACCAAGGGCGGGGCCGAATTCATTACCCCGCTGACCATGCAGGCGCTGTCCGGCCATCCTGTTCATCTGGACCTGCTGGACCCCGCTGCAGAAGCCGCCATGGGACACATCGAACTGGCGAAGTGGGCGGACATGGTGTTGATCGCGCCAGGCACCGCCGACCTGATCGCACGTCTTGCCCAAGGCATCGCCAACGACCTGTTGACCACCGTGGTGTTGGCCACCGATGCCATCGTCGCGGTCGCCCCGGCCATGAATCAGGCCATGTGGCGCGACCCTTCGGTGCAGGCCAATCTTCAGACCCTCGAAACCCGTGACTTCCGGATGTTCGGCCCGGCCAGCGGCAGCCAGGCATGTGGCGACGTGGGTTACGGCCGGATGCTTGAGCCCAACGATCTGGCGCAATCGGCTGCCGACTGTTTCCAGCGTCTGAGCCTGACAGGCAAACACGTGCTGATCACGGCCGGTCCGACCCAGGAAAACATCGATCCGGTGCGTTACATCACCAACCATAGCTCCGGGAAAATGGGCTTTGCCCTCGCCGAAGCTGCTGTCGAAGCGGGCGCACGAGTCACGCTGATCACCGGCCCGGTCAATCTGCAAACGCCAGAACGCGTATCGCGCATCGACGTGGTCAGTGCCCGCGACATGCTCGCCGCCTGCGAAGCCGCAATGCCCTGCGACTTGTTCATCGCCTCGGCTGCGGTAGCAGACTACCGTCCCGAAGTCGTCGCCCCACAGAAGTTGAAAAAAGATCCTGCGACCGGCGATGGACTTTTGCTGCAGATGGTCCGTAACCCGGACATTCTCGCCACCATCGCGCAACGCCAGGATCGTCCGTTCAGTGTCGGTTTCGCCGCCGAGACCGAACATCTGCTCGACTACGCCGCACGCAAGCTCAAGGACAAGAACCTCGATCTGATCATCGCCAATGATGTCGCCAATCCAAGCATTGGTTTCAACAGCGAGGAAAATGCGTGCAGCGTGATCGACCGAGCGTTGCAGACAACGCTCTTCGCCCAGACCAGCAAGGCCAAGATTTCCCGCCAGCTGGTGACCTTTATCGCTGATCGTTTGAACCAGGTTTAATCACGTATGCACGCTCTACAAGCCAAAATCCTCGACCCTCGCATTGGTGGCGAATTCCCGCTCCCGGCCTACGCCACCACCGGCTCCGCCGGTCTGGACCTGCGCGCCATGCTCAAAGAGGAAACGGTGCTCGAACCCGGCCAGACCCTGTTGATTCCCACCGGCCTGTCGATATATATCGCCGACACGAGCCTTGCCGCGCTGATTCTGCCGCGTTCGGGCCTGGGGCATAAACACGGCATCGTATTAGGGAATCTGGTTGGTCTGATCGACTCCGATTATCAAGGCGAGCTGATGGTGTCCTGCTGGAACCGAGGCCAGACCGCTTTCAAGATTTCCATCGGCGAGCGCATCGCCCAACTGGTTTTGGTTCCGGTGGTACAGGCGCACTTCGAGGTGGTTGAGGAATTCGACGAAAGCCAGCGCGGCGTAGGTGGTTTCGGTCATTCCGGCAGTCATTGATTCTGCGCGAAGCCGCTTGGCATGGATGTCGCTAAACGCTTGAGTCGGCCATGCACGATGCAGAAAACAAAAACGCCCCAGGTAGTCAGAGCAGGGAGACTCGAGTTTGAAAGGCATCAAGCGCACAGCTAAAGCGGCTTCTCGCCCAGAAACGACTGATGGAACGCTCAAGGATTCAAACCTGAGCCTGGCAAGTCCGGGGCTTCTCCCCTCGCTCATCGGCCTGATAGCCGCGGGTATTCTGGTCTGGCTCGGCATGCTCAGTCAGCCGCAACAGAAAGACCAGTTGGCCCAGGCCTGGGGCACCGCTCAAGCGGGTGCTGTGGGCAAGGCGCTGCGCCAGATCACTGCCGGCACACAGGCGGCAGCCGCCGACGAAGCGCTGGCTCAGGCCCTGCAAAGCAATGATCCGGTACAGATCCAGAACGCCCAGAGTCGCTTGCTGTATCGAGACAACGTGATTGGCGCACGCCTGAACCCGCTGGGCTTCAACAGTGTCGACAATCAGGGGCCGCTGCCGATCAGTTTCGCCACGCTGGACATGCTCGCCAAAGCCAGCAAAGGCGAAACGCCTGCGCCGGAAGCCCGCAAAGTCGGCGACAGTTGGATAATTTACAGCGTCGCCCCCCTGCGGACCGCCTCCGATGCACCGATCACCGGCACGCTGCTGCTGGCCTTCAAAGTCCAGAGGCTGACCAATGTCCTGCCAGAGGCGCCCGCCGACGTTGGCCAGATTGTGCTCAGCCAGCAGTTCGGCGATGCCACGGCGCAAAGCTTTCTGACACGCGGTCAGGGCGATGGCAGTCGCGCGGTGGACTTCCCGACGGGTTATCCCAACTGGAAGCTGTCGTTCACGCCCGGCCCCGCCCTGGAATCTTCGCCCCCCTCTCTGATGCTGCTGCTGGCTGCGCTTGTAGCTATCGGCAGCGTGCTATTGGGCCTGTATCTGAATGAAAGCGCGCTCAAACGTCGCGTGGCCGCCGACGCCCGACAGCTGGAGCAACTGCTGCAAGAACTCTCGGGGGGTAAAGCCGTCAAATCGTTCGGTTTGAGCATGCCGGCCCTGAACGGGCTGGCGCAGGCCCTGGCGAGGTTTTCGTTGCGCAATCAACCAACGACGCCCGTCGCGGTGGTCGGTAGCGTTTCGCCTGTCGCCGATGCCGACGCTGCGAGCAGTCAGACTGTATTTTCGTCAGTCGATCACGATGACAGCGATTTGACCGATCCGCTGTTTCAAGACACCGACATTCTCGACATCGACCTGCTCGATGATCCACAGGACTTCCAGAAGTCGGAGCACTTCCACGCAATGAGCAGCACCGTATCCATCGCCCCCGAATTCCCGGACTCGATCTTCCGCGCTTATGACATCCGCGGCATCGTCGGCGAAACCCTGAGCGCAGAAACCGCCTACTGGCTCGGCCGCGCCATCGGTGCACAAAGCCTGTCGCAGGGTGAGCCGAACGTCTGCGTGGGCCGCGACGGGCGCCTTTCCGGGCCGCAACTGGTCGCCGAACTGATCAAGGGGCTGTATGACAGCGGTTGCCACGTCAGCGATGTCGGGCTGGTTCCGACCCCTGCGTTGTATTACGCCACCCATGTGCTGAAAGGCCGCACGGGCGTGATGCTCACCGGCAGCCACAATCCCAGGGATTACAACGGTTTCAAGATCGTCATCGCCGGCGACACCCTGGCGAACGAACAGATTTTGGCGCTGCACGATCGCATCAAGCGCAATAATCTGCCACCGGGCAAAGGCAGCGTGACCCGAGTCGATATTCTCGACCTCTATGCCAGCCAGATCACCAATGACGTGGTGCTGGCTCGCCGCCTCAAGGTTGTGGTCGACTGCGGCAACGGTGCAGCGGGGGTCATCGCTCCGCAACTGATCGAAGCGCTGAATTGCGAAGTCATTCCGCTGTTCTGCGAAGTGGACGGCAACTTCCCGAATCATCACCCCGATCCGGGCAAACTGGAAAATCTTCAGGACCTGATCGCCAAGGTCAAGGAAACCGAGGCAGATCTGGGCCTGGCATTCGATGGCGACGGCGATCGTGTGGGCGTCGTCACCAATGCGGGCAGCGTCATATACCCGGATCGCCTGCTGATGCTATTCGCCCGCGACGTGGTCAAGCGCAACCCTGGAGCGGATATCATCTTCGACGTGAAATGCACACGCCGCCTGATACCGTTGATCCAGGAATATGGTGGTCGCCCGGTCATGTGGAAGACGGGTCATTCGTTGATCAAGAAGAAGATGAAGGAAAGCGGTGCGCTGCTGGCTGGTGAGATGAGCGGCCATATCTTCTTCAAGGAGCGCTGGTTCGGTTTCGACGACGGCATTTACAGCGCCGCGCGCTTGCTGGAAGTTCTCAGCCAGGAAAAACTCAGCGCCGAAGAGCTATTCCAGACTTTTCCTAACGACCTGTCGACCCCGGAAATCAACATCAAGGTCACCGAGACCAGCAAATTCGGCATCATCGAAGCGCTGGAGCGGGATGCCCAGTGGGGTAATGCCAACCTGACGAGCATCGACGGCGTGCGTGTCGACTATCCGAAGGGCTGGGGCCTGGTTCGTGCTTCCAATACCACCCCGGTGCTGGTATTACGCTTCGAAGCCGAGACCGAGGCCGAGCTGCAACGGATCAAGGACGTGTTCCACACCCAGCTGAAAAACGTAGCACCGGATTTAGAACTTCCTTTTTGATCAACCTTTCTTGAGTGGAGCCCAAATGACCCTCGAACGCGATGCCGCAGCCAATGCCGCCAAAGTTCTTTCCGAAGCGTTGCCTTACATCCGCCGCTTCGTCGGCAAGACGCTGGTGATCAAGTACGGCGGTAACGCCATGGAGAGCGACGAGCTGAAAACCGGCTTTGCGCGCGACATCGTGCTGATGAAGGCTGTGGGCATCAACCCGGTCGTGGTTCATGGCGGTGGGCCGCAAATCGGCGATCTGCTCAAGCGTCTGTCCATCGAAAGCCACTTCATCGACGGCATGCGCGTGACCGATGCGCAGACCATGGACGTCGTGGAAATGGTGCTGGGCGGCCAGGTCAACAAGGACATCGTCAATCTGATCAACCGTCACGGCGGTAGCGCCATTGGCCTGACCGGCAAGGATGCGCAACTGATCCGCGCGAAAAAGATGAACGTGACGCGTCAGACGCCAGAGATGACCAAGCCGGAAATCATCGACATCGGCCATGTCGGCGAAGTCGTGGGGATCAATACCGATCTGCTGAACATGCTGGTCAAGGGCGACTTCATCCCGGTGATCGCGCCAATTGGCGTGGGCGCTGACGGCGAGTCCTACAACATCAACGCCGACCTGGTTGCTGGCAAGGTCGCTGAAGCCTTGAAAGCCGAAAAGCTGATGTTGCTGACCAACATTGCGGGCCTGATGGACAAGGAAGGCAAGGTGCTGACCGGTCTGACCACAGAGCAGGTCAATGAATTGATTGCCGACGGCACAATCTACGGCGGCATGCTGCCGAAGATCCGTTGCGCGCTTGAGGCCGTTCAGGGTGGCGTGACGACCTCGCACATCATCGATGGACGCGTGCCGAATGCCGTGCTGCTGGAAATCTTTACGGATACTGGCGTGGGTACATTGATCAGCAATCGCAAACGGCACTGATCCGGCTGGGGAGCCGCGCCGCAAGCCTGTAGCAATACGGCTTGCTGGCGCTGGCGTCCTCGGGATCGCCGCCAACGGCAAGCAGGACTGCTACAAAGATGTGCGTGTACCGAATCCCGGCACACTGCATGACCTGTGGCTTTTTCATCAAATCGTTTACTGCGACAACAACTGCTGCAATCGCGCTCGATCCTGAGCGAAGCCCGTATCAGCCTGCTTTCGCGCAGCCTGATAACGCAAGATATCGTCCTTCAGATGCTGCTGCTGATCGCTGGCATCATTCATCTGATCAATCAGACTCTGCGACACGGCTCGCCCGGCACGCTCCTGATCAGCCGCCTGACTGCGAAGCGACGCCTGCTGGTTTGTCAGCGCCTGAATATTGCCTTGTGCCACGGAAATCAGCGAATCCAGCTCGGCCAGTTTGCGCGCTCGCGCCCGATCCACATCGTCCACGCTGCTGTACAGATGCAACAACTGGGCATCGGCATCCGCACGCAGCTTGGCCGCTTTCGCAGCCGCCTGAGCCTCCCGCGCCTGATCGGCGGAAGGCGCGGGCGGAACCACTTGGATCACACGCCCGCGCATGTTCAACACCTCATACCCCTTGCCGGAATACTCGGCCGGCACACCCTGCCGATCAAGCACGGTCACACCACGACTATCGACATAGCGATAGAACACGATACCGGGTTTATCGGCGGCTTGAACGCCCGCAATGCAGCCCATCCCCAGCGACAAACAAAGACCTACTGTGCCCAGCTTGAGCATGACAACGAGATCCTCTGAGGCCTCAGATTCCGTACTGAGCCCGGTACGCTTCCACGGCAGGCAAATGTTGCTTGAGCTGAGGATCGTCCGCCAGGAACTCGAGAACCTGATTCAACGAAACGATGCTCACCACCGGGATGCCGAAGTCACGCTCGACTTCCTGGATCGCGGAAAGCTCACCATTACCGCGCTCCTGGCGATTCAATGCAATCAGCACGCCAGCAGCATTTGCGCCCTGGGCCTGAATGATTTGCATGACTTCACGAATTGCGGTGCCAGCGGTGATGACGTCGTCGATGATCAGCACATTGCCAGTCAACGGAGCGCCCACCAGACTGCCGCCTTCGCCATGAGACTTGGCTTCCTTGCGGTTGAAACACCAAGGCAGGTCAAGGCTGTGATGATCGGCCAAAGCCACGGCTGTCGCGGCTGCGAGGGGAATACCCTTGTACGCCGGGCCGAACAGAACATCGAAGGAAATACCGCTTTCAACAACAGCCGCCGCATAGAACTTACCCAGTTGGGCAAGTGCCGAGCCGCTGTTGAAAAGACCGGCATTGAAGAAGTAAGGACTGGTGCGTCCCGACTTTAAAGTGAACTCACCGAAGCGCAAAACCCCGCGATCGATGGCAAAACGAATGAAATCGCGCTGATACGCCTGCATGAAAAAAGCCCCGAATACCACGGATTTAGCTAATTAGGTAGAGCTCGGGTATCATACACGCACGTGATTTTTGGGGCCATTTATGCGGATCATCAGTGTGAACGTTAATGGTATTCAGGCTGCAGTCGAGCGTGGTTTGCTCAGTTGGCTGCAAGCCCAGAATGCCGACGTCATCTGCCTTCAGGACACCCGCGCCTCCGCCTTTGAAATGGATGATCCAGCCTTCCAACTGGATGGCTACTTCCTGTATGCCCGCGATGCCGAAGTTCCTGCCCAGGGTGGCGTGGCACTTTACTCGCGACTGCAACCAAAGGCGGTGATCTACGGTCTGGGCTTTGAAACAGCCGACCGTTACGGGCGTTACCTGCAAGCGGATTTCGACAAAGTCAGTATCGCAACATTGCTGCTTCCTTCCGGAATGAACGGCGATGAAGACTTGAACCAGAAGTTCAAGCTCATGGACGATTTCGGCAAGTACCTGGACAAGCAACGGCGCAAACGTCGCGAGTACATCTACTGTGGCTCGCTCTACGTTGCGCAGCAGAAACTGGACATCAAGAACTGGCGCGACAGCCAGCAATCTCCTGGCTTCCTGGCACCGGAACGTGCGTGGATGGACGAGATTGTCGGCAACATGGGTTATGTCGATGCCCTACGCGAAGTCAGCCGCGAAGGCGATCAGTACAGTTGGTGGCCGGACAACGAACAGGCCGAGATGCTGAATCTGGGCTGGCGGTTCGACTATCAACTGCTGACCCCGGGCCTGCGCCGTTTCGTACGCAGCGCACGCCTGCCACGCCAGCCGCGGTTCTCGCAACACGCGCCACTGATCGTGGATTACGACTGGACGCTGACCATCTGACGTCCGGTTGCTCAAAAAAAGCCGACGTGAAGTCGGCTTTTGTTTGTCTGAAATAAAGCTTGCGGTCATGTTGCCCTTGCAGGAGCCGGCTTGCTGGCGAATGCGGTGTGTCATCCACGGATGGTGGATGGTCGACTGAGCCACCGCGTTCGCCAGCAAGCCGGCTCCTACAGGAATACGTCGTTCGGAAGAGGCAGGAAATCGCCCGCGCCAGCGCAGCTACTTGATCAACCGCCAGGTAAACGGGTATCGATAGGCGATCCCGTCATTTGCCTTGATCCCGGCGATGATGGTCAGCACCAGCGCGCCAATACCTACCAGCATCAGCAGCGGGAAGCCGATGACGATCACCATCAGCAGGAAGCAGATCATCGCAGCAATGGCGACCGTGATCTGGAAGTTGAGGGCCTCCTTGCCCTGGGCATCGATGAACGGATCGGTCTCTTTCTTCAACTGCCAGACAATCAACGGCCCCAGCAGATTTCCGAATGGGAAGATAAGCCCGAAAAACGCTGCAAAATGGCACCACATGGCCCACTGTCGAACTTCCTTGCTCGGCACTGGCAGCGGCGTTTGACTATCGATCATCATGCTTTCCCTGTTCTGACGAATGTTTAAGGTCCAATCAGTCGGCCAACGCTGCCTGTTGCAACTCGAAGATCTCGCTCATGCCTTTCTGCGCCAGTGCCAGCATCGCGTTCAGCTCTTCAGGCTGGAATGGTGCGCCCTCGGCCGTGCCCTGAACTTCAATGAATCCGCCCGCGCTGGTCATGACCACATTCAGGTCGGTCTCGGCAGCGGAGTCTTCCAGGTAATCCAGATCCAGCACCGGCTCACCTTGATACATGCCAACGGAAACCGCCGCGATCATCTGCTTGAGAGGGTCGCCTGCTTTGAGGCCGCCGCGCTTCTTGATGGTTTTCAAAGCATCGACCAGCGCCACCATGGAGCCGGTGATGGAAGCAGTACGGGTACCGCCATCGGCCTGGATCACGTCGCAGTCGACATAAAGGGTGACGTCGCCCAGTTTGGACATATCCAATGCAGCGCGCAGGGAGCGGCCGATGAGACGTTGAATCTCCAGCGTACGTCCGCCCTGCTTGCCACGGCTGGCCTCGCGCTGGTTACGCTCACCGGTCGCACGCGGCAGCATGCCGTATTCGGCGGTCAACCAGCCCTGGCCCTGACCTTTGAGAAAACGTGGTACGCCGTTCTCGACGCTGACGGTGCAGATCACCTTGGTGTCGCCAAACTCGACCAGCACAGAACCCTCCGCGTGCTTGGTGTAGTTGCGGGTGATGCGGATCGAGCGGAGCTGATCGGCAGCGCGACCACTTGGACGTTTCATCTGGGATACCTGTACTGAGACGGAAAACTGACGTGCATTATAGAGGCGCAAGCTCGCGCTTGGGACATCTTATGAACCATCAATGACCACTGGCACACGCCTGGGCTTACAAAACACGCGGCCTGGCAACGAAACCGCGACCTCTGCGACAACGCCACATTTGGGCGCACACCCTGCTCTGCGCTACAATCTTGCGCCTTTATAGCCTGTCGATTTCTTCACGACGTTCATCGGGCAACACATCGGCCCGTATGCTGACTTTTATAGAGGTACTTCCCATGGTGCACAGCATGACGGCTTTCGCCCGTGCCGAACGAGCCGGCACACAAGGCACGCTGAGCTGGGAATTGCGCTCGGTCAATCATCGTTACCTCGAACCGCATCTGCGCTTGCCGGAATCTTTCCGCGATCTGGAAGGCGCTGTGCGCGAAGCGCTGCGTCAGGGCCTGTCCCGGGGCAAGATCGAATGCACGTTGCGCTTCACCGAGGAGACGGCTGGCAAACCGCTGCAGGTCAATCGCGAACGGGCAAGTCAGTTGGTTGCCGCCGCAGAAACCGTCGCCAGCCTGATCAAGCAACCGGCCGCACTGAATCCGCTGGAAGTCTTGGCCTGGCCGGGCGTGCTGGTGGCGGACGCGACTGATCCACAGGCGTTGAACAATGACGCCTTGGCGCTCTTCAACGAAGCACTAAACGAACTGAAAGCCGGCCGCGCGCGCGAAGGCGCAGATCTGGCCAGACTTCTCGACGAACGGCTCGCGTCGATCAAGACTGAAGTCGCTACCCTGCGCACCCTCGTGCCGCAGATGCTTGCTACCCAGCGCCAGAAAGTGCTCGATCGCTTCGCCGACATGAAGGCCGAGCTCGATCCACAGCGCCTGGAACAGGAAATGGTCCTGCTGGCGCAGAAAAGCGACGTCGCCGAAGAACTCGACCGCCTCAGCACCCACGTCACCGAGGTGCGCCGCGTGCTCAAGGCCGGCGGACAGGCCGGGCGCCGGCTGGACTTCCTGATGCAGGAACTCAACCGCGAAGCGAACACACTGGGCTCCAAAGCCTTCGACCCTCGCAGCACTCAAGCCGCGGTCAACCTGAAGGTGTTGATCGAGCAGATGCGCGAACAAGTGCAGAACATTGAGTAAGGCCAATCACGACATGACCCACAGCACCGGCACTCTCTACATCATTTCCGCCCCCTCGGGCGCGGGCAAGACCAGCCTGGTCAAAGCCCTGATCGATGCCCAGCCGCAGATTCGCGTCTCCGTTTCCCACACCACGCGGGCCATGCGTCCGGGTGAAGTGGACGGTGTGAACTACCACTTCGTCGATCGCGCCGAGTTCGTGCGGATGATCGAGCACGGCGACTTTCTCGAACAGGCTGAAGTCTTCGGCAACATGTATGGCACCTCGCAAAGCCATCTGCAACAGACGCTGGACGAGGGCCATGACCTGATTCTGGAAATCGACTGGCAAGGCGCCGAGCAAGTGCGCAGGCTGATGCCCCACGCCCGCTCGATCTTCATTCTGCCGCCGACCCAGCAGGCCTTGCGTCAACGTCTGACCAACCGTGGCCAGGACAGCGACGAAATCATTGAAGGCCGCATGCGTGAAGCGGTCAGCGAAATGAGTCATTACGTCGAGTACGACTACATCGTCATCAACGACGACTTCGCCACTGCACTGGAAGACCTGAAAGCGATCTTCCGCACCAACCTACTCAGCCAGGAACATCAGCAGCAGCGTCATAGCGAGTTGCTGGCTCAGTTGTTGGCGTAACCAAGGGCCATCGCACTGTCCTCCTGTGGGAGCGAGCTTGCTCACGAAAGCTGCCAGATCTGCATCTCTTGCGGATATGCTGGCCTCTTCGTGACCAAGCTCACTTCACAGAGACCCTGCAGAGTTTCAAGTTCAGCTTGACCAACATTGCTGCAAGAGCGCAAAAACCGACCGCTCGTGGCTTGCCGCTTGAAGCTTGAGCCGGTCCGCTTGTAAACTACCGAGTCCGCTCGCCCATCCGGGCACCGCGCATCCGCATTTGCTACGAGGAATACCCATGGCCCGCGTGACCGTTGAAGACTGCCTGGAACATGTAGATAACCGTTTTGAGCTGGTCATGCTCGCCACCAAACGCTCGCGTCAACTGGCGACCGGCGGCAAAGAACCGAAGCTGGCCTGGGAAAACGACAAGCCTACCGTTGTTGCCCTGCGCGAAATCGCAGCCGGCCTGATGGATTATGCCGTCATTGCAGAAGCTGAAATCGTCGAAGACGAACCACTGTTCGCAGCGTTCGAGGACGAGTCCAGCGAGGCCGTCTAAGCCTATGCCCGGTCGACGTAGCAAGGCGCAGGGTCAAAAACCTCGGCACGGAGTTCCATCTTGCCGAGCATAGACGCCCTCGCCGATCGCCTGTCGACCTACCTCGGCGCAGACCAGGTCAATCTGGTCCGCCGGGCGTATTTCTACGCCGAACAAGCCCACGACGGCCAGCGCCGTCGCAGCGGTGAAGCCTACGTCACGCACCCGCTGGCGGTGGCCAATATCCTTGCCGACATGCACATGGACCATCAGAGCCTGATGGCCGCGATGCTGCATGACGTGATCGAAGACACCGGCATCGCCAAGGAAGCGCTCTGTGCGCAGTTTGGCGAAACCGTCGCCGAACTGGTCGACGGGGTCAGCAAGCTGACCCAGATGAACTTCGAGACCAAGGCCGAAGCCCAGGCTGAAAACTTTCAGAAAATGGCCATGGCCATGGCGCGCGATATCCGCGTGATCCTGGTCAAGCTCGCCGACCGCCTGCACAACATGCGCACGCTGGAAGTCCTCTCCGGCGAAAAACGTCGGCGCATTGCCAAGGAAACCCTCGAAATCTACGCCCCCATCGCCAATCGCCTTGGCATGCACAGCGTGCGTATCGAATTCGAGGATCTGGGCTTCAAGGCCATGTACCCCATGCGCTCGTCGCGCATCGGCCAAGCAGTCAAGCGCGCCCGTGGCAACCGCAAGGAGCTGGTCAACAAGATTGAAGAGTCGTTGAGCCACTGCCTGGCCGTCGACGGCATAGAAGGCGAAGTTAGCGGCCGGCAGAAGCACCTGTACGGCATCTACAAAAAGATGCGCGGCAAACGTCGGGCCTTCAACGAAATCATGGACGTCTACGCGTTCAGGATCATCGTCGACAAGGTCGATACCTGCTATCGAGTGCTTGGCGCTGTACATAATTTGTACAAACCGCTGCCTGGCCGCTTCAAGGATTACATCGCGATTCCCAAGGCCAACGGTTATCAGTCGTTGCATACCACGTTGTTTGGCATGCACGGCGTACCCATCGAAATCCAGATCCGCACCCGCGAAATGGAAGAGATGGCCAACAACGGTATCGCGGCGCACTGGCTATACAAGTCTTCCGGTGACGAGCAGCCGAAAGGCACCCACGCTCGCGCCCGGCAGTGGGTCAAAGGCGTGCTGGAGATGCAGCAACGCGCCGGCAACTCGCTGGAATTCATCGAGAGTGTGAAGATCGACCTGTTCCCGGACGAGGTCTACGTATTCACCCCCAAGGGCCGGATCATGGAGTTGCCCAAAGGCTCCACGGCCGTCGACTTCGCCTATGCGGTGCATACCGACGTCGGAAACAGCTGCATCGCCTGTCGGATCAATCGTCGTTTGGCGCCATTGTCCGAGCCATTGCAAAGCGGCTCGACCGTCGAGATCGTCAGCGCACCGGGCGCTCGGCCAAATCCGGCCTGGCTCAACTTCGTGGTCACCGGCAAGGCGCGCACGCACATCCGTCATGCGCTCAAGCTGCAACGCCGCTCCGAGTCCATCAATCTGGGCGAACGCCTACTGAACAAGGTGCTGAACGGTTTCGACAGCACGCTGGAGAAGATTCCCAACGAGCGTCTGCAGTTGATCCTCGCCGAATATCGGGTCGAGGTCATTGAAGACCTCCTCGAAGACATCGGCCTGGGCAATCGCATGGCCTACGTCGTTGCCCGACGCCTGCTGGCCAGCGAAGGTGAAGAGCTGCCGAGCGCCGAAGGGCCGCTAGCGATTCGCGGCACCGAAGGTCTGGTGCTCAGCTACGCCAAGTGCTGCACGCCGATTCCGGGCGACCCGATCGTCGGCCATCTGTCTGCGGGCAAAGGCATGGTCGTGCACCTGGACAACTGCCGCAACATCAGTGAAATCCGTCACAACCCGGAAAAATGCATCCAGTTGTCCTGGGCCAAGGATGTCACCGGCGAATTCAACGTCGAGCTGCGGGTCGAGCTGGAACATCAGCGCGGGCTCATTGCCTTGCTGGCCAGCAGCGTCAATGCGGCCGATGGCAACATCGAGAAAATCAGCATGGACGAGCGCGATGGTCGTATCAGCGTGGTCCAACTGGTGGTCAGCGTGCACGACCGCGTGCATCTGGCCCGCGTGATCAAGAAACTGCGCGCGCTGACCGGAGTGATCCGCATCACCCGCATGCGTGCGTAGCCAACCGCCAACAGGAGTTTTTCATGAGCAAGACCGTTATCTCCAGCGACAAGGCCCCTGCCGCCATCGGCACGTATTCTCAGGCGATCAAAGCTGGCAATACCGTCTACATGTCCGGCCAGATTCCTCTGGACCCGAAAACCATGGAGTTGGTGGAAGGCTTCGAAGCCCAGACCACTCAGGTCTTCGAGAACCTCAAGGCCGTGGCTGAAGCCGCAGGCGGCTCGTTCAAGGATATCGTCAAGCTGAATATCTTCCTGACCGACCTGAGCCACTTCGCCAAGGTCAACGAGATCATGGGCAAATACTTCGAACAGCCTTACCCGGCCCGTGCTGCGATCGGCGTCGCCGCGCTGCCACGTGGCGCCCAGGTTGAAATGGATGCTGTGCTGGTCATCGAGTAAATCCCTCGCGGAGCGCACCCGCGCTCCGTCACCCTCAGAGCAAAGGAAGGACTCCGCCATGCGTATGCGCGTTGCGTTCGCCCTCTCGCTGCTAGCCGCGCTGCTGAGCGGTTGCGCTAGCCACTCCAACAAAACCCCTGATGGGGTCTGGATCAACCAGGCCGCTATCGACGCAGCAGCTGAAGGCGGCAATCTGCGCCAGTCGCTGCTGGCTTATGGTCCGACGCTTGAGTGGAATATCAACACCGCGGCTGGCCAGGCGACGTCGTACAACGGTTTTGAACTGACCGAGGGCAAGATCGCCAAGGACCCGGACGGCACGTGGAAAGTGAATGTCTACGGCAGCGCCTCGGACGATCTCAAGCTCAAGAGTGATGAACTGGTACAGAGCGCCAGCGATTCCGGTCCAGAACAGCATTTCCGAACGCCCAAAGAGGCTGCACCTGCAGGTGCTCAACCGGGCACCAGTTTCGAACGCGCGCTCTATACCGCCTATCTTGGCGGCAAATGGAGCATCGTCAATGGCGATGGCCAGGGCGGCGTCGTCGAATTCGCACCCGATGGCAGCGTCACCGGCCTGCCGGGCAACGACCGCTACGCCCTTTGTCTAGCGGGGGATTGCGCAGCCATGAGCGGTGAATACGACAGTATGTGGCTGGAGCAGAATGAGCGCGGCAACCCTTGGGTCTTCGTGCGTCAGGGCAAGCAACTGGAGATCTTCCAAGCCGTGAACAATGCCCAGGCCACCGAAATGCCGGACCTTCGTCCAGGTGAGCGGCATTGGGTGCTGGAGAAGAACTGATCCACCGCTGCACTGTAAAGCTCGCTTGCGGCCCTTTGTATGAGTGAGCTTGCTCACAAAGACCGACTTTCAGACGTCGAGAATGCGGCGGATGCAATGACGTCTTCGTGAGCAAGCCCCCTACAGATCAGGGCTCACCGATCAATCCTGAGTACCTGCCAACATCGCCTCATACCCTTCCTTGTAGCTCGCATAACGCGGCACCCAGCCCAGCGCCCTGGCTCGGGCGTTGCTGCAGCGCTTGCTGCCTGCGCGGCGGACACTGTTTTCATCAGACCATTGCGTCACGCCGAGCCGTTCGCGCATCCAGTCGACCACCTCGGCCAAGGGGGCTGGCGCATCGTCGACACCAATATAGACATCATCCAGCGCTACACCGCGAGCATCTGCCCGCAGCAGAAACGCCAGCAGCCCGGCCGCATCATCGGCATGGATCCGGTTGCCATAGAGAGGCGGATCAATTGCCACGCTGTAGCCCTGACGAACGCGGTTCATCAGATCGCTACGTCCCGGACCATAAATGCCGGTAAGCCTGACGACAGTGGCAGGCAACCCGCTGTCTAGCGCAACCTGTTCGGCCTCACGCATCACTTGCCCTGAGAACCCTAAGGCCTCGGCAGGCGAAGTTTCGTCGATCCACTCCCCTTGCTTCTGCCCGTAGACACTGCTGCTTGAGACGAACAGGATGCGCCGTGGTTTCTGCCCGCTGCGCTCGACCCAGCCCAACACATGACGCAGTCCCTGAACGTAAGCTGCGCGATAGCCGGTTTCATCACGTTCCGTCGGCGTGGCGCAATACACCAGATAATCGATGCGACCTTCGGGCCAATGCACGGGAATACGCGCATCGAACAGATCGCCATTTACACCACGCACACCTTCCGGCAACTTCGCCACGCTTCTGCGCAAACCGTACACGGTCCATCCTTCTAGCAACAATTGCGAAGCCAGGCGCCCTCCGATGTCTCCACATCCAGCAATTAAAACGGATGGCATTGCCATGACAATCTCCACATCAAAAGTAGGTTTGAACCAATGAAACGGGGGATGAAGGCGACCATCGGGACGCATTCGTGTTAAAAAAAGATACTCTATTACTTTTGTTAACAAGAATTACTTGCAATAATGTCGGCCCTTTGTTCTCCTCCGCTCGCCTCGCGCCAGCGTGACGCATTGAGAACGAAACACCTTTTTCATATCAGGTCGGGCCAGCATGACACTTACTCTATCCCCCGCTTCGTCAATCACGTCTTCGGGTCTGCCACGCGCAGGGCGCGCTATCGCAGCGGTGCTTTTCAGCCTGATGCTGGCACCTGTCGCCCTCGCCGACTCCAGCGCTCCGACGCAGACGCCAGCGGTGCAATCGGCCACGCCCGCCACTACGCCAGTGGACACCACGGAGGCACCCGCCGTTCAGGAACCTGCCGCACCGTCCGAATCGCTGGACGCTGCCGCTGAAGACAACAGCCTTGGCATGTCCCACGACCTTTCGCCCTGGGGTATGTACAAGAACGCCGACATCGTCGTCAAAGCCGTGATGATCGGTCTGGCTATCGCCTCGATCATCACCTGGACCATCTGGATCGCCAAAGGCTTCGAGCTGCTGGGTGCCAAGCGTCGCCTGAAGGGCGAAATCGCAGCCCTCAAGCGTGCCCGTACTCTGGACGAAGCCAGCGCCAGTGCCAAAAAGCAAGGCACGCTGGCGAATCTGCTGGTCCACGACGCACTGGAAGAAATGCACCTGTCAGTCAATAGTCGCGAGCGCGAGGGCATCAAGGAACGCGTCAGCTTCCGTCTCGAACGTTTGGTTGCTGCTTGTGGCCGCAACATGAGCATGGGCACCGGCGTGCTCGCCACCATCGGTTCGACCGCGCCCTTCGTCGGCCTGTTCGGTACCGTGTGGGGCATCATGAACAGCTTCATCGGTATCGCCAAGACCCAGACCACCAACCTTGCCGTCGTCGCTCCCGGCATCGCAGAAGCCCTGCTGGCCACGGCGCTGGGTCTGGTCGCGGCAATCCCTGCGGTGGTCATCTACAACGTCTTCGCCCGCTCGATCGCGGGTTACAAGGCGCAAGTGTCGGACGCATCGGCTCAGGTTCTGTTGCTGGTCAGCCGCGATCTGGATCACCAGCCCGCCGCTGACCGTGCTCAGCCGCACATGGTAAAAATGGGGTAAACCATGGGCCTGCATCTTAACGAAGGTGGCGACGATCTCGCCGAGAACCACGAAATCAACGTGACGCCGTTCATCGACGTCATGTTGGTGCTGTTGATCATCTTCATGGTGGCGGCGCCTCTGGCCACGGTGGACATCAAGGTCGACCTGCCCGCTTCCACCGCGAAACCGGCGCCCCGACCCGAGAAGCCGGTCTTCCTCAGCGTCAAGGCCGACCAGAGCCTGTATCTGGGTGATGAAAAGGTCGCTCGCGAGCAGATCGGTCCGGTTCTGGATGCCAAGACCAAGGGCAAGAAAGACACAACCATCTTCTTCCAGGCCGATAAAGGCGTGGACTACGGCGATCTGATGGAGGTCATGAACCTCCTGCGCGGCGCCGGTTACCTGAAAGTCGGTCTGGTGGGTCTCGAGACGGTTGGTAAGAAATGATCAATACGCGCCAAAAACTGACGCGCTATAGCGGTAGTCTGTTGTTGGTGCTGGCGGTACACGCCGTTGCGATCCTGGTCGCACTGCGCTGGCCCACCTCGCAGGCCATCGAGCTGCCACCGGCGGCAATGATGATCGAGCTGGCGCCTGTTCCCGAGCCCGCTCCGCCGCCACCGCCGAAGGTCGTTCAGCCGCCGCAGCCTCCTGCGCCGGAAGAACAACTGCCGATTCCGCCTATCGCTGAAGCGCCGAAACCGGAAATCGCAATTCCCAAACCGGTCAAGCCAAAGCCCAAACCACAGCCGCCCAAACCTGTGAAGAAGGTTGAGCCGCCGAAGGAAGAGAAACCCGCCGATGAAAAACCGGTAGACACTCCACCATCCAACGCCAAGCCGGAAAAATCCGCAGCCCCTGAACAGGCCCCGCCAGCGCCACCGAGCACTGCACTGCCAAGTTGGCAGGGTGATCTGCTGCGTCACTTGAGCAAGTTCAAGCGTTATCCGGAAGACGCCCGGCGTCGTGGCATGCAAGGCATCAACCGTCTGCGCTTCGTGGTCGATGGTGAAGGCCGGGTACTGTCCTACGAAATCGCTGGCGGTTCTGGCAGCGCGGCACTGGACCGGGCCACGCTGGAGATGATTCGGCGTGCCCAGCCGTTGCCAAAACCACCCGCCGAATTGCTCAACAACGGCACGCTGGAAGTTGTCGCACCCTTCGTTTATTCGCTGGATAAACGCTGAAACGACGATTTTGCAACAACAGAGCGCCTGATAACGTGCGTCTATCGATTGCACCCGCTATGCTGGGGCCGCAACTTCATGGACGCACGCTATGACCCTCACAGAATTGCGCTATATCGTTACCCTCGCTCAAGAGCAGCATTTCGGCCATGCGGCCGAGCGCTGCCATGTCAGCCAGCCGACATTGTCGGTGGGCGTGAAGAAGCTGGAAGATGAACTCGGTGTGCTGATTTTCGAGCGCAGCAAGAGTGCGGTACGTCTTACGCCCGTCGGCGAGGGCATCGTGGCTCAGGCGCAGAAGGTGCTCGAACAAGCTCAAGGCATTCGTGAACTCGCCCAGACTGGCAAGAACCAGCTGACCGCACCGCTGAAAGTCGGCGCGATCTACACCGTCGGTCCTTACCTTTTCCCGCATCTGATCCCGCAACTGCATCGGGTCGCCCCGCAAATGCCCTTGTACATCGAAGAGAACTTCACCCATGTGCTGCGCGACAAGCTGCGCAACGGTGAACTCGATGCGATCATCATCGCCCTGCCGTTCAACGAAGCCGACGTATTGACCATGTCACTGTACGACGAACCGTTCTACGTGCTGATGCCGGCCGACCATCCCTGGACTCAGAAAGACACCATCGACGCAGCGGCGCTGAACGACAAGAGCCTGCTGCTGCTGGGCGAAGGTCACTGCTTCCGCGATCAGGTCCTCGAAGCCTGTCCGACGCTGGTCAAGGGCGGCGACAGCGCCAAGCACACCACTGTCGAATCCAGCTCGCTGGAAACCATTCGACACATGGTGGCTTCGGGTCTTGGAGTTTCGATCCTGCCAATGTCGGCAGTCGACAGCCACCATTATGCCCCTGGTGTAATCGAGGTCCGTCCGATGTCCGCTCCAGTGCCATTCCGCACGGTAGCCATCGCCTGGCGCGCAAGCTTCCCACGGCCAAAAGCTATCGAAATCCTCGCCGACTCGATCCGTCTGTGCTCCGTCGCTCGCCCTAAAGCCCAGGCACAAGCGAGTTAAGTGGCGGTATGACTGAGCTGTCCCACGTCTCGGTCACGGCGCTCAAGGGCGTCGGCGAGGCCATGGCTGAAAAGCTGGCGAAGGTCGGACTCGAGAACATTCAGGACGTTCTCTTTCATCTGCCCCTGCGTTATCAGGATCGCACTCGCGTCGTGCCCATCGGCGCGCTGCGGCCTGGGCAGGACGCCGTGATCGAAGGCGTGGTCAGCGGTGCCGATGTGGTGATGGGTAAACGTCGCAGCCTGCTGGTGCGGCTGGGTGACGGCACAGGCGTGCTGAGCCTGCGCTTCTATCACTTCAGCAACGCGCAGAAGGACGGCCTCAAACGCGGAACTCACGTGCGTTGCTACGGCGAAGCCCGGCCTGGCGCATCGGGACTTGAGATTTATCACCCCGAATACCGCGCCATCACCGGCGAAGAACACGTCGCGGTCGAGCAGACGCTCACGCCGATCTATCCAACCACCGAAGGCCTGACGCAACAGCGTCTACGCCAACTGTGCCAGCAAAGTCTGGGCATGCTCGGTCCCAGAAGCCTGCCCGACTGGCTGCCTGAAGAGCTGGCGCGCGACTATCAACTCGCGCCGCTGGCCGACGCCATTCACTACCTGCACAACCCGCCCGCCGATGCCGATGTCGAAGAACTGGCCCTCGGTCATCACTGGGCCCAGCACCGGCTGGCGTTCGAGGAACTGCTGACGCATCAACTGTCGCAGCAACGTCTGCGCGAAAGCCTGCGCTCCCAGCGCGCCCCATCGTTGCCGCTCGCCAAACGACTGCCGAAAAAATTCCTCGCTAACCTGGGTTTTCCGCCTACAGGCGCGCAGCAACGGGTCGGCAAGGAAATCGCCTACGACCTCAGCCAACAGGAGCCTATGTTGCGGCTCATTCAAGGTGATGTTGGCGCGGGCAAGACCGTTGTCGCAGCGCTCGCGGCGTTGCAGGCGCTGGAAGCGGGCTATCAGGTGGCGTTGATGGCGCCGACGGAAATTCTCGCCGAGCAGCATTTCATCAACTTCAAACGCTGGCTCGATCCATTGGGTATCGAGACGGCGTGGCTGGCCGGCAAACTCAAAGGCAAGCTGCGCGCAGCGTCTCTGGAGCAGATCGCCAACGGTGCGCCGATGGTCGTCGGTACTCACGCGCTGTTTCAGGATGAAGTGCAGTTCAAGAATCTCGCGCTGGTGATCATCGATGAACAGCATCGTTTCGGCGTTCAGCAACGTCTGGCCCTGCGCAAGAAGGGCGTCGGCGGCCTGATGTGTCCGCACCAGTTGATCATGACCGCCACTCCGATCCCGCGAACGTTGGCGATGAGTGCCTACGCGGACCTCGACACGTCGATCCTCGATGAACTCCCCCCAGGCCGAACACCGGTCAACACGGTATTGGTCGCCGATAGCCGCCGCATCGAGGTGGTCGAGCGAGTGCGCAACGCCTGCGCCGAAGGTCGCCAGGCATATTGGGTCTGTACGCTGATTGAAGAATCCGAAGAGCTGACGTGTCAGGCGGCCGAAACTACGTTCGAGGAACTGACCAGCGCGTTGGGCGAACTTAAAGTCGGGCTGATTCACGGGCGCATGAAGCCTGCGGAAAAGGCCGTAGTAATGGCCGAATTCAAACAGGGCAACTTGCAGCTGTTGGTCGCCACGACTGTCATCGAGGTTGGTGTGGATGTGCCCAATGCCAGCCTGATGATCATCGAGAACCCGGAACGACTGGGCCTGGCCCAGCTTCATCAATTGCGTGGGCGGGTTGGACGTGGCAGTGCGGCGAGTCATTGCGTGCTGTTGTACCATCCACCGCTGTCGCAAATCGGCCGGCAGCGGCTGGGAATCATGCGCGAGACCAACGACGGTTTCGTGATCGCTGAGAAGGATCTGGAGCTTCGCGGGCCGGGCGAGATGCTCGGAACGCGCCAGACGGGGCTGCTGCAATTCAAGGTCGCAGACCTGATGCGCGATGCGGACCTGCTGCCGGCAGTCAGAGATGCAGCCCAGGCCCTGCTTGAGCGATGGCCTACCCACGTCAGTCCGCTGCTGGAGCGCTGGTTGCGCCACGGCCAGCAATACGGACAGGTATGACGTAGTCAGCACGAAGACTGCGTATCACCTCTATAACAACTAAGCTGGTTATACTTCAGCAATTGTAGGAATCTGGATACAGGCTATGACAGAAGTTGCCCACATCGATGACGCCCAACACACCCCATCTGTCATCCGGCACCTGCTTGATAAAGCAGCCGTCAGCTACCGCGAAGTCATGGACGATGAAATGCTCCCCGTCGAGCGGAAGGTCCAGGCCGTTCTGGTCCATGACACTGTGGGCGCGCTGCTGGTCCTGTTCCCGAAAAGCCACCTGCTGGACCTCAATCGCATTACCGAGCTGACCGGGCGCAAGCTTACAGCGGTCACTCAAGAGCATCTGGACAAGATGCTGGGCAAAAACAGCCTGCGCGCCTTGCCGGCCCTTCCGGCGTTGACCAGCTCGCCTTGCCTGTATGAAGAACGCATCCTGCAAGCGCCGACTGTACTGATCGACTCCGGCGAGCCCGGCCTGCTGCTGGAAATCAGTAGCGATGACTTCAAGACGCTGTTGAGCAAAGCCAGCGCCGCCATTTTCGGTGAGCCGGTGACGTCGGTGCAGCCTAACCTGACACGTCCCGACGACGACCGCGAAGAGATCACCAAGGCAGTACAGCATTTCACCGCGCGCCGCATTCAGCAGCGTCTGGAAGCGACAGTGGAGATCCCCCCGCTGGCTGACACCGCACAGAAAATCATTAAGCTGCGGGTCGACCCCGACGCGACCATCGATGACATTACCGGCGTCGTCGAAACCGATCCTGCGCTGGCGGCGCAAGTGGTGAGTTGGGCGGCGTCGCCGTACTACGGTTCGGCTGGCAAGATTCGCTCGGTCGAAGACGCCATCGTGCGCGTGCTGGGCTTCGATCTGGTGATCAATCTGGCCCTGGGTCTGGCGCTCGGCAAAACCCTGGCATTGCCAAAGGATCAACCCCAGCACTCAACGCCGTACTGGCAGCAATCGATCTACAGCGCGGCGGTCATCGAAGGCTTGACCCGCGCCATGCCACGAGCCAAGCGCCCCGAGAGCGGCCTGACTTACCTGGCCGGTCTGCTGCATAACTTCGGCTATCTGTTGCTGGCCCACGTGTTCCCGCCGCATTTCTCGCTGATCTGCCGACAGATCGAGGTCAACCCGCACCTGCACCACAGTTTCGTGGAACAGCATCTGCTGGGCATCACCCGCGAGCAGATCGGCGCCTGGCTGATGCGCAACTGGGACATGCCTGAGGAGTTAGCCACTGCCCTGCGCTTCCAGCACGACCCGCATTACACAGGCGAACATCACGAATACGCCAACCTGGTGTGCCTGGCGGTTCGTCTGTTGCGCAAGGAAGGCATTGGCTCAGGTCCGATGGAAAGCATTCCTGACGAACTGTTCGAGCGCCTGGAACTGTCCCGCGACAAAGCGGAGGATGTGGTGAAAAAGGTGCTGGAAGCCGAAGTGTTACTGCGCGAATTGGCTTCGCAGTTTCATTGATTGAGTCTTCCAACCGCCTTGATCCTGAGGCGGTTGGAGATCCTGTGGTAGCGAATTTCGCGAGGCGGGGGCACAACCGACACATATCTACCGTCTGAACTATCTATCGCGAATGAATTCGCTGCCAGAGGTTCAGCGCAGGGCCCGAACCTCATCGGCCCGTCACTTTTTCTTCCTCGGCTTCAAATATTTCGTCAAACCCTGAAACCACATCACCAGCCCGGTGTTGCCGGTGACCTGAATATCCTTGTTCTGAATCCCCTGCATGAACGCCAGTTGCTTGTTCTTTGCCTGCATCGTGGCGAAGCCGTAGGCCGCATCCTTAAAGGAAATCGCAAATGCTGGCTCGGCGATCGCGCCTGCCCGGCTGCTGACTCGTTGATCACGAACCACGAAATGGCGGGCGATCTTGCCGTCACTGGTCTGCAGTTGGAAGGTCAGGTCCTTGCCGGCCAGTTGTTGCGTGAAGGCGGGGTTGTTGCGGCTGGCACGAGCCATCAACAGGCCCAACATCCAGAGAAGAAACCGAAACTTCATAGCTCAATGCCTCTACCGACCATGCGAATACCGCGACGTGCGGCAGTGTAGCGAGCTTCAGAGAGACGCGAGGGAGCAGAACTCATTAGTCGCAAAGTGGCGAGCTAGACAGATCCAGAGATTCGGTGCGGCCATCTGTGGTACGCCATGGCCGGCGGGCCATGCCGATACACAATGCAACGTCGGCCATAAAAAATGGGCATCCAACGTGTTGGCATGCCCATTTTCGTACTGCTCGCCTTCCGCAAGGCGTACAGCGATTTATTTCTTCTTCGATGCAGCTGCTTTCGGCTTCGCTGCAGGCTTTGCCGGCGTGTCCGGATTGACGCTGTCTTTCAGGAATTTGCCCGGTTTAAATGCGACCGTGTTACTGGCCTTGATTTTCACCGGCTCGCCGGTCTGAGGATTTTTACCTGTGCGCGCGCCGCGATGGCGTTGCAGGAAGGTGCCGAAGCCGACGAGGGTCACGCTGTCCTTTTTGTGCAAGGCGTTGGTGATTTCGTCCAGGACGGCATTGAGGACGCGATTGGCTTGTTCTTTGGTGAGATCTGCTTTTTCCGCGATAGCGGCTGCGAGTTCAGGTTTGCGCATATGAAGCCTCTTTTACGGTTTTTTGTTTTTATGTCCTGTGCAGCCCTTGGCGGGCAGCGAGCAGGTGCCGCGACGGCTCTACGTAGCGGCAGACCGGAATGAGGATGGCATGCTGCCGAATTCGGCGCCAGTGCGTGAGCGAGGTTTGTATCAACAAAAACGCGCCTTATCCGACAGAACGACAGGTATTTATGCCAACAAGGGCGGCAGTACCTTGTTCAGCGCGAGTTTGTCCATCACCGCCGACCCTGTCAGGGCGTAACCCAACAAATTTCCTTCCGAATCACGACACAGTGCCTTGATGTCGGCGCCCTGCCCTTCGACGCTCCATATGCCTTCCAGGCCCTTTGGCACAGGCGACACCACCAGTGGGCAAACGGGGGTTTTCACGGTGACTGGCATCGGTCCGTATTTGACGGCGGTCGGGGTCCCCGCCAGGGTTTGCGCCAGCGCTCGCGCGCAGCTCATCAGCGGCATCACGTACAACAGATTGAGTCCGTCGACTTCTGCGCAGTCACCCAGCGCATAGATATTGGCGTGGGAGGTCTGCAGGTGACGATCCACCACTACGCCACGGCCAATCTCAAGACCGGCCGCAGCAGCGAGATCAACACGGGGACGCAGGCCAATCGCCGACACCACCACATCGCACTGCAACACTTCGCCATCGGACAGATGCGCTTGCAGGCCATCTTCGACTCTCGAAAGTCGCGTCAGCACCGGCCCCAGATGAAACCGCGCGCCAAGGCTCTCAAGCCCGGCCTGGACCGCTGTCGCTGCGGCCGGATGCAGCAGGGTTGGCATGACCTGCTCGCAAGGCGCGACGAGATCGACTTCATAGCCGCCGAGGATAAGATCGTTGGCGAATTCGCAGCCGATCAGGCCGACGCCCAGAATCAACACCCGGCGCTTGCCTGCGGCCGCTGAGCGAAAACGTGCGTAGTCTTCCAGATCGTTGATCGGGAAAACCGCATCGCTGGCATCGCCCTCCACCGGCACGCGCACGGTTTCCGCGCCCCAGGCCAGAATCAGGTCGCGATAGTGGACCGACTCTTCGCCTATCCATAGCCGCTTGTGACCAGCGTCGATACCGCTAACCCGCGTGTGGGTGCGGACCTCGGCCTTCAATTGCTCTGCCATCGCGCCCGGTTCGGCCATGCTCAGGCCGTCGGCTTCCTTGTTCTTGCCGAAACCGGTCGAAAGCATGGGTTTGGAATAGGAGCGACCGTCATCGGCGGTGATCAGCAACAGCGGCGTTTCGCCATCGAGCTTGCGAAATTCACGGGCCAGGTTATAGCCCGCAAGGCCGGTACCGATGATCACCACTGGTGCGTTCATTCATATCTCCAGAGTCAGTCAGGGAAATGGGTATCAGATGATTTCGATCATTTCGAAATCCATCTTGCCGACGCCGCAATCAGGGCAGAGCCAGTCTTCAGGCACATCTTCCCAGCGGGTGCCCGGTGCAATGCCGTCATCCGGCCAACCATCGGCTTCGTTGTAAATCAGGCCACAGACAATGCATTGCCACTTTTTCATCGGTTGATTCTCTCGGTTCTCAGGCTATACGGGCCCAGACGTTCGGCGTTGGTCGCGCCTTTTTCGAATGGGTCTGGGCGTTTTACTGATCGAAGGACGATGACGCAAGCTTCATCGACGCTCAAGGCCTGGTCCGGTCGTCGGCCAGAATCGCCAATCATGCTAAGCTCGCCGCCTCGATTGCTGCCAATAACTGCTCACTGTGATCCAGCAAAATCCTGTATGTCCGACGCCCGAATGGCTGTTGCGCGATCAACTGACCGAAGCACCCGCGCCTGTCGTCGTCGAGTGGCTGTTCCATGAAGACTCCCTGACCCGCCGGCTGACCCGGCTTTCCAATGATGGCTTCAGCGTCAGGCCGCTGTTCGAAGGCTGGCAGCGTCTGCGCGCCGATGAGTGCGCCGCGCTGCAGTTGCCCGAAGGCAGCGAGGGTTGGGTGCGCGAGGTGTATCTACTTGGGCATGACCAGAAGTGGGTATTTGCCCGCAGCGTCGCGGGTCGTGGCGCTCTGGAAAACGACGGCCTGCATATGGACGAACTTGGCACGCGCTCATTGGGCGAACTGCTGTTCAGCGACCGGGCCTTCGCCCGCGGGCCTCTGCAGATCTGCCAATACCCCGCGTCTTGGCTGCCGCAGGCCGATACGGCAACAGGGCTCTGGGGCCGTCGATCCTGTTTCCTCCGTGGGCCATTGAGCATTCTGGTGGCCGAAGTGTTTTTGCCCAGCGTGTGGCGCGCCATCGATCAGTCTGCCGACTCAAGCAAGGAGCGTCGCTGATGTACCTGTCGCTGCTCAAATCCCTCAGCCGCCTGCATCCTCGCGCCTGGGACTTCATCCAACTGATGCGGATCGAAAAACCCATCGGCATCTACCTACTGCTGTGGCCGACGCTATGGGCGCTGTGGATTGCGGGCAAGGGTTCGCCTTCGCTGGGTAACGTGTTGATCTTCGTGGTCGGCGTCTTTCTGATGCGCGCGGCGGGCTGCGTGATCAATGACTTCGCCGACCGCAAGGTCGACGGCCACGTCAAACGCACGGAGCAACGCCCGCTGGTGAGCGGCAGGATCACGTCAAAAGAAGCGTTGATACTGTTCGCGGTGCTGGTGGCGCTGAGCTTCGGGCTGGTGCTGTTGACCAACGCCACCACAGTCTGGCTGTCGTTCGGCGGTCTGGCGTTGGCGGCCACGTATCCGTTCATGAAGCGTTACACCTATTACCCGCAAGTGGTGCTGGGCGCGGCGTTCTCGTGGGGCATGCCAATGGCGTTCACCGCGCAGACTGGTGATCTGCCTGCTGCGGCGTGGCTGCTGTACATCGCCAACCTGTTGTGGACCGTGGGCTACGACACCTATTACGCCATGACCGATCGCGAAGATGACTTGAAGATCGGCGTGAAATCCACCGCCGTGCTGTTCGGCGATGCTGACCGGGTGATCATCCTGACGCTGCAATGCCTGGCGCTGTTCTGCCTGATGCTGGCCGGTTCACGCTTCGAGCTGGGGCTGTATTTCTTCATCGGCCTGGTAGTCGCGGCCGGGTGCTTCGCCTGGGAATTCTGGTCGACGCGGGATAAAGATCCGCAAGCCTGCTTCAAGGCGTTTTTGCATAACCACTGGGCAGGCTTGGCGATCTTTGTCGGAATCGTGGTGGATTACGCGCTGCGCTGACCCGATGCGGGACAGCGCAGGCAATTGCGTAGATCAGGGTTTGGCCACGTGCCAGACGTCGCCCTTGCCGTCGCCGGTCTTGTCTCCAGCGGCTTTATCGTTCTTGAAGGTGTATAGGGGTTTGCCTTTGTAAACCCACTGCGAAGCACCGTCATCACGCTTGATGATAGTCCAGTCGCCCTCGGCCTTGTCACTGGCACCGGCAGTCAAAGGCGGCCAGTTGGTCGCGCATTGATCGTTGCACACTGACTTGCCGGCAGAGGTGTCCTTGTCGAAGGTGTAAAGGGTCAGGCCCTGATGGTCGGTCAACACGCCATCCTTGGTCATTGCGGGGTCAGCAGCGAAAGCCATTCCGGACGATGCCAATGCGGCCGCGGTGAGCAGGCCCATAAAAGCACAAGAAATTTTAGCCATAGATACATCCTCTTTTTGTTCGTCGAGGTTCCGACAGGTGTTGTAGGACAAGACCGATAGCTTAGCTCTAGACCGGCCATTGCGCATCGTTAGAACCAACCTGTCACACGACTGCAATAATTCCGTTATCTAATGCGCCCCAAGACAGTTAAATGACATGAGGTTCAAGGCATGGTTGGCAGGAGCATTCTGATCGTCGACGACGAAGCGCCGATTCGCGAGATGATCGCCGTCGCACTGGAAATGGCCGGCTATGACTGCATGGAGGCAGAGAACTCTCAGCAAGCCCACGCCGTCATTGTCGATCGCAAACCCGATCTGATCCTGCTCGACTGGATGCTACCTGGCACATCCGGCATCGAACTGGCGCGGCGTTTGAAGCGTGACGAACTGACCGGGGACATCCCGATCATCATGCTTACCGCCAAAGGCGAAGAGGACAACAAGATCCAGGGTCTTGAAGTCGGCGCCGATGATTACATCACCAAACCATTCTCTCCTCGCGAACTGGTCGCGCGCCTCAAGGCCGTGCTGCGTCGCGCCGGTCCCAACGATGGAGAGTCGCCGATAGAAGTCGGCGGCCTGCTGCTCGACCCGATCAGCCACCGCGTGACCATCGACGGCAAGCCGGCCGAGATGGGACCGACCGAATACCGCCTGCTGCAATTTTTCATGACTCATCAAGAGCGCGCCTACACTCGCGGCCAACTGCTCGATCAGGTCTGGGGCGGCAATGTCTATGTTGAAGAGCGCACCGTCGACGTCCACATTCGTCGCCTGCGCAAGGCCCTCGGCGATGCCTATGAAAATCTGGTACAAACCGTCCGCGGTACTGGCTACCGTTTCTCCACCAAAAGCTGATCAAGCTTTTGGACACAGCCTGCGCTGATGACAAGGACGCGTTAATTGAATCACAACTGGCACGGCACCCTGATCCGCCACTTGCTGCTGTTGGTCACGGGCTCGCTGCTCGCCGGCCTGATCAGCGGGCATTACGGCTGGTGCCTGGCCATCGGGCTGGGACTCTATCTGGCCTGGACCCTCAAACAGTTGCTGCGTCTGCACAACTGGCTGCGCAATCACAAACCTGACGAACCGCCACCGGATGGTTATGGCCTGTGGGGCGATGTCTTCGACGACATTTATCATCTGCAACGTCGCGACCAACGCGTACGTGGCCGGCTGCAAGCGGTCATCGACAGGGTTCAGGAATCCACCGCTGCGCTGAAAGACGCTGTGATCATGCTCGACAGCGAAGGCAACCTGGAATGGTGGAACCGCGCTGCCGAAACCCTGCTCGGTTTGAAGACACCTCAAGACAGCGGCCAGCCGGTGACCAATCTGGTGCGGCATCCGCGCTTCAAGGAATACTTCGAGCAAGCCAGTTACGCCGAGCCGCTGGAAATCCCCTCGCCGGTCAATGACCGACTGCGCATTCAGATGCTGATCACCCGCTACGGCAACAACGAGCACCTGATGCTGGTGCGCGACGTCACCCGGCTTCATCAGTTGGAACAGATGCGCAAGGATTTTGTGGCCAACGTTTCCCACGAACTGCGCACGCCACTGACGGTGATCTGCGGCTATCTTGAAACGCTTTTGGATAATGTCGACGAGGTGAACCCGCGTTGGGTCCGCGCGCTGCAGCAAATGCACCAGCAAGGTGGACGCATGCAGACGCTGCTCAACGACCTGCTGTTGTTGGCCAAGCTCGAAGCCACCGATTACCCATCGGATAACCAGCCCATTGCCGTGTCTGCATTGCTGCAGAGCATCACCAACGACGCACAAGCGCTGTCAGGCAGCAAGAATCAACAGATCACGCTGGATATCGAAGACAAGGTGAACCTCAAAGGCAGTGAGGCGGAGTTACGCAGCGCATTCTCCAATCTGATTTTCAACGCAGTGAAATACACCCCCGCCGAGGGCAACATCCGCATCCGCTGGTGGGCCGACGGGCGCGGCGCGCATTTGAGCGTGCAAGACTCAGGCATCGGCATCGACAGCAAGCACATCCCGCGTCTGACCGAGCGCTTCTATCGCGTCGACTCCAGCCGCGCGTCCAACACAGGCGGCACGGGACTTGGGCTCGCGATCGTCAAGCACGTGCTGCTGCGCCATCGCGGTTCGCTGGAGATCAACAGCGTGTTGGGCAAGGGCAGCGTGTTTATCTGCAACTTCGCCCCCATCCAAATGACCAAGCCCTAGCAAACGTAGCGGATAGCCGCTAAATTGCTTCGCTTATGCCCTCTATCTGTGAGGGTTTATTTAATCCTTTTTCGAAACGGAACCTGCAAAACTCCATCATGGACCCTTCCCCTGGTATTAGCCTGGCTTCAATTTTCGCCGACTTCGGCATGATTCTCTTCGCAATGATTCTGGTCCTGCTTAACGGTTTTTTCGTTGCTGCAGAGTTCGCCATGGTCAAACTGCGCTCCACTCGCGTGGAATCCATTGCCGGGAAAAACGGCTGGCGCGGCCGTATTCTGCGCACGGTTCACAGTCAGCTGGATGCCTACCTGTCGGCCTGTCAGCTGGGCATCACCCTCGCTTCTCTGGGGCTGGGCTGGGTCGGTGAGCCGGCATTCGCACATCTGCTGGCGCCGCTGCTGGAAATGCTGGGCGTGAATTCGCCGGAAGTCGTCAAAGGCGTTTCGTTCTTCACTGCCTTCTTCCTCATCTCTTATCTGCACATTGTGGTTGGCGAACTGGCCCCCAAATCCTGGGCCATCCGCAAACCCGAACTGCTGTCGCTGTGGACGGCCGTGCCGCTGTACCTCTTCTATTGGGTCATGTACCCGGCCATTTATCTGCTCAACGCCAGCGCCAACGGCATTCTGCGTATTGCCGGCCAAGGCGAGCCCGGCCCGCATCACGAGCATCACTACAGCCGCGAAGAGCTCAAGCTGATCCTGCACTCCAGCCGCGGTCAGGACCCGAGCGACCAAGGCATGCGCGTGCTGGCTTCTGCCGTGGAAATGGGCGAGCTGGAAGTGGTGGATTGGGCCAACTCCCGGGAAGACCTGGTGACGCTGGAATTCAACGCGCCGCTCAAGGAAATTCTCGCGCTGTTCCGCCGCCACAAATTCAGCCGCTACCCGGTGTATGACGCCGACCGTGGCGAGTTCGTCGGCCTGCTGCACATCAAGGACTTGCTGCTTGAGCTGGCGGCATTGGACCACATTCCCGAATCGTTCAACCTGGCCGAGCTGACACGCCCGCTGGAGCGTGTTTCCAAGCACATGCCACTGTCACGCCTGCTGGAGCAGTTCCGTCAAGGTGGCGCGCACTTTGCGCTGGTAGAGGAAGCCGATGGCAAGGTGATCGGTTACCTGACCATGGAAGACGTGCTGGAAGTGCTGGTGGGTGACATTCAGGACGAACACCGCAAGGCCGAGCGCGGCATCCTCGCCTATCAGCCAGGCAAACTGCTGGTTCGTGGCGATACACCGCTGTTCAAGGTCGAACGCCTGCTGGGCATCGATCTGGATCACGTCGAAGCCGAGACGCTGGCGGGCCTGATCTACGACAGCCTCAAGCGCGTGCCTGAGGAAGAGGAAGTCATGGAGATCGAGGGTCTGCGCATCATCATCAAAAAGATGAAAGGCCCGAAGATCGTGCTGGCGAAGGTTTTGAAGCTGGATTGATCCAGTACATCTGAAAACCAAATCGGACTTGTAGGAGCCGGCTTGCTGGCGAACCCGATGAGCCAGTCGATATTGCAGTGAATGACCCTTCGCATTCGCCAGCAAGCCGGCTCCTACAGATATCGGGGCGGTTCCAGAAGTGGGCTTTGACCAGAAACCTCTGTAGGAACGAATTCATTCGCGACGTGGATGTTTCAGTCGACAGAGATGTATCCACCGTACCGGCCAATCGCGAATGAATTCGCTCCCACAAAGACACACGCTACGTGCTGGTATCAATTCCCACCAATCGCAAAATTCGGCAGGTTCTGCACTGGCTGTGCGAATTCGTAGGGGATCGACTCCAGCGCCAGCCCGACGTTGCGCTGCACCACGAAGTGCAGATGCGGGCCAGTGCTGTTGCCGGTATTGCCTGAATGCCCCAGTGGCGAGCCTACGGTGACCCGCTCGCCCTCTTTCACGCTGACCGATCCCTGCTGAAGGTGCAGATAGACGCCCATCGTGCCGTCGTCATGCAGGATTCTCACGAAGTTGCCCGACGGATTCGCACCTCGGCCAGACTGGCTGTTTTCGGTCTTGATTACAGTCCCGCCGCGCGCCGCGATAATCGGGGTGCCTTCCGGCATGGCGATGTCGATGGCATAACGACTCTTGGCGCCGACGTGGCTGTAGGAACCCTGAGGGCCCTGGCTGATGCGAAATGGACCACCAACCCAAGGCAGCGGATACCGGTACGCCAGTCCATTGCCCGAAATGCTGCGCTGCGGATCACCGACGATGGAACGCAGGCTTGGCTTGTAGGCCATGGCCTTGCCTGGCGTGACCGGGCTCAGTGCGATCAGGCGTTCATTGCTGCGGGCGGGAATCGTGCGGCGGATGACTTGATCGGCGACCCCCACTACGTTCTTCACGCCTGAGAGCTTCAGCTCGATTTCTACCGGTGCATACAGGTCGTTGCGCACGTACAGGCTGTCGGTGCCTTTGGCTTTCTTGACGTTCAGGCGGACCTGGCTGTCGATACGCTCGACCATGCGCTCGCGAAGCTTCATCACCTGCGCGCCGGCAACGGGCTGGTCGGTAAACGAAACCACTCCGTTGGCATCGGTGAATCTGTAGATGGTGACGGCTGTGGCCGATTGAGCAGCCAGAAGCAATGCACACACTACCAGCAAGCGCTCTAACATCTGGATAGGCCTGGCGTAGGGGAGGATTGGGGCAAGCCTAACAGCGAAGCCGATAGAAATGGACTCATCCGTATCAATCGGTAATAGACGAAGCGTCAAGGAAATCGCGTCAGGGTCGGACGCGACAGGTTTTGCAATTTCTATGCTGGGTAGGGTGCGGTTTGTCAGACCGCCGAGGATCGCGTAGTGCCCACATCTCTGTGGAGCGAATTCATTCGCGACTATGTGTAAGTCGATAGCGATGTATCGGCTGTATCGGCCTTTCGCGAATGAATTCGCTCCACAGTGGATGGCGATGCATCTCAGACTCGCCGCATACCTGTAGCAGCCGGCTTGCTGGCGAACCTTGGCGTATCAGCCGGCCCCTCCGGTCACTGACACTGCGCATTCGCCAGCAAGCCGGCTCCGACTGCGCTCAGGCAGCTTAAGCGCCAGGCACGAAATGCTTCAGCGCCGTACCACGGGCGATCAGGCGGGACACGTAGTCGAGCTTCTGAGTGTCTTGGTCGACGAAACGGAAGGTCAATTGCAGCCAGTCGCTGTCCGGCTTTTGCTCGAAGGCGGCGATGGCGTGCAGGTACCCGTTCAGCCGAGCGACCTCGGCGTTCTCGCCCTGCTCCAGGTCGAGTACAGCGCTGTCCAGAATCTGCGGCAGCGACTCGCTGCGACGCACTACCAGCAAAGCTTCTTTCAACGTCAACGCCTTGATTACGCACTGCTGCGTGCCGCTGGACAGGCGCAGTTGACCCTGGCCACGGCCGGTCGGTTCTTTTGCAGCTACGGGTTGAGCCGCAGGCTTGCTCAATGGCTGGGCAGGTGCCGAAACAGCCGGGGTCGCGGAAACCACTTCAGGCCGGTTACCGGTCAATGCACTCAGCGAGTCGTTGGCGAATGCCGCGTTCGCGCGTGCCGGCGCCGTGGACATCAGCGCCTCCAGCTTGCCTACCTTGTGCAGCGCTTTCTTGACCTTGGTCAGCAGCTGCTCGTTGGTGAATGGCTTGCCGATGAAGTCAGAAACACCGGCCTGGATCGCTTGAATGACGTTTTCCTTGTCGCCACGGCTGGTCACCATGATGAACGGCATGGTTTTCAGGCTTTCTTGCTCACGACACCAAGCCAGCAACTCAAGCCCGGACATCTCGGGCATTTCCCAATCGCACAACACCAGGTCGAAAGCCTCGCGGGTCAGCAAACCCTGGGCTTTGCGACCGTTGATTGCGTCTTCCAGCACGATGCCGGGAAAGGCGTTACGCAGCCCTTTCTTGACCAGATCGCGGATGAACGGCGCGTCATCCACCACCAATACACTGACTTTACTCATCGACGCTCCTGATGGCGTGTTCACCGCAAATGGCGAGCATATTCGCTGGCTGGTGGCCAACTGCCAAATTGTTTGACGACACCGGGATATTTATTCGCGGGTGACAGAAGATAGGCGAGCGAAAACGGCTCACTGCCCCCAAAAAAAAGCCCGGCATTCGCCAGGCGTTTTTTCTCAGGCAATCTTAGTTATCGTCAGGTGCGTCCGGAACATTAGGTATTTCGGCGGACAGGCCTTTGACTTCTTCCTGCATGCGCTTGAGGCCCAGATGACGTACGTCGGTACCGCGCACCAGATAGATCACCAGCTCTGAGATGTTGCGCGCATGGTCGCCGATACGCTCCAGCGAACGCAGGACCCAGATCACGTTGAGCACGCGGGAGATTGAGCGCGGATCTTCCATCATGTAGGTGACCAGCTCACGCAGCGCGGTCTTGTACTCGCGGTCGATGTTCTTGTCGTACTGCGCAACCGATAGCGCCAGATCGGCGTCGAAACGGGCGAACGAGTCCAGCGCGTCACGCACCATTTTGCTGACCTGATCGCTGATGTGGCGCACTTCCACGTATCCGCGCGGCGACTCGCCTTCTTCACAGAGCTGAATGGCGCGACGGGCGATCTTGGTGGACTCGTCACCGATGCGCTCCAGGTCGATCACTGACTTGGAGATGCTGATGATCAGACGCAGATCTGAAGCCGCAGGCTGACGACGGGCCAAAATGCGCAGGCATTCTTCGTCGATGTTGCGCTCCATCTGGTTGATGCGGTCGTCGACTTCACGAACCCGCTGGGCCAGGCCCGAATCGGCCTCGATCAGTGCCGTGACCGCGTCGTTGACCTGCTTCTCGACCAGACCACCCATTTCCAGCAGGTGGCTGCGAACTTCTTCCAGTTCAGCGTTGAACTGCTGGGAGATGTGATGTGTATGGCTGTCTTTGATCATGCTGAGTGTCCGTCCGATTGATTGCGCGGTGGTTCAGGGCTGACAAAACAGGTGCTAGCCGTAACGACCGGTTATGTAGTCTTCAGTCTGCTTTTTGGTCGGATTGGTGAACAACGTATCGGTGTCCCCGATCTCGACCACCTTGCCCATGTGCAGAAATGCGGTGTAATCCGACACGCGCGCAGCCTGCTGCATGTTGTGGGTAACGATCACAATGGTGTATTTGGATTTCAGTTCGTAGATCAGCTCTTCGACTTTTAACGTCGAAATCGGGTCGAGCGCGGAGCACGGCTCATCGAGCAGCAGCACTTCGGGTTCAACGGCGATGGTGCGGGCGATCACCAGACGCTGCTGCTGACCACCGGAAAGGCCAAGCGCCGACTCATGCAGGCGGTCCTTGACCTCATCCCACAGCGCCGCGCCACGCAATGCCCACTCGACGGCCTCGTCGAGCGTGCGCTTCTTGTTGATGCCCTGAATCCGCAGTCCGTAGACCACGTTTTCATAAACGGTCTTGGGGAACGGATTGGGCTTCTGGAACACCATGCCGACCCGACGACGCAGTTCGGCGACGTCTTCACCCTTGGTGTAGATGTCGTGGCCATATAGCTTGATCTCGCCCTGTACGCGGCAGCCGTCCACCAGATCGTTCATGCGATTGAAGGTGCGCAGCAAGGTCGACTTGCCACAGCCTGACGGGCCGATGAACGACGTCACCCGACGCCTGGGAATGTTCATCTGAATGTCGTACAGCGCCTGTTTCTCGCCATAGAACAGATTCAGGCCAGGCACTTCCAGCGCCACATCTTCGCTGGCGAGGTCCAGCCCTCCGCGCTTGCGACCCAGTGCCGACATGTTGATGCCGTGAGTGTGGGGATCTTGCATATCTCACTCCGTTCGTAGCTGCGAGCTTTAAGCTGCAAGCGGCAAGTCTGGTATAGAAACGGCGCGGCTTTGAGCCGGCCGCTTGTAGCGTGAAGCTCGACGCTGGTTCACCCGTCGAGCGCTTTGTACTTCTCGCGCAGACGGTTGCGGATGAACACCGCCGACAGGTTCAGCAGAGCGATCACCAACACCAGCAACAGCGCCGTGGCGTACACCAGCGGCCGCGCGGCCTCGACGTTGGGGCTCTGAAAGCCGACGTCATAGATGTGGAAGCCCAAGTGCATGATCTTCTGGTCCAGGTGCAGATACGGATAGTTGCCATCCAGCGGCAGCGACGGCGCCATCTTCACAACACCCACCAGCATCAGCGGCGCGACCTCACCGGCAGCGCGGGCCACCGCGAGAATCAAGCCGGTCATCATCGCCGGGCTGGCCATGGGCAGAACAATCTTCCACAGCGTCTCGGCTTTGGTAGCGCCCAAAGCCAGCGAGCCTTCACGCAGAGTCAGCGGGATGCGCGCAAGCCCTTCTTCAGTGGCGACGATCACCACCGGCACTGCCAGCAGCGCCAGGGTCAGCGAGGCCCAGAGCAAGCCGGGCGTGCCGAAAGTCGGCGCAGGCAGCGCTTCGGCAAAGAACAAATGATCCAGCGAGCCACCCAGCACATAGACGAAGAACCCCAGACCGAACACGCCATAGACGATAGCCGGCACACCCGCGAGGTTGTTCACGGCAATACGAATCATCCGTGTCACCGGCCCCTGACGGGCGTATTCCCGCAGGTAAACCGCCGCGAGCACGCCAAAAGGCGTCACGATCACGGCCATGATCAACGTCATCATCACCGTGCCGAAAATAGCCGGGAAGATCCCGCCCTCGGTATTGGCTTCACGGGGGTCGTCGCTGAGGAATTCCCAGAGTTTCTGAAAGTAGAAGCCCAGCTTGGTCGCGACACCCATCGCGTTGGGCTGATAGGCGTGAACCACTTTGCCCAGACTGATCTCGACTTCCTTGCCGTTGGCATCACGGGCGGTCAGGCTCTCGCGGTTGAAGTCGGCGTGCAGTGCGCCCAGACGGGATTCGATTTCCTTATAACGCGCATCGTATTCAGCGCGCTCAGAAGCCATGTCCGCCTGAGCTTCGGCGTCCAGCTGACCGTTGAGCTCCAGCTTGCGGGCTTTCAGGCGCAGGCGCTCGATGCCGTGGTTGATAGCGCCGAGGTCGGTCTTTTCCAGACCCTCCAACTGTCCGGAAATCTTCTGCACTCGCGCGATACGCTCACGCAGTTGCGACCAGGCGCCCTCGCCCTCGGCGATGACTTTACCGTCTTCCTTGACGTTGACCAGATAACCGTAGAAGTTGCCCCATTCGCGGCGCTCGACAGTCATCAGCTCGGCGGGCTTGCTCTGCTCGGTCAGCCACTCGCCCACCACCCAGGTGAAATCGCTGGGGTTGAGATCGCGGTTGCCGACCTTGAACAAATCGCGAGTCATGAACTCCGGACCTTGATCGGGCACCGGCAGCCCGGCGCCCTTGAGCCGCGCACGTGGCACTTGCTCGGACTCCACTCGTTCGCCCACCAGCACGTGCGTTTCCTGACCGGGCACGTTGTACTGCGCGGCAATTACGTCCGCGGGCCAGAAATGTCCCAACCCGCGCACAGCGATTATTGCCAGCAGGCCGATGGTCATGATCACGGCGATGGACACCGCGCCCGCGCTGATCCAGACGCCGGGGGCGCCGCTGTTGAACCAACTCTTCAGGGAGGTCTTTTGCATCTGTTTTCTACCTGCCCTAGAGAGACGAATACTTCTTGCGCAGACGCTGACGGATCAGCTCTGCCAAGGTGTTCAAGACGAAAGTGAAGGTCAGCAGTACCAGCGCAGCGAGGAACAACACGCGGTAATGACTGCCGCCCACTTCCGATTCCGGCATCTCCACCGCGACGTTCGCAGCCAGCGTGCGCATGCCTTCGAACAGGTTCATGTCCATGATCGGTGTGTTGCCGGTGGCCATCAGCACGATCATGGTTTCGCCGACCGCTCGGCCCATGCCGATCATCAGTGCCGAAAAGATGCCGGGGCTGGCGGTCAGGATCACCACGCGGGTCAGGGTCTGCCAAGGCGTGGCGCCGAGGGCCAGCGAGCCTAAGGTCAGGCCGCGAGGCACACTGAACACGGCGTCTTCGGCAATCGAATAGATGTTGGGAATGACTGCAAAACCCATGGCCAGACCCACCACCAGGGCGTTGCGCTGATCGTAGGCGATGCCCCACTCATTGGTTATCCAGGAGCGCATGTCACCGCCGAAGAACCAGTTCTCCATGTGCGAGCTCATGCTCAGCGACACCCAGCCCACCAGCAGAATGACCGGAATCAGAATCGCGCTTTCCCAACCATCGGGTACACGCAAACGAAGCGAGTCAGGCAGGCGCGTCCACCCAAAGCCCGCCAGCAGAATGCCGATCGGGGTGAAGATCAGCAGACTGAAAATCCCCGGCAGATGCCCTTCCAGATACGGCGCCAGAAACAGCCCGGCGAAGAACCCGAGGATCACTGTCGGCAACGCTTCCATCAGCTCGATCACCGGTTTGACCTTGCGGCGCATACCGGGGGCCATGAAATAAGCGGTGTAGATCGCAGCGGCCACGGCCAGCGGCGCGGCCAGCAACATGGCGTAGAACGCGGCCTTGAGCGTGCCGTAGGTCAGCGGCGCCAGGCTGAGCTTGGGCTCGAAATCACTGTTGGAGGCCGTTGATTGCCAGATGTACTTGGGCTCGTCGTAATTCTCGTACCAGACCTTGTCCCACAGCGCGCTCCAGGAGACTTCCGGATGCGGGTTGTTCAGCATCAACGGCAGCAGCTTGCCGTTGTCTTCGACGATGATGCGATCGGCGCGCGGCGACAGGCCCATCACTGCCGGGCCGCTGGCAACCGGGTCGATTAACAATGTGCGATGCGCGGTGCTGTGGAACACGCCGAGCTCGCCGGAGGCGTCCATCGCAATAAAACCCTTGCGGCGCTGTTCGGCGGTGATCTGCGTAATCGGTGCGCCGCCCATCTTGAAGTCCCGGATGTGCTGCAAACGCATCTCGCCGTCGACATCGCGGGCCATGAACCACTGGGCAATGTTGCCTCTGGAACTGCCAATGACCAAAGAGATGCCGCCGACCAACTGCGTGCTGGCAGTGGTTTCGGCGTTGGCGTCTTCGAGCAGTTTGTAGCGGCCATTGAGCGTACGGTCCTGCAGGTTGAACACGTCAGCCTGAGCGCGACCGTTGATGACGTATAGCCATTGCTGTCGCGGGTCGACGTAGATCGCTTTGACCATTGCCGACAGTTGCGGCAGCTCTATGCGACTCTGCTCGTTGGTGCTTTCGCCGGTCATCAGATTCTCTGTCTGGGTCAGAGACAGCACATGCAACTGCGCACCGGTCGCGCCCGCGAGAATCAGCGTGGTGTCGCCGGCGTTGAGACTGACATGCTCCAGCGCCCGTCCTGCTTCATCCAACGCCAGCGGGGTTTGACCGTAGGGCCAACTGATGGTCGGCGTGATGGTCTTTTTGTTCTCGGGATAGCTGATTGGGTAGGCGTGTTTGAACACCAGCACCCGACCGTTGGACAGGCCGACAGCCACCAACGCCTTGCCGGGCTGGTCCTGAGCGATGGAGGTGACGTGAGCGTCTGGAGGCACAGGCAGCGTCACGCGGGACAACTCGCTGCCATCTTCGACGTTGAAGAACAGCGCTTCGCCTTTGTCGGACACACGCATACCGACCTGATTCTGCTCTTCGATGGTCAACACCATGGGCTTACCAGCGCTCTGCATCCAGACGGGGGATTGCACAGTCTGCGCCGTCAGTTTCGCGCCTTGAAACAAGGGGGCGACGACATAGGCCAGATAAACGAAGATCAAGGTAATTGCAGCAAGAACGGCCAAGCCACCCACCAACACGTACCAGCGCGTCAGACGGTCTTTGAGCGCACGAATACGACGCTTGCGTTGCAGCTCCGGGGTATTGAAATCAATACGCCGGGGCGGGGATTTTTCACTCATCGATGAATTGGCCAAATCATTCATGCGCACACCCTAGCGGCTATGTATGACAGATACATGACAGCATGGTGACGCAAAAAAGCCCGTCGCCTCGATATCGTGGCAACGGACTGTTCAAATTTCGCAAGCCTCTTTCTAAAGGCCCTTTAATCCGGCGGCGGTACGAACCTGTCACCCCGCATTGGGGTTATCTGTCGCGGTTCGCGCGACCCCTGTCATAGCCCCAGATCAGCCAATGTCTTGCTGACGACCTTGGCTGGTAAAGGAATGTACCCGTCTTTCATGACAACTTCCTGACCTTGTTTCGACAACACCAGTTTGACGAACTCGGCTTCCAGCGGGTTGAGCGGCTTGTTCGGTGCCTTGTTGACATAGACATACAGAAAACGCGCCAGCGGGTACGTACCGTTCAGGGCGTTGGCCTCGCTGTCTTCGATGAACGCCTCGCCTTCCTTCTTCGCCAGCGGGACCGTACGCACGCTGGACGTTTTATAACCAATGCCGGAATAACCGATGCCGTTCAAGGAGCTGCTGATGGAGCTGACCACCGAGGCCGAGCCGGGCTGTTCATTAACGTTCGGCTTGAAGTCACCCTTGCACAGCGACACTTCCTTGAAGAAACCGTAGGTGCCAGACACCGAATTGCGCCCGAACAGCTGAATGGACTTGCCCGCCAGATCCCCCGTCACGCCCAGATCGCCCCAATTCTTGGCGTCAGCCTTGGCGCCACACAGGCGGGTCGCGGAAAAAATCGCGTCCACTTGCTGCAGCGTCAGGCCCTTGACCGGATTGTCCTTGTGCACGAATACCGCCAACGCATCCACCGCCACCGCAATGGCCGTTGGCTTGTAGCCATACTTCTGCTCGAACGCTGACAGCTCGCCATCCTTCATCTTGCGACTCATCGGGCCGAGTGTCGCTGTGCCTTCGGTCAAGGCCGGCGGCGCAGTCGACGAACCCGCTGCCTGAATCTGGATGTTCACCGAGGGGTATTCACGCTTGTAGGCCTCAGCCCACATGGTCATCAGATTGGCCAAGGTGTCAGAGCCGACACTGGACAGGTTGCCCGAGATACCGGAGGTTTTTGCGTAAGGTTTGATCGCAGGGTCAACTGCAGCAGCGGCGTTCGCGGCGGCAACGCTGGCTGCGACAAAAGTAAGGGCTGTCATCAAACGCTTGAACGTCATGCCTGGCTCCTGGCGAGGTCGAAAAGGCGGCCGGGATCGGTGGTGGCCATGTGACTACTCTATGACCGAGATGTGACAAAAAAATGAAAGGCCGCCATCATTTTCAGATGGCGGCCTTACAGTCAGCCGATTATGTCCAACAAAAGCGGGGTTGGGCTCAGGCGACTTTTTTCTTCAGCAGATAAACGCCAATCACCATCCCCATCGCACACAGAATCGCCACATACCACGCAGGCCCCATAGGGTTGGCCTTGTTCATCAGGCTCACGACCATGGGCGTCAGGCCGCCGAAAATGGCGTAGGCCAGGTTGTATGAAAACGACAGTCCGGAGAAGCGCACAACGGGCGGGAAGGCTTTGACCATCACGAACGGCACGGCGCCGATGGTGCCGACAAACAGACCGGTGATGGCGTACAGCGGAAAGAGCAGATCCGGGTGGTCGCCGACGGTGTGATAGAAGGTCCAGGAACTGATCAGCAGGCCGAGCGAACCCAGCAGGAACACCAGGCCGGCCCCGAAACGGTCAGCCAGCGCGCCCGCGCCGATGCAGCCCAGGCTCAGCAGCACGATCGCCAGGCTATTGGCCTTGAGCGTGACCGCTGGTGTGAAACCGTAGGTAGTTTGCAGCAGGGTCGGGGTCATGAGGATGACGACTACGACGCCGGCCGAGAGCAGCCAGGTCAAGGCCATCGACAGCACCACGGCGCCGCGATGATCGCGCAGCACGGCCTTGAGTGGGACCTCGTCTGCCAATTCCTTGCGCAGTTGAAGTTCGGCGAAGACCGGCGTTTCATGCAGCCAGCGGCGCAGGTAGACAGACATCAGACCAAATACACCACCGAGCAGGAAAGGAATCCGCCAGGCGTAGTCCGAAACCTCGGTCGGGGTGTAAAGGCTGTTGATCCAGGTGGCGACCAGCGAACCGAGCAAGATCCCAGCAGTCAGACCGGACGTGAGGGTACCGCACGCGTAACCGACGTTACGTGCGGGAACGTGCTCGGAAACGAATACCCACGCGCCCGGCACTTCGCCACCAATTGCAGCGCCTTGAATGACGCGCATCAGCAGCAATAAAAGGGGCGCCCAGATACCGATCTGCGCATAGGTCGGCAGCAAACCCATGATCAGGGTCGGCACAGCCATCAGGAAGATACTCAGCGTGAACATTTTCTTGCGGCCTAGCAGATCGCCGAAATGCGCCATGACGATGCCGCCCAGCGGGCGGGCGAGATAGCCAGCGGCAAAAATGCCAAACGTTTGCATCAGCCGCAGCCATTCCGGCATATCCACGGGGAAAAACAGCTTGCCGACCACCGCCGCGAAGAACACGAAAATGATGAAGTCGTAGAATTCCAGCGCGCCACCCAGGGCGGAAAGCGACAGGGTTTTGTAATCGTTACGGGTCAGTGGACGCGAGGGCTGCGCGACACTTGAAGACACAGAGGACATGACAATGGCTTCTCTTTTGAGGCTCTCTTGGGACGAATAAACAATAGCGATGCAGCCATGGGTAACGGCTGTGCACGCGATTTATCGACTCGAAGAGTTGATCGGGCATCAAAATTGCGTGCCAATATCGGCTGAGTGTGCCAAATCGGTCCGGCACGATAGCAAATTGCGCGCAGATGCACATGGATTGCAACGAGCACAGGGCTAAATGGGAACCGAGCGGTCGTATGGCGGTGCTATGACCGATATACTTGCCCGCCGCGACTCAGCCCTTCATTCAGGGAATTTGTGCGAAACCATTTATCCAAGTCGTTTTCGCAGAGTTTCCCTAATTAACGCGATGAAAGACTTTGAGAGTCATGGGTCAGAGGGACCCCTTAATGAACGAACTTGAACAGGAAGATCCAATTCCGCAGGGCGATCTCGCCTTGCAAATTACCGCATTGCCGCGCGAAACCAATGGTTTTGGTGACATTTACGGCGGTTGGCTGGTCGCGCAGATGGACCTGGCCGGCACCGCGATGGCAAGCAAAGTCGCAGGCGGACGGGTGGCAACCGTTGCGATCGATCGCATGGCGTTCCTGGTGCCGGTGGCAGTGGGGGCGCAGTTGTCCTTCTATACCCAGACCCTGGAAATCGGACGCAGCTCGATCCAGATGATGGTCGAGGTCTGGAGCGACGATCCGCTGTCCAGTGAATGGCGCAAGGTAACTGAAGCGGCATTCGTTTTCGTCGCTATCGACGGTAGCGGTCGCACACGCTCGGTTCCTGCCCGGCGCTGAGCCAGACGGCACTGGCTACATCGCACTTGGCAGCGCGCAGTAAACTCATCAAGCTTGGCACAGTCTGATTCAGTCACTGTCCTTTAAGTGAGTAACCTTATGCCTACGCCAGAAGTCGAATCCATCCAGCTCGGTGAGCTCAATTGCTGGCGTATTCGCCACGGTCAGGCCGAACTGGTGGTCGCCCAGCAGGGCGCGCACGTCATCAGCTATCAAATCGACGGCGATCAGCCTTTGATCTGGTCCAACCCGGGCGCGGTGTTCAAGCATGGCAAGGCGATTCGCGGCGGTATGCCGGTGTGCTGGCCGTGGTTCGGCAACTTCCAACGCAACCCGCAAAGCGTGCAGGACATGCGCCAGAGCAGCGAACCGGCGAACGCTCACGGCGAAGTCCGGGCGATCGACTGGGAGCTGATGGGCATGGGTGAAGACGGCGATGCGCTGATCGTCGAGTTCATCCAACCCAAAGCCGAAGGTCATCTGCCGGGGTGGCCCCACACGGTCGGTGTGAAATTGCAGATTCGCATGGATGCTGCGTTGAACGTCAGCCTGATCAGCTTCAATGCCGGGCCCGAAGACGTGATCATGAGCCAGGCGCTGCACAGCTATTTCGCCGTTAGCGACGTGCATCAGGTCAGTATCGAGGGCCTGGACGGCGTGAGCTACCTGAACACCCTGGAAAGTTGGGAAACCGTGAACGTGCAAGCGGGTGACATTACGTTCACCGGTGAGACGGATCGTATCTATCAGGACACGCCTGACCTGATTTCCATCGTTGATCCTGAATGGAAGCGCAGGATTCAGATCCAGACCGTTGGCTCGAAATCATCGGTGGTCTGGAACCCATGGATCGAGAAGACCAAGACCTTCAGCGACATGGAAGCCGATGGCTGGAAGGGCATGGTTTGCGTCGAGACGGCGAATGTCATGAGGGATATCGTCACGCTCAAGCCCAATGAAATGCATGTGATGAGTGTGAGTATCTGGGCTGAGCCGTTGGCCCAGTATTGATCTGACGCTGACTTACCCCCGTGAGAGCGAATTCATTCGCGAGACGTTAGTGCAGACGACACTCCTTTATTGGATGTACCTACGAATCGCGAATGAATTCGCTCCCACAGGTGTTCCGGGGCTTCATAAAATCGGGGCTTGAACGATCCTGCAAACCACGCCTTACAAATCCTGGAGCGGCACGACTTGCCGGCAGTACCGAGTTCAAG
>NZ_JBOICF010000071.1:0-67820 GCF_050739935.1 Pseudomonas sp. | reverse complement strand
GTACGTCGCTTCAAGAAGGGCGACGAGCTGGACACCGTCATCCTGTCTGTTGATCCAGAGCGTGAGCGCATCTCGCTGGGCATCAAACAGCTGGAAAGCGATCCGTTCTCCGAGTACGTTCAAGCGAACGACAAGGGCGCAATCGTTAAGGGTGTTGTAAAAGAAGTTGACGCCAAAGGCGCCATCATCACCCTGGCCGACGACATCGAAGCCACTCTGAAAGCTTCCGAAATCAGCCGTGACCGCGTTGAAGACGCGCGTAACGTTCTGAAAGAAGGCGAAGAGATCGAAGCCAAGATCATCAGCGTTGACCGTAAGAGCCGCGTGATCAGCTTGTCCATCAAGTCGAAGGACGTTGAAGACGAGAAAGAAGCGATTCAGAGCCTGCGTAGCAAGCCTGAAACCGCTGAGAACACTGGTCCTACCACTCTGGGTGACCTGTTGCGTGCTCAAATGGAAAAACAGAACTGAGTTCTGTCTGACCATTGAAAAAGGGCGACTTCGGTCGCCCTTTTTTGTGCGCGTTGGTTTTTCTCGTTAAACGTATAGGTCCCAGGTGCCGTAATGGCCTCTCGCTCCAGCCCCCGACTGACAAGGGCTGTGCGCAATAATGGCCGGTTGCCTAAAAATAGTATTCACAGAAGTAGAAACATGGGCTGTTCAAATACCTCAGGTCATGCTAAAACCTTCGAAGCGCTTTACCTAGCTGCTTGAAAAAGAAGGGAAAAATATGACGAAGTCGGAGTTGATCGAACGAATTGTCACCCATCAAGGACTGCTCTCTTCCAAAGATGTGGAGCTAGCCATCAAGACCATGCTTGAGCAGATGTCGCAATGCCTTGCCACAGGCGACCGTATTGAAATACGGGGCTTTGGCAGCTTCTCCCTGCATTATCGCGCGCCTCGCGTGGGTCGCAACCCTAAAACCGGACAATCCGTCAGTCTCGACGGCAAATTCGTCCCCCACTTCAAACCCGGCAAAGAACTGCGTGACCGGGTGAATGAAGAGGAAGAGCACGAGCTCCAATAGCCGTTAGAGGAGTACTCGATGCGGAATCTTAAACGTCTGATATTTTTTGTCATCGTGCTGCTGATCGTAGTAGCGACGGTGGTCTTCACGCTCGAAAACCAGCAGCCGGTGGCGTTGGTATTTTTTGGCTGGTCTGCGCCCGAACTCTCGGTAGCGTTTCCGGTGATCCTGGCACTGTTGGTTGGGATGCTGATTGGTCCTTTCCTGGCGTGGGTAGCACGGCTTCGCAGAAAGCCAAAGTCATCGCGTCTGGCCTGAGTGTCGCGGCCTGTGACCGCGCGGGGATTTGCGCCAAGGCCCGCGCAATGGGCCTTCTGCAAGTGCCTCCTGCGGCAGATGGCTTGCATTTCCTGTCAGGAAATGTACGTGTGAATGCTTCTGAAAAAACTCTCGCAAAACCTTCACCGCTGAATCCGCGTCGACACCGGCCGGTCGCCTGGACCATGCTTACCAGCTATCTGACAGCATCTGCGAAAGTCGGCGGCTGCGCGGTGAGCCGCAGGCAAACAACGAGCCCGGCAAGTGCTGGAGCGCCATTTCCGCTCGGCAGCGCCACTCCCGTGAGCTAACTGCGAGCGTCGTTTTCTCGTTCAGCTATCAATAGTTTGCTAAATATCTTTTTGATGACATTTGCTGGCACTATCAAATCTGTCAGGACGACTTTTGGCGTTTCGAAGATAATTACGCCGCAGCGATTAACAAAACCTGATTTTTACTGCCTAACCCACGCCTCAAGCTGTTATGCGCGAGGGTAGCGTGCAGTCGCAAAGGTGGCTGCTTCATACTGAACAGAGGAACCTTCGGGTTTTTTCGTCGCATAGGTTTTTACACATGAATCCCGACTATCCCGTTATTCAGACCCGTTGCTTCAAAGCCTACGATATTCGTGGTCAGGTCCCTAATGATCTGGACTCCGATATCGCCTATCGGATTGGGCGCTCCATGGTGGTGGAACTGGGTGCCAAAAATATCGTGGTCGGCAGAGACATGCGTCTCGAAAGCCCAGCCCTGGCCCAGGCATTGACCCAAGGTATCCTGGACGCCGGCGCGGACGTGATCGACATAGGCTTGTGCGGAACCGAGGAAGTGTATTTTGCCACCAGCCACTACGTCGCCGACGGCGGAGTGATGGTCACGGCCAGTCATAATCCGAAAGGGTATAACGGCATGAAACTGGTCCAGCGCGAATCGCGCCCGATCAGTGGGGACACCGGGCTCGACGCCATTCGCCAGCGTGTGGATGCTGGCGATTTTGGCACTGTCAGCTCGCAGCCGGGTAGCATCAAATCTGCACCGGACAAGTCTGCCTACATCAAACACCTGCTGGGTTATGTCGAGGGTGCGAAACTGCGGCCTTTGAAAATCCTTGCTGATCCAGGTAACGGCGCGGTCGGCCCGGCCCTGGAGGCGATCAAGTCCCAGTTGCCATTCGAGTGGGTCATCATCAACGCCGAACCGGATGGGAACTTCCCCAATGGCGTACCTAACCCTCTGCTTCCCGAAAATCGCAACATCACCCGTGATGCGTTGATCAAACACCAGTGTGACCTTGGTCTCGCATGGGACGGCGACTTCGACCGATGCTTCTTCTTCGATGAAAAAGGTCGCTTCGTCGAAGGTTATTACCTGGTCGGGCTGCTGGCGGAAATGCTGCTCAAGCAACACCCCGGCTCGAAGATCATTCATGACCCGCGCCTGACGTGGAACACCATCGATCAAGTGAATCTGGCAGGCGGTACGCCGGTGCTATGCAAGACCGGCCATGCCTTCATCAAGGAGCGCATGCGCAAGGAAGATGCGGTATATGGTGGCGAAATGAGCGCGCACCATTATTTCCGCGATTTCGCCTACTGCGACAGCGGCATGATCCCATGGCTACTCGTTACGGCGCTGATGTCGGTCTCCGGCAAATCGTTCTCCCAACTGGTCGACGAGCGCATGGCGGCTTACCCTTGCAGCGGTGAAATCAATTACAAGGTCGACGACGTCAAGACGGTTCTGAGCAAAGTGCTGGAGCATTACACGCCGATTTGTTCGAATATCGATAAAACGGATGGCATCAGCCTTGAATTTCCTGAGTGGCGTTTCAATTTGCGTGGTTCGAACACCGAGCCTCTGCTGCGACTGAACGTGGAGAGCCGTCGCGATCCGCAACTGGTCGAGGCAAAGGTCAAGGAAATCGAACAGCTGCTCAAAGCCGGCTGATTCAAACGTTGCCGTGGTCTTCAGTACAGGCACTCGAGACCACGGCTGAACCATTCCTTTGCGTGACATCCGGTAGCTGAAGAACGACAGCCGACCATTTTTATAACGGAACACAAATGAATCATTGGTGGTTGGCGGTTGCGGTAATCGGTTTTTCTTTTGCTTTGACTTACTGGCTTCGACGGTACGCGCTACATAAGAGCCTGCTGGATATTCCCAACGGCAGGAGCTCTCATACAGTCCCGACCCCGCGCGGGGGTGGAGTAGCGATCGTCGTGAGCTATCTCGCCGCACTGACCTTATTGTTCGGTGACGGTGCACTGGCCCTGCCGGTATTTTTGGCCATGGGTGGCGCGGGCCTCGCCATCGCAGCCCTTGGTTTTCTTGACGATCATGGTCATGTCGCGGCGCGCTGGCGTCTTTTGGGCCATTTTCTGTCGGCTGTCTGGGCGTTGTTCTGGTTGGGTGGCCTACCACCGATCACGCTGTTTGGCGGAACACTGGACATTGGCTGGCTGGGACATGCGCTGACGGCGGTCTATCTGGTGTGGCTGCTCAATCTCTACAATTTCATGGATGGCATCGATGGTATTGCCAGCGTAGAGGCAGTCTGCGTTTGTGTGAGCGTTGCTCTGATCTACGTGCTGGACGGTCATTTCGAGCTGATCTGGCAGCCTTTGCTGCTGGCCACCGCCGTTATCGGCTTCCTGGTCTGGAACTTTCCCCCCGCGAAAATTTTCATGGGAGACGCCGGCAGCGGCTTCCTGGGCATCGTTCTCGGGGTTTTGTCGCTGCAAGCGGCGTGGATTTCCTCGCAGTTACTCATGGCATGGCTTATTCTTCTCGGGGTTTTCATCGTAGACGCTACAGTTACCCTCATCCGTCGCCTCGTTCGAGGAGACAAGATCTATGAGGCTCACAGAAGCCATGCATACCAATTTGCCTCGCGCAGATATGGCAAGCACCTTCCTGTGACGTCCGCAGTCGGTGCAATCAACCTGTTCTGGCTTTTGCCGGTCGCTATTGCTGTCACGCAGTTTGGTCTTGATGGTGCGGTCGGCGTTATCGTTGCCTACATTCCGCTGGTGATTCTGGCGTTTGGCTTCAGGGCCGGAGAGCTTGAAAGAAACTGAATGGCCCGGCTGCCGCTGGATGGGGAGTAATTCTTGGATACGGCCGGAATCAAACGTCCGTGTTCAGGTCGATAGGAGATTGAATTCGTGCTAGAGGGATGCATGGAAAAGTTGCGCGCTATGTTGCTGGCGTTGCCGCGTCGGCAAAAGCGAATAATTCAGGTCAGTACAGACGTTTGTCTGGTCTGGTTCGCGCTGTGGATGGCCTTCCTGGTCCGCCTTGGCATCGACGACCTCATCAATCCGATCGAAACCCACACCTGGCTGTTCATCAGCGCCCCCGTCATTGCCATTCCCTTGTTTATCCGGATCGGTATGTATCGCGCGGTGATGCGTTATTTCGGCAACGACGCATTGGTGGCGATCATCAAGGCAGTGAGCCTTTCCGCTCTTATTCTGGGCGTCGTTGTATACCTCTACAGCAATCATCAGCACGTCGTACCGCGTTCGGTAATGTTTAATTACTGGTGGCTGAGCCTGGTGATGATCGGCGGGCTGCGCCTGGCGATGCGCCAATATTTCCTCGGCGACTGGTTTTCCGCCGCACGTCATGTGCCGTTTGCTACCCGGGACGACGGCCTTCCCAAGGTTGCGATTTATGGCGCGGGCGCTGCCGGCAACCAGTTGGTAGCGGCATTGCGAATGGGACGTTCGATGCGACCTGTCGCCTTTATCGACGACGATGATTCGATTTCCAACCGAGTGATTTCCGGTTTGCAGGTCTACAAACCCAAGCACATCCAGCAGATGATCGATGTAACGGGCGCTCAGGAAATTCTTTTGGCGATTCCGTCCTCGGCCAGAGCCCGTCGCCGGGAAATCCTCGGGTTTCTGGAGGGCTTTCCGCTTCACGTGCGCAGCGTGCCGAATTTTTCCGATCTGGCTGCAGGGCGGGTAAAAGTAGACGATCTGCAGGAAGTGGACATCGCCGACCTGTTGGGCCGCGACGCGGTCCCGGCGCAGGAAGAGTTGATGGAGCACTGTATCAAGAACCAATGTGTGCTGGTGACTGGCGCCGGCGGTTCGATCGGCTCGGAGCTGTGTCGACAGATCGTCCTGCTCAAGCCCACCACGTTGTTGTTGCTGGACCATAGCGAGTTCAACCTTTACACCATCCTTTCCGAGCTGGAGCAACGGATCGCCCGGGAATCGCTGCAGGTCAAGGTGCTGCCGATTCTGGGTTCCGTGCGCAACCACTCCAAACTGCTGGACGTCATGAAAACCTGGCAGGTCGCCACGGTTTATCACGCCGCCGCCTACAAACATGTGCCGATGGTTGAGCACAACATCGCCGAAGGCGTGATCAACAACGTGGTCGGTACATTGAATGCGGCCCAGGCGGCGTTACAGGCGGGCGTCGCCAACTTCGTGCTGATTTCCACCGACAAGGCGGTCCGGCCGACCAATATCATGGGCAGCACCAAGCGTCTGGCCGAGCTGATTCTTCAGGCGCTCAGCCGGGAGACGGCGCCGGTGATGTTCGGTGATCGCGCCAATGTGCATCAGGTCAACAAGACTCGATTCATCATGGTCCGGTTTGGTAACGTGCTCGGCTCTTCAGGCTCGGTGATACCGCTGTTCCATCAGCAGATCAAATCCGGCGGGCCGCTGACGGTGACGCACCCCAAGATCACTCGCTACTTCATGACTATCCCGGAAGCTGCGCAGCTGGTCATCCAGGCAGGCTCCATGGGGCAGGGCGGCGATGTATTCGTGCTCGACATGGGTGAGCCGGTCAGAATCATCGAACTGGCCGAGAAGATGGTTCATCTCTCAGGTTTGAGCATTCGCTCGGAGAAGAATCCGCACGGCGACATTTCCATTGAGTTCACGGGGCTGCGGCCCGGCGAAAAGCTCTTTGAAGAGTTGCTGATCGGCGACAACGTAGCGGTGACCAGCCATCCGATGATCATGAGCGCCCAGGAAGATCACCTGTCGTGGGACATCTTCAAGCAAAGCCTGTCGCTGCTGCTCAAGGCGCTGGATGATGATGACTATGCCAAGGTTCGCCAGATATTGAGCGATACGGTCAGCGGTTACGCCCCGGAAGGTGAGATCGTGGACTGGATACATCAGCAACGACGCCACGAACCCTGAGTCTGAAACCTGCGCTTACGTAGTGGAGTAGCACAGCAACCCCGCGCAAGGCCCCGTATTTCGTAGCCTGGCGCGTGTTACACATCCCGTCACCTATCCCCGCGTTGACCCCCGGTGATCATCGTCTAGGTTTGGGAAGCAGCTCAGGAATGCTGCTTCCCAACTCACGATGTCATGGAGCGTTAATCATGCGTATTTCCTACCTGTCGTCCCTTATCTTCGGCCTGCTGGCCAGCACCTCCGTTGCGATCAATGCCGCACCAGCGACAACCGGCGACGCTTCTCCAGCCGCCCCGACGGCCATCGCGCCTGCCGTGCAGAGCGCCAAAGTCAATCTGAATACCGCCAGCGCGGAAACCCTGCAAAAGGAGCTGTCGGGTATCGGCGCGGCAAAAGCGGGGGCGATCGTCGCCTATCGTGACGAAAACGGTGCGTTTAGCTCTATTGACGAATTGATTGAAGTCAAAGGGATTGGCAAGGCGTTGCTGGACAAGAACCGCGATAGGCTCGCGATTGATTGAACGACTCATGGCGTCACAAAGACCGATCATTGATCGGTCTTTTTTTTGGGCGCGCATGATGTGACTGGCGGGATGGGCACGAAATCGAGGACTTGACATGTAAAATGTCGATCATCATATAATTTATAAAATTACGTTCGTAATATAATCCAGTTGCTACTCTCAACGTCCACGGAGAAATACCCATGAGCACTACCAGTCAAGGTACAGCCCTGATCACCGGCGCCTCTTCAGGCATCGGCGCGACCTATGCGGATCGTCTGGCCAGACGCGGTTTCGATCTGTTGCTGGTAGCGCGCGATCAAACGCGGCTTGAGACGCTGGCTACAGACCTGCGCACCAAAACCTCGGCCAAGGTCGAAGTCCTGAAGGCCGATCTGACCCTTGCCGCGGACATTCGCACCGTGGAGCAGCGCTTGCGCAACGATGCCTCGATCACTCTGTTGCTGAACAACGCAGGGGTTGCATCCAACAGCTCGCTGGCCGAGGCGGATCTGGATGAAGTAGATCGCCTCATTCAGCTGAATATCGTCGCACTGACCCACCTGGCTTCAGCGGCTGCGGCCGGCTTCGTTGTCCGTGGTCGTGGCGCGATGGTGAATATTGCGTCAGTGGTGCCGATGATTCCTGAGCGTTTCAACGCGGTGTATACCGCAAGCAAGGCTTACGTATTGAGCCTGACCCAGTCGCTGAATGCCGAGATAGGCGAGAAGGGCGTTCAGGTCCAGGCGGTGATGCCCGGCGCAACCCGTACCGAGATCTGGGCGCGCGCGGGCATGGACCTCAATGCCTTTCCGCCGGAGATGGTGATGGACGTGAACGAGATGGTCGACGCGGCGCTGGCCGGCTTCGATCAGAAGGAACTTGTGACCATTCCGTCGCTGTCCAATGCCGCAGACTGGGATGCCTTTGTCAACGCACGTCTGGCACTGGGTCCGAACCTTTCGCTGCAGCACGCGGCCGCGCGATACAAAACGTCAGGCGCCTGAGTCGCGCCTGAAAACGTCCTGAAATCTGAAAAGGTGAACGCATGAGCGAACGTCGCATCGTAGTCACGGGGATGGGGCTGGTTACGCCATTGGGCACCGGTGTCGAAGCAGTCTGGCGCCGCTTGCTCGAAGGGCGCTCCGGCATCGTGAGGTTGCCCGACGAAACGGTGGCTGATCTGCCAGGCAAGGTGGGCGGAACCGTGCCGCTGCTGGCCGATGATTCCGAAGCCGGGTTTGATGCCGATGCTGCGGCGCCGCCAAAAGAACAGAAGAAGATGGACCGTTTCATCCTGTTCGCTCTGGCGGCTGCCCAGCAGGCCGTGGCGCAGGCAGGCTGGACGCCGTCGACCGATGAAGAGCGTGAGCGCACTGCGACGATCATCGGCTCTGGGGTTGGTGGTTTCGTCTCCATCGCCGATGCGGTGCGGACCACGGATTCACGCGGTCCGCGTCGGCTGTCGCCGTTCACCATTCCCTCGTTCCTGGTCAACCTGGCGGCGGGGCACGTGTCGATCCAGCATGGTTTCAAAGGTCCGCTCGGCGCACCGGTCACCGCGTGTGCGGCGGGCGTGCAGGCCATTGGTGATGCCGCGAGGATGATCGTTGCAGGTGAGGCGGATGTTGCCATCTGCGGCGGTGCCGAGGCTTGTATAGACCGAGTCGCACTGGGCGGTTTCGCTGCGGCGCGTGCATTATCCAGCGGGTTCAACGAGACGCCTGAGCGCGCGTCTCGCCCGTTCGATCGTGATCGCGACGGTTTCGTCATGGGCGAGGGCGCTGGCATCGTGGTCATCGAAACCCTCGAACACGCGCTAGCGCGGGGTGCCAAACCCATCGTCGAGCTGGTGGGATACGGCACCAGCGCCGACGCCTATCACCTCACCGCAGGGCCGGAAGACGGCAGCGGTGCTCGACGCGCCATGCAGGCGGCGATCCGTCAGGCGGGTATCAACCCTGCGGATATTCAACATCTCAACGCGCATGCGACCTCGACTCCGGTGGGCGACAAAGGAGAGATGGCAGCGATAAAAACTGTTTTCGGCGATCAGAACAGCGTCGCGGTGACCTCGACCAAATCAGCGACCGGGCACCTGCTGGGCGCCGCAGGAGGCATTGAAGCGATTTTCACGGCCTTGGCCATCCGGGATCAGATCGCGCCGATGACGCTCAATCTGGAGAACCCTGACGAAGCGGCGCAAGGTATTGATATCGTTCGCGGCAAGGCACGGCCGATGAAGATCGAATACGCGTTATCGAACGGCTTTGGCTTCGGCGGAGTGAACGCCAGCGTGCTGTTCCGACGCTGGCAATCCTGAGGCATACAATCACCCCTGTCGGTGACGGCAGGGGCTTTTTGCATCAGGCTTCGGCGATTTGCTGCTTGAGCTGGTCGCGCGTGGTTTGCAGGATGCGTTCGGCCAGTTGTGGGTCTTTGGCACTGCGGGCGAGCGTCAGCGCACCCACAAGACCGGACATGATCATCACGCTCTTGTCACTGGCGTGTTGCCCGGAAATGCCAGCCTCCAGGGTGGAGAGCATCCGGTTGATCAACTCGTCGGTGATTTCGCTGGGCTGGCCGCGCTGGCCCAACTCCGAGGACATGGTCGGCAGAGGGCAGCCCTTTTCTGGCTCGTTACGGTGCTCGGGCGCCAGATACATATCAATGAAGGCCGCAGCCGAATCGTCAGCGGACAGCTTTGCAGCCCTTGACTCATCCAACTGGTCCACTGCGCAGCGCAGGGCTTTTTCTACCAAGTCATCCTTGGACTTGAAATGGGCATAAAAACCACCGTGGGTCAGGCCCAATGCTTTCATCAGCGGCTGCAGACCGGTTGCGCCGATACCGTCACGACGAAAGCGCGCGGCGGCTTCCTGAAGGATGCGCTGATGGGTTTGGGCCTTGTGATCTTCGGCGTAACGCATTGAACGAGCCTCCCGACTTGGCTCTTGAAATGGTGGTCGACATTTTTACACGTATGACATGCCGATGCAGTATTCACTTTTTCAGGCGGGTTTCCATTGCTCGGAAGGTCACAGGCGTCACCCAACAAGACAACGCCTGGCCAATGTCCACCCGCTCATGTGACGCGGGTGCTGTCTGGCGATACCGTCGTCAGAAACGCTTGCGCTGACCGTCGCGGAAGCAGGTTTGCTGGTGACTTGGTGGCGTTGAAATAACGCAAGGAGCTCCAGAGTTCGTAATCACCGACCATGTAGAAACGCCGTTTGGCGCGGGTCAGCGCCACATTCAGCAGATTGGGTTTGGAGGATGCCCACTGGGCGGCCCCCTGATTTTCAGCGTCCACTCCCAGCACCATGAACACGGTGTCCTGCTCTCTGCCCTGGAACGTATGCACTGTCCCGATATGGTGCTTCAACCAGGCTTTCAGTTTGCTGGCAGGCAGGTCTTTGAATTGTCCTGCGCCGCTCCAGTCCGCGTGGCGAAGCCTGTTTTGCAACTCCTTACGGATCGCCTTGAAAGGTGAAATCACGAACACAGGAGGCAACTCTTCGTCGCGCTGATAGAGGTGTTTCAGAACGTGCACCATGAAATCGATCTGTTTGGGCACGACCTGTTTGTGCTCCGTACGACCGCCGATGTCGATCCAGCAGCTGTCGCAGTGTACGGGGGAAGTATTCGCGGCGTGTCGCTTGGGCAGCCCAAAGACCATCTTGTCCGCGTAGGCAATGGTATTGGACAGGCTGAACATCGGCTCCAGGCAACGCCGGTGCACCCGTAATGGGCTGCCGATCCAACGCAGCGTATCGTCTTCCCCTTCAGCATGAGAGCCATAAACGTTCGCGCGGTCGGCGAGGCTCTGTACCGAAACCCGATGTGGCGCGTACTGCTCATCGGTCGTGTGACTGGTGAGCTGACTCAAAGCGGTGATCAGCCGAGCCGGGAGGGTGAACACCGGTTCGATCTGCAATGGATCGCCCACAATCACGGCTCGTTTCGCACGCCACAGACCGCCGACAGCGGCCTGCGGTACTGCCTGACCGGCTTCATCTATATAGAGCCAACCCAGGGAACCCGGGCCCATCCCCCGGAACTGGTTGGCGAAGGAAGCGAAGGTTGTCGAGACCACAGGGACGATCATGAACAGGCTTTGCCAGATTGGCAGCACATGATCTTCGTTCTCAGGCTTCTGGTTCAGCAGCAGCTGGGTGATCGCAAAGATATTTCCGCCAAAACCGCCACCCTTTTTGCCAGTTTCAGCAAGCCAGGCTTGTTGCAAGTTCAGCGCGGCCGCGAGTAAGCCGGACCTCAAGGTGATCATGGCCGCATCGTGCCAGAGCCCCTGTATCTGAAAATGAGCCTCTTCCAACTGGATCAATTGTTCTGGCAGAACCGGCGCGCCTATTTCTGTGATGAGGCCGTCCCATTCTGTCCTCAAGTCCAGCCATTGGGTCTGTCTGCTCTCCAGCAGTCGTTGCGCGGTGGCCAAATCAGCGGTGCGATTCACAAGGTCGGTCTTCAGGCCCGACACGCGGGATTTCAGTGCTGAGATCTGCTCGCGCACGCTTTGCTGCTGGTTGGCATTGGCAATTTTTTCGGCGTTATAGGCCTTCGCCGAGGCCGCATTAAATAGCCGTGCAATCCATCCTGGGCGCTTGCGATCGATCAGACGTTCATCTTCTCGGAGCTCATCGAGATCGGTGTGATAAGTGACCAGGGTCGTCTGCGTGTCGGTAATGGCTTGGTCAGCAGCGGTCAGCACGCGTTGCGCCTCATCCCGCGCATTCTGTTGCTCGAGCTGGAAATGCTGCTGATCTGATTGTGAGAAAAGGATTGCGAGCTCAACCAGCCGACTGCGAGCATTGATTGCCTGGCTGACTTCGGCATCTGCTTTACGAAATTCAGCCGCGGCGTGCTCGAAGCTTGGACCGGATGGGTTTTTCAGCCATTGCCAGAGATTCGCAGGCTGTTCAGGGTTTGGCGTTTCAAATGACTCGAAGATGGTGCGCTCGCAGAATCTTTTCCGATTGCGCGAGTTGCCCAACGCACAACTGATCAGGCCCCAAGGCATGTCGTCATCTGAAGGCGACCGGATCTTTTCCTTTTCCACCGTAAGGGCAAGGTTATGAGCGACTGGCTGGAGATACGAAAAGCTTTTCCAGTCCTGACCCAGTTCTTTGCGCTTGGGCAGGTCGACAGAAATATTTTCGACGGCGGCGTTGTTGGAAGAGGCCACCACCATCTCAAAACCGGTCAATTCATCGATCAACGGGCGTATGTGAGTTTTTTCCGAACTTGCAAGAAAGCTGACCGGAACCACGCCTTTCTTGAAGGCATCTTTTGCTGTACGTAGCTTGGAGAGCACGCGCGCTCGTCGCACGATGTTTTCAGCGAACAAATCGCGAAGCAGCGTCGTTTTTCCCGTGCCGGGCGGCCCATTGACGGAGAAGATGCCGCAGTCATCCAACTGATGGAGCATTGCATTGATTGCAAATTGCTGCCGTTGGCTCATGGCATGCTCAGGATCTGCCAACCAATGGCCAGTGTTCATGTATTCGGGCCGCAATAGCTTGAAGATGGCTTCTCGGCCTTGCTCACTGAACAGATCGATTCTTTCGGATGCGTCCCGAGGCGTCAGGTACTGGCGTAGCGTTTCCGGTAGATGCCCATTGCGCACGCTGTTGATCGTTCGTTCGATGTCCTGGATGTAGAAGCTGTTCAGGATATCGATTTCAGGTTCGATCTCTTCTTCTGGATCAGTCTCCTGGTCCGGCAGCGGAACCGGTTCATCAATCGAAGTTCCTTGCATCAAGTCGGCGGATGCAACGGAGCCACTCGGTGCTTTCGCTTTGCCCGGTGCGGGTTCGTGGGCAATGACTTCGAGCACTGCCACAGGTTGTTTATCATCTGGCCTGAACCCTGCCCAGTCGCAGAGGATTTCACGCAGACGCAGCAATTCCGTCGCACTCAGTGACAAATCGGTATTGTGCTTGCGATCGGTAAGGAAGTTCTTGAGGCGCAGCTGAAGGTCTTTCTTCGCTGCTTCAAACCTGTCAAACGCCAGGGCGCTCAGTCCTTTTTGCGCCAAAGTGCCCAGCGCCCAAGGCACCGTCGACACAGAGACATTCTCTAGCTGAGGAATGCCTTGGTCACTGAGGCTGATCTTGGCAAAGCAGGTTTCGCCTTCTAGATCGGTGCGCTCATCTTCTTCGAAGATATTGAACGAGGTGTTCTCGTGAGCAGCGGACAGATGTCGTTCACAGACCGACGAAATAGTGGATCTGTCGAACACCCCGACGTAGAGGTTATAGCCGGTGATCCTCATCTGACGAGGCGGGTTGAAGGTTCTCCAGCCATCATCGAATGACTGAGAAAGCAGCTCCATTGATAACGTGCGGGTCTGCCAGTTTTCTTTGTCGCCGATGCGCTGATCCAGGCCGAAGGGTATGAAAAACTCGATTTTGTGCCAGTAATCGAGAATGCCGAGAACACGCTGCCGCTCCTGATCCACCAAAACCTGTTTCCTTGCGCTGAGCTGAAGTGGATCCGATTGTACTGGAGCGGGCTTTTAGTATCCTACGGTTACGTTTATTTCGGCCCCATCATCTTCGCCAGCACCTCGGGCCGCGGCGCGCCCTGCTGTTGCTGCAGGTGGCCATTCTCATCCTTGTAGAAAATCGAGGGTGTCGCCGACAGGCCCATGTCTTCCATCAGCTTCATGTTGGCATCGAGCTTGGCCTGGATGTCCTTGGGAATGCTGGACATGGCCTTGAGCGTGCTGCTCTTGCCCGCTTGCTCATGCTTTTGCAGGGCGACTTCGGGATTGGCGTCGGCCAGCAGCGTGGCGGCCTTGGCAGCGCTGTCCTCGCGAATCACGCCGACCATGATGTGACGCAGCTGCACCTTGCCCGATTTGACCCAAGGCCGGGCCTGTTCCCAGAACATGTTGCAGTACGGACAGTTGGCGTCGCTGAACAGATAGATGACTTTGGGCGCAGTCTGGGCGCCGTCAGCGATCCAGGTGCTGCTCTCCATCTGACTCCACATTTCCTTGGTCATGGGCTCGAACACCAGCTTCTGCAACGGCGCTTCGCTCAGGTCTTCGCCCTTTTCATCAAACAGATTGCCGGCCAGCACGTGCTTGCCATCGGACGTCAGGTACAACGCCATTGCCTGTTTCTGAAATTCGGCCGCGTAGCCCTTCAGCCCGCCGGGCGCATCGAACGTTCCCTTGATAGTTGCTCCTTTGGCCTCCAGTGCCTTGATCGGAGCTGGCAACTCATCGGCCTGCAGCAGTGCGCTCTGCAAGGTGAGCAGGCCGATGGCGCCCAGGATGGAAGGTCGCATGAATCTCATTGAGTGCTCCTTGAAGTAGAGTGCCTTGAGCCGGAGGGCGTCGCCGGTTCGCTGAAGTCATCCTGGCTGATTTTGTCCAGATAGTGCTCGAGGCTGGCACTGGACAATTCGCCCATGTGACTCCCCGACATGCGTCCGTCGGGGTTATAGAAAAGGGTGGTCGGCAGCGCGGCTGATCCGACCTGCCGCGCCAGTTCACCGCCGCTGTCAAACAAGACGTTGTCCAGATGCAGACCTTGGCTGGCGAGGAAAGTCGCTACCTCAGCGGGACTTTCTGCCTGATTGACGAACAGGAACAGCACATCGGGGTTGGCCTGTTGAGCCGACTGCATGACCGGCATTTCGCGCCGGCAGGGCGGGCACCAGGTTGCCCAGAGATTGACCACCAGCTTTTTGTGTTGATAGCCGCGCAGTGGAACGGGCTCGCCGGCGGCATTGAAAAGTGTCAGGTCCGGCAGGCGCGATTTTTCATGGTGGGCGTTCAGCACCATGCCAGCCAGCCACCAGAACAGCAGACCGCTCGCAACGCCCATGCCCAGCGATGCGCGCAACGCCGGACGTTTCCAGCCGCGCAGAACGGTGCCGATCAAAATCGCGATGACCCCGGGCCAAACCAGAAAACCGCCGTCGCGGATGTCGATGACGCTCAGCGGATTGGCTTGATATTGCTCCCAGTAGGCAATCGCGAAGGCCAGCCTGGCGATCATCAGCCCGAGCACGAACAGGCCAAATAACGAGCGCTCGGGGTTGATTTTTTGCCGACGCCCAATGATCCAGCCCACCAGCGTGGCCAGCGCAAGGGCGGCGAGCAGCAGTACATGATTGATCGCCAGCACGAACGGGCCGACGGAGAAGCTCAGCATCAGCCATGCTCCCGTGTGGCCTGCCACTGCTCGACGAACGCCTTGTCATCGACTTCGCCAGTGATGCGCCGCTCACGGCGTTCGCTGCCATCGGGGCCGAGCCACAGCAGGGTCGGTGGTCCGGGTACTTCGTAACGCTTGAGCAGTTCGCGACTGGCCTCATTGTCGGCGGTCACGTCCAGGCGCAGCAGACGCACGCCATTCAACGCTTGAATCACATCGCTCTTACCGAAAACGGTCTTTTCCATGATCTTGCAGGAGACGCACCAGTCAGCGTAGTAATCCAGCAAAACCCACTGGCTATCGGCTTTCGCTGCAGCCAGCTCCCGCTCCAGGGCGGCAGGATCCTTGAGCGTGATGAACGCGTCGCGGCGCTCGCTGCCGACCTCTGAGCTCGACCCACTGTATATTTTCAATGGCTGCCAGGGGTCGTCCGCGCCGCCAGCTGCGCCGACCAGCATCATCACGCCCCACAAACCGAGAACCAGGCCAGCCGGCACGCAAATTGGCGAAGCACGTTGCAATGCTCGGGTCTGTACTACGGTGCTGAAGGCGACGACCAGCAGCAGGGCGCCGAACAGTGCAAGCCACAGGCTTTCAGGCAGCAGCGGCCGAACCATGATCAGCGCCGTGCCCAGCAGCACAAAGCCGAAAATGCCTTTGACGAGATCCATCCACGTGCCTGGTTTCGGCAGGAAACGGTTGCCGACCGTCACCACCAGCAATAGCGGCAGGCCGATGCCCAGCCCCATGACGAACAGTACCAGTGCGCCGTGTACAGCGTTGCCGCTCTGCGCGATGTATAGCAGCGCGCCGGCCAACGGTGCCGTCATGCAGGGACCGACCATCAGTCCCGATAACGCGCCGAGTACCCCGGCGCCCAGCAGACTGCCGCCTTGACGCTGACGCCCGGCGTTTTCCAGACGGTCACGCACGAAGCCCGGCAATTGCAGTTCAAAGAAACCGAACATCGGCAGCGAGAGGATGACAAACAGGCCCGCGAAGCTGCCCAACAGCCAGGGTTGCTGCAGCGTCGATTGCAGGTTGGCACCCAGCAGCGCAGCGACGACACCCAGCCCTGCATAGATCACCGCCATGCTCAGCACGTAAACGCTGGCCAGCGCGAAGCCGCGCCGTGGTCGGGCGCCGGTGCCGACCACCACCCCCGCGAGGATCGGCAGCATCGGCAACGAGCAGGGAGTGAATGCCAGCAGCAGACCCAAGCCGAAGAAAATAAGCAGGCTCCAGCCTAGAGAGCGCTGTTGTAGGGTGCTGGCCAGCGCCTGATCAGGTGCCTGGCCGTCGATGACCGTTGCGTTGCCCCCGCCCAGATCGACTGTCTGGCTTTGCGGTGGATAACACAGACCGGCGTCGGCGCAGCCTTGCCAGCCCACCTTGACCTGTCCGCTGGCGGAGGCGGGAATCACCAGTTCCAGACCCTGGCGATACACCTGTTGCTGACCGAAGTACTCGTCGTTGTGCTCAACCCCGGCGGGAAGGGTGGGTTGCTGATCGGCGCTCAGGCCATCGAACTTCAGGCGCTTCTGATACAGATAGTAGCCATCGGCGATTTGCCAGTACAAACGCGTTTCACCCGAACCCAGACGCTCCGAACTGAACATGAACGCCTGTCCCACGGGCAAAAAATCAGGCTTCTTGAACAGATCCCCACCCGGCAGCGCCTGCGCCCACAGCGGAAACAAAAGAAGCAACAGAACCCACAGCCTACGCATGCCCAACCCCAGCCGATCATCAATGCGGCGAGGGTGACGGGCAGTGATTAAGAGCTGATTAACGTGAAGATTGACTTAAGCGCGCGGGTCGCTGGGCAAGCCCCCAGCCCCTGCACCCGCCCGCCAGAATCCAAGGTCTTGAAATGCACGAAGCGTGGATCGTGCATAATCCGCCCTTAACACCCACCTGTTTCACTCGCCTTTTTTTCGAGGCCGCCCATGCACGTATTGCTCTGTGAAGATGACGATTTGATTGCCAGCGGCATCATCGCCGGACTGGACGCTCAAGGCCTGACCGTGGACCGTGTGGCCACTGCATCGGCTGCGCGGGCGATGCTCCTGGCGGCGCATTTCGATGTGATGATCCTGGATTTGGGGCTGCCCGACGAAGACGGTCTCAAGCTATTGCGCCAGCTGCGTCAGCAGGGCATAGACATTCCCGTGCTGATCCTGACCGCTCGCGACACGGTCACTGATCGCGTCGATGGTTTGCAGGCTGGCGCCGATGATTACCTGCTCAAACCCTTCGACCTGCGTGAGTTGAGCGCGCGGCTGCACACACTGGTTCGACGCATGGCCGGGCGCAGTGTCAACGTCATCGAACACGGCCTGCTGACGTATGACCCCAGCAGCCGGGAAACCCGTCTGGCAGGGCAGCCGGTGGACTTGTCACGCCGCGAGCAGGCGTTGCTGCAGGCCCTGCTCAACAACAGCGGCCGAGTGCTGTCCAGCGAGCAACTCAAGGACTGCGTCTACGGTTTCACCGACGAGGTCGAGAGCAATGCCCTTAATGTTCACATTCACCACCTGCGGCGCAAACTTGGGGGCGGCATCATCGAAACCGTGCGCGGCCTTGGCTACCGGTTGGGGCCTGCGGGCGATCTGGAGCAACACGGATGATGAGCCTCAGAACGCGCCTGAGCCTGATATTAGGCTCGGCGTTCATCGTGATCTGGGTGCTCGCGGCTGCCTGGATGTTGCGCGACCTGCGCATGCAGATGATGGAATCCCTCGACCAGCGTCTGGAAGCGTCGGCGCGCATGGTGGCCGGGTTGCTGGAACAGATGCAGATGCCCACCGACGGCGACGGTAAGACCCTCCACGCCGGTGAGCTGAGCATTCCAAATGGCATGGCCTGTCAACTCAGTTCCCTGCGCGGGCAAGTGCTGGCGCGTACCGAAAGCTCGCCAGCAGAGCCGTTGAAGGCGGATTCCAGCGGCTTCGTCGACCAGATGATCAATGGCGAACACTGGCGGGTGTACACGATGATGCACGGCAATGTACGCGTGAGCACCGCAGACCGGCAGATCGAACGAGATGTGTTGGGCCACTCGGTATTGCTCGCCGCGTCGCTGCCGGTATTGGTGGCATTGTTCGGCAGCCTGATTCTGGTCTGGTTCGGGATTGGTCGAGGGCTGGCGCCGCTCAATCGGATGCGCGATGCATTGAACCGGCACAGTGCCGATTCGGTTGAGCCGCTCGACGTCCCCAATCTGCCCAGCGAATTGCAGCCGTTACTCAAAAGCCAGAATCAACTGTTCCAGCGCATCGCTCAAACCCTCGAACGCGAACGCAGGCTCACGGGTGACGCCGCCCATGAGTTGCGCAGCCCGCTGACGGCCATCAAGACTCATCTGCAAGTGGCGCGCATGACCGAAGGCGATAAGCGCGACAAGGCGCTGGCCCACGCGGAGGAGGGCGCCGATCGCATGCACCGTACGCTGGAGCAATTGCTGCTGCTGGCGCGAGTCGAGGGCAGCCTGTCGTTCGATGATGGTGTGCAGTGCGATGCCGAGAAGGTCGCGAGACTGGCGATTCACGACGCCAATCATGGTGACGACGAGCGTATAGAGCTGATTCTGCCGTCGCAGTTATCCACGGCGGCGGTGGAAATGCCGGCGGCGCTGGCAGTGGCGGCATTGCGCAACTTGCTGGACAACGCCCTACGCCACACTCAGGCCGGCGCGCGAGTGGAGTTGAGTTTGGAGACCTTCGACGGTCAGGCGCATTTTAGAGTGCGCGATTATGGCCCCGGGATTCCCGAACCGGATCTGGATAAATTGACCCAGCGCTTCTGGCGCAACGGCAAAAGCCCCGGCGCAGGATTGGGCCTGGCAATCGTGCAGGCCATCGTCCAGCGCTGCGCTTGCACATTGAAGTTCGACAGTCGCAGCGACGGGTTAAGAGTGGAGTTGAGCATGCCGTTGCGGCGGGTCGAGGCCTGAAGTCCCCTTGGCAGCGCAGCTTGCCGGCGGTAGCGATGTCATGGACGTCACCGCTGGCGAGCCGTGCGGCTACGGCTCCTGTGAACGCAACCCTGTAAAAGCAAACGCCTGCGACTGCGTAATCTTGTCGCGCTCATTCGTCAGAAAACTCTGAAACAACGACCATCCCTCCGACAACCCTTTGATTCTGCTGCCTAATCCAGGACAATCGCGCCCCTTTCCTTGTAGAGAACTGGTCAGGGGCGCTGACTGCCGAGCTTTTCGACGCGCTTTTGACCTTGTAGCTATCACCGGCAACGGAGAAATCGACCGGATGAATGATCAGGCCAACAGCGTCGAGCAACGCATCGACGCCGCGTCCGCGTCCGCGAGCGCGAGCGCGACGACGAGCATGACTAAATGGCACCGCCACGACACCACCTGGATGCTCGGGTTGTTTGGCACCGCCATCGGCGCAGGCACTCTGTTCCTGCCGATAAATGCAGGCATCGGTGGTTTCTGGCCCTTGCTGATTCTGGCACTGCTGGCGTTTCCCATGACCTTCTACGCACACCGCGGTCTGACCCGCTTTGTGCTGTCCGGTCGTGAAGGCGCCGACATCACCGAGGTGGTCGAACAGCATTTCGGCAAGAAAGCCGGTGCACTGATCACCCTGCTATATTTCTTTGCTGTGTTCCCGATCCTGCTGATCTACAGCGTGGCGCTGACCAACACCGTCGGCAGTTTCCTCGAACATCAGCTGCATGTTCAGCCGCCACCACGGGCGGTACTCGCGTTCGTGCTGATTCTCGGCCTGCTGGCCGTGGTGCGCTGTGGCGAGCGGATCATCGTCAAGGCCATGAGCCTGATGGTGTATCCGTTCATCGTCGCCCTGTTGTTTCTGGCGGTATTCCTGATCCCGCACTGGACCGGCGGCATTCTGACCACGGCGACCAGCGTGCCCGCGCCTTCGGCTCTGCTGCATACCCTGTGGCTGGCGATTCCGGTGATGGTGTTCTCGTTCAACCACTCGCCGATCATTTCCGCCTTCGCGGTCGACCAGAAACGTCAGTACGGTGAACACGCCGAACAGCGCAGCTCGCAGATTCTGGCTCGCGCTCACGGCCTGATGGTGGTCATGGTGCTGTTCTTCGTCTTCAGTTGCGTGCTGACCCTGTCCCCCGACCAACTGGCGGAGGCGAAGGCGCAGAACCTGTCGATCCTGTCCTACCTCGCCAACCATTTCAGCAATCCGACCATCGCGTTCGCAGCGCCGCTGATTGCGTTCGTGGCCATTACCAAGTCGTTCCTGGGTCACTATATCGGCGCAAGCGAGGGCCTCAAGGGGCTGGTAATCAAGAGCGGCCGTCGTCCGTCGCCACGCGCGCTGGATCGGCTGACCGCAGGCTTCATGTTAGTGGTCTGCTGGCTGGTGGCGACGCTCAACCCGAGCATCCTCGGCATGATCGAAACCCTGGGTGGACCGGTCATCGCGGCATTGCTGTTTCTGATGCCGATGTACGCCGTGCGCAAGGTGCCGGCCATGCGTCAGTACGCGGGCAAATTGTCGAACGTGTTTGTGGTGGTGATCGGTCTGATCTCGATTTCAGCGCTGGTGTACTCGCTGCTACCGTAACGGCTCCGGCGGCGATCTAACTCGCAAGGGCTGATCGCCGCCCATTCTGTATCAGGCGATGGTATCGACAACGCCACCATCGACCCGCAACGCCGCGCCACTGGTGGCCGATGCCTGTTTCGACGACACATACACCACCATGTTCGCCACTTCATCAATGGTTGCCGCACGCTGAATGATGGAACTCGGGCGATGCTCCATGACGAAATCTGCAGCGCACTCTTCCAGCGATTTGCCGGTTTTCTCCACTTCCTCTTTCAACATCTCGGCCACGCCTTCGGACAGGGTAGGGCCAGGCAGTACGGCGTTGACGGTGACGCCTGTGCCTGCCAGACGTTTGGCCAGACCGCGGGAGATCGACAGGTTGGAGGTCTTGGTGAACCCGTAATGGATCATGTCGGCCGGGATATTCAACGCCGACTCGGACGAGATAAACACGATGCGACCCCAGCCGCGCTTGACCATGTCATCAGCATAAGCACGAGACAGACGCACGCCGGACATTACGTTAACGTCGAAGAAGCGCTGCCAGACCTCGTCCGGAGTGTCGAAGAAATCCTGCGGGCCATAGATGCCGACGTTGTTGATCAGGATGTCGAGCTGCGGCACAGCCTTGATCAGGGTTTCGCAACCCTCGGCGGTGCCCACATCCGTGGCAACCCCCCGCAACCGCGCACCTGGCACTTCACTTTCCAGCCGAGTGACGGCCGCATCGACCGCTTGCTGTTTGCGCCCATTGACGATCACCTCGGCTCCCGCCTCAGCCAGCCCCTTGGCGATGGCGTAACCGATACCCAACGTCGAACCCGTTACCAGAGCAGTCTTGCCGGTCAAATCGATTTTCATGTCGGATATCTCCGTAAAGGTCGAAAGAAAAATGGAGTGCTGAAATCAGCATGGGTTCAGAAGAATATTGGCCCATTTCGGAGGTGATTCAAGTCGTCGACGCCTGTTCGCTGAGACTGGCTGGCACGGTTTGACATCACTGCGCATCACCCCCATGATCGTGCTCGTTTATGATCGATCAAGCTTGATTTGAGGTCTTTATGTCTGCCAGTCCCGAAGCGTTTCCCGGCGAGCGTCAGCGTCTGATTATCGAGCGTCTGGCCGCGCATGGCCGGGTAATCGCGGCGGATCTGGCAGCGGAGTTCAACGTTTCTGAGCATTCGATTCGTCGGGACCTTGGGAGCCTGGCGTCGGCGGGATTGTGCAAGCGGGTGTACGGCGGGGCGATTTCGTTGGCGTCAGATGGGCCGATCACTGCGCGCATCGAGCACGAACCGAGCCGCAAGCGCTCGCTAGGCATTGCCGCAGCGGGTCTGATCAGTGCCGGTCAGCATGTGTTTATCGATGGTGGTTCAACCAATCTGGCCATCGCACGCGCTATCGATTCGCAGATGGCGCTGACGGTCACTACCAATGCGCCATTGCTCGCGGTAGAACTCATGAAGTTGCCGCAGGTGGAAGTGATTCTGCTTGGCGGGCGGCTCAGTCCAGTGGCGGGCAGCACTTACGGTTTCACAACGATTCAGCAACTGACCCATTTCAATTTCGACCTGTGCTTTCTCGGGGCTTGCGCGCTGGATGCAATAAAGGGCGTGACCGCGTTCGACATGGACGTGGCCGAGTTCAAGCGGGCGGTTGTCGCGCGCAGCGGGCAGGTGGCGGTGGCGGTGATCAACGAGAAGCTGTCGAGCATCGCGCATTATCAGGTCGCATCGTGCGAGGAAGTCGGCGCACTGGTGGTCGAGCATGATGCTCCAACGGACCGGCTGGAGCTGTTTCGCGGCAAGGTGGCGCAGATCGTGGTGGCTCAGGCGGATTGAGTGCCTTGGGTTGATTGGCTGACGCAAGACACCTTTTGAGCGAGCTTGCCCATGAACGGGCCTTACTGCCGCCAGATTTTCAGCGGCCTGAACTGCACTTTCATGAGTAAGCTCATTCCCGCAGGGGAAAAGCGTTTGCAATCTCCCAGGCCGCGGCCAGTTCAGCTTTTCATCCCATCACCGTCCGATTGCGCCCCTGATGCTTGGCCGTGTATAGCGCGGCGTCGGCGCGTTCGACGAATGCTTCCATGGTCGGGCATTCATGGGCCGCACAGCCGTATACGCCCAGACTGATGCTGACGATACCGTCGGGATTGCTCTTGTGTTCGATGGCGCGGGCGAGCACGGCCAGGCGAATTTTTTCCGCCAATACATAGGCACCCTGCGCCTCGCTGTAGGGTAAGAACACGGCCATCTCTTCGCCGCCATAACGTACCGCCAGATCGCCTGTGCGATTGAGGTTACCGCGGATGCACTCGGCCACAGCGGCGATGCATTTGTCGCCAGCTACGTGCCCATAGTTGTCGTTGTAGCTCTTGAAGAAGTCGATATCGATCATGATCAGGCTCAGCGGGTGCAGATTGGCCTGGCCGCCGGCGAATTCAAGCCCGAGGATTTCCTGGAAATGGCGGCGATTGGCAAGCCCGGTCAGGCTGTCCTGCAACGCGAGTTTTTCCAGTGAATGGCTGGCGATGCGCAATTGCGATTCGGCGTTCAACCCGAAGCGGATTTGCTGGAACAGCAGGACTCCGAACAACAGATTGGCGGCCACCACGCAAATGATGATTGCCAAAGAGCGCCAGGCATATTGCCGCCACTCATCGAGCACCTCCTGTTCAGACAAACCCGCCAGCACCACCAGCGGGTAACGATCCAGATGCTTGTAGCCGTACAGGCGGACTTCCTGATCGAGGAAGGATCGGACTGTCGCTGTGCCTTCGTATCGCTCTTTGAGGTAATTGCGGAACAAATCGCCATCGGCGATTGAAGCACCCCGGACGTTTTCCAGCGTCGGGCGGCGGGCCAGAACGGTACCGTCGGCCATCGCCAGGGTAAGCACTCCGCGTTTACCAATGTCGAAGCGATCGAAGAAGCGGTCGAAATACCCAAGCTCGATGGTGGTCAGAACGACGCCTGCGAAATTCCCGGCGGAGTCGTTGACACGCCGCGAGAGCGGGATGATCCAGTCGCCGGTCGTGCGACTGCGTATGGCCTGGCCGATGTGCGGCAGCGTGCTGTCGATGGCTTTGTGGAACTGGAAATATTCGCGGTCTGAATTATTGGCGTTGGCAGGCATATGGTTCAGCGAGGTCGCCGCCCAGTTGCCGTCCTTGTCATAGATGAACAGTCCCTGAATTTGCTCGACGCTGGCAGCCGTGGCGCGCAGATACTCATGCATGCGTGAGCTGCTGGCTGCACCGAAGCCGTCGTAGGAAAGCCGTTCGACGATGCCCGCCACCGGAATAGCGGCCTGATCGAATGCGTCGTCCGCCTGCTGCGCCATCGAGCGCGAAAGATTGGCCACCGTAGTGTCGGCAATGTCCAGCTCATGGTTGCGTGTCTGGCGCAACTGCCACAAGGTGATGCTGGTGATGGAAAAACACACCAGTACCGTAAAGAATCCCGCCAGCCACAGTACAGGCATGCGCTTCATACGCCGATTCCTGGCGTTGAAGTCCGTCCCTTCTAGTTGTCTCAAACCCTACCCTCATTGACGTCTACGATTTAAGACCAACCGATGTGACGAACGCTCCATGCTTCGTCGCACACCGGTATCGCAACAGCGACCGTCTGACAGAGAGCGTAGGACAAGTATGGGATTTTGAAGGGAAAAATCGTTGGTTGAGTGAGGTATCAGCGGTCATGCACAGGTTGGCGGGTAGTGGCGGGGAACGTTCCCTCCTTAAAGTCGCGCGGTTGTCTCTAGCAGCACGGCTTGCCGGCGCAGGCAATCTTGAGATTGCTACGGCCGGCAAGCCATGCTGCTACAGGGTGGATGTCTGCGTCAGCTGCACTTGGTTACGCGTTAAACGCGCCGCCCCTGCACCTCATCCTCCTGTGGCTGCCAGTTCTTGTCCGCTGCCTCGGTGTGCACCGGAATCGGCGCCTTGAGCAGCACGAAGTACGCCACGGCCGAGAGCAGAGCGACGATGGCGCTGACGGCGAAGGCAGTGGCGAAGGTGCCGGAATACTGCACGCTGAAGCCGGTCACGATCGGGGCAACGGAGCCTGCAATGTACCCGCCGAAGTTCTGGATCGACCCCAGGGACGCCACGCGTTTGGTATCAACCACGGTATTGACCACCATCCAGGCCGTGGCGCTGGACAGGTTGATGCCGAACAATGCCAGGCAGAGCAGGGCGATGCAGCCGCCAAGGCTGGTCACGAACGTCAGCGGCAGGGTGAACACAGCGGCGAATACCAGCCCGCCGATCACCGTGTATTTGCGACTGTTCAGCACACCCACACCACGCTTGACCAGACGGTCGCAGATACGTCCCGCGGCGATGGTGCCGATGGCGCCGAACACGTAAGCGAAGGACACCACCCACGCGGTCGAGTACGGGTCAAGGCCATGCTCACGCTGGAAGTAGCCCGGCAACCAGGTCAGGTGCAGCCAGAGCATGTAGATCACGCCCATGAAGCCCAGAAAGGTTCCCCAGGTGCTGCGATGCTTGAACAGGTCGAGCCATCCGGCAAAGAAAGAGCTCTCACGTTGTGGAACTGCTGCTCCCACCGCGACCACGGGCTGCCTGACCGGCTGCTCACCCTTGGCCGCAAGTTCCTTGAGGTACTGCGCGCGGCTTTTGTAGAACATCAGCCAACACAGCGCCAGGACGATGCCCAAAACGCCGGTGATGATGAACATGCCGCGCCAGCTGAAGTTGACCATGAACAGCGTCAGGATCGGCGGGGCCAGGCACGGCCCGATACAGGTCGCCGACCAGACGATCCCGGTGGGCGTGCCGCGCTCATGCTCTTCGAACCACTCGTTCAGGGTTTTCGCTGCGGAAGGAAACATCGGCGCCTCGCCAATCCCCAGCAACACCCGCAGCGCGAAAAAACTGCTGAAACTGTTGATGAACCCTGAAGCCGTCTGCGCCGCCGACCATATCAACAGCGACCCGCCCAGAGCGATCTTGCTGCCGAGCTTGTCGATGATCATACCCATCGGCAACTGCGCAAAGGCGTACGCCAGGGAGAACGCCGACAGCAGAATGCCCATCTCGGAAGGGCTGATCAGCATGTCTTTCTGTATCGAGGTGTTGGCGATGGACAGCGCACTGCGGTCCAGATAGTTGACGATACCGAACAGCATCAGAAAGACGACCGTGATCGTCTGGTAGGTCTTTAGGGTTTTCATAGGCACCTTTTATTGTTGTTAAGGTTGCTGACTGCCGATCCGGATCACGGCTCGGCAGGATTGCTCTGATACTGCACTACTCCTGAAACAACGCTCCTGAAAATACCGCTTCTGAAATACCGCTTCCTGAAACCAATTGCTCGATCGATCAGGTGATCGCGCCGATCTGCCAGGGCACGAACTCGTTCTGCCCGTAGCCGTGTTGCTCGCTCTTGCTGCGCGCCCCGGAGGCGATGTCCAGCATCATCTGGAAGATGAATGCGCCGCGTTCTTCGATGGTAGTGGTGCCATCGGCGATGCCGCCGCAGTTGACGTCCATGTCTTCCTGCTGGAATTCGAACACGCGATTATTGGTCGCCAGCTTGATCGACGGCGTGGGCGCGCAGCCATACGCCGAGCCGCGGCCAGTGGTGAAAGCGATCAGGTTGGCACCGCCTGCGACCTGGCCGGTGGCGGAGACCGGGTCGTAGCCGGGGGTGTCCATGAACACCAGACCTTGCGCACGGACGGCTTCCGCGTATTCGTACACGCCCATCAGATTGGTCGACCCTGCCTTGGCGACTGCACCGAGGGACTTTTCCAGAATCGTTGTCAGACCGCCGGCCTTGTTGCCCGCCGACGGATTGTTGTTCAGTTCGGCGTTCATGCGTCGGCAGTAGTCTTCCCACCAGTGGATGCGCTGCACCAGTTTTTCGCCCACGGCACGATTCACTGCGCGCCGCGTCAGCAGGTGTTCGGCGCCATAGATCTCCGGAGTTTCCGACAGAATCGCCGTGCCGCCCGCAGCCACCAGCCGATCCACCGCATTGCCCAGCGCCGGGTTTGCGGTAATGCCTGAATAACCATCGGAGCCGCCGCATTGCAGACCGACGATCAGGTGCCGGGCGCTGACGGATTCGCGTTTGATCTGATTGGCCTGAGGCAGCAGCGACTTGACTTGTTCGATGCCGCTGGCAATGGTTTTCGAGGTGCCGCCGGTGCCTTGAATAGTGAACGCGCGCAATTGATCGGAGGCCTTCAGGCCCTGGCTGTCGAGCAGGTCCTGTATCTGGTTGGTCTCGCAGCCCAGGCCCACCACCAGTACCGCCGCGAAGTTCGGATGCACCGCGTAACCAGCCAACGTGCGGCGCAACAGGTCGATGGCCTCGCCCTTGGAGTCAATGGCGCAGCCTGAGCTGTGGGTCAAGGCGACGACGCCGTCGACGTTGGGGTAATCGGCCAGCGCTTCAGCGTGGATATCGCGCCGGAAGTGATCGGAAATCGCCCGCGCGACAGTGGCCGAGCAGTTCACCGAGGTGAGAATGCCAATGTAGTTGCGCGTGGCAACCCGACCATCGGCGCGCACGATGCCCTGGAAGAACGCTTCGGTGGCTGGCGTTTCGTGAGCGTCGACACCAAAGGCGTAGTCGCGGGAGAAATCCGACATTTCAACGTTCTGCACATGCACATGCTGACCGGCTTCGATCGGTTGCGAAGCAAAGCCGATGATCTGCCCGTAACGGCGCAGCGGCTGGCCTTGCTCGACGCGCACTGTCGCGACCTTGTGCCCGGACGGAATGTCCTGCAGTACGGTGATGCCTTCCTCCTCCAGACGCGTACCTTCGCTCAATGGCTGGCGCGCAACCAGAACGTTGTCGAGGGGGTTAAGACGGATAACCAGCGCGCTACTGTCGAACGCCGGGGTCTTGGCAATGAGTTCCATGCTGCCTCTCAGGACGGTTGCCACCTGTGTCGGCATTCGTGACACAACGGCTCCCGAGGGGGAACGTTACCGTTACAGGCGGCCAGATTCTTATTTGTGCGGGGGCGATGCGTAACGCCCGTTTGTCGATCACTCTATGAAGCGTTCCGATAATTTCCCAATGAAAGGTTTCAATTGATTGATAACTGGCGGTTATCGAATTATGCCCCGATCTGCTGCTTGAGAAACGCCAGCAACCCGTTCACTGCTGCCGATACGGGCCTGGCCTTTGACGTCAACAATCCCAGATTGGCCATGGCCAGGGGCAGCTCAATCGGTAGCACCGCGACCATCCCATAGCGGGCGTAATGCTCGGCGACGTCGTTCGGCACCACGGCGATCATATCGGAAGACTCCAGCATCGCCGTGGTCGCCAATATCGAGCTGGTTTCGATGATGTCCAGCGGCTGGATCAATTGCGCGGCCTTCAGGGCATTTTCCACCTGACGGCGCATCGGGCTGCCCAGCGGGTGCAGAATCCAGGTCAGCGGCGCCAGGTCCGACAGCGCAGGGGTTGCCTTCTGCGTTAGCGGATGGCGGGGGCGAGCGATGATGCGCATGCGTTCGCCCTGTTCGAACAGTTGAATGTCCAGATCCTGGCCATCCAGCTGATCTGGCAGGCGGCCCAGCACCACGTCGAAATCTCCTCTGATCAGCGCCGGAAGCAAAGTGTCGCTGGTGCCGACCTCAATGGCGACCCGCACCTTCGGATTCTGTGCCTTGAACGCCAGCACCCCGCGGGTGAGCAGGGTCGGCACCGGGCCCATTACGGTGCCGATGCGCACCATTCCTGTGGCCCCGCGCGCCAGCTCCGCGATCTGCGCTTCGGCGTATTCGAACTCGTGCAGCGCGCCTTGCGCGTAGCGAATCATCACCTCGCCAAATAGCGTCGCCTGCATGCCGCGAGGTAGACGCTCGAATAGCTGCACGCCGAGACGATCTTCCAGTTGCTGCAACAACAGGCTCGCCGCCGGCTGACTGGTGTGAATCGCCGCCGCAGCCCTGCGCAGACTGCCCAGCTCGCCCAAAGCGTTGAGCAACGCGATCTGGCGGCTGGAGATTTTCAGTGTGGCGAATTTGTCGGGAAGGTCTGACATATCGGATTTGATATCGATCGTTAGGATCTGGCGATTATGCCTATATCGGCGGTTGGCCTACAGTTGCATCCATTCTGTACCACCGCATCGCGAATGAATTCGCTCCCACAGGGGTACGCGGTCAATCTGTGGGAGCGAATTCATTCGCGATGGCGATGGTACGACCAGCCGATTCATCAGAACAAAAAGAGAATATTCATGACCCTGAACATCACCTCCGTCTCCATCCGCGACATCCGCTTCCCCACCTCGTTGTCCCTCGACGGCTCCGATGCGATGAACAGCGCGCCGGATTACTCGGCAGCCTATGTCGTGCTGCACACCGATTCTCCTGACGGTCTCGAAGGTCATGGCCTGACGTTCACCATCGGACGTGGTAACGAGATCTGCGTGGCCGCCATCCATTCGCTGGCGCCTCGCGTGGTGGGTTTGAGCCTGGAAGCGATCACCGCTGACATGGGTGCCTTCTGGCATGACATCACCGCTGGCGACAGTCAGTTGCGCTGGCTCGGGCCGGAAAAGGGCGTAATTCATCTGGCCACGGCTGCGTTGGTCAACGCTGTCTGGGACCTGTGGGCCAAGGTCGAGGGTAAGCCTATCTGGAAGCTGCTGGCCGACATGACCCCTGAGCAACTGGTGAAATGCCTTGATTTCAGTTATGTCACCGACGCCATCACCCCGGAAGAAGCCATCGCTCTGCTGCGTCGCCAGGTGCCGGGCAAGGCCGAGCGCGAAGCGCACATGCTCGCCGAAGGGTATCCCGGTTACACCACGGCGCCAGGCTGGCTGGGTTACTCGGAAGAAAAAATGCGCCGTCTGGCCCGTGAAGCCATCGCCGACGGCTGGACCCATATCAAGCAGAAGATCGGTTCGGACATCGAAGAAGACCTGCGCCGCGCTGCGATCCTGCGCGATGAACTGGGTTGGGAGCGCACGCTGATGATGGACGCCAATCAGGTGTGGAGCGTCGAAGAATCGATCAGCAACATGCGTAGGCTCGCTGCGTTCGAGCCCTGGTGGATCGAAGAGCCGACCAACCCGGATGACATTCTCGGCCATGCCACCATACGCCAGCGCGTCGCGCCGATCGGTGTGGCGACGGGCGAGCATTGCCACAACCGGGTGATGTTCAAGCAGATGTTCCAGGCCGGTTCCCTGGATTTTTGCCAGGTAGACGCGGCGCGGCTGGGCGGTCTGAACGAGGTGCTGATCGTGCTGCTGATGGCGGCCAAGTTCAATGTGCCGGTCTGCCCGCATGGCGGGGGCGTGGGGCTGTGCGAATACGTGCAGAATATCTCGCTGTTCGACTACATCGCGGTGTCCGGCTCGCTGGAAAACCGCGTGCTGGAATACGTCGATCATCTGCACGAGCACTTCCTCGACCCGGTGGTGATTCGCCGCGGACGCTACATGCCGCCTAAACGGCCGGGCTACAGCATTGAAATGACCGCCGAAACGCTGGAGCGGTATCAGTATCCGAATGGGGCGGTTTGGCTGGATCTCGCCAATAGCCGCTGAACGCCTGAAGTCCGGTTTGCCGGGTGGGGGCGCTTCCAAGCGCCGCCTGACGCTGTAGGAGCCGGCTTGAACTGACGAACGCGGTATATCAGTCAAATCAAAGTGCCTGACACAGCCGGTTCGCCCCTACAAGCCGGCTTCTACAGGTACGCAGGGGTAGCGAGACAACATATAAACAGCACGGCTTGCCGGCATTGGCGTCTTGAAGATGGAAACCGCCGGCGAGCCGTGCTGCTACAGATGAGAGCAGACTACGTCCAAAGACACACCAATGTCGCTGCCGACACGGGCCTTTGCGAGGCATGACCGGTATGATCACGCTCATCTACCCGACCACGGTGCGACATGAATTCCCCGGATCCCGGCAAAGTCATCCCCCCAGTCACTGCTCCTTCCGATCGCGATCGGCTGTCCACGTCCTTGCTGGGCGGCGGATGCGAACCTGACCCGCGATTCACCCTGGCGAACGAGCGTACCTTCCTGGCATGGATTCGCACGGCGCTGGCATTTCTCGCCGGCGGCATCGCAGTCGAAGCCTTCACCGGCGATGTGTTCAGCCCAGGCCTGCGGCGCGCGGTGGCGTTATCGCTGCTGATATTGGCGATGCTGGTCAGCGCCAGTGCCTGCATCCGCTGGCTGAAGGTCGAGCGCGCGATGCGTCTGCGCAAGCCGCTGCCCCTGCCTGTGCTGGTGCCGATACTGTCGCTGGGCGGGGCGCTGGTGGCGGCGGGGCTGGTGGTCTTCCTTATATATGGCGCAGCATGAGCCATCGCGTGCCGCGCGCCTTGGGGCATGACGATCCGGGGCTGCAACCCGAGCGCACGCTGCTGGCCTGGCGTCGCACCTTGATGACCCTACTGGTGGTGTGCACCATCTTCCTGCGCTGGATTCCGCATTTCGGTCTGATCGCGCTGTTGCCGATCATTTTTTCGCTGATGGCCGGGATCCTGATCCAGATCGGCCTCAACGCGCGTTATCGCAAGAGTGCAAAAGGCTTGAAGCAAGAACGCATTCCGGCGCCCCTGCGTGAAGTGGTGGTGCTGGGAGGCACGGTAATCGTGTTGAGTGCATTGGGGATTTGTGCGGTGGGATTCGGGTGAGGACGGCCTGACTGCGCGCTCTTTCATTCGGGGGCATCCCAACGAATGCCCGGTGCGGTCGATACGTCTTCATTACCTGACATATCTATTCGCGAATAAATTCGCTCCCACAGGTTTGCCGTCCTCCGTTAAATCACAGATACCGCAAAACCTGTGGGACGGCCACGCGTTAGCGATCCCACAGGTTATGCCGTGACGAAACGGTTAATACGCCGCCACTAACCCATCCTTGCGCGGATCGGTTCCACCGACATAACCATGAGCGGTGCGCTGGATAATCTGCGCGCCCCCGAACGCGAACACGCCGCTCGGGTCTTCGATTTCCACCTCATGTCCCTTGGCGCGCAGTTCTTCGATCACCAGGCGGTCGAACGAGCGCTCCACGGCGACTTTCAGACCCGCTTCCAAACGCCAGCGCGGAGCGTCGGCGGCGGCCTGAGGGTTCTGTTTGTAGCGCAGGATGCGCATCATCATTTGCAGGTGACCCTGGGCCTGCATTGGGCCGCCCATCAGGCCGAAGGACATCAGGGGCGTGCCGTCGGCGTTCATCACGAAGCCCGGGATGATCGTGTGGAAAGGGCGCTTGCCCGGCGCGACGGTGTTGACGTGTTCGGGATCGAGGCTGAACCCTGCGCCGCGGTTTTGCAGGCTGATGCCAGTGCCAGGCACCACCACGCCGGAACCGAAGCCCATGTAGTTGGATTGAATGAACGAGACCATCATGCCGTTCTCGTCGGCTGCTGACAGGTATACCGTGCCACCTGCCTTGGGCGCGCCGTGCAGCGGATCGGCGGCCTGTTCGGTAACCAGCGCGGCACGCTCTTTCAGGTACGCCGGGTCCAACATATGCTCGGAGGCCACGCGCATGTGGTCGTTGTCGGCGACGTGTTGATTCAGGTCGGCCAGTGCCAGTTTCATCGCTTCCAATACCGGATGTACGGTCTCGACGCTGTCCACCGGATGTTCGCCCACGCCCAGCGCTTCGAGCATGGTCAGCCCGGCCAGTGTGGCGATGCCCTGGCCATTGGGTGGCAGTTCGTGGACCACCGCACCGGCGTAAGGCACGGATAATGTGTCGATCCAGTCGACACTATGACTCGCCAGGTCATCCAGGCTCATGACGCTGCCATTGGCGTTGGCATGGGCGATGATCTGCTTCGCCAGTTCGCCGCGATAGAAGGATTCGCCCTTGGTTTCGGCGATCAGCTCCAGGGTTTTGGCGTGGTCGGTGAGCTTGATTCTCTGGCCGGCTTGCGGTGCCTTGCCGCCTTGCAGGAAGCACTCGGCAAAACCCGGCTGATCCTTGAGCAGGGCTGCGCCGCGACGCCACAGCTCGGCAATGATCGGCGTCACCTGATAACCGTCACGGGCGTAGCCAATGGCAGGGCCGGCGAGGGTGGCGAAGGGCAGTTTGCCGTAACGCTCCGACAATGCGACCCAGGCCGACACGGCGCCGGGAACGGTCACTGCACCCCAGCCGCGCTGAGGCATTTCTTGCTGTCCGGCGAAGTACTCCGGTGTCCAGCCTTGCGGCGAGCGCCCGGATGCATTCAGCCCCTGCAGTTGCTTGCCGTCCCAGACGATGGCGAAGGCATCGCTGCCGATGCCACAGCCTGTAGGCTCGACCACGGTCAGCACCATGGCAGCAGCAATCGCGGCATCCACCGCGTTGCCGCCGCGGCGCAGCATGTCGAGCCCCGCCTGTGCAGCCAGCGGTTGCGAGCAGGCGACCATGTTATTACCCATCACCGGCGAGCGGGCGGACGTGTAAGGTTGGCTGTAATCCAGATCATCGAACATGACGTTATCTCTTCGGCAGTTGATCAGCTTTTAAAACAGAAGAAAAAATCGGCTTCTTCAGTCAGTTTTCGGGGTCAGCTTTTTGGATCGAGGGCATCGCGCAAGCCATCGCCCAGCAGGTTGAAGCACAAAACGGTGATGTAGATCGCAACGCCTGGCGCGACGGACATCCAGGGCGCCTGCTCCATGAAGTTTTTCGCGGTATTGAGCATCGAGCCCCAGGACGGCGAGGGCGGCTGCTGACCCAGGCCGAGAAACGACAGACTGGCTTCGGCCAGAATCGCCGAGGCAATGGTCAGCGTCGCTTGCACCACCAGCGGCGACAACACGTTGGGCAGCACGTAACGCAGAATGATCCAGCGGTCCGGGAGGCCGATGGCGCGGGCGCCTTCCAGATAATCTTCGTGACGAATGGCAAGGACCTGGCCACGAGTCAGGCGCGAGAAAATCGGCATCGCCGATAAGCCGATGGCGATCATCGCGTTAGTCAGACTCGGCCCGAGAAACGCCCCGAGCGCGATGGCCAGTACCAGAAACGGGCACGACAGCAGCGCCTCCATGATCCGCGAGATCACCGCATCCAGCTTGCCACCGAAATAACCGGCCAACAGGCCCAGCGGCACGCCGATAATCATGGCGATAGCGACCGAAACGCCACCGGCCAGCAGCGAACTGCGAGCGCCCCATAGCAGGCGCGAAAACAAGTCGCGACCCAGTTCGTCGGTGCCCAGCCAGTACATCAGCGACGGCGCCTTGCGCACCGCCAGGAAGTTGGCTTTCAGCGGGTCATAGGGGGCGATCCACGGTGCCAGCAGCGCCGCGAGAATGAACACGATCAGCACTACCGCGCCGACCACCGCGCCCTTGTTGGCGAGGAATTTCTTCACGAATGGCGAGCGCGTGCGCGGCGTTAACGGCTCTTTAAGAGGCAATGCAGGATTCACGGCAATCGAGGTCATCAGGCAGTCCTCAGGCGTGGGTTGATCAGGCGATAAAGCACGTCGGCCAGCAGGTTCAACAACAGGAAACCGATGGCCACGCACAGCACCACCCCTTGCACCACGGCGTAATCACGGTTGAACACGGCGTCGACGATCATCTTGCCGAAGCCGGGAATGCTGAACACCTGCTCGGTAAGAACGGCGCCGCCGAGCAACTCGCCGAACAGCAGAGTGGTCAGGGTGACGATCGGCATCAGCGCGTTACGCAACGCGTGTTTGAGAATCACGGTACGCGGATACAGCCCCTTGGCCCGCGCAGTGCGCACGTAATCGGCACGCAGCACTTCGAGCATGGCGCTGCGGGTGTGACGCATCAACACGCCGGACAGTCCCGCGCCGAGCACGAAGGCCGGGAGAATCAGGGTCTTGAGGTTCTGCCCGACATCTTCGCCCAGCGGCACGAAACCGGAAGCGGGCAGCCACTGCAGCTTCACGGCGAAGATCATGATCAGCAGAATTCCCAGCCAGAAGTGCGGAATCGAGATGCCCGACAGCGCGAACACGTTGGCCGCGTAATCGGTCGCCGTGCCCTTGCGCACCGCCGAAATCACTCCGGTGGGGATGCCGATCAGCAAGGCGATGATCAACGCCAGCACCGCCAGCTCAATGGTCACCGGCAACTTGGAGGCCAGCAGCGTGGTCACTGGCTGCTCGGTGCGCAGCGAGGTGCCGAAATCGCCTTGCAGCACATTGCCGACCCAATGGACGTACTGCGACGGCACCGGATCGTTAAGCCGGTACTTCTCGCGCAGGTATTCCATCACCGCAGGGTCGCGTTCCTCGCCGGCCATGGCTTGCACCGGATCACCCGGCAGCAGTTTCTGCAGGGTGAAGACGAACAGCGAGACCAGAATCAGCGTCGGGATCGCACTGAGCAAGCGACGCAGAATGAAAGTCAGCATGGCGATTCCTCACGGCCGAAATGGTAATCCACAGGGCCGGTAATCATTTGAAGGCAACGTTGTTCAGACGAATCAGGCCATCGGGATTGGGCACGAAACCGGTGAGGTTGCTGCGCATCGCGATGATCCGGGGATCGAAATACAGATAGCTGGTCGGCACGTCCTCGGCCAGCAGGCGCAGGGCCTCGAAGTACAAGGCCTGACGCTGTGCCTGATCATTCACGGTGCGGGCCTTGTTCAGCAGTTCGTCGAGTTTCGGGTCGCAGAAGTGGCCGTCGTTCTGGCCGCCCTTGCAGGTCACGAACTGATGAATGTCGCCATCCGGATCCGGTCGCCCGGACCAGGCGCTCATGCCGATCTGGAAGTTGCCGGCCTGTTGCTCGCTGAGCAGCGTGGCGTATTCGGTCGCGACAAGATTGACCTTGAAGCCCGCTTCCTCGGTCATGGCCTGAATGATCTGACCGACCTGTTGCGCGATCGGGTTGTTGGCGACCTTCAGTTCAACATTGATCGGGGTTTTCACACCGGCTTCGGCCAGCAATTTCTTGCTCGCTTCAACGTCGCGGGCCGGGATTGGCAGGTCCTTGTCGTAATACGGGCTGTTTTTCGGGAAGGGCTGGGCGCTCGGTGCATACAGCCCCTCGAACACCACCTGATTGATCGCATCGCGGTCGATGGCCAGTTCGAAGGCCTTGCGCACGCGTTTGTCCTTGCCTACCGGGTTGTTGGCCTTCTCGCCATTGCTGGTGTTGTACATCAGTTGCATGTAGCCCAAGCCCGGCGTGCTGAATACCTGCACATGACTGTCAGCCTTGGCGGTCTTAACGTCGGTCGGTGCCACGCGTTCGATGATGTCCAGATCACCCGAGCGCAAGTTGGCCAGGCGCACCGAGGTGTCGGGAATCGGCAGGAAAATTACCTTGTCGAAGTGATACGCCTGCTTGTTCCAGTAATTGTCGAAACGCTCCAGCACGATGCGATCCTGCTGCACGCGCTGAACGAATTTATATGGACCGGAGCACACCGGTTTGGCGCCGACGTCGGCGGCCGAGGCCTTGGGCGCGAGCATCATCCCGGCGCGATCCGACAGCTGCGAAATCAGCGTGGCGTCCGGCTGCTTGACCTTGATCACCACGGTTTTCGCGTCGATCACCTCAACACTTTCCACCGACGTCAGCTCACTTTTGCGCAGCGAGTCCGGCAGCGTACGGGCGCGGTCCAGATTGAACTTCACGGCTGCGGCGTCGAAAGCTTCGCCATCATGGAAGGTCACGCCCTCGCGCAGGGTCATGGTCAGGGTTTTGCCGTCCTCGCTCCAGTTCCAGGCGGTAGCCAGTTGCGGCACATAGGCCAGGTCTGGGCTGACGTCCACCAGCTTGTCGCACAGCGCGGTGTACACCAGACGGCCCGAGTAGGTGCGCGAGCGGTGCGGGTCGAGCACGTCAGGGTCGTCCTGGATGCCGATGCGCAGCGTGGTTTCGGCAAAAGCCGAGTTCGCGGCGAGCAGCAACAACGCGGTTGTCATCAGAGGGGCGAACTTCATGGCTGACTCTCCAGAGAAAGGGCTTGATGGCTTTTGAACAGATTCAGACGCTGGCTGTAGGCCGCGCTGGGCGTCGGCACGATCAGCGAACCGGCGCCGGCATTGGCGATTTCGCGCCAGTAATGGCAAGCGACCTGACGCCCTGGCTCGACCGTCTCAAACGTCGGTTTCAGCTCGCGGCACAGTGCTTTGGCGTGGGGGCAACGGGTATGAAAACGGCAGCCCGACGGCGGTTTGCTCGGACTCGGCATATCGCCGCCGAGCAGCGGGCGCGGGCGGCGCAGGTCTGGGTGGCTGACCGGAACCGCAGCCATCAGCGCCTGGGTATAGGGGTGAGACGGGGTTTCGAACAGCGCGTTGACCGGCGCCAGTTCGACGATTTCTCCGAGGTACATCACTGCTACCCGATCGCTCATGTGACGGATCACCGCCAGGCCATGGGCAACGATCAGCAAGGTCAGACCGAACTGATGCTTGAGGTCTTCCAGCAGATTGACCACCTGCGCCTGCACTGACACGTCCAACGCCGATACCGGCTCGTCGCCGAGAATCAGCCGTGGCTCGGAGGCCAGGGCGCGGGCGATGCCGATGCGTTGGCGCTGACCGCCGGAAAATTCGTGAGGGAAACGACTGCCGTGCTCAGGGGCCAGCCCCACTGTGCGCAGAAGCTCGGCGACTTTCTCCTGCCGCGCGCTGCGGGAGTCGTCGCGGTGCAGCCAGATCGGCTCGCCGATAATCGATTCCACGCTCATGCGCGGGTTCAGAGAAGCGAAGGGGTCCTGGAAGATGATCTGTAGATCGCGCCGCACCTGACGCAACTTTTCAGCGGGCAGATTACCCAGGTTGCGACCTTCGTAAATCACATCCCCCGCGGTAGGTTTGAGCAGGTTCAACAGCACCCGGCCAAGGGTCGATTTGCCAGACCCTGACTCACCCACCAACGCCAGCGTCTCGCCGCGACGCACGGCCAGCGAGACTTCGTTGACGGCCTGCACCGGTGGCTTCTTGCGCTGAAACAGTCCGGTCTCGCTGTGGAAGTGTTTGCTGACGGCGATACTTTCCAGGATCGGTCTTTCGATGGCATCGAGAGGGGCGATCATGTGGTCGGGCGTGTTCATGCGCTGACTCCCAGATGCTGTTCCAGTGGTGCGCGAATACAGGCCGCGAAGTGACCGTCGGAGATTTCCAGCAGTGGCGGACGATCCTGACGACAGGCATCGATCACGAACGGGCAGCGACTGGCGAAGCGGCAGCCGGTGGGCATTTCCGCGGGAGTCGGAACCCGACCATTGATCGTCGCCAAGCGGCCTTCCCGAGGGCCTACCGATGGCATCGAACCCATCAGGCCGATGGTGTAGGGATGTTGCGGATCGTCGAACAACGTCTTCACCGAACCGCTTTCGACCACCCGTCCGGCGTACATCACCATCACCTCGTCGGCGACTTCCGCGACCACGCCCAGATCATGAGTGATAAGAATCATCGAGGTGCCGGTCTCGGCCTGAAGGCTGGCCACCAGCGACAGAATCTGCGCCTGAATGGTCACGTCCAGCGCCGTGGTGGGTTCATCGGCAATGATCAGCGCCGGATCGTTGGCCAACGCCATGGCGATCATCGCGCGCTGGCGCATCCCGCCGGAGAGCTCATGGGGATAGGCGTCCAGGCGCTGCAGGGCATCAGGCACGCGGACTTTTTCCAGCATCTCCAGCGCACGCTTTTTCGCCGCGCTGGCAGACAGCCCCTGATGTCGAATCACGCTTTCGGCGATCTGCTCGCCGATGGTGAACACCGGGTTGAGCGAGGTCATCGGTTCCTGAAAGATCATCGCCATGCGGTTGCCACGAACATCGAGCAGACGCTCATCGGACATTCCCAGCAGCGGCTCTTCCAGCAGACTTGAAGCGCTGGCGTCGACTTTGGCTGTTTCCGGCAACAGGCCCATCAGGGCCATGGAGGTCACGCTTTTGCCGCAGCCGGATTCACCGACGATGGCCAGGGTTTTACCGGGCTGGATCGAAAAGGAAACAGCGTCGACGACGTTGGCCGGGGCATCCTTGAAGCGCACGGTCAGGTCGCTCACGCTCAATACTGCGTGGTGCTGATTGCGAGGGGTATCGCTCATAAGCTGGCCTCAAGGTCTTGTTGAATGACGTGGTCCAGGGCCTGCTGCAAGGCGCGCAAATGGCCGCGCATGGCAGTGGCGGCCTTGACCGGGTCACGGGTTTCGATGGCGCTGACGATGTCGTCGTGATCGTGGCTATAGGTGTCCAGACGATCGGCGTTGCGGGCGCGCTGACGCAGATCGCGCCAGGCGGGGTCGAGGCGAATGGCATCGAGCATCTCGAAGATGTCCAGCATTAGCCGGTTGCCCGCAGCTTCCGCGATGCCACGGTGCAGCGCGCTGTCCCATAGCTCAATGCCCTCGGCGTCCATTTCGCTCGCGTGCTGCTGGCGTGTCGTGCGTTCGGTCAGGCGACGCAGGATCGCCATCTGCTCGCCGTTGGCGCGTACCGCGGCCAAGGACGCGAGCGCTGGCTCCAGATACAGTCGCGCTTCCATGACTTCGTTGAAATTGGTTCGGCTCGACAGCTTGGCAAAACTCATCGATGCGCTGGGCGGGGTAGGGCCGACGAAGGTGCCTTTGCCTTGGCGGCGCCAGATCTGCCCTTCCGCTTCGAGGACCGAAAGCGCACGGCGTACTGCCCGGCGACTCACACCGAAATCCACCGCCAGTTCACGTTCGGTAGGCAATGCCCGCTGGGGAAATGCGGCATGTTGCGCGACCATCTGGCGCAAGGCATCCAGGGCCATTTTTGACGAGTTGTCGTGGGGCGCATCGGTCTCGAACCTTTCCATCGTGGTCTCTCATGACAGGATGAAAAACAGCAGGCGGCTCGCAGCGCTGGGCTACGAGGGCGATGCAAGGTGAGTGCAATAGCGATGCCAATCAAAATTGGTTCAGTGCTGAGAGCTGTGATTTTCGAGAGGAGAGGCGGTCGGTCGGGATGGCTCGGGCCAATCGCCAATGGTTCGCAAGGTTGGTTCGCGGGAGCAGAGCGGATTGGTTCAGGCAATACGCGAACCAATTTTGGGGGGATGTTACTGCTGTGCCTGTTTATGGTTCGGGTGCATCGTTACGGGGCGTTGTTTTAAGCCCAGGTGCGGTCTGCGTGGTTCTTTGAAACAACGAACCGCGTAGCCGCGTGGCTTGCCGGCGATGGCGTTCTTCAGATCGCTGCCGCCGGCAAGCCGGACTGCTACAGGAACGGGGTTACGTTCTTGCGTTTATCAATCCCACTGCGGCGCGAGGCTCGCCGGGCTGGTCAGGCGATGACCGCGATCGAGCGCGGCGATCTGCGCCATGTCATCGTCACTGAGCTTGAGGTCGACAGCCTTGAGGTTGCTTTCCAGATTCGCGCGCTTGGTCGAAGACGGAATCACCGAGTAGCCCAGTTGCATCGCCCAGGCCAAGGTTACCTGGGCCGGGGTCGCATTGTGACGCTTGGCTATCTGCTCGATCACCGGGTCCTTCAACACTTCGCCCACGGCCAGGGTCATGTACGAGGTGATCTTGATCCCGTGCTGTTTGGCGAAATCAGCGACGATGCGATTCTGCAGATAGGGATGCAATTCGATCTGGTTGGTGGCGATGTTTTCTGCGCCCACTGCCGCGATGGCTTCCTTCATCAACGCGATGGTGAAGTTCGACACGCCGATCTCGCGGGTCAGCCCTTGTTTCTTGGCTTCCAGCAGCGCCCCCATGAATTCCGCGACCGGCACCTTGCCGCCCGGCGATGGCCAGTGAATCAACGTCAGGTCGACGTGGTCGGTTTTCAGCTTCGCCAGGCTTTCCTTCAAGCTCGGGATCAGCTTGTCGGCGGCGAAGTTGTCGGTCCAGATCTTGGTGGTGATGAACAGCTCATCGCGCGGTACGCCGCTTTGCACAATGGCCTGGCCGACTTCGGCTTCGTTGCCGTAGATCTGCGCGGTGTCGATCACGCGGTAGCCCAGCTCCAGGCCGTTGCTCACCGAGTCGATGACGACCTGATCTTTCAAACGGAAGGTGCCCAACCCAAATGCAGGAACAGTCATTGAAGTACTCCAATAGCAAGATGAAAAATTCGAGGCCCAGTATCCCGGTTCGATCCCGCTGGAAAAACCGAGGGATGAGCAAGGGACCTTTGACCGGAAATCATGAATGAGGGTAGAGCGCCTGCAAAGCGGGTTCGTTCAGTTGGATCGAGGGCGAATGTAGCGACTTCTTCGCGAATGAATTCGTTCCCACAGATCAGCGTCAGGCGCCGGATCCATTGGCGCCGCTGAAACCTTGTGGGAGCGAATTCATTCGCGAGATGGCTTGGCATTCAGCATATTTTCCTCGTCTGTTACCGGTTCATATCCAGAATCATGCAGGTCGTGGTCCCGGTCGCGAACAGGCGTCCGTCGGCATCGTAGATCTTGCCCTCGGCCAGCGCCGTCGACCGCCCCAGATGCACCACCGTGCCTTCGGCGCGAATCGGGCCGGTCTTGTTGGTCAGCGCGCGGATGTAGCTGATGCGCAGATCGAGGGTGGTATAGCCCTGGCCCTTCTTCAACTGGGTGTGGATCGAACAACCCATGCACGAATCCAGAAGCGTCGCCGCATAACCCCCGTGCACAGTGCCCAAAGGGTTGTAGTGTTGCGGGCCGGGCGTGCCCTGAAAGATGAAACTGCCGGGCGCCCACTGAATCGGCACGAAATCCATCAGTTCACCAATCGGCGGATGCGGGTACACGCCATTACCGATGCCATCGAAAAATTCCTCAGGCGTGAGCTGGGCGACGTCGGGCAGGCTCATGCTGCCAGCCTTGCCCAGACGAGCGCGCACTTGTGCTTCCTGGGCTTGCCACAGGGCCAGAATTTCTTCGCGAGAGGTGCTTTGCATGGACGTACGCTCCGGGAGGGGCATCCGGCGGGTTGTCGGATGAGAGAAAATTACGGGCATAATCCGGTGCTTTTATGATGATCGCAATATCATAAATGTCCACTTAGTGGCTAAAGCGGTCATCTGCAAGGGATGCAGCAGTACGTCTGTGCGGGGTCAGGCATGCCCGTCCTTCTTCACGAAATGCTTGTGCATGTCTGCAGTCAGGGCTTCGACGCGTTCGGTCAGCACCTTGGTCATTTCGGTCAGGCGGGTGTTCTGTTCCAGCAGTTCGAGCATTTGTGCGGTGTTCTGCGCGGCGCGTGCCATGCGTTCTTCATTGGCTACCGCCAGCGCTTCGCGATGCTGCGCGTCGGCGTCCGAACTGGCCTTGTCCCGTGCGGCCTGGCGGGTCTGCGCCAGCAGGATCAGCGGCGCGGCGTAGGCCGATTGCAGACTGAACGCCAGGTTGAGCAGGATGAAAGGGTAGACGTCGAACTTGACCAGGCCGCTGAGGTTGGCGCCCACCCACAGCAGCACGATCAGGGTTTGCGCACCGAGGAAGGTCGGCGTGCCGAAGAAACGGGCGAACGCTTCGGCCTTCAGGGCAAAGGCATCGTTACCAAACGTCGGTCCCAGATGCGCGTGACCTTTATGGAAACGCAGGTGATCGGCCTTGGCGGGCGCGGCTGAGGCGGGAGCAGCGGTTTCAGGCGTGACGACAGGCATGGGGCGTTCTCGCAGACAAAAAACAGTGCCCCACTATAAGCGCGTGCTTGCGAGCTTTGTACTGAACCTGCGCTGAACGCGCGCGAGCAATGAAGACTGTTTGGGGCTTAGCCTGGAATACCGTTCAATTGTAGGAGCCGGCTTGCTGGCGAACGGCGGTGGGTCAATCAACATCTGCATCACTGATCCACCGCATTCGCCAGCACGCCGGCACCGGTTCGCGATTACCATGCGAATTGGCGGGAAATCCGGCGCTGGCAAGCCGTGGCTATGGAGTGAGTGTCCTCGGAATGTCAGCCCGATTCTTGAGGCGTCAATCCTCTTGATCGGGGTACAGCGGTTTGGACCGGTGCATGATATTGGCGTAGTCGTACACATATTGACGGCCCGCGTGGCTGGTCATACGCAGGCAGTCGATCAGTTGTCGCTCTTTCTTGTTCAGGTATCTCAACCCTTTGTGGTCACTGGACTTGAGGCGATCACGTTCATGGGCGTCAGGGAAGGTAATGACGTTCGTCATGAAATATCTCCTTGGTTAAATCCGTGTGCCCGGCTCCATATTCCGGGCGTACCGTTTGTCGTGCGACTGTGCACCATACCCACAAAAAGTCGGAGCCTTCAACCCTGCAAATGATCAACGGATCACAGTACGCGCGAGACCTCGAAAGATTGTCGGCCGCCGTTCACGCTGATCTCCAGCTCATCGCCCTCGAACTTGCCGAGCAGGTTCTGCCCCAGCGGCGCGCGGGGAGTAATGACGGTGATCAGGGTATGATCGACGTGAATCTTCAGGCCCGCCGCGTCCGGGCCGAGAAACAGGTGCTGCTCCACGCCGCTGGCCGATTCGAGCACGATCAGATCGCCTGATTGAATGCCGCGCGCATCATCGAACGGCTTGAGGACAAGCTGCCGATACAGCGCCAGTGATTGGCGAATTTCTTCTACCCGACGCGCCTGCCCGGCTGCCAGATAGGAGGCTTCCAGGCCCAGGGTGTCGTACTTGTTCTCGGCGATGTTTTCTTCGTGGGTCGCGGTTTCGTACGCGGTTTGCGCGGCGCGAATGGCGACGTCCAGATCGATGTCGAGTTTTTCGATGATTCGTTGCAGGACCTGTTGTTTGTTCACGATTGCGTTTTCATGTAGGCGGTGGGTCTCGTCCAACTATTCAGCCGCAGAACTGATAGATCGCGGCGCGGCTTTTCTCGCTGGGCGCGGTCTGGTTCTGCTGCATCCAGAACTGGCATTTGGGGCCGTTGAAGCTGCGCTGCCGGTCGGCCTGCTCGGCTTCTTCGGCCTGACGTGCCTCGCTGTCGCGCAGGATTTGCCGATACTGATCGAACATCGGGTTGTCACTTTCCGGCTTTGACCTGGCTGCTGGCGGCGTCGTCAGTTGCGCGGCTGCGTTGTTCACAGCCTGAGCCTGCTCGGCAGGCAGCGCTTTATAGATCAGCCAGACGGTGAACACCACGGCCAGAAAACCAAGCCAGATGCCAGCGGCGATGGACATTGCCATTGTTAATGGACGCAGGTTGACGGACATCTCACGATGATTGACGGGCATGGCAGACTCCTGACTTGCACAGTGTCGATGGCGCGGATTGTCGCACGACCGGGGCTGGTGATTGTGCGGCGTTATGAAGGACAATCCGCTTTTTTGAACATCCTCAGGGAGCCCGGATGAAAGCCTCTTGGGATATTTTCTGTACCGTCGTGGATAACTTCGGCGATGTGGGCGTGACCTTTCGTCTGGCCCGACAGCTGGTCGCCGAGCATGACATGAACGTGCGCCTGTGGATCGATGATCTGGCCGCATTCGTGCGCCTGTGCCCCGGCGCCGACGCGCAGGCCGGTCAGCAGTGGCATGACGGCGTTCAAGTGTGTTTCTGGCCTAAGGACTGGCAGCCCGCTGAACCCGCCGATGTGGTGATCGAGGCGTTCGCCTGCCACCTGCCGGCGGCGTATATAGAGGCCATAAAAGCGCGCAACCCGCGCCCGTTGTGGCTGAATTTGGAGTACCTCAGCGCCGAGGAATGGGTCACGGGTTGCCACGGCCTGCCTTCGCTGCAATCGAGCGGCATTCAAAAGTTCTTCTTCTTTCCGGGGTTCAGAACCTCGACCGGCGGTCTGCTGCGCGAAGCGGGGCTCATCGAGCGCCGCCACGCCTTTGAGCACAACCCCGAGACGCGACAAGCCTTTCTTGCGGGGCTGGGGATTTATCCGAAGCCTGACGCGCGCCTGATTTCATTGTTCGCCTACGAACACGCCGGATTGGGTTCGTGGCTGGATTACCTGGCTCAGGAGGCACGCCCCACTCATCTGTTGGTGCCGGAAGGACGCATCATCGGCGATGTGGAGCGCTGGCTAGGTGTTGAGGGCCTGCAAGCGGGGGCGGTGCATACACGCGGCAGGCTGACGATCCAGGTGCTGCCTTTCGTGCGCCAGGAAGACTACGACCTGCTGCTGTGGTGCTGCACCTTCAACGTGGTACGTGGCGAAGACTCGTTCGTGCGCGCGCAATGGGCCGGCCGACCGCTGATCTGGCACATCTATGAGCAGGACGACGATGCTCATTGGGCCAAGCTCGATGCCTTTCTGGAGTTGTATCTGGCGGGGTTGTCCGAGGATGCGGGGCGTGCGCTGACCGAGGTCTGGCACAACTGGAATGCCGGACAGGACATGTCTCAAAGCTGGAGCGCGCTGGAAAAACACCGCGACGAGCTGGCCAGTCATGCCGAGTGCTGGTGTCTGGAACGGGCCTTGCAGGACGATCTGACGACTGCGCTGGTACAGTTTCACCGGAATTGGATATGATACGCGGCCTTGTATTAAGCCCTGTACGAAAAGTGGCTTTTCGTACAGGGCTTAGATAGAACTTCAATCCAAATTCGGATACTCGTAATGAAAACTGGTAAAGAGCTTAAACCCGGCACCGTGATCCGTATCGACAACGATCCTTGGCTGGTTCAGAAAGCTGAATTCACCAAGTCGGGCCGTAACAGCGCGATCATGAAGACCAAGCTGAAAAACCTGCTGACCGGCTACAAGACTGAAACCGTCTACAGCGCCGACGACAAGCTGGACGACGTGATCCTGGACCGTAAAGAAGCCACCCTGTCTTTCATCAGCGGTGACTCCTACACGTTCATGGACACCACCGACTACACCATGTACGAACTGAACGCCGAAGACATCGAAGCCGTTCTGCCTTTCGTTGAAGAAGGCATGACCGACGTCTGCGAAGCTATCTTCTTCGAAGAGCGTCTGGTTTCCGTTGAACTGCCGACCACCATCGTACGTGTAGTCGACTACACCGAAGGTTCTGCTCGTGGCGACACTTCGGGCAAAGTCATGAAGCCTGCCAAACTGAGCAACGGTACTGAGTTGCAAGTGGCTGACTTTATCGAAATCGGTGACAAGATCGAGATCGATACCCGTGAAGGCGGTTCCTACAAAGGTCGTGCTAAATAAGCACTGCTTGTGTAACGCCGGATACGAAAAAGCCCGACCATTGAGTCGGGCTTTTTTGTGGGCGGTGGATTGGCGCCGCGTTTGTAGGAGCCGGCTCGCTGGCGAACGCGTCGGCTCAGCTGTGAAAATATCGACTGGCCTACCGCGTTTGCCTGCAAGCGGGCTCCTACACATCCTGGTCGATGATGATCGAACCGGTTTCGATTTACGCTTACTTCAAATGAACCTTCAGCTCTTGCGAAGCCTGCAACATCGCCGACCGCACTTCCGGCACCTGGCTGACCACATTCAGCAGCCCGTAGTCGTGAATCATGCCGTTGTAGCGAACCGCGGTCACTGGCACACCTGCCTGATCCAGCTTGCGAGCGTAGGCTTCACCTTCGTCGCGCAGCACGTCGGCACCGGCGGTCTGCACCAACGCAGGTGGCAGGCCCTTCAGCTGATCGGTCGTCGCACGCAGCGGCGAGGCGTAGATCTCCGCGCGTTGCTTCGGATCGGTGGTGTAGTTGTCCCAGAACCACTTCATCATGTTGCGAGTGAGGAAGTGACCCTCGGCGAACTGGTCATAGGAGCCGGTATCGAAGTTGGCATCGGTCACCGGCCACAGCAGCACCTGGTAGCGAATCGCCGGGGTGCCTTTGTCTTTGGCCATCAGGCTGACCACCGCCGCCATGTTGCCGCCGACGCTATTGCCCGCCACCGCCAGGCGCTTGCCATCGACGTTGATTTCCTTGCCGTGCTCGGCCACCCATTTGGTCGCCGCATAGGCCTGATTGATCGCCGTCGGATAGTGCGCTTCAGGTGAAGAGGTGTAGTTGACGAACACCGCCACTGCACCGGACCCCTCTACCAGATCGCGCACCAGACGCTCGTGGGTCGGGTAATCGCCCAGCACCCAGCCGCCACCATGGAAGTACATGAACACGGGCAAGGTGCCTTTCACGTCAGCCGGACGCACGATGGTCAGGCTGATGCTCTGGCCGTCGACCGAAATGGTCTTCTGGCTGACATCGGCTTTTGGCAGGGTCAACTTGACCCCCGCCTGAGCCCCGGTCAGCACAGCCCGAGCATCTTTGGGCGAGAGCTGCTCGATGGGTTTGCCAGTGCCCGAGTTCAGGGCATCCAGAAATGCTTGAGTGTTGTGCTCAACGCCCGTGTCTGTCGCGGCGAAAGCGTTGCTGATGGACAAAGCGAGGAGCGAGCCCGCCAGAATTTTGCCGAAAGTGTTCATGTTCTTCTCCTTGGCCTCAGCGGCATTGAGTTTAGACGGTTACGTGCAAACGTACGTCAACGTTGCCGCGGGTGGCGTTGGAGTAAGGGCAGACCTGATGAGCCGCGTCGACCAGCGCTTGGGCGTCGGCTTGATCCAGGCCCGGCAAGTTGATGTTCAGGTCGATGTCCAGACCGAAACCGCCAGGGATCTGGCCGATGCCGACATGGGCAGTGATCGACGCGTTGGCAGGGATGCTGCGCTTGCTCTGACCGGCGACGAATTTCAGCGCGCCGATGAAGCAGGCCGAGTAGCCGGCTGCGAACAGTTGCTCAGGGTTGGTCGCTTCACCACCGGCGCCGCCCAGTTCTTTCGGGGTGGCCAGTTTCACGTCGAGAATCTTGTCGCTAGAAACAGCACGACCATCACGGCCACCGGTTGCGGTTGCGACTGCTGTGTAGAGAGCTTGCATGATATTTCCTCACTTGATGGGTTGGTTGAAAGGCTGTTTTTCTTAGCGCTAAATGTTTGCGCGCTAAGTAAGTGAAATGAAATGTACTGCGCTAATGTTTAGCGCGCAATATAAATTTCAGCAATTTTCTTGAACCTCCACCATTCAAGCGACCCGTTTGCTTCAACCTATTGATTTGAATCGATAAAAAACTTGCGCAGTCCAGGCCTTTTTTCTGACAGACGATCCGCTGTGGCAGTTCGCTCGTCGGCAGAAGCGATCTCACGGGCTCTACTGGCAGGCCATGCCGCTACGGGGCAGCGTTGCAGCCCAAGGGGGATAGAACGATTTCCCGAAAACAAAAAGGCCAGCAACAAGGCTGGCCTGGGTAGAGCAAAGAAGCGTGTCAAAGGCTGTCGTGCAGATTCCCGCGCAACCCCAGCAGATCCTTTTGCAGCGCTTTTAGCTGCTCGACGGTGATCCCGCTCGCCCCAAGGATGCACTGCGGGATGCTCTGAGCCTTGTCGTACAGGGCTTTGCCTTGTTCGGTCAGATGCAGCAGCACCACGCGCTCGTCTTCCTTGCTGCGGGTGCGGCTAATCAGGCCTTCGACTTCCAGACGCTTGAGCAGCGGGGTCAAGGAACCAGGATCCGTCAGCAATCGCGTACTGACTTCTCCCACGGTCAGCCCATCGCCTTCCCACAACACCAGCATGGCCAGGTACTGCGGGTAGGTCAGGTTCAGCTCCTGAAGCAGGGGCTTGTAAACCTTGGTCATCATCAGTGACGTGGAGTACAGGGCGAAACACAGCTGGTTATCCAGCAGCAGGTTCTCGCAGCTGCCAGCGCCAGCGGTGTTGGTGCTCTCGTCGGCGTTCATGGGAAAGTCCTCGGTGGATCGGAAGTGATCACTAATTTAGTGCTCTGATCTTTAATGCACCAGATAATTTCGGTAATCGGTTCTGCGATTACGTTCTATCGTCGGCTCATGCGAGCCGTTTGAAAGACGAAACACCCTTCGTGAATCAAAAAATCATCACCCTTCTTTGATGTTATTGGCCGTCTGTGGATTTCCTCGACCCGCCTGACTGCGTAGCATGCGCGCAGAATCGAATAGAGGACCGGGTGTGATCGTTGATGTTGTGATGTATCTGCTGCTTGGCGCGGCCATGGGCACGTTGGGCGGGCTGTTCGGGATTGGCGGCGGGCTGGTCGCGATTCCCGCACTGGGCGTGCTTTTCGGCCTGGATCAGCAACTGGCCCAGGGCACGGCATTGCTGATGGTGTTGCCCAACGTGCTGTTGGCGTTATGGCGCTACAACCAGCGCAATCGTATTTCCGTACGCAATGCCATGATGCTGATCGTGCCGAGCTTCACGGTTTCCTGGCTGACCTCGTTATGGGCTGTGCGTGTCGATGCCCATAGCATGCGTATCGCCTTCGTCGGTTTCCTCATCGTGCTGACGCTGTTCAATCTGATCCAGATGTACTGGCGCAAAGGCAATGCCGATGCCCAGTTGCGTCATAGCAAATGGCTGTGGGTGTTGGGGCTGGGTTCCGGGGTCACGGCCGGCCTGTTCGGGGTCGGCGGCGGAGTGATCGCGACACCGATTCTGACCGGTTTCTTCGGTGCGACCCAAGTGACTGCCCAAGGTCTTGCACTGGCCCTTGCGGCGCCCAGTACAACAATCACCATGACCACTTACGCACTGCATGGCCACGTCGACTGGCTGATGGGCGTCCCGCTGGCGATCGGTGGCCTGGCCAGCATCAGTTGGGGCGTGGCGCTGGCGCATAGCCTTCCGGAGCGTATGCTGCGCTCGCTGTTCTGTGTGTTCCTGGTGCTCTGCGCGATCATGCTGTGTTTCAGGGTTTGATGACCTCTAGAGCTTGAAGCCTTCGGCGATGTGATCGGCCAGGCACTCGGTGATCGGCGAAGGAGTGCTCGGGTTGCGCAGCAGGACGATGCTTGCCGATGGCAGCTGTGGCAGCCCTTCAGCTTCACCGAGAACGCGCAGGTCCGGGGTGATCAGGCTTTCCAGTTGAGCCGTCACCGCGAGCCCCGCGCTTACCACTGCCATGATCGCTGACAGGCTTGCGCTGGTGTACGCCATCCGATATTCACGACCCGCTGCGTCCAGCGCGTTGCTTGCCCATACCCGGCAGAAGCAGTCGCTATTGAACATCGCCAGTGGAATCGGCGTTTGTTCATGTGGGCAGAAGCCCACGGCCTCAGCCCATACGAAACGCTCCTGACGCAGGATCTGTCCGATCTCCTTGCCTGGCTCGCGCGTGACGATGCTCAGGTCCAGATCCTGACGTTGCAGCAACTGCGCCGATGACTCGCAATGCACTTCGATCTGAATCAATGGATAGGCCCGGGCGAAACGCGACAGGATGCCCGGCAGAAAGCGCATGACGTAATCGTCCGGCGTGCCTATCTTCACCGTGCCGATCATATGCGGCTCGCGCAGGGTGTTGAACACCTCACTGTGCAGTTTCAGGATGCGCCGGGCATACCCTAGCAACACTTGGCCCTCGGCCGTCAGGTTCAGGGCGCGGCCATCTTTCTGGAACAACGGGCGCCGGACGACATCATCTTCGAGTCGCTTCATCTGCATGCTGACCGCCGATTGCGTGCGGTTGACGACCTCACCCGCCTTGGTGAAACCGCCCTGATCGGCGATGGCGACAAAGGTGCGCAACAGTTCGCTGTCGATACTTGGATAGGTAGCCATTGCATCAATCTCCCAGATGCAGTGCATAAGAAACATTCGTTGGATTGATCTTAATCCCGGGCAGAGAATCTAGCCATCCCCACTTGGAGGGCAAGATGATGAAAGGTCAAAAAGGCTATGTACTGGTTCTGAAAACACTGTCTCGTGACTCGGTAATCGAGCGCGTCTGGCACACCGTTACCGCGCAGATCGGCCGCTGGCGCAAGCTGCACCAGCAACGCATTCAGCTGGCCAGCTTGAGCGATGACGCCCTTAAAGACATAGGCTTGAGTCGTGCCGATGTCTATGAAGAAATCGAGCGGCCCTTCTGGGACGATCCGATGAAACATTGAGAGTTAAACTCTGCGCCAGTCCGGCTTGCCGACGGTGGCTCGTGAAATCGCCACCGCCGCAAGCCGTGCCGCTACAAATGCAGAATGGGATCAGGTAGTTTTGCGGTTCGACCAGGAGGTCCTGAATGCCCGCAGAACAGCCTACCCAACAAAAAATATCCATCAAACAAGCCCGTCGTCTGGCGCTGTCGGCCCAAGGTTTCAATGGCCGCCAGCCGCCCGCGACGGTCACCTCCCGTCATGTCACGCAATTGATCGAGCGCCTCGGTGTGCTGCAGATCGATTCGGTCAACGCGTTGGTGCGTTCGCACTACCTTCCGCTGTATTCCCGCCTTGGCAATTACCCGCAAAAGCTGCTGGATCAGGCGGCGTGGAGCCAGGGGCGGCAGCGCAAGCTTTTCGAGTACTGGGGGCATGAAGCGTCGTTGCTGCCGGTCGAGTTGTATCCGTTGATGCGTTGGCGCATGCAGCGGGCGTCTCAGGGCGAAGGCATTTATCAGGAAATGGCCAAATTCGGTCGCGAACAGCAAACGACGATTGCCCGCGTGCTGCAGGCCGTTCGTGAGCAGGGAGCACTGGGGGCGGGCACGCTCAACACCCGTCAGGAACGCGCCGGACCCTGGTGGGACTGGAGCGCGGAGAAGATTGCACTGGAATGGCTGTTTGCAGCCGGTGAAGTGACGGTTGCCGGACGGCGGGGCTTCGAGCGCTTGTACGATTTGCCGGAGCGTGTGCTGCCGTCCGCCATCATCAACCATCCGGAGCTGATGGAGGCCGATGCCCAACGCAATCTGCTGCTGCATGCGGTCAAGGCACTGGGTGTCGGCACCGAGAAGGACATCCGCGATTACTTCCGCCAGGATCCGGCACCGGCCAGAGCGGGTTTGGCCGAGTTGGTGGAGCAGGGTGCGATCCAGCGGATTCAGGTGCACGGCTGGAAACAGCCCGCGTATACCCTTCCGGAATTCACGGTGCCACGCAAAGTCACTGCCAGTGCCCTGTTGTCGCCCTTCGATTCATTGATCTGGGAACGGACGCGCACCGAGCGGCTGTTCGATTTCCATTACCGGCTCGAAATCTACACGCCAGCCCATAAGCGCGTTTACGGCTACTACGTGTTGCCGTTTCTGCATCAGGAACGCATTGCCGCGCGAATCGATCTGCGTGCCGAGCGGGCGGCAGGACGCCTGGCAGTGCATGCCGTGCATGAAGAGCAGCCAGGGCTGGACGAGGAGGGTATGCATGCGCTGGCGGCCAACCTGCGGCAGTTGGCCGATTGGCTGGGGTTGCCGCAAGTGTTGATCAATTGTCAGCGCGCCAGTGCGGCGCGGTTACGAGTGGCGTTCGTCAGTGCCGGATTTCAGCACCTTTGAATGACGTGCAAGGATCTCCCAGCGTCACGTACATCCTCTGACTTACATACCTGCATCTATTGGCCTGCACACAGATGAGATGGCCTTTGTAGGAGCCAGCACTTGCTGGCGAATGCGGTGGGTCAGCTACCAATGAATCGCCTGACACACCGCGGTCGTCAGCAAGCCGGCTCCTACAGTTGACCTGCGCTAGGCAAAACGAGTCCGCGTGCCTTATCGCCGCACCTGCTTCAACGTCTCGGCAATTAAAAACGCCAGTTCAAGCGACTGATCGGCGTTCATCCGTGGATCACAGTGGGTGTGGTAACGGTCCGACAGGCCATCTTCGGTAATCGGACGCGCGCCGCCGATGCATTCGGTGACGTTCTGCCCGGTCATCTCGATGTGGATACCACCGGCGTACGTGCCTTCCGCCTGATGCACCTGGAAGAACTGCTTCACCTCGCCAAGAATCTGCGCGAAGTCACGGGTCTTGTAGCCGCTGCTGGCCTTGACCGTGTTGCCGTGCATCGGATCCGAACTCCACAGCACCTTCTTGCCTTCGCGTTCCACCGCACGAATCAACCCCGGCAAATGATCGCCGACCTTGTTGGCGCCCATCCGCGCGATCAGGTTCAGGCGGCCCGGATCGTTGTCCGGGTTGAGGATGTCGATCAGGCGAATCAGATCGTCGGTGTTCATGCTCGGGCCGACTTTCACGCCGATCGGGTTTTTCACACCGCGCAGAAACTCGACATGGGCGCCGTCCAACTGACGTGTACGATCGCCGATCCACAGCATGTGGGCCGAGCAGTCGTAGAAATCATTGGTCAGGCTGTCACGGCGCACGAAGGCTTCTTCGTAATTGAGCAGCAAGGCTTCGTGGGCGGTGAAGAAGCTGGTCTCGCGCAACTGCGGCGAAGTGTCCACGCCACAGGCGCGCATGAAGGCCAGGGTTTCATCGATGCGATCGGCAAGCTGGCTGTATTTTTCCGACAGCGCGGAGCCTGCGATGAAATCCAGGTTCCACTGATGCACCTGATGCAGATCGGCGAACCCGCCTTGAGCGAACGCGCGCAGCAGGTTCAGGGTTGCGGTGGACTGGTGGTAGGCCTGCAACAGGCGATCCGGGTCCGGTACGCGGCTTTTCTCGTCGAAACCAATGCCGTTGACGATATCGCCGCGATAGGCCGGCAGGGTCACGCCGTCCACGGTTTCGTCGTTCGAGGAACGCGGTTTGGCGAATTGGCCCGCCATGCGTCCGACCTTGACCACCGGGCAGCCCGCCGCGAAGGTCATGACGATCGCCATTTGCAGCAACACCTTGAAGGTGTCGCGGATTTTCGCGGCAGAGAATTCGAAGAAACTCTCGGCGCAATCGCCACCTTGCAGCAGGAACGCCCGCCCCTCGGTCACCTCGGCAAACTGGCGACGCAGTTCGCGGGCTTCACCGGCAAATACCAGCGGCGGATAACTGCCAAGCGTCTGCTCGACGCGCCGCACATGCTCTGCGTCAGGGTACCGGGGTTGTTGCTGGATAGGCAGGCTCCGCCAGCTCTCGGGGCTCCAGGGTTGGCTCATGGTGAACTCTAAGTGAACGCGATCGGACGGCCATGTTAGCAGTTCATCTGGATAATTTGCGTGACCGGCCGGGCCCGCATGGCCGACAATCCGCGCCTTCCCACATGGCATGACACTGTGGGGGCGAATTTATTCGCGATGGACATGACAGGTTGTAGAGATCTGTGGGCTGTATTTGGCACTCTTGTCGCAGTGCCGCCCAGAACGAATTCACGCCCACAAACTGTCCCGATCACTTTGGCTAATAGCAAGAGAGCAGCAATGACCGAGGAGCGTGTAGAGCGCGTGTTGGCTGAAGTTCACGATGACTTCGGCATGATCCGCGTGCTGGAAGTGGACGACTATCGCTTTCTGGAGTTCGGCGATGCCATCGAGCAGAGCTGCACCTTCACGGCTGATCCGGCGTGGCTGGAATATGACTACACCCGCGCCATGCTGATCGGCGCGCTGTGCCACGAGGCGCCGGAAAGCGCGCTATTCATGGGGCTTGGCGCTGGTACGCTGACCCAGGCATGTCTCAAGTTCCTGCCGCTGGACGACGTCGAAGCCATCGAACTGCGCCCGGACGTGCCGCGTCTGGCCATGGAATACATGGGACTTGCGGACGATCCGCGGCTTTACATCCGCATCGGCGATGCCCTGGAGTTACTGCCAACGGCGGAAAGCGCCGACCTGATCTTCGTCGACCTCTACACCGACACCGGCCCCGCGGTGGGGCATCTGGCGTGGGGCTTTCTGGAAAAATGCCAGCAGCGCCTGAACCCCGGCGGCTGGCTGATCATCAATCAATGGGCCTCGGACGACGGCAAGCCGTTGGGCGCGGCGCTGCTGCGAGGCCTTTATCACCGCCATTACTGGGAATTGCCGGTGAAGGAGGGCAACGTGATTCTCATCGTACCCGCCGATCTGAACCAGACGCTGGACATGGACGCGCTGATCGAACGCGCCGAAGCCCTCGCGCCACAACTGGGCTATTCACTGTCGCCGCTGATCAAGACCGTACGCTCAGCGACCTGAGGCGTGCTCTCAATGACCGCTGGCGGGGCTTGTGCTCGATCCCGGCGCGCTGGCCCCTTTGGCGGACATCACCCCATTGACCAAGGTTAAGGCTGTCTCGGCCATGACCAGTCCGTCGGTGAGGTGTAGGTGGACTAAGATGAATCGTTTAAGCCCGGCCGCCAGTAATACCGGGCTCTCGAACAATAGTCACTGACTCCGCTCGGGCATCAAGCCTGTGACCGAGGGACGTAAGGTGTTCTTTAACTGAAAAAAATCCTCACTTTTTCCGGCAATTCCGGTATAGTGCGCGCCGGCCTTTCATAGGGCCCTCGTCACGGTATGGGTTTGCGAAGCCTTCTTCGCAGGCCGGTTCCCACACGAACTATCCTTGACGATCCATTCATCAATACGTTTTCGCAAATCCCCGCCGACAAAGCAGCCAGGGTGACTCTAGGGTCTTACACGGCACGCGCAGCTTTGAAGCATGGGTCTTTGCGGATGCACTCAGAGGCAGACCCATGACCCAGGAAACCGGCGGCTTCGCCGCTCTCGACCTTCATCCGAATATTGTTGCAGCCGTTATCGCTACCGGCTACGAAGAGCCTTCGGCCATTCAGCAGCAATCGATCCCGATCATTCTTGCCGGTCACGACATGATCGGTCAGGCGCAGACAGGTACCGGTAAAACCGCGGCCTTCGCACTGCCTATCCTGAGCCGCATCGACCCGGCAAAACGCGAACCGCAAGCGCTGATCCTCGCGCCGACCCGCGAACTGGCCCTGCAAGTGGCCACCGCTTTCGAAACCTACGCCAAGCAAATGCCGGGCGTGACCGTCGTGGCTGTCTATGGCGGCGCGCCAATGGGCCCGCAGCTGAAAGCCATCCGCAATGGCGCTCAAATCGTCGTCGCTACCCCGGGTCGTCTGTGCGACCACCTGCGTCGTGACGAAAAAGTCCTGGCGACCGTGAACCACCTGGTTCTCGACGAAGCTGACGAAATGCTCAAGCTGGGCTTCATGGACGACCTCGAAGTCATCTTCAAGGCCATGCCGGAAACCCGCCAGACCGTACTGTTCTCGGCCACGCTGCCGCAGTCGATCCGTGCAATCGCCGAGCGTCATCTGAAAGACCCGAAACACGTCAAGATCCAGAGCAAGACCCAGACCGTTACCGCAATCGAGCAGGCTCACCTGCTGGTTCACGCTGACCAGAAGACCTCTGCCGTCCTGAGCCTGCTGGAAGTCGAAGATTTCGACGCCCTGATCATGTTCGTACGGACCAAGCAGGCCACTCTGGACCTGGCGAGCGCCCTGGAAGCCAAAGGCTACAAGGCCGCTGCACTGAACGGCGATATCGCCCAGAACCAGCGTGAGCGCGTCATCGACTCGCTGAAAGATGGCCGTCTGGACATCGTTGTCGCGACCGACGTTGCTGCCCGTGGTCTGGACGTTCCGCGTATCACTCACGTTTTCAACGTGGATATGCCGTACGATCCAGAGTCCTACGTTCACCGTATCGGCCGTACCGGTCGTGCCGGTCGCGAAGGTCGTGCGCTGCTGCTGGTAACGCCACGCGAGCGCCGCATGCTGCAAGTGATCGAGCGTGTGACCGGTCAGAAGGTTGCCGAGGTTCGCCTGCCGGACTCGCAAGCCGTTCTCGATGCTCGCATCAAGAAACTGACCAACAGCCTGGCGCCGCTGGTTGCCGATGCCGAAGCGAGCCATGGCGATTTGCTGGACCGTCTGACCGCCGACATCGGTTGCACCCCACGTGCACTGGCTGCCGGATTGCTGCGTAAGGCTACCAACGGTCAGGCTCTGACCCTGGCTGCCATTGAGAAAGAACGTCCACTGGTGCCGAACAGTGCGCCGCGTGGCGATCGTCCGTCGGGTGACCGTCCTGATCGTGGCGACCGTGAGCGTCGTGCACCGATGCCGCTGGCTGAAGGCCGCGCTCGTTGCCGTACCGCGCTGGGCGCGCGTGACGGTATCGCTGCCAAGAACCTGCTGGGCGCCATCCTCAACGAAGGTGGCCTGGCTCGCGAAGCGATCGGTCGCATCCAGGTGCGTGACAGCTTCAGCCTCGTCGAGCTGCCGGAAGACGGCCTCGAGCGTCTGCTGGCCAAGCTGAAAGACACCCGCGTTGCCGGCAAGCAGCTGAAACTGCGTCGTTACCGCGAAGACTGATCGGCGCTGAGCTGATCGTCTGAATGAAAAAATCCCCGACTGGTTCGGGGGTTTTTTTGTCTGGAGTTTGGTAGTTAGCGGCTGGCGCTGTCGCGGACGGTTACAGGGAACTTCGCCATTCACGGAATTGGCATAAAGAAACCAGCCTTCAACCAAACCGGTAAATGTCCATTCCCAACGCACCCATGGTGAAACCCTTGTGCGCCACGCTGAATTTACCCCCAGCACCCCGCGCGAAATAAAGAGGCAACAGATGCTCGTCGGAGGGGTGGTTGCGCGCGGCATTGGGGGCCTGGCGGCGATAGTCGTGCAATGCGTCTTCATCGTCGGCCGCCAGTTTCTCAACCATCCAGTCCCGGAACTGCCTCGCCCAAGGCTCGATGCTCTCCGGGCCCGCGTGCCAATCCAGCTCGCGCAGGTTGTGGGTGATGCTGCCGGAGCCGATGATCAGGACGTCTTGTGCACGCAACTTATTCAGCGCATGGCCCACACGCGTCTGCACGGCCGGCCCCATGCGCGTCGGTAAGGAAACCTGCACGATCGGGATATCCGCCTGCGGATACATCAACGACAACGGCACCCATACCCCGTGATCGAAGGGGCGGCGGGTATCGATGCACGCGTGCAGGTTGGCGGCTCCCAGCAATTCCATCACCTGTCGCGTCATCTCCGGTTGTCCGGGCGCGGGGTATTGCACGGCGAACAGCGCGGCAGGAAAACCGCCAAAGTCATGCCAGGTTTCCGGCTGCGGATTGCCGTTAACCAGCAGTTCGTTGCTTTCCCAGTGCGCCGAGACGATCACGATCGTTTTGGGTCGGGGCAGTTCTGTGGCCAGGCGCTTCAATGCGGGGCCACTGGCACCGGGTTCCAGCGCGAGCATGGGTGAACCATGAGAAATGAACAGGCTAGGGAACATGTCAGGTGTCCTGAGCGTATAAGATAGGGCCATGATCAGGCAGACATTGATCTAAATCTAATATAAGTTTTTGCGCCGTTTGATCGAAATATCAGGAGCATTTATGGAGCCGCAGTTTTGGCATGAGCGCTGGGCGATCAATCAGATTGGCTTCAATCAGTCAGAGGTGAACCGGTATCTCGTTATGTTCTGGCCGCAGTTGACGGTAAAGCCGGGCGAGCGGGTGTTCGTGCCCCTGTGTGGGAAAACCATCGATATGCACTGGCTCTTGCACCAGGGCTTCCACGTGGTAGGGGCTGAACTTTCGGAAACGGCTGTTGCGGCTTGGTTCAGCGAAGGCGGGCTGACGCCCGAGATAGAAGAGCGCGGCCTGTTCAAAGTCTACCGCCACGGCGAGTGCGAGATTTGGTGCGGCGACTTTTTCGCCCTGACAGCTAAGGACATTGGCGAGTGCACGGCGTTTTACGATCGGGCCGCACTGATCGCGATGCCTGAGCAAATGCGCTGGCAGTATGTCCAGCAGCTCAATCGGCTGATGGCCGAGGACTCCTGCGGTCTCCTCATCACGCTGGATTACGACCAGTCACAAGTCGCTGGGCCGCCTTTTTCGGTGGACGAAGATGAGGTGCAGCAACTGCTGTCTCCGGAATGGCGGGTGAAGCTTGTGGGCGACTGGGATGTGCTGGAGAAGAGCGCCAAATTCAAGCAGGCTGGCGCTACGCGGCTGATGGAGTGCGCATATCGGATGTTTCGGCGCTGATGGCTGAAGCGAGAGCGAGGCTGATTTGCTGGGCGAGCGAATTCATTCGCGAAAAACAGGACAGTCGACATGGATGTGTCGGTTGTACTGGCTAATCGCGAATGAATTCGCTCCCACAAGAATCCCGCGTCAGCTGGCCGAATGTGTATGTCTGGGGCAAAAGAAAAAGGGCGACTTCTGTCGCCCTTTCTTTATATCTGCATATCTGCCGCTTGGAGAATCAACCGCGGCGACGTAGCGCCTCGATACGGTCTTCCAGTGCCGGGTGGCTCATGAACAGCCCAGCCAGACCGTGCTTCAAGCCGCCATTGATGCCGAACGCGGTGAGGCTCTCTGGCATCTGCACCGGAACGCCTTGTTCCGAACGCAGTCGCTGCAAGGCGCTGATCATCGCGCCGGTACCGGCCAGGCGGGCGCCGGCGTCATCGGCGCGGTATTCGCGTTTGCGCGAGAACCACATGACGATGGCGCTGGCCAGAAAGCCCAGCACGATTTCGGCAAAGATAGTCGCGATGTAAAACGCGATGCCGCGGCCTTCTTCGTTCTTGAAGATTACCTTGTCGACGAAGTTGCCGATGATCCGCGCGAAGAACATGACGAAGGTGTTCACCACGCCCTGGACCAATGCCAGAGTGACCATGTCGCCATTGGACACGTGGCCGATCTCATGGGCCAGAACCGCTTTCACCTCATCGGGCGAGAAACGCTCCAGCAAGCCCTGGCTGACAGCCACCAGAGCGTCGTTCTTGTTCCAGCCGGTAGCGAAGGCGTTGGCCTCGTATGCCGGGAAAATCCCGACTTCCGGCATCTTGATGCCAGCCTCGCGGGACAGTTGTTCTACGGTCTGCAGCAGCCATTGTTCATGGCGGGTGCGGGGTTGGGTGATGATCTGAGTCCCGGTGCTCATCTTTGCCATCCACTTGGAAATGAACAGCGAGAACAGCGAACCGGCGAAACCAAATACGGCGCAGAAGATCAGCAGCTGATTGAGGTTGAGATCAACCCCGTTGGCCGCCATGAACCCATTGAAGCCAAACAGGCTCAGGGTGATGCTGGCAATCAGCACGACCGCAAGGTTAGTGGCCAAAAACAGCAAGATGCGCATCATGGTGTGGAATTTCTCCTCGTGAAGAATGTGTAACGTGTTGCGGGGTATATAAGGTGATGTCAGTGGGTATTCAACCGGGCGACTATTTCAAACTGTGTCGTTTTGCGTTGATGGGGTAATTATGGGCCATTGGCGTGGAGCGCGCGGGGTAGTGCGATAAGTAGTCTGTCGGATGGAGATTGGAACTGTAGGAACCAGCTTGCTGGCGAACGACGGTGGGTCAGTGACGCAAATGTTGACTGACCCACCGTCGTTCGCCAGCAAGCCGGCTCCTACAGAAGTAGCATTACTGCTTATACGACTTCAGGAAATTGCCGATCCGACCGATCGCCTGCTCCAGATCATCCACGCGCGGCAGGGTCACCACGCGGAAATGGTCCGGCCATGGCCAGTTGAATGCGGTGCCTTGAACGATCAGCAGCTTTTCCGAGAGCAGCAGGTCCAGCGCGAATTTCTCGTCGTTGTGGATCGGGCAGACTTTCGGGTCGATCCGCGGAAACGCATACAGCGCACCCATCGGCTTCACGCAACTGACGCCGGGGATGTCGTTGAGCAACTCCCAGGTACGGTTGCGCTGCTCCAGCAGGCGGCCCGGTGGCAGGATCAGGTCATTGATGCTCTGATACCCACCCAAGGCGGTCTGGATCGCATGTTGGCTCGGCACGTTGGCGCACAGCCGCATGTTGGCCAGAATATCGATGCCTTCGATGTAGCTATGGGCATTGTGTTTCGGGCCGGAAATGGCGATCCAGCCAGAGCGGAAACCCGCCACACGATAGGACTTGGACAGACCGTTGAAGGTCAGGCACAGCAGGTCAGGCGCCAGCGAAGCAGTGCAGATGTGCACGGCGTCGTCGTACAGAATCTTGTCGTAGATCTCGTCGGAGAACACCACCAGGTTGTGCTGGCGGGCGATTTCCAGCATGCCCAACAGCACTTCTTTCGAATAGACGGCGCCAGTCGGGTTGTTCGGATTGATGATCACCATGGCCTTGGTGTTCGGGGTGATCTTGGCCTTGATGTCGTCCAGATCAGGCCACCAGTTAGCCTGCTCGTCGCACAGATAATGCACCGGGCTGCCACCGGACAACGCTACGGCAGCGGTCCACAGCGGATAATCGGGCGCCGGTACCAGCACTTCGTCGCCATTGTTGAGCAGCGCCTGCATTGACATCACGATCAGCTCGGAGACGCCGTTGCCCAGGTAGATGTCTTCGATGCCGACCCCTTCGACCTGCTTCTGCTGGTAGTACTGCATCACCGCCTTGCGCGCGCTGAACAGGCCTTTGGAGTCGCTGTAGCCCTGTGCGGTCGGCAGGTTGCGGATCACGTCCTGCAGGATTTCGTCCGGCGCCTCGAAACCAAATGGCGCCGGGTTGCCGATGTTCAGCTTGAGGATGCGATGGCCTTCCTCTTCCAGGCGCTTGGCGTGCTTGAGCACGGGCCCGCGAATGTCGTAGCAGACGTTGGCGAGCTTGTTCGATTTGCTGAACTGCATGGTGATTGATCCCGAAAATGGACGATCCGCTAAACAAGGCGAACGCGAACCGCTGAGCACGACGCCATCAAAATGAATTTGTATGCCTGGAAGGCCGGTGACAGACTGGCGTTTAACGAAGGCGCAATCATACGTGCCACCCGATCCGTGGAAAAGACACAGTTCGGGCTTTTTCAGTTGTGGAGGTGTACCCGTGGAAAAGCTGGAAAAAACCCTTGAAGAATGGAAACAGATGCTCGATCCAGAGCAGTACAACGTCTGTCGCCTCAAAGCCACCGAGCGACCCTTCACCGGCAAGTACAACAGCACCAAGACCGATGGGGTCTATCACTGTATTTGCTGCAACGAGGCGCTGTTCGACTCCACCACCAAGTTCGATTCGGGCTGCGGCTGGCCAAGTTTTTATGCGCCCATCGAAGGCAGCGCAGTGGTGGAGGTCCGTGACGTCAGCCATGGCATGATCCGCACCGAAGTGGTCTGCGCCAAATGCGATGCGCATCTGGGCCACGTGTTCCCGGACGGTCCGCCACCGACCGGCCTGCGCTACTGCATCAACTCGGTGTGTCTGGATCTGGTTTCCCGCGAAGCCTGATGCCTCGATATCACTGTGTGTAATTGAATGGCGCGCCAATCAATAGCGCGCTAATTTGGCGCTTTGATCCTTCTCGAGGCATCGTCATGAGCGAAAGTTTGCTGAACATCCCGGTGCAGACCATCAAGGGCGAGCAAAAGACGCTTGCGGACTATGCCGGCAAGGCCGTTCTAGTGGTCAATACCGCCAGCAAGTGCGGCTTCACCCCGCAATACAAGGGGCTTGAAGATCTGTGGCAGAGCTACAAGGATCGTGGGCTGGTGGTGTTGGGTTTTCCATGCAACCAGTTCGGCAAACAGGAACCGGGTAACGAAGGCGCGATTTCCGAGTTCTGTGAGTTGAACTATGGGGTGAGCTTTCCTTTGTTCAAGAAGATCGACGTGAACGGCAGTGCTGCTCATCCGTTGTTCGTGCAATTGAAACAGCAGGCGCCGGGCTTGCTGGGCTCGCAGCGCATCAAGTGGAATTTCACCAAATTCCTCATCGGCAAGGACGGCAAGCTGGTCAAACGCTACGCGCCGCTGACCAAGCCAGAGGAATTGAAATCGGACATCGAAGCGCTTTTGAAGTGATTGTCGAACCTTCGTAGCCGCGCTGCTCGTATGTTGTCTCGGTGCCAGGGAAATACCAAGGCTCATACAAGCGCCACGTACCTGTAGGAGCCGGCTTGCTGGCGAACCGGCTGTGTCAGGCACTGTAGATTTGACCGATATACCGCATTCGCCAGCCGGCTCCTACAGAGGCAGGCGGCGCTTGGAAGAACGCCACGCCGGCAGGCCGTGCTGCTTGTATTTTGTGTCGGTGCCAAGGAAAAAACCAAGGCTCATACAAGCGCCGCGTACCTGTAGGAGCCGGCTTGCTGGCGAACCGGCTGTGTCAGGCACTGATGATTTGACCGATATACCGCGTTCGCCAGCACGCCGGCTCCTATAAAGTCAGGCGGCGCTTGGAAGAACGCCACCCCCGGAACAGATCACCTACGGGGATAGCGTGACGCTCAAGGTCTGACGCTTGGCGCTGCGGCCCACTGATCCAACAGGCTGAGCAATTCCTCGCGATGAAACGGCTTGGCCAGGTAGTCGTTCATGCCCGCATTCTTGCAGTGCTCGCGCTCTTCGGGCATGGCGTTGGCGGTGAGGGCGATGATCGGCAGACCCGGCCATTTGCCTTTCTGCCGAATCAGGCGGGTGGCTTCATAACCGTCCATCACCGGCATGTTGCAGTCCATCAACACCAGGTCGAAATGGCTGCGTTCCAACTGCTGCAGCGCTTCGGCACCGTGGCTGCAGACCACCACCTCACAACCCAGCTTGCTGAGCATGCCCTTGGCCACGAGCTGATTCACGGGATTGTCTTCCACCAACAAGATCCGCGCGCGGTGAGGCACATGCTGCACGCTTGGTGGGCGGCCGGGCAGGGAGTCGTCAATGTGCAGGATACGTTGCAGCGCCTGATGCAGGACGTTGCGTGACAGTGGCCGCGCCTGCTGTTGCAGCGGTGCGAGCGCGATCACCTGTTCGCCGGGGATGAAATTACCGTAAGCGGTTACCAATAGAATGGGGATGCGGGTGGCAGGGCGGATGGTCGCCAGGCACTCGGCGCGGTCCGTGATCAGCAGGTCGGGTTGCACATCCTGTCGCGGGTCATCGGCGGAAAAATGCCGATAGTCGATACCCCATTCCGGCAGGAGTCGGCTCAACAATTCCGTCAGTCCACTGTCTTTGGCGCTGACCACCATTACCCGGCCCTTCAACGCCGGCCATACCGGCGCTGGCGTATGCGCAGGCAAGGGCAGATCGGCATAGAACCGACTTCCCACCCCCGCCGTGGATTCAATGTTCAACTGCCCGCTCATGGCCTTGCACAGATTGTGCGTCAATGTGAGGCCCAGCCCGGTCCCGCCATACTGACGGGTGATGGCAGCTTCGGCCTGGGTGAACGGCTGAAAGATTTTTGCCTGGGCGTCCTGGGCGATGCCGATGCCTGTGTCGCAGACCTCGATGCGGACCTTGTCGTCCAGCTGGCTCAGGCGAATGTCGACACGCCCAACGCGGGTGAACTTGAGCGCGTTGGACAGCAGATTGCTGACGATCTGCCGAACCCGAGTCGGGTCGCCCAGCACCAGCGTCGGAAAGCGCGGATCGATCAGGCAGGTCAGCTCCACACTCGGCGCGGCGTTCTGCGACAGCAGGTTGGCGGTGTCCTCGATCAAGCTGCCGAGATCGAACGGGATGTGCTCCAGCTCCAGCTGTCCGGCATCGAATTTTGACAGATCGAGAATATCGTTGAGTAGTTCCACCAGGACCTTTCCCGAGTCGTGAGCAATGGACAGCTGCTGACGCTGTTCAGCACTCAACGGCCCATCCAGCGACAGCGCCAGCATGCCCAGCAGTCCATTGAGCGGCGTGCGGATCTCGTGACTCATATGCGCCAGAAACGCCGAGCGGGCATGGGCCATGTCCAGTGCGGTGCTGCGGGCAATCTGCAACTCCTCATTGGACTGGCTGAGGCGGGCGTTGCTGGCCTTAAGTTCCCGAGTGCGGGCGGAAACCATGTTTTCCAGTTCGTTGAGGTGCTCGGTCAGGCTGTTTTCAGCGTCGAGACGACGGCCGAATTCACGGGCAACGTTATCGAACTGTTGATTGGTGACTTGTACCAGCACGCCGATCTCATCGTTTTCATGGCCGGGCGGGCAGGGCAGAGCGAGTTGGCTGGGGCTACGGGAATCTCGTCGGGACAGCGCCCGAATGACGCCGGTCAGGGGCTTGGTCAGCGTCAGATAAAACAATCCCATGAGAATCCCGGCAAACACCAGGCTGCGGAAAAAGCCGCCGAGCAGCGTAATTTCCGCGCGTTGCAGGAAGTGACTGCCGAAGGCGAAGGTGTCGACATCCAGCTGCAGCATACCGATGGCTTCATTCGGCATATGCTCCAGGTGCAGAACGTCGACGAACTGGCGGCTTTCACCGAACAGCCAGTCGCTGAGCATGCGGTACGGATTTTTCGTGAGCGGCCGTGAAACGGCAGCCAGCAGCACATTGTTGTTGTCGGTCAGACGCGCGCCGACCACGGCTGGGGAATGCAGCAAGCCTGAAATCAGCTCTTGCGCGAGCTCTGCGTCGATGTTGTAGGCGATGCGTGATGCGGGGTTGTGACTGATTTGCAGCAAAGAGCGAATTTCACGATCGATCGAGGCGTCTTCGCTGGCATAATCGATCGCAATTTGCACCAGGCTGAACAGGGTCCCCAACAGGAACCCGAGCAGAACGGTCAAACGGGCCTGTTTGTACGACAGTCGGTGGGTGATTCGTATATCCATAAGGGCGCTTGGTCCATAGGGCACTTGCACTTCATGTGTCCGTCGCGGGACCAAGCATAGCTGATCGCACACCGGCTTTAACCAGTTAAATCAAGGAGAAATCGTGGATTCTCGGTTGAATGCATTTCTGGAACGCGCCGAATCGGTTCTCGCGCGACTCGAGCCTCTTTTGCCAGCCCTGCGTGAGCCTGTGGACTGGGACAGATCGCTGGCTGCGCGCTGGGTGCGCGAGGGGCGTGTCGGTTATCTGATGCCGTTGGATGTCACCCTGGACATGCGCCTGTCTGACCTCATCGGTGTCGATCAACAGCGCGCGCAACTGGGCCGCAACACCCAGCAATTCATCGACGGTCTGCCTGCCAACCACGCGTTGCTCTGGGGCTCGCGCGGCACCGGCAAATCCTCGCTGGTTCGTGCACTGCTTGCCGAGCACGCCAAGGCGGGCCTGCGTCTGATCGAGATCGAACGCGATCATCTGGGCGATCTGCCGCGGGTTGTCGAGCAATTGCAGAAGTTGCCGCAACGCTTCGTGCTGTTTTGCGACGACCTGTCGTTCGAATCCGGTGAGGGCGATTACCGCGTGCTCAAGAGCGTGCTCGACGGCTCGCTGGAACAGGCCCCGGACAACGTGCTGTTGTACGCCACCTCCAACCGCCGCCATCTGGTGCCGGAGAAGGAAAGCGACAACGCTCATTGGCAGCGCGGCGACGACGGCGAAATTCATCCAAGCGAAGCGGTCGAGGACAAGATTGCCCTGTCCGATCGTTTCGGTCTGTGGCTGTCCTTTTATCCATTCACCCAAGAGCACTTCCTGGATGTGGTGGAGCACTGGATCGGCGAGCTGGCCGCCAAGGCAGGGTTGCAGTGGCAGCGGGATCATGAGCTCGAAATCCTCGCGGTGCGCTGGGCGACCGGGCGCGGCAACCGTAATGGCCGCTGTGCCTATCAGTTTGCTCGTTATTGGGTTGGATTGAAAATGCTGGAGCAACATCCATGATCGATTTGAAAGCAGCCGGAGAGGGCCTGGGCGGCTATCGTCTGCTGGCCGCACAGCTGGAGTCTCTGCTGGCCGACGAGCGCGATTTCATCGCCAACGCCGCGCAGTTTTCGGCGTTCCTTTATACCCAGCTCGACGACCTGAACTGGGCCGGCTTCTACCTCAACCGCGATGAGGAGCTGGTGCTCGGGCCGTTTCAGGGGCAGATCGCCTGCGTCCGGATTCCATTTGGCAAAGGAGTTTGCGGCACCGCGGCGCAAAGCCGCGAGACTCAGCGCGTGCTGGATGTGCACGAATTCCCTGGGCACATCGCCTGCGACAGCGCATCCAACAGCGAGCTGGTCGTGCCGTTGGTCAAGGAGGGCCGGCTGATTGGGGTGCTGGACCTGGACAGTCCAAGTCTGGCGCGCTTCAGCGAAGCGGATCAGGAGGGGATCGAGACGTTGGTGGCGATTTTTTTGAAGTTGACCGACTGTTGAGTTAAAGGCAGTGCTTTGTTAGAAGCCTCAGCCAGATTCAACTGTGGGAGCGAATTCATTCGCGAAAGATATATCAGGCGAGAGAGATGTATTGGTCATGCCAGCCGTCGCGAATGAATTCACTCCGACAGAAGCCCGGTGTCGCCGCGAAATGCAGAGCATGACGCAGCGTCACAGTGGTAGCGAATTCATTCGCGATGTGGCCACGGTCATCAATCGTAGATGGCTTTTTTCTTCCATTCGGCGTCCGCTTCGACCACTTTCAGGCCTTCGGTCAACTCATTGTTGTCGTCTTCGGTGGGCGCAATGGTGTCGAGCACCATGGCGTTGGCCCGAGCCAGTTGGTGTTCCATCGCTTGCAGATGAGATTTCCACGGCGCAGGTTCGGCCTGGTTCTTGAGGTACTGAACACCGCGTTCGAAAGCCAGACGCGCCTGACCTGGCTGATCCTGGTTCAGCGCTTGCTGCCCCAGGTTGTTGAAGAACTCGATGTGCAGCAGCACCAGCAAGTTGCGGATCTCGCGAACCCAGTGCTTGGCTTCGGCCGTTTGCAGGAAGCCGTCGTGGGCCGCGCGGGTCACCTGTCCATGCATCGCTTCCAGAAGAAAGCGCACGTCCTTGGCCTTGGCTTCGGTCTGGATCGGACTGACCGGGTTGTTGATCTTGATGTTGTCGCCCTGGGCGATCAGCACTTCCAGCTCGGTTTCACGTTCCTGGATACTTGGGTTGTTTCGTCGCTCCAGTGCAATCAGCCGCTTGATCACGTTCAGCTCAAGGCGTACCAGCAGCAGCTTGAGAGCCGGGGTCATCAACTGGCCGGGGAAGGTTTCGGACAACTCGCTGCAACGGCGCAGGCGATCGTTGAGTTCGATCAGCGTGCGGGCGCGCTCTACCTTCTTGTTCTCGGCAACGTGATTCAGATAGCCGATCGCGATCAGGAGTACGATGCCTGTAACAACCAGCAGGGTGATAATGGATGGGGTCACCGTACAAACCTCGATCAGTTAATTTTGCGCCGAGTGTAGTGGCTATGCACTGGCACGGGAAGGGCGCTGGTCGCGCCACTCTATATAGAAGCGCTTCCGCCTACATCGCTATCGGCCGCTGATTGCCGAAATAGAGGGCGAAGTCATTGATTTGAATAAATTTTCATTGGGGGGTTGACGACCCCTCCAACCATCCATAGAATGCGCGCCACTTGCAGCGTAAAGCACAGAGCATAGCGCGGCAGGCAGTGAATGTTGTAGCGTGTCCCCTTCGTCTAGTGGCCTAGGACACCGCCCTTTCACGGCGGTAACAGGGGTTCGAGTCCCCTAGGGGACGCCAATGCGGGAATAGCTCAGTTGGTAGAGCACGACCTTGCCAAGGTCGGGGTCGCGAGTTCGAGTCTCGTTTCCCGCTCCAATTTTAAGCAGCTTTGCTCAAGGGCGAAGTTGAGTGAAACCAGGAAACGTCTTCGGATGTGATTCTGGAACTGAAACACAACACCATGGTGTTTCAGGCAGTGTCCCCTTCGTCTAGTGGCCTAGGACACCGCCCTTTCACGGCGGTAACAGGGGTTCGAGTCCCCTAGGGGACGCCA
>NZ_JBOICF010000070.1:0-5137 GCF_050739935.1 Pseudomonas sp. | reverse complement strand
AACCTGGGGTGTCAGTCGGCATGGATGTGTCTGACCCGACGCATTCGCCAGCAAGCCGGCTCCTACAGTAATACGAGGTGAGCTAGAGGGTTTCGCGACGCCGTGATACGGGGTAAGCCACAGGGTTTCGCAACGCCGCAATACCTGTGGGAGACGCCGGAGGTTACTGGCAGACGAGGACAATAGGGCAAATGAGAGGTGCCGGGCGGGGGACGTTTCTCGCCAGGATTCATCGCCAGGCGAATTCAGCGCTGAGCGCAAACCATGTAGGAGCCGGCTTGCTGGCGAACCTAGTGTGTCAGTCGGCATGGATGTGTCTGACCCGACGCATTCGCCAGCAAGCCGGCTCCTACAGTTAAAGCGTTTACAAAAAGGTAAAAACAGTCTCAGCTGGCAACCGAGACTTCGGCAGCTTGGCGTTGAAGTCAGTCTCGCTACGATACCCCAACGACACGACCACCAGGCTGGTGAAGCCTTTCTCGCGCAGGCCCAGTTCGGTATCCAGTTTCTTGAAATCGAAACCTTCCATCGGCGTAGCGTCCAGACCCAGCGATGCAGCGCCTAGCAGCAACGTGCCGAGGGCCAGGTATGTCTGCTTTTCCATCCAGTGTTGAACATCCTTCTGGTCATACTTATGCATGTTCACGTAGCCGCGGCGAATGTTGTTCTGTCCGGTCTTGGCGTCGGCATTCGGGAAGCGGCCGTCGCGCTCCTCCTGCGCCAGCACGGTCTGCAGATGCTCTTCGGTCATTTCAGTGCGGGTGCACAGCACGATCACGTGGGAGGCGTTGAGGATCTTGCTTTCGTTGTAGACGAAGCCGCTTTCCGCGCCTTTGGCCACGCGCGCCTTGCCTTGGTCGTCAGAGGCCACGATGAAATGCCACGGCTGCGAATTCACCGACGACGGGCTGTGACGCAACTGGTCGAGCAAGGTGTCGATGGTTTCCTGCGGGATCTTGCGGGCGTTGTCGTAGGCTTTGGTGGTGTAGCGGGATTTGGCGAGTGCGGTGAGTTGCACGGTCTTTCTCCGAAACGAAAAAATGGTCGAACGCAGCGGTGATTCAGCGCCGACGGGGCGCCGATCTTCACATGCGGCACAGGGGATGAACAGTCGATCAGAAGCCTTCGAGAACGATCTTGCCGCGGGCCTTGCCGCTTTCGATAACAGCGTGGGCGCGGCGCAGGTTCTCGGCGTTGATCGCCCCGAAATGCTCGCCCAGCGTGGTCTTCAGAACGCCTTGGTCGATCAGGCTCGACACGCGGTTGAGCAATTCATGCTGGGCAATCATGTCCGGCGTTTCAAAGAGCGAGCGAGTGAACATCAGCTCCCAGTGCAGCGACAGCGCCTTGCGCTTCATCGGCACCACATCGAGGGTTTTCGGGTCGTCGATCAGGGCCAGCTTGCCTTGTGGGCGCAGGGCCTCGATTAGTTGCGTGAAGTAGCTGTCGGTGTGAGTGAGGCTGGCGACATGGCTGACCGGGCCGACGCCGATTTTCTCCAGTTGCGCCACCAGCGGCTGACTGTGATCGATCACATGGTGCGCTCCGAGGTCTTTGACCCATTCCTGGGTTTCCGGGCGCGATGCGGTGCCGATGACTGTCAGCTTTGTCAATTGACGCGCCAACTGGACGAGGATCGAACCCACGCCGCCACCTGCGCCGATGATCAGCAGACTGTCACCTTCGCCCGCGCCTTCCTGTACGCCGAGGCGGTCGAATAGTAGTTCCCATGCCGTGATCGACGTCAGCGGCAGCGCTGCAGCGTGGGCGTTATCGATGGATGTGGGTTTGCGCCCGACAATGCGTTCGTCCACCAGGTGAAATTCACTGTAACTGCCGGGGCGAGCGATTGAGCCCGCGTAGAACACCTCGTCACCGGCCTTGAACAGCGTGACCTCGCTGCCGGCTTCGCGCACGACACCGACGGCGTCCCAGCCCACAACTTTGGGCTCGGTCGCCGCTGAGCCTGCGCGGATTTTGGTGTCCACCGGGTTGACGGAAATGGCGCGCACTTCCACCAGCAGGTCGCGCGGGCCGGGGGTTGGCTTGGGCAGATCCATGTCCATCAGCGACTTCGGATCATCAATGGGCAGGCCGTGTTGGGTGAAGGCGATGGCTTTCATGGCGTTCTCTCTCAAGGGTTGAAGGTGGGTGATCTGAACAGTCTGTTCGTTGAAACGTGGGCCTATCTTGTTCTTCTCCATCAACAAGAAAAACCCGCACAATGCGCCAACACTTTCACAGCAGGAGTGAAAATGATCCGCATCGACGATCTGGCGCTATTCGTTCGGACAGCAGCTTTGGGCAGTTTTTCCAACGCCGCCCGCGAAGTTAATTTGCTGCCGGGGCAAGTGGCAGCGGCGATCAAGCGTCTGGAGCGCGACCTGGACATCCGCCTGTTTGCCCGCTCGACACGCAGCCTGCGCCTCACTGCCGAAGGTGAGCAGTACCTGCCGACTGCACAAGCGGTGCTTGATACGTTGCGGGATGGTCGCGAGAAACTGCGCCGCGAAAGCGCCGAACTGCAAGGCGCGCTGCAGGTGGCCATGCCCTCGGATCTGGGGCGCAACGTGATGCTGGAGTGGCTGACCGGGTTTCGTCGGCAACACCCAGCGCTGAACTTGCGCTTGTTCGTCTCCGATCAGCTCGCCGACATGTTTCGCGACCCGGTGGATGTGGCGATTCGCAGCGGAGTGATCGAGGACGCGAACTACATCGCCATGCCGCTCGCGCCCTGGAATCGCCGGGTGCTGGTGGCCTCGCCCGACTATCTGATGCGCAAGGGACGTCCCATGGAGTCGGACGACCTGCTGCGACATGACTGCCTGCTGTACATCCTCAACGGCCGCGTCTACGACAAATGGCCGGTGGGCGGGCGCGTTTTCGCGGTGTCCGGCCCGCTGCTGACCGATGACGCGGATCTGGTGCGGCGCTGGGCCGTGGCGGGCGAAGGTATTGCGTACAAGTCATGGGTCGACGTGAGGGACGACGTGCTGGCCGGACGCCTGGAATTGCTGCTGCCGGATTACCCCGGCGAGCCCGCGCCGCTGAATCTGGTATACCCGCACCGTAAACAGTTTTCGCCTGCGGTGCAGCAATTGCATTCGATGCTCAAGAGCCGCTTCGTGGCGATGGAGGAGGGGTTGCCTAGGTTGTTGTGACGGGGGGGAATCTCTGCGAGCGCCGTGCTGTAGGAGCCGGCTTGCTAGCGAACGCGGTGGATCAGATGAAATTACGTATCTGACCCTCCACATTCGCCAGTTAAGTCGGCTCCTACAGGAGGTGAGTCCATGGCCCGTTCCTCAATGCGAATGCCGCGGCTCGCCACTCCTGGCAATCACTCGCAAATGCAATGTCGCAGGTTCCAGACAACCGCCTGTGGACAACTGCCCGACCAATTGCCGGTACAACTCCTGCCACGGCGTCTGCGAAGCAGGCATATTCGGTTCGAATTGCGCGCGGCGTTCGGCCATTTCTTCATCGCTGACTAGCACATTCACGCTGCGATTATTCAGATCCACACGCAGCCGATCATTGGTCTTCAACAACGCCAGACCGCCCCCGACAGCTGCTTCCGGGGACATATTGAGAATCGAAGGACTGGCCGACGTCCCGCTCTGGCGACCGTCTCCCAGGCAGGGCAGCGAGTCGATGCCCTGTTTGATCAGCTCGGCCGGTGGCGCCATGTTCACCACCTCGGCGCTGCCGGGATACCCCACGGTGCCGGCGCCGCGAATCACCAGAATGCAGCGCTCGTCGATCTCCAGCGTCGGGTCGTTGATGCGCGCGTGATAGTCCTCCGGCCCTTCGAAGACGATCGCTCGCGCCTCAAAGCTGTTCTCCGCGCCAGGCTCGGACAAATAGGTCTTGCGAAACGCCTCGCCCACCACCGACATCTTCATGATCGCGCTGTCGAAAAAATTGCCGCTGAGCACGATGAAACCGGCGCGGTGCTTGAGCGGATCCTCATAAGGACGAATCACGTCGGCGTCATGGGCAACGGCGTTGCGCACGATCTCGCCGATGGTTTTGCCCGAGACCGATCCGCAGCCCTCATGTAGCTTCCCGGCCTTTTGCAGTTCGTGCATCACCGCCGGTACGCCTCCCGCGCGGTGGAAACCTTCGCCGAGGTATTTGCCTGCCGGCATGCAGTTGACCAGCAACGGCACGTCCTCGCCAATGCGCTGCCAATCCTCAAGGCTCAGCTCGACGCCCATGTGCCGGGCGATGGCGATCAGGTGCGGCGGACAGTTGCTCGACGCCCCCAGCGCGGACGCGACGGCGATCGCGTTTTCGAAGGCTTCGCGGGTCATGATCTGCGACGGACGCACATCTTCACGCACCAGATCGCAGATGCGTTTGCCGGTCATGTAGGCCATCTGGCCGCGCTCGCGGTAGGCGGCCGGAATGCTTGCGCAACCGGGCAACGACATGCCCAGCGCCTCGGCCAGCGCATTCATCGAAAGCGCCGTGCCCATGGTGTTGCAATGACCCACCGATGGCGACGCGGCGGTGGTCATTTCCATGAAGCCTTCGTAATTGATCTCACCCGCCGACAGCAGATTGCGCGCATGCCAGAGCACGGTGCCGGAGCCGATCAGCTCGCCTTTGTGACGACCATCGAGCATCGGGCCGCCAGACAACACAATGGCCGGCAGATCGGTGGTAGCTGCGGCCATCAGGCAGGCCGGGGTGGTCTTGTCGCAGCCGGTGGTCAGTACTACACCATCCAACGGGTAACCATGGAGGATTTCGACGAGACCGAGGTAAGCGAGATTGCGATCCAGGGCAGCGGTGGGGCGGCGGGTCTGCTCGGCCATCGGATGCACTGGAAACTCCATCGGTATCCCACCCGCATCACGAATCCCGGCCTTCACGCGCTGCGCCAATTCGATGTGGTGACGATTGCATGGGGCGAGGTCGCTGCCGGTCTGCGCAATACCGATGATCGGCCGCCCGGATTGCAGCTCTTCGCGAGTCAGGCCGTAGTTCATGTAGCGCTCGACGTAGAGCGCGGTCATGTCGGCGTGATCGGGATCGTCGAACCATTGCTGGCTGCGCAGAGGGCGTTTGGGCGTGGTGGGCATGGTTCGGGTCTCTCTTGTCGTTAAGGGTGTTGCAATACGCGAAATATCTG
>NZ_JBOICF010000069.1:0-201191 GCF_050739935.1 Pseudomonas sp. | reverse complement strand
GCTTGCTGGCGAACCGGCTGTGTCAGGCACTGTTGTAGATTTGACCGACATACCGCGTTCGCCAGCAAGCCGGCTCCTACAGAGTCATGCGGCGCTTGGAAGAACGCCACCGCCGGCAAGCCGTACTGCTACAGGGCGTTGTTTTTCGTCAACGGGCACGTCCAATCCCGGGGTTTGGGTCACGCAAGCGTTTCACTCTGCGCAGGTTTTGCATCGCGGGTTTGCTATGGACCGGAACAGCGCTAACCTGCCTGTTCCTCATTTACCTGTGACCCCGTCCAATGCCATTGCGACAGCGACTCGAAAACCTGCCAGTCGGCCAGAAGCTGCTGGCCGCGCTATTGGTGCTGCTGACCACCGTGCTTCTGGTCGCCAACCTGACCTTCATCAGCGCCGCCTATTACATCTCCCAGGAGGCCATGGCGCCCCAAGCCCTGCAGACCATTGGCCGACTGATCAGCAACCCGGGCCTGTCCGAGCAGGCGCTGTCGTCGCCCTATAACGCCCAGGCCCTGCTCAAGGAACTGAAAAACTATGGGCCACTGCGCGCAGCCGCCGTCTACGATAGCAACGGCATCCGGTTGGCGCAGGTACAACAGGGCGACAAACTGCGTCTGCCCGATCACTACCGCAATCTGGAAAGCTGGCGGAGCACCGAGTTTCGCAACACCCAAGTGATTCCGATCCCCAAACAGGGCCAGGCCCCAGGACACCTGTTGCTGGTAGCGAGCAGCGAACTGCCGACGGCTTTCTATACCGGCACACTGACGGCAAGTCTGGGCATCCTGATTTTCAGCGTGTTGCTTTGGGCCGGCGTGGCGCGGCAGATTCGCCGTTTCATCACCGAGCCAATTTACCAACTGGAAGAGCTGTCGCGCCGAGTCACCCGCGAAGAGAACTACGCTCTGCGCGCAGGCCCCGGCAATCAGGACGAAATCGGCTCCCTTGCCGAGGCGTTCAACACCATGCTCTCGCGCATGGAGGCCCGCGAGCAGCAACTCAAGCGCGCCCGGGACGAGTCTCAAGATGCCTATGATCAAGCGCAGGGGCTGGCCGAAGAAACTCGCCACACCAACCGCAAGCTTGAACTGGAGGTTCAGGTCCGTAGCAAGATCGAGAAAAAACTCACCGGTTTTCAGAATTATCTGAACAGCATCATCGACTCGATGCCTTCCGCACTCATCGCCCTCGATGAGCAGCTGTATGTCACGCAATGGAATCAGGAGGCAGGTGCCCTCTCCGGCACGCCGCTGGACGAAGCCCTCAATCAGCCGATTTTTTTGGCCTTCCCGCCGATGAAAGCGTTCTTGCCGCAGATCAAGCAGACCGTCGAACGCCATACGGTGACCAAGATCGAGCGCGTGACTTGGGTCAAGGGCGAACTGACCCGGCATTTCGCACTGACGTTCTATCCGCTGACAGGCGGCGCCGGGCGGGGCGCGGTCATCCGAATCGACGACATTACCCAGCGCCTGTCGCTGGAAGACATGATGGTGCAGTCGGAAAAAATGCTTTCAGTGGGCGGGCTCGCCGCTGGCATGGCGCATGAAATCAACAATCCGCTAGGCGCGATCATGCACAACGTGCAGAACATCCGCCGGCGCCTCTCCCCCGAACTGCCGAAGAACCTGGAGCAGGCCGAGCAGGAAGGCATCGAGCTGGGCGCGGTGAATCAGTACCTGACTGCCCGTGAAGTACCGCAACTGCTCGATGGTATTCAACAGGCCGGCGCCCGGGCGGCGAAGATCGTCAGCCACATGCTCAGTTTCAGCCGACGCAGCAATCGGCAGATGGCGCCCTGCGACCTGCCAGCGTTGATCGATCAGGCTGTTGAAATTGCCAGCAACGACTTCGACCTGACCATCGGTTTCGACTTCAAGGGCCAGAACATCATTCGCCAGTTCGATCCCGATCTCGGCCCTGTGCCGGGTACCGCCAACGAGCTTGAGCAAGTGCTGCTCAACCTGCTGAAAAACGCAGCCCAGGCGATTCACCAGCGCGAGAACGAAAGCGAGCCGGGACGCATCATCTTGCGCACGCGCCTGAATCCGCCGTGGGCAGAAATCCAGGTCGAAGACAACGGTATCGGTATGTCCGAAGCAGTGCGCAAACGCACCTTCGAGCCGTTCTTCACGACCAAGGAGATTGGTCAGGGCACGGGGCTTGGGCTGTCAGTCTCGTACTTCATCATCACCAACAATCACAAAGGCCAGATGGAGGTGCATTCCACCCTCGGCCAAGGCACCTGTTTCACATTGCGACTGCCGCTGGCAGGCAATCCGATGAACGTGCCGCCCCCTCAGATCATTGGTCAGAACGACCGGGAGTAGAACCATGGGATTTCGCTTGTCGAAGATTTACACGCGTACCGGCGACAAGGGCGAGACGGGCCTGGGTGACGGCCGCCGGGTGCCCAAGGATCATCCGCGGGTCGAGGCCATCGGCGAGGTCGATACGCTGAACAGCCAGTTGGGATTGCTGTTGGCGGGTCTTGAGGCGGTGGTGAGCGAAACCCCTGGGATGCAGGAGGTCATCGACGTGTTAGCGCCCTGCCAGCACAGGCTGTTCGATCTGGGTGGCGAACTGGCGATGCCGGAATACCAAGCGTTGAATGCGGTGGAAATCGAACGGCTGGAAGCAGCCATCGATGTCTGGAATGAGGAGTTGGGGCCACTGGAGAATTTCATTCTGCCGGGGGGATCCGCATTGATCGCCCAAGCCCACGTGTGCCGCAGCCTGGCGCGCAGTGCCGAGCGCCGTTGTCAGCACCTGAATGCATTCGAGCCACTGGCCGGTGTTGGGCTGGCGTATATCAATCGGTTGTCGGATCTGCTGTTCGTCGCCGCCCGGATCATCGCGCGTCGGCAAGGAGTGGCAGAGATTTTGTGGGAAGCGGCAAGAAAGCCGGAGTGAGCTGAATCTGCGTCTGGACGCATCCCTTGTAGGAACGGCTTGCTGGCGAACCGGCGAAGATGCTCACCGATCCACCGCGCTCGCCAACAACGCAATCATCTGTAGGAGCCGGCTTGCTGGCGAACCGCGTGAATCATCTGGCAACGATGCTCTCCGATCCACCGCGTTCGCCAGCAACGCAATCATCTGTAGGAGCCGGATTGCTGGCGAACCGGGTGCATCAACCAACGAAGGTGCTGACTTGACCCACCGCGTTCCCCAGCAAGCAGGCTCCTACATTGACTGATTTCGGCGATACATCGGCATCAGAAGACAGATCGCGTCAATCAAACCCTTCCGGCCAGAACGCCCGAATCCCCGCCACACCCTGCGCGCCGTATTCCCACGCCTGTTGGCGCTCGGCTGGCCCCACCCCGCCCAACAAATAGACTGGCTTGCTGAATCCGTCGATCAACTCCCGCGCCTGCTCCCATCCCAAGGGCTGTGCGTCCGGATGGCTTTGTGTCGGCTGAACCGGCGACAGGGTGACGAAATCCACACCCATCTGTTCGGCCAAGGACAACTCCTCGGCGTTGTGACATGAAGCCGCCAGCCAGCGGTCTTCGGGGAATGGACGGCCCTTGCTGGCATATTTGCGCAGTTGCGCGCTGGTCAGATGCCAACCGGCAGCCGGAAAGTCGCCGAGCCACTCCAGCGGGCCTTTGAGCATCAATTGGGCCTTACCCGCACAGAGACCGACCGCATCCACCGCGACATCACGATATTTGGGGTCGTACCCGTTCGGCGCACGCAGTTGAATCAGCTTGATCCCGCCAGCAATCGCTTTTTGTATGCCCTGCAGCAACTGCGGGGTTTCCAGCGCATCCGGGGTGATCAGGTATTCGCCTGGCAGACGCGCAGCGGCGACGATCGGCTGATTCGCTGCAGGAAACTCGTACCCGGCCAATTCCCGGTTGGACACCCAAGCCAGCGGCTGGCCCTCGGCGCCGTGTGGCTTGCCGGTAAACGAGGAGACCTCCCAGACATCCAGCAACACCTGCTTGTCCGGGTAATCATGCTTGATCTTGATCAGAGGGCGCGCAGCCGCAACCACGATACCCAACTCTTCCTTCAACTCGCGGGACAAGGCGGCTTCGACGGTTTCATCAGGCTCGACCTTGCCACCGGGAAACTCCCACAAGCCACCCTGGTGCTGCTTGTCAGCGCGCCGGGCAATGAGAACCTTGCCGTCGGTGCCACGAATGACCGCGGCGGCTACATGGATTCGTTTCACGTTAAACCTTCCTTCAAACACTAATCCTGTGGAATAGCCCGGTCTTTGTGGGAGCGAATTCATTCGCGAAAGATGTGTCAGGCGCCAGAAATGTATCGGCTGTACTGGCCTCTCGCGAATGAATTCGCTCCCATAGGGTGACCGCGCAGGTCAGGACACTCCTGCACAGCGCCATCCCCGTCATCAAGCGACTTGGATCAGGTGCGGTATTCCGCGTTGATCTTCACGTACTCGTGGGACAGGTCGGTGGTCCAGATTGTTTCGCTGCACTCGCCACGGCCCAGCTCGATGCGGATGGTGATTTCCTCTTCGGCCATCACCGCCGAGCCCTGCTCTTCTGTGTAGGTCGTGGCCCGCGCGCCTTTGCTGGCGATGCACACGCCGCTCAGGAACACGTCGATCTTGCTCACGTCCAGGTCCGGCACACCGGCACGGCCCACTGCGGCCAGGATACGACCCCAGTTCGGGTCGGAGGCGAACAGCGCGGTCTTGATCAGTGGCGAATGAGCGACGGTGTAGCCGACGTCCAGGCACTCCTGATGATTACCGCCGCCGTTGACTTCCACGGTCACGAACTTGGTCGCACCTTCGCCGTCACGCACGATGGCCTGGGCGACGTCCATGCAGACTTCGAACACCGCTTTTTTCAGCGCGTCGAACAGCGGGCCTTTGGCCTCGGTCACTTCTGGTAGCGCAGCCTGACCGGTGGCTATCAGCATGCAGCAGTCGTTGGTCGACGTGTCGCCATCGATGGTGATGCGGTTGAACGACTTGTTTGCGCCGTCACGGATCAGGTCCTGCAACACGCTCTGGGAGACCTTGGCGTCGGTGGCGATGTAGCCAAGCATGGTCGCCATGTTCGGACGGATCATGCCCGCGCCCTTGCTGATGCCGGTAACGGTGACTGTTACCCCATCGATCTGGAACTGGCGGCTGGCGCCCTTGGGCAACGTATCGGTGGTCATGATGCCAGTGGCCGCGGCCGCCCAGTTATCCACAGACAGGTCGTCCAGCGCAGCCTGCAGTGCGCCTTCGATCTTTTCCACAGGCAGCGGCTCGCCGATGACACCGGTGGAGAACGGCAACACCGCGCTGGCATCGACGCCAGTGATCCCGGCAAGCTTGGCGCACGTGCGCTCGGCAGCGGCCAGACCCGGCTCACCGGTACCCGCGTTGGCGTTACCGGTGTTGGTCAGCAGGTAACGAACGGTGCCTTGCACGCGTTGCTTGGCCAGAATGACAGGAGCCGCGCAAAACGCGTTCAGCGTGAACACGCCAGCGACGCTGGAGCCTTCGGCGCAGCGCATGACCACGACGTCTTTGCGCCCCGGGCGCTTGATGCCAGCAGAGGCGATGCCCAGCTCGAAACCGGGAACCGGGTGCAGCGTCGGCAAAGGACCAAGACCAACAGCCATGAAATGCGCTCCTTGAAAGTTTTCATGCCGTCCGCAATGTGACCGTACGGCGCGATCGATTGAAAAACGCCGCGACGGCTAGGCCGGTCGCGGCGTGGTATGACGGTTCAAATGCAGCGAGCCAATATTTCGGCTTAATTGATCTGACCGTGACAGTGCTTGAACTTCTTGCCCGAACCACACCAGCACAGCTCGTTGCGACCCAGCTTCTGATCGTTACGAACCGGCGACATCGTAGTGGCTGCGGCAACGGCCACGTCTTCGCCCTCTTCGGACAACACATCAGGCTGGTCCAGTCCTGGCGCCTCGGCATGCTGGAACTGCATGCGCTGAGCCAGTTCTTCGGCTTCGCGGCGCAGACGCGCTTCTTCCTCTGCCGGATCTTCGCGGCGAACCTGAACGTGGGACAGCACACGAATGGTGTCGCGCTTGATCGAATCCAGCAGTTCCTGGAACAGGGTGAAGGACTCGCGCTTGTACTCCTGCTTCGGGTTCTTCTGGGCGTAGCCGCGCAAGTGGATCCCGTGACGCAGGTGGTCCATGGTCGACAGGTGGTCTTTCCACAGATCGTCCAGAACACGCAGCAGAATCTGCTTCTCGAAGGTGCGCAGGGCTTCGGCGCTGGCCTGGTCTTCTTTCTCGTTGTAAGCCGACATGATGGCTTCCAGAAGTTTCGGACGCAGGTTTTCTTCGTGCAGGTGATCGTCTTCGTCCAGCCACTGCTGAATCGGCAGTTTCACGCCGAAGTCACTGTTCAGGGCCGCTTCCAGACCAGACACGTCCCACTGCTCAGGCAGTGACTGTGGAGGAATGTGCGAGCTGATGGTGGCGTCGAGCACTTCTTCGCGGAATTCGGCGATGGTGTCACCAATATTGGTCGCAGCCAGCAGGCTGTTACGCATGTGGTAGATCACTTTGCGCTGTTCGTTGGAGACGTCGTCGAACTCGAGCAGTTGTTTACGAATGTCGAAGTTGCGGCCCTCGACCTTGCGCTGCGCCTTCTCGATGGCGTTGGTCACCATGCGGTGTTCGATCGCCTCGCCGGACTGCATGCCCAGCGCCTTCATGAAATTCTTCACCCGGTCAGAGGCGAAGATGCGCATCAGGCTGTCTTCCAGCGACAGGTAGAAGCGGCTGGAACCGGTGTCGCCTTGACGACCGGCGCGACCGCGCAGCTGGTTATCGATACGACGGGATTCATGACGCTCGGATGCGATTACATGCAGGCCACCGGCCTCGATTACTTGCTGATGGCGCTTCTGCCAATCTGCCTTGATCTGCGCGATCTGCTCAGGGGTCGGATCTTCGAGACTGGCAACTTCCACTTCCCAGTTACCGCCCAACAGGATGTCGGTACCGCGACCGGCCATGTTGGTGGCAATGGTCAGTGCACCCGGACGACCGGCCTGGGCAATGATTTCCGCTTCTTTTTCGTGGAACTTGGCGTTCAGAACCTTGTGATCGATACCTTCCTTGCGCAGCAAATTGGACATGTGCTCGGAAGTTTCGATGGTCGCCGTACCCACCAGCACCGGACGTTGCTCGGCCAGGCAGGCCTTGATGTCGGTGATGATCGCCGCATATTTCTCTTCGGCGGTCAGATACACCAAGTCGTTGAAGTCTTTACGCGCCAACGGCTTGTTCGGCGGAATGACCATTACGGCCAAGGCGTAGATCTGGTGGAATTCGAACGCTTCGGTGTCTGCGGTACCGGTCATCCCGGACAGCTTGTTGTACAGACGGAAGTAGTTCTGGAACGTGGTCGAGGCCAGGGTCTGACTCTCGGCCTGGATGTTCAGGTGCTCCTTGGCTTCGATGGCCTGGTGCAGGCCTTCGGACAGACGACGACCCGGCATGGTACGACCGGTGTGTTCGTCGACCAGCAGGATCTGGCCGTCCTGGACGATGTATTCGACGTTGCGATGGAACAGCTTATGCGCTCGCAAGCCGGCATAAACGTGGGTCAGCAGGCCCAGGTTGTGCGCCGAATACAGACTTTCGCCTTCAGCCAGCAGCCCGACTTCGGTGAGCATTTCTTCGATGAACTGGTGACCTGCCTCGTTCAGTTCCACCTGACGGGATTTCTCGTCGATGGAGAAGTGACCCGGTTTGGTGACCACGCCTTCCACTTCCTCGATGTGTTGCTCGAGTTTAGGGATCAGCTTGTTGATTTCGGTGTACAGCTTGGAACTGTCTTCGGCTTGCCCCGAGATGATCAACGGGGTACGGGCTTCGTCGATGAGGATCGAATCCACTTCGTCGATTACGGCGAAATTCAGCTCGCGCTGAAATTTGTCTTCAAGGCTGAACGCCATGTTGTCGCGCAGGTAGTCGAAACCGAATTCGTTGTTGGTGCCGTAGGTGATGTCCGAGCCGTATGCGGCACGTTTCTCTTCAGGCGGCTGGAATGGTGTGACGACGCCTACGGTCAGACCGAGGAATTCGTACAGCGGACGCATCCAGTTGGCGTCACGACGGGCCAGGTAGTCGTTCACGGTCACAACGTGCACGCCCTTGCCGGACAGTGCGTTGAGGTAAACCGCCAGTGTCGCCACCAGGGTCTTGCCTTCACCGGTACGCATCTCGGCGATCATGCCTTCGTGCAGCGTCATGCCGCCGATCAGCTGAACGTCGAAGTGGCGCATCCCCATGACGCGTTTACCCGCCTCGCGGCAGACTGCGAAAGCTTCAGGCAGGAGCTTATCGAGGGTCTCACCTTTGGCTATGCGGGCCTTGAATTCTTCGGTCTTGGCGCGCAGTTGCTCGTCCGAAAGGGCCACCATTTGCTCTTCGAAGCTGTTGACGTGTTGAACCGTCTTGAGCATGCGTTTCACTTCGCGCTCGTTCTTGCTTCCGAAAAGTTTTTTTAACAAAGGTGCAAACATATCGACAGGATCTTCCACACATAGGGATGGAGGGCGGCCCCGTGAGTCGCCCGTGCAGCCCTCATGGCCGCATGCGAACGAGCATTCTACCCGGAAATGGTGGTGAGGAAAGTGGCGTTATTCCACGATGCTGGCACAGCAATGTTACGGGGCAGAAGTACAATAGGGGCATTTCTTGGGACTTCAACCCGTCATGGGCAGAAGATTGATTAATGTTTTTTCACAAATCGACCGGCATTTAACCACTGGGTCCGATGCCTGCAAGGCCGGTCAGCGCTTTCTGATAACATCACGGGCTTGTATCAAAAGGCAACTCTCATGGCATTTCGTCCCTTACACGCTCGTGCTCCGGCCGTGCTTTTGCGTGAAGCCAGGCCGCTCAAAGCCATCTTCAATCATGCGCAGCGTCTGGCGTATTTGCAGCGCTTGCTGGAAAGCCAGCTGCAACCGGCTGCCCGAGAGCATTGCCATGTTGCGTCGTGGCGTGAGGGTACGCTGCTGTTGATCGTGACCGACGGGCACTGGGCGACGCGTTTGCGTTATCAGCAGAAGCGCTTGCAGCGGCAGTTGGTGGCGTTCAAGGAATTCGCCAATCTGACCCGACTGCAGTTGAAGGTACAGCCTGCGACGATCCATCGGGCTGCCGTTGGTCAATCGAGAGATCTTTCGGCGGCAGCGGCGGAGACGATTCATGAGACGGCTGAGGGGATCAATGATCCCAAGCTGAAGGCAGCGTTGGAGCGGTTGGCGGCGCATGCCCGGCCTAAGGTCGCGGGCGTTTAACAGGCTGTGCTCTGGTTTTTTGCGCGAAAAAATCGCTACCGCCGGCCCCCCGGACTGCTACAGGGATTGTGTGCATCCGCATAAATTCCGGTACGCCGCAGAATCTGTAGGAGCCAGCTTGCTGGCGAATGCGGCGGGTCAACGGTAGATGTGTCGTCTGAGACGCCGCGTTCGCCAGCAAGCCGGCTTCTACAAGCAGAATGAACCCAAATCAGCGTCACCACAGATACCGGTTATATACCCACGCCTAATGGTCCCCCCTAAAAAGGCGCATAAAAAAAGGCCACCAAAAGGCAGCCTTAAATAATCGAAACTAAGAAGAAGAGACTGTTACACCGCCGCTACAGGGCGCATGTACGAGATCGGTGCGGTACTGGCATCTTCGAAGGTCACTACTTCCCAGGCATCTTCTTGTGCAATCAACGCACGCAGCAGACGATTGTTCAGACCGTGTCCCGACTTGAAGCCCTGATACTCGCCGATCAGACTGTTGCCCAACAGATACAGGTCACCGATGGCATCCAGGATCTTGTGTTTGACGAACTCGTCCTCATAACGCAGGCCGTCTTCGTTCAACACGCCGTCCTTGTCCACGACGATAGCGTTCTCAACGCTGCCGCCCAGTGCAAGGTTGTGCTTGCGCAAGTACTCGATGTCTTTCATGAAACCGAATGTACGCGCACGGCTCACTTCTTTAACAAACGAAGTGCTGGAGAAGTCGACGCTTGCAGTTTGCGTACGGTTCTTCAGGTAGGGGTGATCGAAATCTATTTCGAAGCTCACCTTGAAACCTTCGAACGGCACGAACTTGGCGTATTTGCCGTCTTCTTCAACGCAGACTTCTTTCAGAATGCGTATGAATTTCTTCGGTGCGTCCTGTTCTTCCAGGCCAGCCGATTGAATCAGGAATACGAAGGGACCTGCGCTGCCATCCATGATCGGAACTTCGGAGGCAGAGAGTTCAACGTAGGCGTTATCGATGCCAAGGCCAGCCATGGCCGACAGCAAGTGTTCAACCGTATCGACCTTCACATCGCCGTTGAACAGCGTTGTGGAAAGCGTGGTGTCGCCCACATTCAGCGCATGCGCGTTGATCTGGACGACCGGCTCGAGGTCGGTACGGAAAAACACAATGCCAGCGTTCACAGGTGCAGGTTTGAGGGTCAGGTAGACCTTTTCCCCCGAGTGCAGGCCGATACCTGTGGCACGGATAATATTCTTCAGGGTGCGTTGTTTAATCATGGCATTGGCCGCTTCAGCGCATATCGCGAATTAGTATCAACAAAGGCTGGCGATGATAGCAGACCTCGCCTTTGCTGAACACCAATCACCCTTATACCCCTGATAGAACTCATCAATCAGCCTGACGACGCAGGAATGCCGGAATATCCAGATAATCCAGATCGTCATGCGGGTTCATTTTTGCCGCAGCCGTCGCGCCAGCGTGGGCCTGATTGCGCATCACGGTAGGGCGGTCCAGGTCGCGGTAGTTGACCGAAGGCTGTTCCTGGCGGACTGCCTGTTGCTGCACAGGTGCGGCTTGAGCAGTCTGCATGGTGTTGTCGATGACCTTCACAGGCTTCTCGATTTTCGCGCCCAGGCCAGTGGCAACCACAGTCACGTGCAACTCGTCACGCATGTCTGGATCGATAACGGTACCGACCTTGACCATGGCGTGCTCGGAGGCGAACGCTTCGATGATGCTACCCACGTCAGAGTACTCACCCAGAGACAGGTCAGGACCGGCAGTGATGTTGACCAAAATACCGCGGGCACCCTGCAGGTTGACATCTTCGAGCAGCGGATTGCGAATGGCCGCTTCGGTCGCTTCACGCGCACGGTTAGGACCGCTTGCAGCGCCAGTACCCATCATCGCCATGCCCATTTCGGACATCACGGTGCGTACGTCGGCGAAGTCGACGTTGATCATGCCTGGACGCTTGATGATGTCGGAGATACCGCGAACGGCACCGGCCAGTACATCGTCTGCCTTGGCGAAAGCCGACAGCAGGCTTGCGTCTTTACCCAGGATGGTCAGCAGCTTCTCGTTGGGAATGGTGATCAACGAGTCGACGCTTTCGGACAGCGCGCGGATGCCTTCATCGGCGATCTGCATGCGCTTGCGACCTTCGAACGGGAACGGACGCGTCACGACCGCAACGGTCAAAATGCCCATTTCCTTGGCCACTTCAGCGATGATCGGTGCTGCACCGGTACCGGTACCGCCACCCATGCCGGTGGTGATGAAGACCATGTTGGTGCCCTGCAGGACTTCCGCAATGCGCTCCCGATCTTCCAGTGCGGCCTGACGGCCTACTTCAGGGTTCGCACCTGCGCCCAGGCCCTTGGTCACACCGGTACCCAGTTGCAGAATGGTACGTGCGCCAATGTTTTTCAGGGCTTGAGCATCGGTGTTGGCGCAGATGAACTCGACGCCTTCGATGTTGCTCTTGACCATGTGGTTGACTGCGTTACCGCCGCCACCGCCGACACCGATAACTTTAATTACCGGGCTTTGTGGGATGTTGTCTACGAGCTCGAACATGTTCCCTCTCCTTCAGTTCTCTAGTTTTATGTCGCCTTGCCTGCCTACCACTTTTGAATCTTAGAAATTCCCCTGGACCCAGCGTTTGAGACGTTCAAACACGGGAGCCTTCGGTTCATCGCTATAACTGCTACCGGAGCCGGAAAGGCCGGACAGCGAGATGCCGTCAGACTGCTTTTGCAGTCCGTACAGCAACAGGCCGACGCCGGTGGAGTAAATCGGGTTGCGAACCACGTCCGCCAGACCCTTGATGCTGTGCGGCACGCCCAGGCGCACCGGCATATGGAAGATTTCCTCGGCGAGTTCCACCGCGCCTTCCATTTTCGAAGTACCACCGGTCAGCACGATGCCGGCCGGAATCAGGTCTTCGTAGCCGCTGCGACGCAGCTCGGCCTGAATCAATGTGAACAGCTCGTCATAGCGCGGCTCGACCACTTCGGCCAGCGCCTGACGGGACAGCTCGCGAGGTGGACGGTCGCCCACGCTCGGTACTTTGATGGTTTCGCCGGCACCGGCCAGTTTGGCCAGCGCACAGGCGTAACGGATCTTGATCTCTTCGGCGTACTGCGTAGGGGTACGCAGGGCCATGGCGATGTCGTTGGTAACCTGATCACCGGCAATCGGGATCACGGCGGTGTGACGGATCGCGCCTTCGGTGAAGATCGCAATGTCGGTGGTGCCACCGCCGATGTCGACCAGGCATACGCCCAGCTCCTTTTCGTCGTCGGTCAGTACCGAATACGCCGAAGCCAGTTGCTCGAGAATGATGTCGTCGACTTCCAGACCGCAGCGACGCACGCACTTCTCGATGTTTTGCGCAGCGTTCACGGCGCAAGTCACCACGTGAACCTTGGCCTCCAGACGCACGCCCGACATGCCCAGTGGCTCGCGAACGCCTTCCTGGTTATCAATCACATAATCCTGCGGCAGGGTGTGCAGCACGCGCTGGTCAGCCGGAATCGCCACGGCCTGAGCGGCGTCGAGTACGCGCTCAAGGTCGGCCGAACTCACTTCGCGGTCGCGAATCGCCACGATGCCGTGGGAGTTCAGGCTGCGGATGTGATTGCCGGCGACACCGACGAACGCCGAGTGGATGCGGCAGCCTGCCATCAGCTGCGCTTCTTCCACCGCGCGCTGAATCGACTGCACGGTCGACTCGATATTCACCACCACGCCCTTTTTCAGGCCGCGTGAAGGGTGGGTGCCGATACCGACGATTTCCAGCGTGCCATCAGCCGCGACTTCGCCTACCAGCGCCACCACCTTGGAGGTGCCGATATCCAATCCGACGATCATTTTGCCGCTTTGCACGTTTGCCATGGGTCCTGCCTCTTATCAATTCTTCGCGACGGCGGGTTTGTCCGTCGTTGGCGCTGACGCCTGCTCGCGCCAACCGACGGCAAGGCCGTTGTTGTAACGCAGGTCGACTCGCGCAATGTTCGTGATCTGTTCTTTAAGCGTTTTTTCGTAGATGGCGATAAAGCGGCGCATCTTCTCCACCAGATGGTCACGCCCCAGCAGCAACTCCAGGCCTGGGCCCGCGTTGCCTGCGCCGGTGGTGAGGAACCAGCTGCCTCGCTCGCGCAGTTCCAGACGAGCGATGGAGAAGCCCAGCGGGCGCAACATCTGGCTCAATACCTGGTACTGCTGCATCACCTGCTGTTGAGCCCGTTGAGGCCCGAACAACTGCGGAAGGTGTTCGTAGTTGGCCAGCTCACGCGGAGTGAATGCCTGACCCTGGTTGTTCAGCAAGGCTTCGTCGCCCCAGCGCGCAACCGGCAATTGTTCTTCCAGGCGAATCACCACCTGATCCGGCCACACACGGCGGACTTCGGCATGGGCGATCCACGGCATCTGCTCAAGTTCGGTCCGCATGCCGGCCAGATCGATGTTGAAAAAGCTGGTGGCCACGAACGGCGCAATGCGCTGCTGAACAGCCTGCTGGCTGATATAGCTCAGGTCGCCCTGGACGTTGATCCGCGAGATCGGCCGGTCGGCGTAGGGCAATAGACGCTGCGCTGCTTCGTAAGTGCCGAAACCGAATACCACCAGCAGCACGGGCCACATCAGGCTGCGCAGGAAGCCGAAATTCGGCTTGGGCATGCGCGCTGACAGCGGCTCCTTGGCCACCATCCGACTGGCACCACGAGGCACCGGCTTGCGGCTCGGAGAGGACTGCTGATGACGTACCGTCGCGCCGAGCATGATTTACCCTCGCACCTGGACACTGTCGGCCAGAATCGCCAACACCAACTGTTTGAAATCGAGACCCGCAGCCTTCGCGGCCATGGGCACCAGACTGTGGTCGGTCATACCGGGCACGGTGTTGACTTCCAACAGCCAGAACTTGCCATCGGCGTCCTGCATGACGTCGGTGCGCGCCCATCCAGCAATGCCCACGGCTTCGCAGGCACGGGCGGTCAGTGCCTTGAGTTCCTGTTCTTTGGCTGCGTCGAGGCCGCAAGGGATCCGGTACTGGGTATCGGAAGCCAGGTACTTGGCGTCGTAGTCGTAGAAACTGTGAGGAGTGCCCAGGCCGATGGGCGGTAATACCTGCCCACGCAGGGAGGCGACGGTGAACTCCGGACCTTCGATCCATTGTTCGACCAATACTTGTGAATCGTAGGTACTGGCGGCATTCCACGCGGCGATCAATTCGTCGACGCTGGTCACCTTGGCCATACCGATACTGGAACCTTCATGTGCGGGTTTGACGATCAAAGGAAAGCCCAGTTCCGTCGCCGCAGAAATACAATCCGATTCGCTGCCCGGCACCGTGTGACGCGGGGTCGGCAGGCCCAGGCTCTGCCAGACCTGCTTGGTGCGCAGCTTGTCCATCGCCAGCGCTGAAGCCAGTACGCCGCTGCCGGTGTACGGAATTTCCAGGCATTCCAGCAACCCTTGCATGGTGCCGTCTTCGCCACCACGACCGTGCAGCACGATGAACGCGCGATCGATCTTCTTGCTGACCAGACGCTGCAGCAAATCGCCACCCACGTCGATACCGAACGCATCGACGCCCGCACTCTGCAGGGCTTCGAGCACCGCATTGCCGGACTTCAGGGAAACCTCCCGCTCCGCACTCTTGCCACCGAAGAGCACGGCGACCCGACCAAAGCTTTTCGGCTCCAGGGTCGAGAACAGGGAGACTTGCGCGGCGGCTGTCATTTCAGCTTACCTTCGGTTGAGGCCACAATGGCGCCCGTGAACAACGGGCTCTTGAGCAGTTGCGGAGCCAGGCCACCAATGTCGCCAGCGCCCTGACACAGCAGGATGTCGCCAGCACGCAGCAGCGGCTTGACCAGCGGCGCGAGTTCCACGCCCCGCTCGATGTAGATAGGGTCAAGCTGTCCGCGCTGACGAATGCTGTGTGCCAGCTGACGACTGTCGGCACCCGGAATCGGCTCTTCGCCTGCCGGATAGACTTCCATCAGCAGCAGGACATTGGCATCGTTGAGCACCTGCACGAAATCGTCGTACAGATCGCGGGTACGGCTGTAACGGTGCGGCTGGTAAACCATGACCAGACGGCGATCCGGCCAGCCGCCGCGCACGGCATTGATTACCGCAGCGACTTCGCGAGGGTGGTGACCGTAGTCGTCCACCAGCATCACGTTACCGCCTTCGACCGGCAGCTCGCCGTAGACCTGGAAGCGACGGCCCACGCCCTGGAAGCCAGACAGACCTTGAACGATGGCCTCGTCAGCGATGCCTTCGTCGGTCGCAATGGCGATGGTGGCCAGCGAATTGAGCACGTTGTGATTGCCGGGCATGTTCACCGACACATCAAGCGGCGCACGGTCGCGGCGCAGGACGGTGAAGTGAGTCCGCATGCCGTCCTGGCGGACATTGATCGCGCGCACGTCGGCGTCTTCGTTGAAGCCGTACGTCATCACCGGACGCTTGACTGCCGGCAGGATGTCGCACACCACCGGATCATCGGTGCACACCACGGCCAGACCGTAAAACGGCAGGTTGTGCAAGAACTCGACGAAGGTTTTCTTCAGTTTGTTGAAGTCGCCTTCGTAGGTCGCCATATGATCGGCGTCGATGTTGGTGACCACGGCCACCAGCGGTTGCAGGTGCAGGAAGCTGGCGTCGCTTTCGTCCGCTTCGGCGATCAGGTAGCGGCTGGTGCCGAGCTGAGCATTGGTGCCGGCTGCGTTCAGACGGCCGCCAATGACGAAGGTCGGATCCAGGCCGCCGGCGGCGAACACCGAAGCGATCAGGCTGGTGGTGGTGGTTTTGCCATGGGTGCCGGCGACCGCGATGCCGTGGCGATAGCGCATCAACTCAGCCAGCATTTCGGCCCGTGGCACTACCGGAATACGACGCTCAAGCGCAGTCGCCACTTCCGGATTGGAAGTGTTCACGGCACTGGAGACAACCAGCACGTCAGCCGCTGCCGAGTTTTCGGCGCGATGGCCGATGAAGATGTGCGCGCCGAACGATTCGAGACGTTCAGTCACAGGCGACGCTTTAAGGTCGGAACCGGAAACTTCATAGCCCAGGTTCAGCAACACTTCGGCGATCCCGCACATGCCCACACCGCCGATACCGACGAAGTGGATGCGACGGATACGGCGCATTTCCGGTTGTGGCATGGCGCGTTGACTCTCAACCATGGGCCACCTCCAGGCAGACATCGACGACGGTGTTGGTGGCATCCGGCTTGGCCAGTTGGCGGGCCGTGGTGGCCATGCGTTTCAATTGTTCGGGTTGCATCAAAACCTCTTTCAGGCGAGCCGCCATCTCGGCAGCGCCAGTTGTCGCTTGCGGCATCACGAAGGCAGCGCCTTCACGAGCCAGATATTCGGCATTGCGCGACTGGTGATCGTCGATCGCGTGGGGCAGCGGCACCAGTAACGATGGCAAGCCAGCGGCTGCCAGTTCGCTGATGGTCAGTGCGCCCGCGCGGCAGACCACCAGATCCGCCCAGCCATAGGCTTGGGCCATGTCTTTGATGAAGGGAGCGACCTGCGCCTCGACACCCGCCGTTCGATATCGCTCGGAAGTGACCTCATCGTGATTCCTGCCGGCCTGATGAAACACTTCAGGCCTCATTTCTGCCGGCACCTGGGCCAGCGCTTCAGGCAGCAATTTGTTCAGCGGTTCGGCGCCCAGGCTTCCGCCCAGCACCAGCAATCGCGGCTTGCGTCCGATCAACGCCTGACGCGGTGTTTCGAAGAACAGTTCGGCACGGACCGGGTTACCGGTGGTGCGGCGCTTGGCCGACGCCGCGAAAGTCTGTGGGAACGCCTCGCACACGCGAGCGGCGAATGACGCCAGGCTGCGGTTGGCAGTGCCGGCAACGGCGTTCTGCTCATGGATGATCAGCGGCACACCGGCAAGCCTGGCTGCCAAGCCACCAGGGCCGGTCACGTAGCCACCGAAACCGACAACACACACTGGCTTGAGCTCGCGCACGATCTTGCGCGCCTGCAGCAACGCCTTGAACAACATGAACGGTGCCTTGAGCAACGACAGGCGGCCCTTGCCGCGCAGACCGGTGACGTTGATCAGGTGCAACTGCAGACCGGCCGCAGGAACCAGTTCGTTTTCGATCCCGCGCGGCGTGCCCAGCCAGTGCACGGTGTAGCCGCGGGCCTGGAACTCGCGAGCGCACGCCAGCGCCGGGAACACGTGTCCACCGGTGCCGCCGGCCATGATCAAGACGTTACCGACGGCCATGGGCAGGCTCCTCGGCAAAATCGCTCTCGTTGAACTCAGCCTCTTCGCTGCCCATGTTGTTGCGCGATTCCCACTCAATACGCAGCAACAGTCCCAGACTCGCGCAACAGATGATCAGCGAACTGCCGCCATAGCTGAGGAACGGCAGAGTCAGACCCTTGGTTGGCAACAGGCCCACGTTCACGCCGATATTGATCAGAAACTGACCGATCCACAGAAAAGCCAGGCCATAAGCGGTGTATGCGGCGAAGAACTGTTTGGCGCGCTCGGCCCACATGCCGATGTACATCGCACGAATACTCACGAAGACGAACAACGCAACGGTCGCCAGCGAACCCACAACGCCCAGCTCTTCGGCCAGCACCGAGAACACGAAGTCAGTGTGCGCTTCCGGCAGGTAAAACTGCTTTTGTACGCTGTTGCCCAGACCAACGCCGAACCACTCCCCGCGACCAAAGGCGATCAGCGCCTGAGTCAGCTGGTAGCCCGAACCGAACTGGTCGGACCACGGATCGGTGAAGGTAATCAGACGCGCCATCCGGTAAGGCTGTGCCTGGACCAGCACGAATACCGCGCCCACGGCCAGCGCCACCATCAGGGCGAAACGAAACAGGCCGACACCCCCGAGGAACAGCATCGCGGCCGCCGAGCCCATCATCACGACGGTCGCGCCGAAGTCAGGCTCCATCAGCAGCAGTCCAGCCATTGGCAACAGGACGATGAAAGGCTTGAAGAAGCCCATCCAGCTCTCGCGAACTTCTTGCTGACGACGAATCAGGTACCCGGCCAGGAAAATCACCACGAACACCTTGGCGATTTCCGACGGTTGCACGTTGAACATGCCGAAGCCGATCCAGCGCATCGAGCCGTTCACCTCACGCCCGACACCGGGCACGATCACCATGACCAGCAGACCGAAGGCGCCGATCAACATCAGCCAGCCCAGACGCTGCCAGGTCGCGACAGGAATCATCATGGTGGCGACGCAGGCGCCCAGGCCCAGCACCAGGTAGATCAGGTGACGAGTCATCATGTAGAGCGCATTGCCCGACTGCACGGCGGCCACTTCCGACGATGCGGAAGTGATCATCACCAGCCCCAGGCCGAGCAACGCCAGGCATCCGGCGAGCATCGGAAAATCGACGTCGACACCGCGACCGCTGATGATTGGCGATGGATAAGGCTTGATCACGCCAAAGATCATGACAAGTCCCCCACGGCCTGGGCGAACAGACGTCCGCGCTCTTCGAAATTCTTGAACATATCCAGGCTTGCACAGGCCGGAGACAGCAATACGGCGTCCCCTTCCAGAGCCAGTTCGGCAGCACGTTGCACAGCTTCTTCCAATGTTTTGACGCGTATCAGAGGCACCGAATCGCCGAATGTCACGGCGAGCAGTTCAGCGTCGCGTCCGAGCAGGACGACGGCGCGGCAATGGGTGGCGACAGGGGCCTGGAGCGCAGAGAAATCCGCACCCTTGCCATCGCCACCTGCGATCAGTACCAACTTGCCGTTGATGTCAGCACCCAAGCCTTCGATGGCAGCCAGTGCAGCGCCGACGTTGGTGGCCTTGGAGTCGTCGTAGTAACTAACGCCATCCAGCTCGCGGACCCATTGGCAGCGATGAACCAGTCCTGCAAAGCTGCGCAGCGCGGCAAGCATCGGCTCGAACGGCAGGCCGGCAGCATGGCCCAGCGCAAGCGCCGCCAAGGCATTGGCCTGGTTGTGCGCGCCACGGATTTTCAGCTCGCTGACCGGCATCAGATTTTCGAACTGGAACGCCAGGTACTTTTCGCCGTTCTCTTCTCGCAGACCGAAGCCGTTGATGTCAGGTCTGTTCAGACCGAAGGTCCAGCACGGCACGCCTTCGCCGATCAATGGTCGTGACAGGGCGTCCTGACGATTGACCACGACCTGACGAGCGCCACGGAAGATCCGGTGCTTGGCCAGGTGATAGGCCGGCAGGCCGCTGTAGCGGTCCATGTGGTCTTCACTGACGTTGAGCACGGTGGCGACTTCGGCGCTCAACTGATCAGTGGTTTCCAGCTGGAAGCTCGACAGCTCCATCACGTACAGCTCGATGTCGTCGCTGAGCAGATCCAGCGCGGGCGTCCCGAGGTTGCCACCCACTGCAACGCGCTTGCCAGCGGCCGCGGCCATCTCGCCCACCAGTGTGGTCACAGTGCTTTTCGCGTTGGAACCGCTGATGGCGACGATGGGGGCCTTCGCGTTACGCGCAAACAGCTCGATGTCGCCGGACAGCTTCACGCCACGGGCCGCAGCCTGCTGCAATGCTGGGGTCGCCAGCGCCAGACCGGGGCTCACGTACAACTCGTCGGCGCGGCAGAGGAATTCGACATCCAGCTCGCCACAACGCACTTCCACCTGCGGGTAGTCACGACGCAAGGTCGCCAGTTCCGGAGGATTCTCCCGCGTATCGGCCACGGCAAACGACACGCCCCGGTTCGCCAGGAAGCGAACCAGAGACATGCCGCTCTTGCCGAGGCCGACAATGATGCGGAAGTGGTCGGAAGCAATCAGTGACACTCTGTCTTACCTCAGTTTCAACGTAGCAAGGCCGATCAGCACGAGAATCACGGTGATGATCCAGAAACGGACGATCACGCGCGGCTCGGGCCAGCCTTTGAGTTCAAAGTGGTGGTGGATCGGCGCCATGCGGAAAACGCGGCGGCCGGTCAATTTAAAGGATGCGACCTGAATGACCACTGACAGGGTCTCCATCACGAATACGCCACCCATGATGAACAGGACGATTTCCTGACGAACGATGACCGCGATGGTGCCAAGGGCTGCGCCCAGCGCCAGCGCGCCGACGTCGCCCATGAAGACCTGGGCCGGATAGGTGTTGAACCAGAGGAAGCCCAGGCCGGCGCCGATCAGCGCACCGCAGAACACGATCAGTTCGCCCGCGCCTGGTACATAGGGGATCAGCAGGTATTCGGCGAATTTCACGTTACCGGACAGGTAGCAGAAGATACCCAGCGCGCCGCCGACCATGACCGTCGGCATGATTGCCAGGCCATCCAGGCCGTCGGTCAGGTTGACTGCGTTGCTGGAGCCGACGATCACGAAGTAGGTCAGGATCACGAAGCCAATGCCCAGCACAATGCTGAAGTCCTTGAACATCGGGATCAGCAGCGTGGTCTCCACCGGCGACTGCGCGGTCATATAAAGGAAGATCGCAGCGCCCAGTCCGAATACCGATTGCCAGAAATACTTCCAGCGACTTGGCAGGCCTTTCGAGTTTTTCTCGATGACCTTGCGATAGTCGTCCACCCAGCCGATGCCGCCGAACAGCAGCGTGACGATCAGCACCACCCACACGTAGCGATTGGAAAGGTCTGCCCACAACAGCGTCGCGATCCCGATGGCGGACAGAATCAGTGCACCGCCCATGGTCGGGGTGCCGGATTTGGACAGGTGAGATTGAGGCCCGTCATTACGGACGGATTGGCCGATCTGCTTGCTCTGCAGGGCTCGGATCATCCATGGACCGAGGCACAGCGAGAGTGACAATGCTGTGAGCACGCCAAGGATCCCGCGCAGGGTCAGGTATTGGAAGACCGCGAAGCCTTTGTAGAACTGTTGCAGATACTCGGCCAGCAGCAGCAGCATTAATGTTTCTCCGCCTTCAAGGGGTAAGTCTGAGTTCCGCACAGCGCGACAACGACGTTTTCCATCGCGGCGCTGCGAGAACCTTTGATCAAAATGGTGGTGTTTTTGTCTTGCTCGGCGCCCAGCGCCTCGATCAGCTCGGCCTGACTTGCAAAATGGCGGGCATCCTGCCCGAAAGCGTTGACCGCATGGGCCATCAACGGACCGACGGCATACAGCGCGTCGACCTTGCCGGCTGCGTAAGCGCCGACGTCGCGATGACCCTGCTCTGCCCAGCCTCCCAGCTCGCCGATATCGCCCAGCACCAAGACCCTGCGACCTGAGAAGCCGGCCAGGATATCGGTGGCTGCGGCAACGGAAGTCGGGTTGGCGTTGTAGGTGTCGTCGATCACGCGAATGCCATTGCTTGCCAGTTGCGCCACCGTGCGGCCCTTGACCGGCTGAACGCTATCGAGCCCGGCGACGATGCCCGGCAGCGAGACGCCCAGTGCATGGGCGGCGGCGGCGGCAGCCAATGCGTTGGCCACGTTGTGCGCACCCAGCAGATTCAGTTGCACCTGCGCCGATCCGTTCGGGCTGTTGAGCGTGAAACCTGGGCAGCCACGGGCATCGATGCCCAGATCGCTGGCGTACAGGTCCGCTTCGCTGTTTTTGGTAGAGAAGCTCAGTACCTTGCGCGCGCCAGCACGGGCAACCCAGATGTCGAACGCCTTATCGTCACGATTCAACACCGCTGTGCCCTGGATATTCAGCCCTTCAATGATTTCGCCCTTGGCTTCGACGATTTTTTCGGGGCCGCCGAACTCACCGACATGCGCGGTCCCGGCATTGGTCAGCACCGCGACGTGAGGTTTGGTCAGGCTGACGGTGAAAGCGATTTCACCGACACGCGAAGCGCCCAGCTCGATCACCGCGGCGTCGAATTCCGGCGCCAGCTCCAGCAGGGTCAGCGGAACACCCAGTTCGTTATTCAGATTGCCGCGAGTCGCCAGTACCGGACCGCGTGTGCGCAGGATGCTCGCGAGCATTTCCTTGACGGTGGTCTTGCCGCTGGAACCGGTGATTGCAGCCACTGGTTTGTCGACGAATGCGTTGCGATTCATCGCTCCCAACTGCGCCAGCGCCTTGCGGGTATCACCAACGATCAGTTGCGGCAATCCACTGCCTGGAATCTCACGCTCGACCAACGCGCCAGCTGCACCTTTGGCAGCGACCTGATCGAGATAATCGTGACCATCGAAATTCGGGCCGGTCAGTGCCACGAATAATTGCCCGGGATTGATCGCCCGGCTGTCGATACTGACGCTGCTGAAACTTGCGTCTTCGCCCACTCGACGAGCATCGAGCGGCAGCAGCAGTGCGCTGAACGACAGTGGCTTAAGCATGTGCAGCCTCCCATGCGTCCAGTGCCTTGGCGGCTTCTTCGAGATCGGAAAACGGATGGCGTTGACCATCGATTTCCTGGTAATCCTCGTGCCCCTTGCCTGCCAGCACGATCACGTCGGCGGCCTGCGCCCGAGCGATGATCTGGGCAATGGCCTGACCACGGCCGGCCACGAACTCGACGTTATCTACCGCACTGAAGCCCGGACGGATGTCGTCGAAAATCCGCGCAGGGTCTTCGGTGCGGGGGTTGTCATCGGTGACCAATACCTTGTCCGCCAGGCGCTCGACCACTTCGGCCATCAGCGGACGCTTGCCGCGATCGCGATCACCGCCGCAGCCGAACAGGCAGGCCAATTGACCCTTCGCGTGCGGGCGTAGAGCGGCGAGGACTTTTTCCAGCGCATCCGGGGTGTGAGCGTAATCGACCACCACCAGCGGACGTGCGCCGCCACCCAGGCGCTGCATGCGGCCGATCGGGCCTTCGAGGCTAGGCAGCACTTTGAGAATGTCGTCCAGCGGATAGTCCAGGCCCATCAAGGCGCCGACTGCCGCGAGCACGTTGCTCAGGTTGAAACGGCCGAGCAGGCTGCTGCGCAATACGTGATCGCCCTGGGGCGTAACCAGCGTGGCGCGGACACCGTCATCATCGAACTGCGCATCGCGGCAGAACAGATAGGCACCACTGTCTTCCAGGCTGTAGGTGATCAGGCGCGACGCATGGGGTTTGGCGGCCAGTTGGCGACCGAACTCGTCGTCGAGATTGATCACGCGGCAACTGAGGTCATTCCAGGCAAATAACTTGGCCTTGGCAGCGGCATAAGCCTCCATCGTGCCGTGGTAATCCAGATGGTCCCGAGACAGGTTGGTCATCACAGCGACGTCGAACGCCAGCGCGGTGACACGACCCTGATCGAGGCCATGGGACGATACTTCCATGGCAATGGCCTTGGCTCCGGCCTTTTTCAGGTCGTAGATGGTCGACTGCACGGAAATCGGATCGGGCGTGGTATGAATGCCGCTTTTCAGCTCGCTATAAAAGCCGGTACCCAGCGTGCCGATCAAACCGCAGTGCTGACCCAGTTTGTCGAGCGCTTGCGCAATCAACTGGGTGACACTGGTCTTGCCGTTTGTACCAGTCACGCCGACGAGGTCCATGCCGCGGCTCGGATCGCCGTAGAAACGCCCGGCGATGTCCGACAGCTGCGCGGCCAGACCCTTGACCGGAATCATCGGAATATCGGTGATCGGCAGCACCTTGGCGCCTTCGACTTCATAGGCCACAGCGGCGGCGCCGTGGGCAATGGCATCGGTAATGTGATCGCGGCCGTCGACCTTCAGACCCGGGATCGCCAGGAACAAATCGCCAGGTCGGACCTTGCGGCTGTCCAGGGTCAATTCACGAATCAACAGGTCTCGGTCGCTCTGGGCGAAGATTTTGCTCAGATTGAAGGACATCAGCCGCGCCCTCCCTTGACTGGAACGACCAGCGGTGCGGCATTGGCTTGCTGTTCAGGTGGAACCGGCGCGAGGTTGTCCGGGCGCACGTTCATCAGACGCAATGTGCCTGACATCACTTTGCTGAACACTGGCGCGGAAACCAGACCACCGAAGTAGCCGCCTTTGCTCGGTTCGTCGATCACCACCACGATGGCGTAACGCGGGTTGCTCATCGGGCCGAAACCGGCGAACAGCGAGCGGTAGGAGTTCTCGGCATAACCTTTGGTGCCTACCGAAGTCTTACGCGCAGTACCCGACTTACCCGCCACGTGATACGACGGCACGCGAGCACGGTAGACGCCGCGCGGATCCTCGATCACCTGCTGCAGCATGCCTTGCAGGGTTTTTGCCGTGGCTTCCGGAATTGCCTGAACCGAATCCGATGGCTTGTCGGTTTTAAGGATGGTCAGCGGGACGATCTTGCCGTTGTTGGCCAGCGCCGAGTAGGCGTGCACCAGCTGCAGCGCCGTCACCGACAGGCCATAGCCGTATGACAGCGTGGCGGTTTCCGCCTTGCGCCACTCACGATAGTTCGGCAGATTGCCCACGCGCTCGCCGGGGAACCCGAGGCCGGTGTATTGGCCCAGACCCACACGCTGCATCGCACGGAAAATAGCTTCGCCACCGACGTCGAACGCGACTTTACTCATGCCGACGTTACTGGAGTTGATCAGGATGCCGGTCAGGTCGAGGATCGGGCCCTCGGTCTTGGTCACGTCACGAATGGTGTACTTGCCGATCTGCAGGGTGCCGGGATACACCTCGACCTTGTCGCTGGGTTTCCAGCGGCCACTGTCCAGGGCTGCGGTCATGGAGATCGGTTTCATGGTCGAACCCGGCTCGAACACGTCGATGATCGCGCGGTTACGCATCGCGGCCGGGACCATGGTGCGGCGGTTATTCGGGTTGTAGGTCGGCTGGTTGACCATCGCCAGTACTTCGCCAGTCTTCACATCCATGATCACCAGGCTGCCAGCCTTGGCGTCGTTTTCCTGAATCGCGTTGCGCAACTCGCGGGTCGCCAGGTATTGCAGGCGCAGATCAATAGACAAAGCCAAGGTCTTCCCTGCCTTGGCGTTTTTCTTCACTTGCAGGTCTTTGATGAGCCTGCCGCGCCGATCCTTGATCACTTGCCTTCTGCCCGGCACACCCGCAAGCCAGTCGTCATAAGCGAGTTCGACGCCTTCACGGCCGTGATCGTCGAGGTCGGTGAAGCCAACCATGTGTGCCGTTACGTCACCGGCTGGGTAGAAACGGCGGAATTCTTCCTTGCCGTAAACACCGGGGACTTTGAGATCGAGGACCGACTGACCCTGCTCCGGGGTCAGGCCGCGAACCAGATAGATGAACTCTTTGCTGGCCTGCTCATTCAAGCGGTCGGCCATGGCTTTCGGATCCTGGCCCAGCGCCTGCGCCAGTTGCGGCCACTTGCTCTTGTCCGCCTGCATTTCAGATGGGTTGGCCCAAATGGTGGTGACCGGCGTACTGACAGCCAGAGGCTCGCCGTTACGGTCAGTGATCAGACCACGGTGTGCGGGAATCGAAACGTTACGCAGGCTGCGCGCATCGCCCTGTTCGATCAGGAAACGATGATCGATAACCTGCAAGTCGACGATGCGATAGGCAATCGCCGCTACCAGCACAGACAGCAAGGCGACCACGACGCGGAACCGCCAAGGGTAGAGCGCCCCTTCCAGTTTCATCATGGCGACACCATCCGGATATCGGCGGCGTTCGGGATGCGCATTTTCAGTTGGTCGGTCGCCAGCGCTTCGATGCGGCTGTGTGCGGTCCAGGTGCTTTGCTCAAGAATCAGACGCCCCCATTCGGCTTGCGCCTTGTCGCGAACGCTGAGTTCGGCGTACAGCGAGTTGAGCAGCTGACGATTCCAATGCGCGCTATAGGAAACGGCGATAGCCGAAACGAGAACGGCAATGAACAGCAGCAGCATGAAGAAGCTGCCGCCGGGCAATGGCTTGAAGAAACCGCGACTCACCGTAGTTTCTCCGCAACACGCATGACTGCACTGCGCGAGCGTGGGTTGGCGCGGGTTTCCTCGTCGGAAGCGAACTGCGCCTTGCCGATCAGTTTGATGCGCGGCTCGAACGCCTGATGGCGGATCGGCAGATTGCGCGGCATGTTGTCAGACTCGCCCTTGACCAGCTTGCGCATGAACAGTTTGACGATTCGGTCTTCCAGCGAGTGAAAACTGATGACTGCCAGACGGCCGCCTACTTCCAAGGTTTCCAGCGCGGCGTCGAGGCCAGCTTCCAGATCACCCAGTTCGTTGTTGACGTGAATACGCAAGCCCTGGAAAGCACGAGTCGCCGGATTCTTGCCCTTTTCCCAGGCAGGGTTGGCGACTTTCAGCACTTCGGCCAGGTCGGCTGTGCGTTCGAAGGGTTGGGTTTCGCGACGAGCAACGACGGCGCCGGCCATGCGCCTGGCGAAGCGCTCTTCGCCGTACTCCTTGAAGACGCGGGCGATCTCTTCAGCGGGTGCAGTGTTAACGAACTCCGCGGCGCTGATCCCTCGAGAGGGGTCCATGCGCATATCCAGCGGGCCATCGTTCATGAAACTGAATCCGCGCTCAGGGTCGTCCAGCTGCGGCGACGAAACGCCAAGGTCGAGCAGAATGCCGCTGAGTTTTCCAGCGATGCCGCGTTCCAGAGCTTCGGAGCCCAATTCGGCAAAACTGCGCTGCACAATGACAAAGCGGCCGTCTTCGGCCGCCAGCGCTTGCCCTGTCGCAATCGCTTGAGGATCTTTGTCGAATCCGAGAAGTCGGCCATCCGGCCCCAGGTTCTGCAATATAAGACGGCTGTGTCCGCCCCGTCCGAAAGTGCCATCCAGATAGCAGCCATCGGCGCGCACCGCGAGAGCCTCGACGGCTTCTTCGAGCAGTACGGTGATGTGGGTAAAGCCGCTATTCGTAGTCACAGGATCAAATCACGCAGTTCATCAGGCATCGCGCCCGGTTTTTGAATGGCCGCGAGGTCCGCATCAGCAAGTGCGTTCCAGGCGTCCTCATCCCACAGTTGAAACTTATTCAGCTGGCCTACCAGCATCACTCGCTTATCGAGCTTGGCGTAATCACGCAAACGCGGCGGCACCAGAAAACGCCCGCTGCCATCAAGTTCCAGATCAACCGCATTACCGATCAACAGGCGCTGCAGACGACGGTTCTCTTCACGGAATGTGGCGAGCTCACGCAATTTGGCTTCGATCAGCTCCCATTCGGGGAGCGGATAGATACACAAGCATGGGTCGACGGTATCAATGGTCACGATCAATTGGCCGGAGCTACGCGAATCCAACTCGTCACGGTACCGACTCGGCATAGCGAGACGGCCCTTTGCATCGAGATTGATTGCGTTTGCACCACGAAACACAGGCGCTTTCTCCGAATATTACTTTTTTGCGGTAAAAAAACCCACTTCATGCCACTTTCCGCCACTTGCGCACACTATAGGAATGCGCCCACCACACCGTCAAGGCGACTTCTTAAGGAAAACCCTTACAGGACGGAGATTTACGACGGGTGAAAGAGGAGTTTCGAGAAATTTCGGAACGTTCCTACGGATAATTCCGAAGGAACTCAAAAAGATGGGTGCCGGAGTTAAAGTGTTTTATGAGGTTTAAGATTTTTTTGGCATTACAAGGAGGGAGAAACGGTACAAACGAGGGAGGGAAAAAGAGGTGGAGAGTCGATCTGTAAGCCGGGTTCTGTCGAGGACAGTCATTCCTCTACGATGGCCATCACTGGACATCTTTAGCAACCTACCCGGTTCCAGCGCGGGCCACGCCTTGGAACCCTATTTGGTCTTGCTCCGAGTGGGGTTTACCTAGCCACGAACTGTTGCCAGACGTGCGGTGCGCTCTTACCGCACCTTTTCACCCTTACCGGCACCGAAGTGCTTAGGCGGTTATTTTCTGTGGCACTTTCCGTAGGCTCGCGCCCCCCAGGCGTTACCTGGCACTCCGCCCTATGGAGCCCGGACTTTCCTCCCCCCTTCATTGCGGAACAATGAAAGGCAGCGACTGTCCAATCGACTCTCCGCCGCCAAGGTTAATGGCACGGCGACACAAGAACAAGCTTTAATAAGCCCCTCGGACATTTATAAGACGGGCCGACGGGGATCGATCACTCCCCTTTCTGCTTCTCAAGCGCCACCTGATAAAGCAGATTCTTGCGCACGCCGGTGATCTCTGCCGCCAATGCCGCCGCACGTTTAAGTGGCATTTCCTGGAGCAGCAGGTCCAGCACGCGCCGCGCTTCGGTGCCTATCGCATCCTCACCTTCAGGTTCGCTCCAACCGGCGACCAACACCACGCATTCGCCGCGCTGCTGGTTACTGTCACCCTCGACGAAAGCGCGAAGCTCACCCAATGGCAGACCCTTGAGGGTTTCGAAAGTTTTGGTCAATTCGCGGCCCAGCACTGCAGGACGGTCCGCGCCGAAGATGTCTTCCAGATCCTGCAGACATTCCAGAATCCGGTGCGGCGCTTCATAGAAGATCACCGTTCTCGGTTCTTCCTTGAGTAATTCCAGGCGCGCCTTGCGCCCCACCGACTTGGCCGGAAGAAAACCTTCGAAGATGAAACGATCGGACGGCAGCCCCGCCGCTGACAGGGCCGCGATCAACGCGCAGGCACCCGGCACCGGCACGACCTGAATACCCGCGGCCCGGGCCTGACGCACTAGGTGATAACCGGGGTCGGAGATCAGCGGAGTGCCGGCATCGGAAATCAGCGCGACGTCATCGCCGGCCTGCAGACGCGCGATGAAGCGGCTGCCTTCTTCGCGCTCGTTGTGCTCATGGCATGCAGCCAACGGCGTCTCGATGCCGAAATGCTGCATCAGTCGTAATGAATGCCGGGTATCTTCAGCGGCAATCAGCGACACCTCACGCAACACCTTCAAAGCACGCACACTCATGTCATCCAGGTTGCCGATCGGCGTGGCCACCACATAAAGCGAGCCTGTAGTGGAATTCAAAGCACCCGGAGCAGTCAAAGCGCACACCTCATGTTCGATTAAAGCCTGCATTGTACAGGTTAAGGCGATGCAAACAGGGAGATTGAAAAATGGACCGACACATACGCTCACACACCCATGCCTTCGTCCCGACTTGGGCAAAACCACTGACTGAAACGTCCGATTGCGCTTCAGCGCGGCCAATATTGCTGCCTTAACGCCTACAACATCGCGCCCCGGCCAGTGCTTGGGTACAATTCCACGCTAATTTGCTCAAGTATCAGGAACATAGACATGATCGCTTGCCTGCGGCTGTTATCTGCCCTCTGCCTGGCTGCCCTGTTGGCCGCTTGTGCCGGTTCGCCCTCCTCCAGTCTTGGCGAACTGCCACGCACACCTGACGCCAGCATCGAGCAACTGCTTGAACAAGCCGCTGCTGCCAAATCTCCCGATCAGGCCGCCCTGCTGCGACTGACCGCCGCCGATCTCGCCGCGCGCCAGAACGACTACAGTCGCGCTGCCAGCATTCTCGAGCAGGTCCAGATGGATCAGCTCAAGACCGACAAGCAGATCTACGCCAACACCCTGGCCGCCGAGCTGGCACTGGGACGCAGCCAGCCAAAAGCGGCGTTGACCGCACTCAATCACCCAAGCATGCAGCATCTGGGTGAGATGCCGGTTGATCTGCAGACCCGCACCCACACCGTTCGCGCCCGCGCCCTTGAAGCCGACGGCCAGACGCTCGCCGCCGCCAGCGAGCGTGTATTCATGGGGCCGCTGCTGCAAGGCGATGCTTTGAGCGCCAACAACGACGCCATCTGGACCCTGGTTGCAGCACTACCGCCCGAGCAGTTGCAAAGCACCGCCAACGACGACATGGGCGGCTGGCTGAGCCTGGCCCGCGCGGTCAAAGGCGCTGGCACGCTGGAACAGCAACAAGCCGCGATCGACAACTGGAAGGCACAGAACCCGCAACACCCTGCGGCACGCCAACTGCCGACCACACTGGCGCAACTGCGCGAGCTGAAAAGCGAACCGCTGACCAAAATCGCCCTGCTGTTGCCACAGGAAGGCCCGTTGGCTTCGGTATCCCGAGCGTTGCGTGACGGTTTCATGGCCGCGCACTATCAAGCGCAGCAGGCGGGCCAGAATCCGCCCGCCATCGAAGTGTTCGACAGCTCCCGCGTGACGTCCATGGATGCGTTCTACGCCCAGGCCAAAGCGGCTGGTGTTCAACTGGTCGTCGGTCCACTGGAAAAGCCGCTGGTCAAGCAGTTGAGCACCCACCAACAATTGCCGATCACCACCCTGGCCCTGAACTACAGCGACTCAACCGTCCAAGGCCCGGCCGAGCTGTTCCAGTTCGGTCTCGCAGCCGAAGACGAAGCACGCGAAGTAGCTCGTCGCGCCTGGGCCGATGGCAAGCGCAGCGCCGTAGCCATGGTGCCGAAAGGCGAATGGGGCGACCGCGTTCTCGAAGCTTTTCGCCAGAGCTGGCAAGCCAAGGGCGGCACTTTCCTGGGGGTTGAGCGCATCGACCAGCCTGTTGCCCTCGCCCAGCAGGTGGCCGATCTATTCCAATTGCGTAACAGCGAAGGTCGCGCGCAGCGCCTGCAAAGCACCACCGGCGCGCAAATGGCCGCGCAGCCGAGCCGTCGCCAGGACGTCGACTTCATGTTCCTGGCCGCAACCCCTCAGCAAGCTCAACAGATCAAGCCGACCATGGTTTTCCAGTACGCAGGTGACGTTCCGGTCTATGCCACCTCACACCTGTTCACCAACAGCAACGATCAGGCGATGTATAACGACTTGAGCGGCGTGCGCTTCTGCGAAACGCCTTGGCTGTTGAACGCGACCGACCCGCTGCGTCAGCAGGTCACCGCGCAATGGCCACAGGCATCGGGTAGCCTCGGCCGACTGTACGCCATGGGTATCGATGCCTATCGTCTGGCGCCGCGTCTGACCCAGCTCAAAGCTTTGCCTGAAAGCCGTATCGACGGCCTGTCCGGTAGCCTGGCAATCGGTCAGGGTCAGCGCATCGAGCGTCAGTTGCCTTGGGCTCAGTTCGTCGATGGCAAGGTTCAGCGTCTGCCGGACACCGCTCCTTGACCGCAAGCTATACGCGACAGACCGCAGGGCGCGAGGCCGAAGCCTACGCCCTGCGGCACTTGCTGCGACATGGTTTACAACTGATCACGCAGAACTGGTCATGCAAACGGGGCGAGCTTGATCTGGTCATGCTCGACGGCGATACAGTAGTATTCGTCGAAGTTCGCTATCGACGCCACGCCGGATGGGGTGGCGCGCTGGAAAGCGTCGATTTTCGCAAGCAGGGAAAGCTCACCCTGGCCGCACAATGGTTTCTGCAAAGCGAGTCGAAATGGGCAGATTCCCCCTGCCGTTTCGACGTCGTGGCAATCAATGGCGACCCAGGCGCGGCCCCCGCGCTGAACTGGCTGCGCAACGCTTTCGACAGCTGATGGCATCGATCGCAAAGCCATGCCAGCACGCTCGCCGGAACACTCAACCCACACCGTTTTTTTTGCTCTTTGCTTTGCGGGCTGCACAGTTTTGTGCCGGGAAGCCGATGACCTGCTTCAGACGTCGCCCGACCAGCCGCCCCTATTAAGGTTTTCATAGATGGACATGCAATCCCGAATTCGCCAGCTTTTTCAGGCCAGCATCGATACCAAGCAACAGGCGATGGACGTTCTTGCACCTTACATCGAGCAAGCCAGCCAGGTGATGGTCAACGCCCTGCTCAACGAAGGCAAAATGCTTGCCTGCGGCAACGGGGGGTCGGCCGGCGACGCACAGCATTTCTCGTCCGAGTTGCTCAACCGTTTCGAGCGTGAGCGTCCGAGTCTGCCAGCCATCGCGCTGACTACCGATACCTCGACCATCACCTCGATCGCCAACGATTACAGCTACAACGAAATCTTTTCCAAACAGATCCGTGCGCTGGGTCAGCCAGGCGATGTGCTGCTGGCGATCTCCACCAGTGGCAATTCTGCCAACATCATCCAGGCGATCCAGGCCGCACATGACCGGGAAATGATCGTCGTGGCCCTGACCGGTCGCGACGGCGGCGACGTCGCGTCGCTGCTGCTGCCGGAGGACGTCGAAATCCGCGTTCCGGCCAAGGTCACTGCACGTATTCAGGAAGTCCACCTGCTGGCGATCCATTGCCTTTGCGACTTGATCGACAGCCAATTGTTCGGGAGTGAAGAATGATATCCAAACGTCTCAGCCTGCTGGCCCTGACGCTCTGCCTGGGCATCAGCGGATGCAGCTCGGTGATCAATGTCAGCCGCGAAGCGCCGATCGATGACGATCGCGGAACCCGCACTTTCGGCAGCAAGATCGATGACTCGCTGATCGAAACCAAGGTCGCCGTCAACGTGGCCAAGGCCAGTCCGGACCTGGACAACGCCTCGCACATCGTCGTGACCAGCTTCAACGGCGTGGTATTGCTCGCTGGCCAAACCCCGCGGGCCGACCTCAAGCAACTGGCCGAACAGACTGCCAGCCAGGTGCAGAAGGTCAAGAAGGTCAATAACGAGCTGCAGGTCATCGAGCCCTCCTCCCTGCTGGCGCGCAGCAACGACGCCTGGCTGACCAGCAAGATCAAGACCCAGATGCTGACCGACAGCGCCATTCCAGGCTCGCGGATCAAGGTCGTGACCGAGAACGGCATCGTCTACCTGCTCGGCCTGCTGACCCAGGCAGAAGCCACCCGCGCGACCAACCTGGTTCAGGGCGTGGCGGGCGTTCAGAAGATCGTGAAGTTGTTTGAGTACATCGATTAATACGCCGCAGTCGAAAACCTGCGAGAGTGAGCTTGCTCACGAATGCTGAGCTTCAACCAACAGATATCTCGGGAATATGCTGCCCCTTCTTGAGCGAGTTCATTCCCATAAGGTTCGGTGGTATGAGACACAAAAAAAGGCGACCCCTCGGGATCGCCTTTTTCGTTACTGCGCAGGGTGTTACTTGACCACTTTCAGACTCGGCCGGCCGCTCGGGCGGGGCGGCTCGTCGTCTGGTGGCAGATCGTCGTCCACGTCCAGGTCTTCATCCTCATCCACTGCCGGCTCCAGATCGAAGACCATGCCCTGGCCGTTTTCACGAGCATAGATGCCCATGACCGCGGCCACAGGAACAAAGAGACTGTGCGGAACGCCGCCAAAGCGGCCCTCGAAGCTCACCGCGTCATTGTCCATGTGCAGGTGGCGCACGGCGCTGGGTGAGATGTTGAGGACGATCTGGCCGTCGTTGGCGAAACCTTGCGGCACTTGCACCGCCGGGTATTCGGCGTTCACCAGAATGTGCGGCGTGCAATCGTTATCCACGATCCACTCGTAAAGCGCGCGGATCAGATAGGGGCGACTGGAGTTCATCGAACGGTTCCTTAGGCCTTAGCGCATGTCGCGTTCGGCAGCAGACAGACTTGCCTGGAATGCCTCACGCGCAAACTGGCGCTCCATATAATCAAGCAGCGGCTTGGCAGGCCGCGGCAACTCAATACCCAGAATCGGCAGGCGCCAGAGTATGGGCAATAGACAGCAGTCGACCAGACTTTGCTCGTCACTGAGGAAAAAAGGCTTTTCCGCGAACAGTGGCGATACGCCGGTCAGACTTTCGCGCAGTTCCTTGCGCGCCTGGACACGGGCAGCTTCTTTGCTGCGAGGGTCCAGAATGATATCCACCAACGCACACCAGTCCCGCTGAATCCGGTGGATCAGCAACCGGCTGTTGGCCCGGGCCACAGGATATACCGGCAGTAAAGGCGGATGCGGATAACGTTCATCCAGGTATTCCATCACCACCGTCGACTCATACAACGCCAGGTCTCGATCGACCAGCGTCGGCACGCTGCCGTACGGATTAACCTCGATCAATTTGGCAGGCTGACTACCCCCCGCAACATCGATGATCTCGGCGCTGACACCTTTCTCGGCGAGCACGATACGCACGCGATGGGAATAGTGGTCGGCGGGGTCGGAGTAACAGGCCAACCGATTGGTCACGCCCATGGCGGTCCTCCTCGCTTGTTGAATTTGGAAAGCACAAAAAAAACGAACGCGCCCTGAAGGCGCCTCCGGCAACATCCACAAGAAGCAGGTGTTCGTCGCGGGCGACAAGATAGCTCATTTACTCGAAGTAAATTCTGCAATCTTTCGCCCGCCACTATACCCGCTCTGCGGCCATTACCCGAGCGAGGCTCTCCAGAGCGCGTTTCGTTTGCAGCCGAACCAACCTCAGGTCAATGCACATCCTTCCAGTATTCGCGCTTGAGCAGGTACGCGAAGATGAACAGGATCGCCAGATACAGCAGCACGTATGTACCGATGCGCTGATGTTGCAGCTTGACCGGATTCGCCGAGTAAGCGAGGAAGGTCACCAGATTCTTCACTTTCTCGTCGAACTGCTCTTCGCTCAGCGTTCCGGTCTTGGGCACGATGGTCAGCTGATCGCAGGCTTCGTGGGTCAGTGGCGAGCCGGTAAGCGGGTCGTATTGCTTCTTGCCATCCTCGACCACCTGCACCTGCTTGCAGCCAATCACTTGGCGGCCCTGCAGCCCCACGAGCACATTGGGCATGCCCACGTTCGGGAACACCTTGTTGTTCACCCCCCAGGGGCGCGCAGGATCCTCGTAAAACGACCGCAGGTAGCCGTAGAGCCAATCCGTACCGCGCACCCGCGCTACCAGCGTCAGATCCGGCGGTGCAGCGCCGAACCAGGTCTTGGCGTCGGCCGGTTGCATTCCGGCAACCATGTGATCGCCAATCTTGGCACCGGTGAATACCAGCTTATCCAGCATCAACTCGTGAGGAATGCCGAGATCGTCGGCGACACGCTCGTAACGCTGGAATTTCGCGCCATGACAACCCATGCAGTAATTGACGAAGGTTCGCGCCCCATCCTGCATCGCGACCTTGTCGGAAACATCGATATCGACGCTCTCCAGCTCCGGGCCGCCATGCTCAGCAGCGAATGACAACGCAGGCAGCGCGACGAGGATAAAAACAGCCAGTAGCTTTTTCATCAGCCGGTCACCCTTTCTGGAACCGGTTTTGTCCTCTCCATCCGGGTATAGAACGGCATCAGAATGAAGTAGGCGAAGTACACGAAGGTACACACCTGGGACAGCAACGCGCGTCCGGGGCTGGGGGGCAGCACGCCGAGAATCCCCAGAATCACGAACGCCACACAAAACAGCAGCAGCCAGACTCGGCTCAGCCAGCCCTTATAGCGCATGGACTTGACCGGACTTCGATCCAGCCAAGGCAAGACGAATAGCACCGCAATCGCCGCGCCCATCGCCATGACGCCCATGAGTTTGTCAGGAATCGCACGCAGGATTGCGTAGAACGGCGTGAAGTACCACACGGGGGCGATGTGTTCCGGCGTCTTGAAGGCATTGGCCTGCTCGAAATTGGGTTTCTCCAGGAAATACCCACCCATTTCCGGAAAGAAGAACACCACTGAACAGAAGATGAACAGGAACACCACGACGCCGACGATATCCTTGACGGTGTAGTACGGATGAAACGCGATGCCGTCCAACGGCTTGCCGTTCTCGTCCTTGTGCTTCTTGATATCAACGCCGTCCGGGTTGTTCGACCCGACCTCGTGCAGCGCCAGTACATGCAGCACCACCAACCCGAGAATCACGATCGGCAACGCCACTACGTGCAAGGCGAAGAAGCGGTTCAGGGTGATGCCGGAAATCAGATAGTCACCGCGAATCCACTGGGTCAGGTCATTGCCGATCACCGGGATTGCGCCGAACAGCGAGATGATCACCTGAGCCCCCCAATACGACATCTGCCCCCACGGCAGCAGATAGCCCATGAAGGCTTCTGCCATCAGCGCCAGGTAGATCAGCATGCCGAAGATCCATACCAGCTCACGCGGCTTCTGGTACGAGCCGTAAAGCAGACCGCGAAACATGTGTAGGTAGACGACGATAAAAAACGCCGAGGCGCCAGTGGAGTGCAGCAGCCGCAGGATCGAACCGTATTCGACGTCACGCATGATGTACTCGACGGACGCGAACGCCTCCTCTGCCGATGGCGTATAGCTCATCGTCAGCCAGATGCCGGTGATGATCTGATTGACCAGCACCAGCAGCGCTAGCGAACCGAAGAAATAGAAGAAGTTGAAGTTTTTGGGCGCGTAGTACTTGCTGAGATGGTCTTCCCACATCGAAGTGGCAGGGAAACGCGCATCGATCCAGTCCATGAACTTGCTCATTACGCTTTCTCCTGATCGACACCAATGACGATGATTGAGTCCGACTCGTAGGAATGCGGCGGCACTGGCAGATTGAGCGGTGCAGGTTGCGCCTTGTAGACGCGCCCGGCCAGGTCGTAGTGAGAGCCGTGACAAGGACAGAAGTATCCGCCGACCCAGTCTTTACCGAGATCGGCGGGCGCTACTTCGGGGCGAAACGTGGGAGAACAGCCCAGGTGGGTACAGATCCCGATCAACAGCAGCATTTCAGGTTTGATCGAACGAACAACAGGATCAACGTAGGCAGGTTGAGTGGAGTTCTTGGACTCGGGGTCTGAGAGCTGCGCGGTAATCTTGTTCAGGTTGCTGAGAATTTCTGCAGTGCGGTGGACGATGAAGACCGGTTGCCCGCGCCATTCGGCAATCATCTGCTGGCCTGGCTCGATCTTGCTGATGTTGACCTTTACGGGTGCGCCTGCCGCCTTGGCTTTTGCGCTGGGAAACCATGACCCCACGAACGGGACCGCAGCGCCCACCGCTCCTGCTGCGCCAACCACGGAGGTGGCCGCGACGAGGAAGCGACGCCGGCCTGCATTCACGCCGTCATTGCTCATTCCGTCCTCTCCCATCAGCTTGTAGAAACCTGCTTGGCCAGGCTTCCTTTCGAATTATTCTTTTAGCTGTCCAAAATCCTGCCGAATGGTCATCGAAGATCTTCACGTCCCGAGGACGCTATCTTTCGGCGAAAAGCGGGAGCCCTGTGCAGAGGCGTCCATGGATGATTCGTGTCGTCACAATCAATAATAGACGCCCATAAAAAAACGCCCAGTTCCGTAAGGAAACCGAGCGTTCTTTTTGAACGAAAGCGAATTAACGCTTCGAGTACTGCGGACGCTTACGCGCTTTACGCAGACCGACTTTCTTACGTTCAACTTCGCGAGCATCGCGAGTAACGAAGCCTGCTTTGCGCAGAGCGCTACGCAGAGTTTCGTCGTAGGACATCAGAGCGCGGGTGATACCGTGGCGGATTGCGCCAGCTTGACCACTCACACCACCGCCGATGACGGTGACGTAGATGTCGAATTTTTCAACAGTCTCGGTCAGTTCCAGCGGCTGACGAACTACCATGCGGGCAGTTTCGCGACCGAAGAACGAGTCCAGGGAGCGGTTGTTGATGGAGATGTTACCGGTACCTGGACGCAGGAAAACGCGTGCGGTTGCGGTCTTGCGACGGCCAGTGCCGTAATTTTGAGTCGCCGACATAATGAACTATTCCGTTAAATCTTCAGTTCTTGGGGCTGCTGAGCAGTATGAGGGTGTGCAGCGCCCGCATAGACTTTCAGCTTACGATACATGTCGCGACCCAGCGGGTTCTTAGGCAGCATGCCTTTGACCGCGGTCTCGATCACGCGCTCAGGAGCTTTGGCGATCAGCTTTTCAAAGTTGATCGACTTGATCCCGCCCGGGAAACCGGAGTGAGAGTAGTAGATCTTGTCGGAGGTCTTGGCACCAGTAACGCGGATTTGCTCAGCGTTGATCACGACGATGTAGTCGCCAGTGTCGACGTGCGGAGTGTATTCCGGTTTGTGCTTGCCACGCAGACGGCTCGCGATCTCAGTGGCCAGACGACCCAGGGTCTGGCCAGCAGCGTCGACGACATACCAATCGCGCTTTACTGTTTCCGGTTTAGCGGTAAAAGTTTTCATTCTTTATAGCCTCAAAGGCCGCCCTGAAAAATAGACGGCGGAGCATACTCATTAGTACGGTCTTTGACAAGTCAAAGGCCGCCGGGCACGAACGCTATAGGGGGCTCGGGTCAGCGCGTTCGATCGCAGCGGTGTCTTGTGTCGCGGGGCATCACTCCCACGACAAAGAGACGCGGAATTATGCAGATTGCGAAAAAAAATTCAACCTGCTTTTATGGCTCTTTTCAAAAGGAGAGCCAGATGGACTATCGCAAACTGGGTAGAACCGACCTCAACGTCAGCGCAATCTGCCTCGGCACGATGACCTGGGGCGAGCAAAACAGCGAGTCCGAGGCCTTCGCCCAGATCGAACGGGCAAAAGCGGCGGGTATCAACTTCATGGATACCGCCGAGATGTATCCGGTGCCGCCAAAGAAAGAAACCTATGCCAGCACTGAAACCATTATCGGCAACTGGTTCAAGAAGAACGGCGATCGCGCCGACTGGATTCTGGCCAGCAAGATCGCCGGGCCTGGCAACGGTATCGACTACGTTCGCGACGGCCAGCTGAAATTCAACCGCGACCACATTGTTGCCGCCGTGGATACGAGTCTCAAACGTCTGCAGACCGACTACCTAGACCTTTACCAGTTGCACTGGCCGGAGCGCAGCACCAACTTCTTCGGCAAGCTGGGCTACACCCACAGCGACGAGCAGTTCACACCGCTGCTGGAAACCCTTCAGGCGCTGGACGAGCAGGTCAAGGCTGGCAAGATCCGCCATGTCGGCCTGTCCAACGAAACGCCTTGGGGCACGATGAAATACCTAGCCGAATCCGAGGCTCACGGCTTGACGCGCCCGGTGTCTATCCAGAACCCGTACAACCTGCTCAACCGCAGCTTTGAAGTGGGCCTGGCGGAGGTTGCGATCCGCGAGCAATGCGGTCTGCTGGCTTATTCGCCGATGGCCTTCGGCCTGTTGTCCGGCAAATACGCGAATGGCGCACGACCGGCGAAATGCCGTCTGAGCCTGTACAGCCGCTTCACCCGCTACTTCAACCCGCAATCGGAAGCAGCCTGCGCACGCTATGTCGCCCTGGCCCGCGAACACGGCCTGGACCCGGCCCAAATGGCCTTGGCATTCGTAACCGGCCGTGCGTTCGTGACCAGCAACATCATTGGCGCGACCACGCTGGAGCAGCTGGAAAGCAACCTGGCCAGCGCTGAGCTGGTGCTATCGGAGGAAGTGCTGGCAGGAATCGAAGCGATTCACAAGGATCAGCCAAATCCGGCGCCTTAATCGCATTCGTAGATACTGATTAACAACCGTGGGAGCGAATTCATTCGCGAAAGTGGTTCAGGCGATAAAGGTGCGTCGCCCGTACCGATCTCTCGCGAATGAAGTCGCTCCCACAGGGTTTTGTATCCCATCAAAGATGTGTGGTCGCGCGGCGAACTCTGCGAAACGCTACAAAGACCGAGCAATAATCTCTTTCATGATCTCGTTGGTGCCTGCATAAATCCGCTGCACCCGAGCATCTGCCCAGGCCCGGGCGATCGGGTATTCCCACATGAACCCGTAACCGCCATGCAACTGCACGCACTCATCGAGCACTTTGCATTGCAGGTCCGTGGACCAGTACTTGGCCATGGCCGCCGTTGGCACATCCAGCTTGCCTTCCAGATGCAACTCCAGGCAGCGGTCGATGAACGTGCGACCGATCTGAACCTCTGTGGCGATCTCCGCCAGCTTGAAGCGCGTGTTCTGAAAGTCGGCGACGGCCTGACCAAATGCCTTGCGTTCGCGCGTGTAGTCCAGCGTCCACTGCAATGCTGCTTCGGCTGAAGCGATAGCGCCGATGGCGACTGTCAGCCGCTCCTGTGGCAACTCCTGCATCAAATAGGCAAAGCCCATTCCGGCTTGCCCCAGCAGGTTCTCCTTGGGGATTCGTACGTCCTGAAAGAACAATTCCGACGTGTCCTGCGCCTTCATGCCGACCTTCTCCAGACGCTTGCCCTTCTCGAACCCCGGCGTGCCCGCCTCCACCAGAAACAGGCTGGTGCCCTTGGCGCCAGCCTTGGGGTCGGTCTTGGCGACCACGATCACAAGATCTGCGAGAAAGCCGTTGGTGATGAAGGTTTTCGAGCCATTGATGACGTACTCATCGCCATCCAGCACTGCGCTGGTCTTGACGCCTTGAAGGTCGGAACCGGCGCCCGGCTCGGTCATGGCAATGGCCGTGACCAGTTCGCCGGAGACCATCTTTGGCAGATACTTCTGCTTCAGCTCCTCGCTTCCGTAGTGGAGGATGTAAGGCGCGACGATGTCCGAGTGCAGGGAAAATCCAATGCCGGTCAGGCCCAGCCGGTAGATTTCCTCGATCACCACGGTGGTGTAGAGAAAATCCGCCGCCATGCCGCCGTATTCTTCCGGCAGGTGCGAACACAACATGCCCTGCTCCCCTGCGCGATTCCAAAGCGTGCGGTCGACATGCCCCTGCTTCTCCCATTGCGCATGAAAAGGCGCGGCTTGCTGCTCGAGAAACTTGCGGACGCTGTCGCGGAAAAGCTCGTGCTCGGAGCTGAAGAGTGTTCTTGGAAGCATGGGACACCTTGGGGTGGGGAATTGTCGGACACAATTGCAGCGAGAGCGTATTCCCAGCCGATCAAAGACGACACTGGACACATCCGACAAAAAATAAGACGATCACGCCGTTGCTTGACCACTTTCCCATATAAGAACAAAAGATTATGTCTATTCAACACACCGTGCCATTGCGGCGCGTCAGCATCCTCGCAATCGACGGGATCTTCGCTTCCACCCTTACCCAGGCCAAGGACTTCTTCCATTTGGCCAGCCTGCGCTACGGCAAACAGCTGGGCCAAGGCCTCAAAGCCGCCTTCGAAACCCGCCTGATCAGTCCGGACGGCAAACAGGTACGCAGCTTCAGCGAGGTGGTGCTGCCGGTCGACGGCGCGCTGGAAAACGCCGACATCATTATCCTGCCCGCCTTCGTCGACAACTTCGACATGCTGCGCGAACGCTATCCACAGATCTTGCCTTGGCTGCGCGAGCAACATGCCCGAGGCGCTGTGTTATGCGGCGAGGCCAGTGGCGTTTTCTGGCTGGCCGAGGCCGGACTGCTCGATGGCAAGGAGGCAACCACCTATTGGCGCTTCTTCAACGAGTTCGCCGAGCGCTTCCCCAACGTGCTGCTCAATCAGGAAAAGCACCTGACCGACGCCGACAACCTGTATTGCGCAGGCGGCAGCATTTCGGCATGCGATCTGTATATCTATCTGATCGAGCGCTTCTGCGGGGCCAACGTCGCGCAAACCGTCGCGCGCGACATTCTGTATGAGGTGCAGCGCAGCTATGCGCCGGGTCGTATGGGGTTCGGCGGGCAGAAGCTGCATCAGGACGTGATCATCCTGCAGATCCAGCATTGGCTCGAAGAGCATTTCGCCGACAAATTCCGCTTCGAGGATGTCGCACGGGAGCACGGCATGAGCATTCGCAATTTCATGCGCCGCTTCCAGACCGCAACCGGCGACAAGCCGTTGCACTACCTGCAACGGCTGCGCATCGAAACCGCCAAAGGCCTGCTGTCGGGCTCGCGTAAGAGCATCAAGACCATCAGCTACGAAGTGGGCTATGACGACGCCAGCTTCTTCGCGCGGCTCTTCCGGCAACATACCGAACTGTCGCCGAATCAATATCGCCAGCAATTCCAGCAAGCCGCCTGAAACCCTGTAGGAGCCGGCTTGCTGGCGAACCCAGTGGTCAGTCAGTCACATCGTAGTGACTGATTTGACGTGTTCGCCAGCAAGCCGGCTCCTACAACGATCGCGGTATCAGGGTTTGTGCGCGCGGGACAGGAACTCGTGGGATTGCATCTCCAGCAAACGGCTCAACGTGCGCTGGAATTCGAAGTTCAAGCGACCGCCGGTGTACAGATCCTTGAGCTCAACCTCGGCCGAAATGATCAGTTTGACGTTGCGATCGTAGAATTCATCGACCATGTTGATGAAGCGGCGAGCAATGTCGTCGGTAGTGACGCTCATCTGCTCCACACCACTGAGCAACACCGCGTGGAAGATTTTGCCGAGTTCGATGTAGTCGTTCTGGCTGCGCGGGCCGTCACACAATTCGCGGAAATCGAACCAAGCCACGTCATCACAAGTGCGTAGCGCCGTGATCTGGCGGTTCTCGATGATCAACACATCGTTTTCGATAGCCTTGGTGCACTCGGGAGTCAACGCGCGGAAGCTTTTGCGCATACTCTCCTGGGCGGCATCGTTCAGCGGGAAATGGAACAGTTCAGCCTGCTCCAGATGACGCAGACGATAATCCACGCCGCTGTCGACGTTGACGATGTCGGTGTTCTGCTTGATCAGCGCAATGGCCGGCAGGAAGCGCGCACGTTGCAGGCCGTCCTTGTACAGACCGTCCGGCACGATGTTGGACGTTGCGACCAGGGTCACGCCGTTCTTGAACAGCTCTTCCATCAGCGTGCCGAGGATCATGGCGTCGGTAATATCGGACACGAAGAATTCGTCGAAGCAGATGACTCGCGCTTCGCCCGCGAACTGCTTGGCGATCAGCGTCAGCGGGTTCTTCTCGCCTTTGAGGTTCTTCATTTCTTCGTGCACACGCTTCATGAAGCGGTGGAAGTGCGTGCGCATCTTGTCCTGAAATGGCAGCGCTTCGAAGAAGGTATCGACCAGATAGGTTTTGCCACGGCCAACGCCGCCCCAGAAATACAGGCCCTTGATCACCGTGACGTCTTTCTTGCCAAACAGCTTGCCGAACAAGCCCGGCTTGTTCTGATCGGCTGCGACCAGATCGTCGTACAGACGCTGTAGATGACGCACCGCATTTTCCTGGGCGGCATCATGGAAGAATTCGGGTTTTTTCAGGTCGTTCTGATAACTTTCTAAGGGCGTCATATTCGCTGGCTAGGGAGCAAAAACGGGCCGCCACTGTAGCGATGGCCCGTTGGAATGGCAATTAATCCTGTTGTGGCGCCAAGGCCAGTCTCAGGCTCTGGACCGCAGCATCACGGGAGGCAGCATCGGCGAACGCAGGGCTATCCGCGACGCACGTGCCTTCCAGCCATACGGTAAAGGCCTCGCCTTCTGTCCGAATGTCCAGTTCGCCACCTTGCTGCAGTTGTTTGGTCACCGCGCCAGCAGCCTTGCCGTCGGCGAAATTGCGCGACAACAGTAGTTGCTCTCCATCGGCCGCCAACAGCCGGAAACGGAAGCTGCCATCGTCTTCACGGAAGCTGACGAAACGCGCGCCTTTGCTGGCCTTTTTCTTGGTCGCGGCGACGGTTTGAGTGCTCGTGCGGAAAGATCGCAGGCCAACCGCCTCACGCAATTCACCGAGGAACGGCGTAGCGATGCGTCGGGCCTTCTGCGCGCCAGCCTGCAGAATGTCTTCCAGATCGGCTGGGCGTTCGATCAGACGATGATAGTTCTCGCGGGCTTCGCCCAATTCGCCATCGAGCAGCGTGAACAGCCGCTGCTTGGCGTCGCCCCAGCCCATACCTTGCAGCAGGTCGGCGCGGAACTCGTCGCTTTGTGCTTTGCTGGCAAACCCTTGGTACAGGGTGAACAGGTGCGAGCTGTCCGGATCCTTGGCCTCACCCGGCAGACGCGAGTCGGTGACAATGCGCGAGATCGCGTCTTTCATCTCCTTGGCGCTGCTGAACAACGGAATGGTGTTGTCGTAGCTCTTCGACATCTTGCGGCCATCCAGCCCCGGCAAGGTCGCGACGCCCTCCTCAATCAGCGCTTCGGGCATGACGAAGAATTCCTTGCCATTGCCGAACAGGTGGTTGAAACGCTGACCGATGTCGCGCGCCATTTCCACGTGCTGGATCTGATCGCGTCCCACCGGCACCTGATGGGCGTTGAACATCAGGATGTCCGCGGCCATCAGCACCGGGTAGCTGAACAGCCCCATGGTGATACCGGCATCCGGGTCTTCGCCGGCTTCGACGTTCTTGTCCACCGAGGCCTTGTAAGCGTGCGCGCGGTTGAGCAGGCCCTTGGCGGCGACACAGGTCAGCAGCCAGGTCAGCTCGGGAATTTCCGGGATGTCGGACTGGCGGTAGAAGGTCACGCGGTCGACATCCAGGCCGGCCGCCAACCAGGTCGCGGCGATTTCCAGGCGCGAGCGCTGAATGCGCAGTGGGTCATCACACTTGATCAACGCATGGTAATCGGCCAAAAAATAGAACGAATCGGCGTCGTTCTGGCGGCTGGCGACGATGGCCGGGCGAATGGCACCGGCGTAATTGCCCAAATGGGGCGTACCGGTGGTGGTGATGCCGGTCAGGATACGAGTGGTCATGGCGGGTCGCTTATTCTGGGTCTTGCAATCAGTTCGAAAGGCGCGGCAGGACCAGATCCTTGAGGTCGGTCAGCTTGCCGTGAAAAAAGTGTCCGCATTCTGCCACTTTCAGCAGCTCATGGGGGCGTGAGAGTGCGTCAGACCAGGCATATACGAGTTGTGGGTCGACGACTTCGTCGGTTTCCGGCTGGATAAGCGTCAACGACCCCTTTTGCGGCAGCGCGCTCGGATTGGCAATACGCATGACCGCAGGTGCGACCATGAACAGATGACTGAGGGTTTCGCCGCGGGCTTCAAGGCGACCGCCCAGGGTTGCGGCAACGAAACCGCCGAAGGAAAACCCGAACAGCGTCATCGGCAGATCGGGATGTTTTTCGCGCAGCCAGATCGCGGCAGCTTCGGCATCGTCGACTTCGCCCTGCCCCATGTCCGAGCTGCCAGCACTCTGGCCCACGCCCCGGTAATTGAAACGCAGGGTAACGTATCCAGCGTCCCGCGCCGTGCGTTGCAGGGTCGAGATGACCTTATTGAGCATCGTGCCGCCCTGAACCGGGTTAGGATGGCAGATCAGCGCCACGCCCTTGGCCCCTTCCAGGTCAAGGTAGAGGGCGTCGAGTTGGCCCACCGGGCCGTCGATGAATACAGGGGTTTCACGCATGAGCAAGAATGAACTCCGTGACCTTCAATTGGGTCGACTCGTCTAGCTGATTGTCTGCAACTGGCATATCGACGACGCGTCGCCGCTATACAGCGCAGGTTCGAGCCGTTAACGTAAAGCAAAGCCGTTTATAGAGGAAGGACTCGTGGATTACTCGCTCTTAGTTTGGTTGCTGCCGACTATTGCCCTGATCGTTGGTGTAGCCATCGGTTTCTTCGTGGCGCGCGCGCTGCCCAACGCCGCGCCTAACAGCACTCAGCGCCAGCTGGATGACGTTCAGGAGCGTTTTGACACGTATCAGCACGAAGTGGTGACTCACTTCAACAGCACGGCTAACCTGGTGCAGAAACTGTCCCAGAGCTATCAGGATGTACAGGAACACCTGGCCGAAGGCGCGAACCGCCTGGCCACCGATGACATCACCCGCCAACGCCTGCTCGCCGCGCTGCACCCCGACGCTCTGCAAGCGCCTCGTGACCGTCTGACTCCGCCGCGCACCGTCGCCGAGCCGCCGCGGGACTACGCGCCGAAGTCGCCCAACACGCCGGGCATGCTGGACGAGCAGTATGGGTTGAAGAAGTAAGCCGATACACATCGACAAGCCCGCCCCTGCAGTATCAGGGACGGGCTTTTTTTTGGGTTCGGAAAAGCCTTACGCAAATGCCGGAAAAGGCTGGTTACGGGCTCTTTGCGCGCGCCATATGCTCTCCTCCGATTTTTGGGAGGGGTCATGCACATCATCAAGACACTTGCAGCCTGCGTGATGTTGGCGGGCTGCGTTTCGCCCGGTTGCATCGAGGATTGCTACATCACTGAACAGCAGCAATATGAGTCCAGGCTGGATGCGTTGTGCGACAGGCATACGTTTGACAGGCGTTGCGAGGGGCGTTCGCCTTCAGCTTTTGCCCTGTGAGGGTGAGCACCTGAGTTTGATTCTGGTCGTGGAGCCTACACTTGGATCTGGAGAGTAACTTGCTCAGCTCACGAAAGGGACATTCAAGCTCACTCCCACGGGGGAATCGCATCGCGAGACAACCGCACAAACAAAAAACCCGCCATCACTGGCGGGTTTCTGTACAGCGAACGATGTTTAGATCGCGCCGCGAGTCCGCAGCAGATCCAGCACTTGCTTGACGCTGTCTTCGACGTTCAGGGTCTGGGTGTCGATCACCAGATCAGCATCCAGCGGAACGTCGTAGGGGAAGGACTCACCCGGGATGTTGTCCTTGCCCGCGGCATACAGGCCCTGGGGGTCGCGTTCGCGGCAAGCCTGAGGCGAAGCCTGGACGTAGACCGTGATCAGACGATCATCACCGATCAGCGCCCTGGCGTTCGAACGACCAGCCGCATCCGGTGCGACGAACGCGGCCAGGGTCAGCAGGCCCGCTTCGTTGAACTGGCGCGCCACATGCGCGGCACGCCGCCAATTCTCGGTGCGCCCGGCGCGATCCTGCGGCAGACCTTTGTTAAGGTCATGACGCAGATTTTGGCCATCAAGCACGTACACCGCGCGGCCCATGTCGAACAGCTTGCGCTCGACGGCATAAGCCAGGGTGCTCTTGCCTGCGCCGGACAGGCCGCTGAACAGAACGGTAGCCGGTTTCTGGCCAAAACGCTGAGCGCGCTCTTCAACCGAAACGTGAGCCAGTGCGCCGTGGTGGTTGCCTGCACCGGCAGCGACCGGCTTGGCGATGATCATGCCCGCCGCGACGGTGCCGTTGGTCAAGCGGTCGATGACGATGAAGGCGCCGGTGGTGCGGTTGCTGTCGTAACCGTCCAGGGCAATCGGCGCGTCGAGGCTGATCTTCACACGGCCGATTTCGTTCAGTTGCAACGCACTGGCGGGCCCCTCTTCCAGCGTGTTCACATCGACCCGATGGGTGATGCTGGCAATCGAACCGGGCACGTAGGAGGTAGCGCGCTTGATGTCGTATTTCTTACCCGGCAGCATCGGTTCTTCGGCCATCCACACCAGCATGGCGTCGAAGGCATCGGCCACCTGCGGGACGTTGTCGGCATGAACCAACAGGTCGCCACGGGAGATGTCGATTTCGTCTTCCATGGTAAGGGTCACGGCCTGACCTGGGCCGGCGTGCTCCAGCTCGCCCTCGAAAGTCACGATGGATTTCACGCGGCTGCTCTTGCCCGAAGGCAGAACGACGATTTCATCACCCTTACGCACGATACCGCTGGCCAGCGTACCCGCGAAGCCGCGGAAGTTGAGGTTCGGGCGGTTGACGTACTGCACCGGGAAGCGCAGATCGTCCAGGTTGCGGTCGTTGGCGATCTCGACGGTTTCGAGGATTTCCATCAGCGACTTGCCGGTGTACCAAGGTGAACGCTCGCTCTTGTTCACCACGTTGTCGCCCTTGAGCGCCGACATCGGAACGAATTCCATGGTGCTCGGCTTCAGGGAAATACGATCGGCGAACTGCAGATAGTCAGCCTTGATCTGCTCGAAGATGTTCTCGTCGAAGCCGTTGAGGTCCATCTTGTTGATGGCAACCACGATGTGCTTGATGCCCAGCAACGAGGCGATGTAACTGTGGCGACGGGTCTGAGTTTGCACGCCATAACGGGCATCGACCAGAATGATCGCCAGGTCACAGGTGGAAGCACCGGTGGCCATGTTGCGGGTGTATTGCTCATGACCGGGGGTGTCGGCAATGATGAATTTGCGTTTCGCGGTGGAGAAGTAGCGGTAGGCAACATCGATGGTGATGCCCTGCTCGCGCTCGGCCTGCAGACCGTCCACCAGCAGCGCCAGATCAACGTCGTCGCCGGTGGTGCCAGACTTCTTGGAGTCGCGAGTAATGGCTTCCAGGTGATCTTCGTAGATCATCTTGGAGTCGTGCAGCAGACGGCCGATCAGCGTGCTCTTGCCATCGTCGACGTTGCCGCAGGTCAGGAAACGCAGCATTTCCTTGCGTTCGTGCTGGCCCAGGTAGGCGAGGATGTCCTCGCTGATCAAATCAGATTGATGCGACATGACAACCCCTTAGAAATAACCTTGACGTTTTTTATCTTCCATCGAGCCTGCACCGTCGTGGTCAATGACTCGGCCTTGGCGCTCGGAAGTTCGCGTCAGGAGCATTTCCTGAATGATGTCCGTCAGGGTCTCAGCCTCAGACTCGACAGCGCCCGTCAACGGGTAGCAGCCAAGGGTACGGAAACGCACCTTCTTCTTGACGATACGAGCTTTCTCCTCATCGCTGAGGTGCTCGAGGATTCGATCGTCGTCGATCATGATCAGGGTGCCGTTCTTCTCGATGACTTCGCGCTCGGCGGCGAAGTACAGCGGAACGATCGGGATGCCTTCAAGGTAGATGTACTGCCAGATATCCAACTCGGTCCAGTTGGAGAGCGGGAATACGCGGATCGACTCGCCTTTGTTGACGTTGCCGTTGTACACGTTCCATAGCTCGGGACGCTGGTTCTTCGGGTCCCAGCGGTGCTTGCTGTCACGGAAGGAATACACGCGCTCCTTGGCGCGGGATTTCTCTTCGTCGCGACGGGCGCCACCGAAGGCGGCGTCGAAACCGTGCTTGTCCAAGGCCTGTTTAAGGCCTTGGGTTTTCATGATGTCGGTATGCTTGGAGCTGCCATGGGTGAACGGGTTGATGCCCTGCGCCACACCTTCCGGGTTGACGTGGGTGATCAGATCCAGTCCCATTTCCTCGACCATCTTGTCGCGGAAACGATACATTTCCTGAAACTTCCACTGGGTATCGACGTGCATCACCGGGAACGGCAGCTTGCCTGGAAAGAACGCCTTGCGTGCCAGGTGCAGCATCACGGCGGAATCCTTGCCGATCGAGTACAGCATCACCGGGTTATCGAACTCGGCGGCGACCTCGCGGATGATGTGGATGCTTTCCGCCTCCAGCTGTTTCAGATGCGTCAGTTTGTCGACCATGGTTACTCACGGGATAACGTACTTGTATGGAAAGCCTACGGGCTTTGTCGAGCGAGGCACTTTATCATGAGGCCCGATTCTAATCAGTGACCCATATAGATCGAAACGATCTAACCATATAGCTCAGTCTTTGGACCCGCTCCGCTGATTTCCCGTCCTCAAACCCAAAAATTTCTATAGCTCTGTGGTTTGCCGGCGGCAGCGATTCTCAGGACCTTACCGCCGATAGTCGCGCTGCTACAGGTGCTTAAGCTGTAGATCACCTATGCTCACGGCGCTGATCAAATGGGATTCGGGCAATCGATGAACAGATGCTCCAGCGCGAAGCGTCGTGCCAGATAGTCACCCAGCGCCTGAACACCATATCGCTCGGTAGCATGATGGCCGGCGGCGATGAAGCTGATGCCATTTTCCCGGGCGCTGTGAAATGTCTGCTCCGACGCTTCGCCACTGAGATACAGATCGACACCCGCGAGCACGGCCTGATCGATATACCCCTGCCCGCCTCCCGTGCACCAGCCGACACGACGGATCATTTCGCTGCCTTCTATCAGAAGTGGCTCACGCCCGAGCGCGCTCTGCACGCGATGGGCGAAATCACGGGGGGTCATCGGCTCTGACAACGATCCGACCAATCCCACGATGCGCGCATTGTCTGGATCGAGCGGCCCTTCGACGTTGATGTCCAGTTGCCGCGCCAGTTGCACGTTATTGCCCACTTCGGGGTGCAGATCCAACGGCAAGTGGTAGGCCAGCAGACTGATGTCGTGCTTGAGCAGGGTCTTCAGGCGTCGCTGCTTCATGCCGGTGATGCAGGGGCTTTCGCCTTTCCAGAAATAGCCGTGATGCACCAGAATCAGGTCGGCGTTGGCCTGGACCGCAGCGTCGAGCAAGGCCTGGCTGGCCGTTACTCCGGACACGATTCGGGTCACCTGCGGACGTCCCTCGACCTGCAGGCCGTTGGGGCAATAATCCTGAACGCGCCCACTGCCCAGATAGCGGTCCGCTTCCTCGACCAGAGTGCTCAGAGAAACAGCCATAAAAGTCTCCTAAATAGGCATTCCAGACCGTGTCGGTCCTCGTATAATGCCCGCCATTATGGCGCAGGCAAGCCTCAAACCCTGCGCATTCACCTTAGGACTCTCTAAATGTTCAAAGCACTGCGTTTTCTCGGCTGGCCGTTGCTCGCTGGTGTGCTTATCGCTTTATTGATTATCCAGCGCTACCCGCAGTGGGTTGGCCTGCCGAGTCAGGACGTGAACCTGCAGCAGGCGCCACAAACGGCGCTCATTCAACAGGGTCCGGTCTCCTATGCCGATGCGGTCAGCAGCGCGGCGCCAGCGGTGGCCAACCTGTACACGACCAAGATGGTCAACAACAAGCCAAACCACCCGCTGTTCGAAGACCCACAGTTTCGTCGGTTCTTTGGCGACAACCTGCCCAAGCAACGCCGGATGGAATCGAGCCTGGGTTCAGCGGTGATCATGAGCCCTGAAGGCTACCTGCTGACCAACAACCACGTGACCTCCGGCGCAGACCAGATTGTCGTGGCGTTGAAGGATGGTCGCGAAACGATTGCTCGAGTCATCGGCAGCGATCCTGAAACCGATCTTGCAGTGCTGAAAATCGATCTGAAGAACCTGCCCTCCATTACCCTCGGCAGATCCGACAGCATTCGTATCGGCGATGTCGCGCTGGCCATTGGTAACCCGTTCGGCGTCGGCCAGACCGTCACCATGGGCATTATCAGCGCCACGGGTCGGAACCAGTTGGGCCTCAACACTTACGAAGATTTCATCCAGACCGACGCGGCGATCAACCCCGGCAATTCGGGTGGCGCACTGGTGGATGCCAACGGCAACCTGACCGGCATCAACACCGCGATTTTCTCCAAGTCTGGCGGTTCTCAGGGCATCGGCTTCGCGATTCCGACGAAGCTGGCGCTGGAGGTGATGAAGTCGATTATCGAACACGGCCAAGTGATTCGTGGCTGGCTAGGCATCGAAGTGCAGCCCTTGACACAGGAACTGGCTGAATCCTTTGGCTTGAAGGATCGCCCTGGGATCGTTGTCGCCGGTATCTTCCGCGACGGCCCCGCGCAGAAAGCCGGCCTGCAACTGGGTGACGTGATCTTGAGCATCAACGGCGAACCCGCCGGGGACGGGCGCAAGTCGATGAACCAGGTCGCGCGCACCAAGCCTTCGGAAAAAATCGCGATTCAGGTCATGCGCAACGGCAAGGAATTGAAACTGTTGGCCGAAATCGGTCTGCGCCCGCCACAGACTCCGGCGCCTGCGGCTGAGGATTGATCCCAGACAGCATCGCTCACCCATTTGAACAGGCGGGCGGTGAATAAAACTGTGGGAGCGAATTCATTCGCGATACAGCATCCCAGACGACACACCTGCATCGCCTGAACCATTTTTCGCGAATAAATTCGCTCCCGCAGTGGGTTTCGCGTTCGGCCTCCTATCGCAGAAGGCCGAATGGCTGGTTCTACAGATCACCCAACGCGTCAATCAGCGCTTGATTCTGCTCAGGCGTGCCGATCGTGATACGCAGGAATTGCGCGATACGCTCCTGCTTGAAGTGACGCACGATCACGCCCTGCTCACGCACTTTGGCCGCAAGACCGGCAGCGTCGTGTTTGGGGTGGCTGGCGAAGATGAAGTTCGCTGCCGATGGCAATACCTCAAAACCCTTACCCTCCAGTTGCTCAACCAGCTTTTCACGGCTGGCGATGACCAGATTGCGGGTCTTCTCGAAGTAGTCGCGATCATCGAATGCAGCAGCAGCGCCAACGATGGCCATGCGGTCCAGCGGATACGAGTTGAAGCTGTTCTTCACACGTTCCAGGGCCTCGATCAGGTCGGGATGTCCTACCGCCAGGCCAACACGCAGGCCGGCCAGCGAGCGGGACTTGGACAAGGTCTGGGTTACCAACAGGTTTGGATAACGGTCCACCAGAGCGATCGCGGTTTGACCGCCAAAATCGATGTAAGCCTCGTCGACGATCACCACCGAATCCGGGTTCGCTTTCAGAATCTGCTCGACCGCATCGAGCGCCATCAGACAACCGGTCGGGGCGTTGGGATTGGGGAAGATGATGCCGCCGTTTGGACGCACGTAATCCTCGACGCGAATCCGGAATTGTTCGTCCAGCGGCACCGCCTGGTATTCAACGCCATAAAGGCCACAGTAAACCGGGTAGAAGCTGTAACTGATGTCCGGGAACAACAGCGGCTTTTCCTGTAGGAAAAACGCGTGATAAGCGTGAGCCAGTACCTCATCGGAACCGTTGCCGAGGAATACGCGGTTGGTATCCACGCCGTAATAGCGGGCCACGGATTGCTTGAGCAGGTCACTGTTCGGATCGGGGTACAGGCGCAGGTCGTCGTTGACCTCGGCGCGCATCGCCTCGATGGCCTTCGGCGACGGACCATAAGGGTTCTCATTGGTGTTCAGCTTCACCAGCTTGGTCAGTTTGGGTTGCTCGCCCGGCACGTAAGGCACGAGATCACGGACAAAAGGACTCCAGAATTTGCTCATGCTCACTTGCCTTCTTGTTGGTTATCGACGATCCGGTATTCAGCACTACGCGCGTGAGCAGTCAACGACTCGCCACGAGCCAGCACCGAAGCGGTCTTGCCCAGTTCCGATGCGCCCTGCTCCGAGCAGAAGATGATCGAGGAGCGTTTCTGGAAGTCGTAAACGCCCAGCGGCGAGGAAAACCGCGCGGTACCGGAAGTCGGCAGCACGTGGTTCGGGCCTGCACAGTAGTCGCCCAACGCTTCGGATGTGTGCCGCCCCATGAAGATGGCGCCAGCATGACGGATCTGTGGCAACCAGGCTTCAGGATCAGCGACGGACAGTTCCAGATGTTCAGGCGCAATGCGGTTGGCGACTTCAATGGCCTGAATCATGTCGGTCACCTTGATCAAGGCACCGCGACCGTTGATCGAAGTGTTGATGATTTCGGCGCGCTCCATGGTTGGCATCAGCCGGGCGATGCTCGCGGCGACCTTGTCGAGGAACTCGGCATCGGGGCTGACCAGAATCGCCTGCGCATCTTCATCGTGTTCGGCCTGAGAGAACAGGTCCATCGCGATCCAGTCCGGATCGGTCTGGCCGTCGCACACCACCAGAATTTCCGAAGGACCGGCAATCATGTCGATGCCGACCTGACCGAAGACGTGGCGCTTGGCCGTGGCGACATAAATGTTGCCTGGGCCTACGACTTTGTCGACCTGCGGAACGCTTTCAGTACCATACGCCAGCGCTGCGACCGCTTGTGCGCCGCCGATGGTGAACACCCGGTCGACGCCAGCGATGCAGGCAGCGGCCAGCACCAATTCGTTGAGCTCGCCGCGCGGGGTAGGCACGACCATCACCACTTCGCCGACGCCAGCCACTTTGGCCGGGATCGCGTTCATCAATACCGACGACGGATATGATGCCTTGCCACCTGGCACGTACAGACCTGCGCGATCCAGCGGCGTGACCTTCTGGCCCAGCACAGTGCCATCGGCTTCGGTGTAGCTCCAGGAGTCCTGTTTCTGCCGTTCGTGGTAATTGCGCACGCGGTCGGCAGCCTTTTCCAGCGCCTGCCGCTGAGCCGGAGTGATGCGAGTCAACGCCAGTTCGAGACGCTCGCGCGGCAGGATCAGGTCGGCCATCGAGGCGACGTCAAGACCATCGAAACGCTGGGTGTACTCCACCAGGGCGGCATCACCGCGCTCGCGCACGTTCTTGATGATGTCCAGCACACGCTGATTGACCGAATCGTCAGACACACTTTCCCAGCTCAGCAGATGATCCAGATGTCGCGCGAAATCCGGGTCAGCAGCGTTGAGTCGGCGAATGGTGTTGGAAATGGTCATAGCATGAGCCTCATTGATTGGCGTTTTCTCAGATGCCTTGTGCATAGGCAGGAGCCTAAAGCTACCAAGCCATCCGCGCAGGCACCTGAGAAATTTGGCTATGATACGGATAGCTGGGCGCAACCTTGGTTCTTGGTCAAAGTTGCGCGAAACAGTCAACCGCGGTGTCGCGACTCCACGGCATTACGCAAGGTGTCGATCAGCGATTGGAGGCGCGCGTGCTGCATTTTCATCGAAGCCTTGTTGACCACTAGCCGCGAGCTGATGTGGGCGATCAGGTCCTGAGGCTCAAGGCCATTGGCGCGCAGCGTATTGCCGGTATCGACAACATCGATGATCTTGTCCGCAAGGCCCACCAGCGGCGCAAGTTCCATGGAGCCGTACAGCTTGATGATGTCGACCTGGCGGCCTTGTTCGGCGTAGTAACGCTTGGCGACGTTGACGAATTTGGTGGCCACGCGCAGACGACCCTTGGGCTCGGCAGCGCCGACAGCACCTGCGGTCATCAGCTTGCACTTGGCGATCTGCAGGTCCAGTGGCTCGTAAAGGCCCTGGCCTCCGTATTCCATCAGGACATCCTTGCCGGCCACGCCAAGATCAGCCGCGCCATGCTCGACATAAGTCGGCACATCGGTCGCTCGTACGATCAACAGGCGCACATCGTCCTGAGTCGTAGGGATGATCAGCTTGCGGCTCTTGTCCGGATTCTCGGTCGGCACGATGCCCGCAGCAGCGAGAAGCGGCAGAGTGTCATCAAGGATTCGGCCCTTGGACAGTGCGATGGTCAACATGGGAAACGTCAGTCCTTATCAGCAAGCGCGTGTCGGGTCGCAATCGGCGCCCGCAACCTTCGAGTCGACGACGCAGACTCGAAGTGAAACGATTCAAGATCAAACCTTCACTCAGCGGCCCTGCTGCCTGTAGGTGATACAGGCAACGGGGCGCTGGAACTACTAGCCCGGTACGCGACGGATCTTCGCGCCCAGCATCTGCAGCTTCTCCTCGATGCACTCGTAACCACGGTCGATGTGGTAGATGCGATCGATCAGCGTGTCGCCCTCAGCGATCAACGCCGAGATCACCAGACTGGCCGAAGCACGCAGGTCGGTCGCCATCACTGGCGCGCCCTTGAGCTTGGCGCAACCGGTGACGATGGCTGTATTGCCTTCAACCTGAATCTGCGCGCCCATGCGGTGCATTTCATACACGTGCATGAAACGGTTTTCGAAAATGGTTTCGATCACTGCCCCGGTGCCTTCGGCGATGGCGTTCAGCGAGATGAACTGTGCTTGCATGTCGGTAGGGAACGCCGGGTACGGCGCGGTGCGCACGTTGACCGCTTTCGGACGCTTACCGTGCATGTTCAACTCGATCCAGTCGGCACCGGTGGTGATTTCAGCTCCCGCTTCGCGAAGCTTGTCGAGAACAGCTTCCAGAATCGTTGGATCGGTATCCTTGACCTTGACGCGGCCACCGGTGGCAGCAGCGGCGACCAGATAGGTACCGGTCTCGATGCGGTCGGGCATCACGCGATAGGTCGCCGAGCCCAGACGCTTGACGCCATCGATGGTGATGGTGTCGGTGCCAGCGCCGGAGACTTTTGCACCCATGGCGTTCAGGAAGTTTGCCAGATCGACAACTTCCGGCTCGCGGGCGGCGTTCTGCAACACGCTGCGGCCGTTGGCCAGTGCGGCCGCCATCATGATGTTTTCGGTGCCGGTCACGCTGACGGTATCGAAGAAGAAATGCGCACCATGCAGGCCACCTTCTGGCGCCCTGGCCTTGATGTAGCCGCCCTCCACGTCGATGATCGCGCCCATGGCTTCAAGGCCACGAATGTGCAGGTCGACCGGACGTGAACCGATGGCGCAGCCGCCAGGCAGCGCGACTTCCGCTTCGCCGAAGCGGGCAACCATCGGACCCAGAACCAGAATCGAGGCACGCATGGTTTTCACCAGCTCGTACGGCGCGACCAGGGTTTTAATGGTGCGAGGATCGATTTCGACACTGAGCTTTTCGTCGATGATGGGCTCGATGCCCATGCGCCCGAACAGCTCGATCATGGTAGTAATGTCGTGCAGGTGCGGCAGGTTGGCGACGGTCACAGGACCATCAGCCAGCAACGTGGCTGCGAGAATCGGCAGGGCAGAGTTCTTCGCCCCGGAAATGCGGATTTCGCCATCAAGACGAATGCCGCCAGTAATAATCAGTTTGTCCATTAGAATCTCGACGCCAATTTGGCTCAGGTGCGCTCGGCCCATGCAGCGCGGCTGAAAAATTTCATGGTGACCGCATGGATGCTGCCATCGGCGATCCATGGGTTCAAATGCGTGTAGATCTGCTGCTGGCGCTTGACTGGACTCAGTGTAGCCAGTTCGTCGCTGATCACGTTCAGCTGGAAGTTGCAGCCTTCGCCTTCAACTTCGACCTGGATTTCTGGCAGCTTACCTTCAAGGAAGCTTTTAACTTCTACGGCCTGCATGCTTAACCTCAATCGGCGCCCTACGCGCGCGGGTCGGCCATCATACAAAAAAGCCCTCTCGTTGCGAACCCTACTTTATAGGAGCCGGACGAGGGGCTTGATCGATGACAGCAATCAATGTTGTTCGAACAGTTCGGTGAGACCCGATACCTGTGCAATTTCTCGCATGTCTTCCGGCAGTGCGCGGACATTGACGGATTTGCCGGCGGCATGTGCGTCGCGCATGAACGCCAGCAACAGCGCCAGCCCCACGCTGCTGGATTTCTCCACCGCCGAGCAGTCCAGCACTATCGCCGGTGCATCACTGGCCTTGATCAGCTCGGCCCCCTGCTCGCGCAGGGCCGGGCCAGTCCGGTAGTCCAGCACGCCGAAGAGCTTCAGCTCGCCGCCACCCACGGCGGTGACACGTGCATCAGTCATTTAACGACCTTGTCGCTGGAGTTTTCAGTCGATTCCTTCGCTTTTGCAACTTCACCGGCCCAGCCATCGATGGTCTTGTCCAGGTTGTTGCCATTGCGCTGCATCGCGTCGGCGAACTGATCACGGAACAGCTTGCCGATGTTGATGCCGTTAATGATCACGTTGCGCACCTTCCACTCGTTATTGATGGTCACGAGGGTGTAAGACACAGGATAGACGGCACCGTTGTTGCCCTTGACCGACATGTCGACGGAAGTACGATCAGCCCCCTCTTCCTTGGCCGGCGCAACGGTAATGCCCTGGTTGTTGTATTCCAGAAGTGCGTTGCCGTAGAACTGGATCAGGCTGCGCTTGAAGTTCTCTTGAAAGCGTTGCATCTGCGCAGGAGAAGCATTGCGCGAGTACTTCACGGTCATGATGCTTTTGGAAATGCCGTCAGCGTCGATCACGGGACCGACGATGCCATTCAAAGCGTCGTAGAAAGCCTGCGGATCGGATTTGTACTTGTCCTTGTTGGCAGCAAGGTCGGCCAGCAGTTGCTTGGTTGTACGGTCCACCAAATCATGAGCGGAGGACGCAGGCGCTGCATTGGCGAACAATGGCAGGGCAGCCAGCAGCACTAAAAGGCCACGGCGCAGAATCGAGATCATGAAAAAACTCCTCATTTGGCGTCTTTACCCACGGAATTAAGCAGGAATTTACCGATCAGGTCCTCGAGTACCAGCGACGACTGGGTGTCATGAATCGTGCCGCCATCCTTCAACAACTGGTCATCACCGCCGACGCTGATGCCGACATATTTCTCGCCCAGCAAACCTGCGGTGAGAATGGACGCTGTGGAGTCGGAAGGCAGATTGTTCACTCGTTTATCCACTTCCATGGTTACACGGCCGGTGAAGGTATCGTGGTCCAGATCGATTGCTGTGACCTTGCCGACGGTCACACCGGCCATGGTCACCTTCGCTCTGACAGTCAAACCGGCGATATTGTCGAAATTTGCGTAAAGTTTATAACTGTCGTTGGTCGTGCTGGCGCTCAGACCGCTGACGCGCAGGGCGAGCAAGAGCAAGGCCAGAATCCCGGCCAGCAGGAACAGGCCGACACCGGTTTCGAGGGTGCGGTTTTGCATCAGAAGTCTCCAAACATCAAGGCGGTCAAAATAAAGTCCAGGCCCAGTACGGCCAATGAGGCGTAGACCACGGTCTTGGTCGTGGCGCGACTGATCCCCTCGGAAGTGGGTTCGCAGTCATAGCCTTGAAACACGGCAATCCATGTGACCACAAAGGCGAAGACAACGCTCTTGATGACGCCGTTGATCACATCGTTGGGGAAGGAAACGCTGTTCTGCATGTTCGCCCAGAAGGAGCCTTCATAGACGCCCAGCCAATCGACGGCGACCCATGAACCGCCCCAGATGCCGACAACACTGAAAATGATGGCGAGCACCGGCAACGAAATGAAACCCGCCCATAGGCGCGGCGCGACGATGTACTTCAGAGGGTCGACGCCGATCATTTCAAGGCTGGACAGCTGCTCGGTGGATTTCATATTGCCGATTTCAGCGGTCAGGGCCGAGCCCGCACGACCGGCGAACAGTAAGGCCGTCACCACCGGCCCCAGTTCGCGCAGCAGGGTCAGGGCGACCATTTGCCCGACTGCCTGCTCCGAACCGTACTTGGCGAGAATGCTGAACCCCTGCAACGCGAGCACCATACCGATGAACACACCGGAAACGACGATGATCGCCAGCGACATCACGCCAACCGAATAAAGCTGACGGACCAACAGTTGAAAGCCGCCGCCGATTCCGCCTCGTCCGAGCAAGGCATGAACCAGAAAAATCCCCGAACGCCCCAGTACTGCAACAATATCGATCGCGGAGCGCCCCATCAGGCGAACACGATCCATTAATGACTTTCTGCGCATCAGCGCTTCCCCAAAAGATCTTCGCGATAATCCGGCGCCGGATAGTGGAAAGGCACGGGGCCGTCTGGATCCCCTGTCATGAACTGACGGATGCGCGGGTTTTCCGATTGCATCAGGTCCTGCGGCGTACCCTGCCCCAGAACCTGACCATCACCGACCACGTATAGATAGTCAGCAATGCTCGCTGTTTCGGCCAGATCGTGAGAAACCACGACACTGGTGATGCCCAGCGCATCGTTGAGCAGGCGGATCAACCGCACCAGCACCCCCATGGCGATCGGGTCCTGCCCCACGAACGGCTCGTCGTACATGAGAATCTGCGGGTCCAGCGCAATCGCACGTGCAAGCGCGACGCGACGTTTCATGCCGCCCGACAGCTCATCGGGCATCAATTCGACCGCGCCGCGCAAACCCACCGCCTGCAACTTCAGCAGCACGATGTCGCGAATCATGTCTTCCGGCAGCTTGGTATGAACACGTAGCGGAAACGCTACATTTTCGAATACGTCGAGATCGGTGAACAACGCGCCGCTCTGGAACAGCACCCCCATCTGCTTGCGAGCATCGAAAAGATCGCTGCGCGAAAGCTTGGGCAGGTTCTGGCCATTGACCCACACCTCACCGCCGCTCGGACGCAGTTGTGCACCCATCAGACGCAGCAGCGTGGTTTTACCACTGCCCGATGGCCCCATGATGCCGGTGACTTTGCCCCGGGGAATGCGGATGTCCACATTATTGAAGATGCTGCGCGTACCGCGTTTGAAGGACATACCCTTCAATTCGACCGCGTAGGCGTTATCGGCACTCATCTAAACTCCTTGCGATGCAGCCTGTCTGTCAGATGCCGCGTCCTTGACGAACGACACACTGTCTGGAAGGGCCGAACAAGCGGCGAACTATAACACCGCCGTCGTACACCGCCAAAGCTCCAACACGGCAAGTCGCAATCAGGGACAAATATTTCAACGCCAGTGGAATTTTCCTGCACTGAGCGGGGCCATCTGCTGAACAGGAACTGACGGACCGAGCGGTTCTATAAACAAAGAGCGACGATGAAGCGTGAGGGTTTTGAACATTGTCGCTATAATCCCGGCCTTTTCACCCGACCGACCCTTTCCCGACATGACCAACGCCCGCGACCTGATTCAATCCGCACAACGCACCATTCGCCTCGAAATCGAGGCAGTAGAAGGCGTGCTTGCTCACATTGATGCCGATTTCGTAAGCGCTTGCGAGCTGATTCTTGCCAGCCAGGGCCGCGTGGTTGTGGTCGGCATGGGCAAATCCGGGCATATCGGCAAAAAGATCGCCGCCACTCTGGCCAGTACCGGCACCCCGGCCTTCTTCGTACATCCGGCCGAGGCCAGCCACGGCGATATGGGCATGATCACCGGCGCCGACATCATCCTGGCGCTGTCGAACTCGGGCAGCACCGCCGAGATCGTGACTTTGCTGCCGCTCATCAAACGTCTGGGCATCAAGCTGATCAGCCTGACCGGCAACGCCGAGTCAACACTGGCCAAGGCAGCTGACATCAGTCTCAACGCGCGCGTCGAAAAAGAAGCCTGCCCGCTGAATCTGGCGCCGACCTCGTCGACCACCGCAGCGCTGGTCATGGGTGACGCGCTGGCGGTCGCTTTGCTGGATGCGCGCGGCTTCACTGCCGAAGATTTCGCTTTTTCGCACCCAGGTGGCGCATTAGGCCGTCGTCTGCTGCTCAAGGTCGAGCACGTCATGCACACCGGCGCAGCCTTGCCTCTGGTGGTCCGCGGTACGCCACTGCGTGACTCGCTGATGGAAATGACTCGCAAGGGCCTCGGCATGACCGCCATTGTCGAAGCGGATGGCCGTCTGGCCGGGATTTTCACCGACGGCGACCTGCGTCGGACGCTTGATCGCGATATCGATATCCGCCGGGCGACCATCGACGACGTCATGACCGTGCACGGCAAGACCGTACGCGCCGAAATGCTGGCGGCCGAGGCGCTGAAAATCATGGAGGACAACAAGATCGGTGCGCTGATCGTGGTCGACGGGAACGATCACCCGGTCGGTGCGTTCAACCTTCAGGATCTGCTGCGCGCGGGAGTGATGTAAATGAGCGTCCATACCAACGAACTGATGCAACGCGGCAGACAGATCAAGCTGGCCGTCTTCGATGTCGACGGCGTGTTGACCGATGGCAGGCTGTACTTCCTTGAAGACGGCAGCGAATTCAAGACCTTCAACACCCTCGACGGTCAGGGCATCAAGATGCTGATCAATTCGGGCGTCACCACCGCCATCATCAGCGGCCGCAAGACGCCAGTCGTCGAGCGTCGCGCGAAAAACCTGGGCATCGCCCACCTGTATCAGGGCCGCGAAGACAAACTGGTGGTGCTCGACGAGCTTTTGCACGAACTGAACCTAAGCTACGAACAGGTAGCCTATCTGGGCGATGATCTGCCGGACCTGCCGGTCATTCGCCGGGTCGGCCTGGGCATGGCGGTCGCCAACGCCGCCGGATTCGTCCGCCAGCATGCCCACGGCACCACCCAGGCCAGGGGCGGCGAAGGCGCGGCCCGGGAATTCTGCGAGTTGATCCTGAGTGCTCAGGGTAATCTCGAAGCGGCCCACGCCGCCTACTTATAGAAGTGGATTTATGCTGAGCAAAAGAATTCGTACCTTCCTGATCCTCGGTGTGCTGGCAGTGCTGCTTGCAGCCGCCGGCTACTGGAATATCAGCCCGGAAAGCTTCATGGACCAGCCCAAGGTCGCCGTGGATGAGAGCGCCATCGACTACTATGCGACGAACGCCCACAGCATCCAGTACCTGCCCGATGGCTCCATGCAGTACGACATGACCGCCGACAAGGTCGAGCATCTGAAGGCCACCGACGTAACGCTGATGACCACTCCGGTGTTGCAGATGTATCGCGGCTCGGAATTTCCCTGGCACGTACAAAGCGTGCGCGCCGAAGTTTCTCCCGGTGGCGACCATGTGGAGCTGATCGACCAGGTTCGTATCAATCGCACCGACGAAAAGAAACGCACCACCATCATCACCAGCACCCGCATGACTGTCTTCCCTCAGAAGCAATATGCGGAAACCGCTCAACCCGTTAGAATCGACGGCTTCAACGGCGTGAGCACCGGTACGGGTATGAAAGCCTATCTCAAAGAAAGCAGGATACACCTGCTATCGAACGCAAGAGGACAGTATGAGGCTCCTTAAAACCCTCCCTATTTTGCTCGGCCTGGGCGCAGCACTGGGAAGCGTGAGCGCCTGGGCTCTGCCGAACGATCAGGATCAGCCTATTCGCATTCAGGCCGACGATGCTCAGCTGGATGACAAGCAAGGCATTGCCACCTACAAAGGCAATGTGATCATTACTCAGGGCTCGATGAAGGTTACCGGCAACACCGTGACCATGACCCGCACGCCGGACGGCGACATCGACGTCGTGACCTCGGTAGGCAACCTCGCCTACTTCGAGCAAGTGCAGACTGCAGGCGACCCCAAACCCGTCCAGGGCTGGGGCGTGACGATTCAGTACCACGCACCGCAAAACCGCATCGTATTGATCGACAGGGCCAAAGTGGTCGATAAGGACAACAACACCACCCAGGGCGAGAAAATCGTCTATGACACGGTCAAGAAGCTGGCCAGCGCCGGACGTGCCACCGGCAGCAAGGTCACCGAAGCTCGTCCGCGTGTCGACATGGTGATTCAACCGAAAAAGAAAACCGACCAGCAGAAGGCCCAGTAATGGCAACGCTGAAAGCCCAACACCTGGCCAAGGCCTATAAAAGCCGGCAGGTCGTACGCGACGTCAGCCTGTCCATCGACAGCGGTCAGATCGTTGGCCTTCTGGGGCCCAACGGTGCCGGCAAGACCACCTGCTTCTACATGATCGTAGGTCTGGTCCAAGCCGATCAGGGCCGCGTTTTGATCGACGATCAGGACGTCAGCCATCAGCCGATGCATGGTCGCGCTCGCGCGGGTATTGGCTATCTGCCACAAGAAGCTTCGATCTTCCGCAAACTGTCGGTATCCGACAACATCATGGCCATTCTCGAGACCCGCCAGGAGCTCGACCGCGCCGGACGTCGCAAGGAGCTGGAGAGCCTGCTGCAGGAATTCCACATCACGCACATCCGTGACAACCTCGGCATGAGCCTGTCGGGTGGTGAGCGCCGTCGCGTGGAAATCGCGCGCGCCTTGGCGACATCGCCGAAATTCATCCTTCTGGACGAGCCATTCGCCGGTGTGGACCCGATCTCCGTGGGCGATATCAAGCAGATCATTTACCATCTCAAGGCCAAAGGCATCGGCGTTCTGATCACCGACCACAACGTCCGTGAGACTCTCGACATCTGCGAAACCGCCTACATCGTCAACGATGGGCAGCTGATCGCAGAGGGCGACGCTGAAACCATCCTGGCCAACCAGTTGGTTAAGGAAGTGTATCTCGGCCATGAGTTCCGCCTGTAATCGGGCGCTGGCAAGCGGCTGGTCGGCATACGCAACATGCGCCTCATCGCCAACCCCGCAATAATTGCCATCACACCCTAGGCAAACACTCCGGTTTCAGGCATATAATTTGCTTAAGTTGGCGCCTCGGCGCCCTAGTAGTGGATGGCGCGCATGTGCGCCGGCGAATAAGGTATTAAGCCCCTGCCATGAAACCTTCGCTAGTCTTGAGAATGGGCCAGCAGCTGACGATGACACCGCAGCTGCAACAGGCCATCCGCTTACTCCAACTGTCGACGCTGGATCTCCAACAGGAAATTCAGGAGGCACTGGAGTCCAATCCTATGCTTGAGCGCCAGGAAGAAGGCGACGATTTCGACAATGTCGACCCCATGGCCGACAACATCGAGCAAAAGCCCAACCCTGACGTTCAGGAACCGACCTATCAGGAATCCGCACCCACCGTCGACAATCTGGAAGACGGCGAATGGAGCGAGCGCATTCCCAACGAGTTGCCCGTCGACACCGCCTGGGAAGACGTCTATCAGACCAGCGCCAGCAGCCTGCCCAGCAACGATGATGACGAGTGGGACTTCACCACTCGCACGTCAGCCGGCGAGAGTCTGCAAAGCCATTTGCTCTGGCAACTGAACCTGGCCCCGATGTCAGATACCGATCGCCTGATTGCGGTCACGCTCATCGACTGCATCAACAATCAGGGTTATCTCGACGAATCGCTCGCGGAGCTGCTGGACGCCTTCGATCCGGAGCTCGACATCGAGCTGGACGAGATCGAGGCCGTGCTGCACCGCATCCAGCAATTCGAACCGGCCGGTATAGGCGCCCGCACCCTCAGCGAATGCCTGCTCCTGCAATTGCGTCAGCTCCCGGCCAAGACCAAATGGCTCGCCGAAGCCCAGCGACTGGTCAGCGACTACATCGACCTGCTCGGCAGCCGTGACTACGCGCAGCTGATGCGCCGCATGAAGATCAAGGAAGATGAACTGCGCCAGGTCATCGAACTTGTGCAGAGCCTCAACCCGCGCCCCGGTTCGCAGATCGAATCCAGCGAAGCCGAGTACGTCGTTCCCGATGTCATCGTGCGCAAGGACAACGAACGCTGGCTGGTCGAGCTCAATCAGGAAGCGGTACCGCGCCTGCGCGTCAATCCACAGTACGCCGGCTTCGTGCGCCGCGCCGACACCAGCGCCGACAATACCTTCATGCGTAACCAGTTGCAGGAAGCGCGCTGGTTCATCAAAAGCCTGCAGAGCCGAAACGAAACGCTGATGAAGGTCGCGACGCAGATCGTCGAACATCAACGGGGATTCCTCGAGTATGGCGACGAGGCGATGAAGCCGTTGGTGCTGCATGACATCGCCGAGGCGGTAGGGATGCACGAATCGACGATTTCACGGGTGACCACGCAGAAATTCATGCATACACCCCGTGGCATTTACGAACTGAAGTATTTCTTTTCCAGCCACGTCAGCACCTCCGAAGGCGGTGAATGCTCGTCCACCGCCATCCGCGCGATCATTAAAAAACTGGTTGCCGCGGAAAATCAGAAAAAGCCGTTGAGTGACAGCAAGATCGCTGGTTTACTGGAGGCACAAGGCATTCAAGTGGCCCGTCGCACAGTCGCCAAATACCGCGAATCCCTGGGGATAGCGCCGTCCAGCGAACGCAAGCGGCTGATGTAGAGGTCACAGGCCACAGCGTTCCAGTGGCAGGCACCCAAGCCTGCCTCTTAATGCACTGGCAACGAAGGAGAAGCTGTATGCAAGTCAACATCAGTGGACACCAACTGGAAGTGACCAAGCCCCTGCGCGAATACATCGAGCTTAAGCTGAAAAAGCTCGAAGGGCATTTTGACAAGATTACGAACGTGCAGGTGACGATGGCCGTCGAGAAGCTCAAACAGAAGATCGAGGCCACCCTGCATATCCACGGTGGAGAGGTGGTCGCCAATGCCGAACATGACGACATGTACGCGGCGATCGACCTGCTCACTGATAAGCTAGACAGACAATTGCTCAAGCATAAGGAAAAGCAGCAAAGCATCCTCAAAGGTGCGGCAGCTCGCTGATACCCCCCATCCATGATCCGACTTGAAAACATCCTGACCCCTGGCCGTTCCCTCGTGAACGTGCCAGGCGGCAGTAAAAAAGCCGTACTCGAAGAGATTGCCAAGCTGATCGGGCGAGAAGTGCCCGAGTTCGAGTGGCAAACCGTCTACGAAGCCCTTATCGCCCGCGAAAAACTCGGTTCTACCGGATTCGGTAACGGAATCGCGATCCCTCATTGTCGACTCAAGGGCTGTACCTCACCGGTCAGCGCCGTGTTGCATCTGGAACGACCGGTGGATTTCGACGCCATCGACGGTGCTCCCGTGGACCTGCTGTTCGTTCTGCTCGTCCCCGAGGCCGCCACCGACGCCCATCTCGAGTTACTGCGCCAGATCGCCAGCATGCTTGACCGAGCCGAAGTCCGTGCCAGTCTGCGGGGTGCGAAGGATAGCGAGGAGCTTTACAACGTGGTGCTTCACGTCCAGAACGGTCACTAACCATGCGCATGATCATCGTCAGCGGTCGCTCCGGCTCCGGCAAGAGCACGGCCCTCGACGTTCTGGAAGACAGCGGGTTCTATTGCGTTGACAATCTTCCGGCCGGCCTGCTTCCCGAGCTTGCCGAGCGTGCACTGATCAACACCGAACTCGCCGAACCGCTGCTGGCGGTGTCCATCGACGCACGCAACCTGCCCAGTCATTTGACCCGTTTTCCACGCATGCTCGAAGAGGTTCGCGATCGGCACATCCAGTGTGATGTGCTGTTTCTGGACGCCGATGAACCGACGCTGCTCAAGCGCTTTTCCGAGACACGCCGACGCCATCCGCTGAGCAACGCCACGCGCTCGCTGGCAGAAGCCATTCGTGACGAAAAAACGTTGCTGGGGCCAATCATCGACTTGGCTGACCTCACCATCGACACGACCCATCTCAACCTTTATCAGTTGCGCGATACGCTCAAGTTGCGACTACTGAACAAGCCAGAGCCGGGCACGGCCTTCCTCATCGAGTCCTTCGGCTTCAAACGTGGCATGCCGGTTGACGCGGACCTGGTATTCGACGTTCGCTGCCTGCCCAATCCCTACTGGAAACCCGACCTGCGCGAGCAATCCGGGCTGGACCAACCAGTGGCGGACTATCTGGCGGCGCAACCCGATGTGGAAGAAATGTATCAGGACATCTCTTCATACCTGACCAAGTGGCTGCCGCGCTTCGCCGCCAGCAACCGCGCCTACGTCACCATTGCCATTGGCTGCACCGGCGGACACCATCGCTCCGTTTACCTGACTGAACGCCTGGGTCAGGCCCTGCAGCAATCGCTCAAGAATGTTCAGGTCCGCCACCGCGACCTAAGCTGAAAGGATCCCCAACGCGATGCCCGCTCATCAAATCACCATCATCAACAAGCTGGGCCTGCATGCCCGCGCAGCAGCCAAGTTCGTCGGCGTCGCCGGCAAACATCCTTGCCAGATCCGGGTCGGTCGTACACCAGACAGCATGGTCGATGGCAAAAGCATCATGGCCGTAATGATGCTCGCCGCTGGCAAAGGCACTGAAATTCATTTGCTGACCGAAGGCGAAAACGAACAGGCTGCACTGGATGATCTGATCAAGCTAATCAACGACAGGTTCGATGAGGGGGAGTGAGCGGTTCGCAACGTACGCTCTTGACTCCTTCACGCTGCGCATTCTGAAATCACCGCCCTACAAACCACGCCCTACAAACCATAAGCATAAAAAAACGCCAGACATGCTGGCGTTTCTCTGGATCAGAGGGCCGGATCGTTTGACCGACCCGGCACCAGATCAGCTAGTTCTGCGGACGCTGTCGCGCAGAGCCTTCACTTTGTCGTGATTGGCTTGCACGCCAGTCAGCTGACGTTGAATCAGGCTTGTCACGTTAACAGGCAGATTTTTCTCTACGGCCTTTTGCGATGCTTCTTTGTAAGCTTTCAGCGCATGGTCTTCACCGCGCTCAACTTCATTCAGCACAGCTTCGTCGCTCTTTCCGGTGACGGCTGCCTTCAGTTCAACCCACAGGCGGTGCAGGCCGCCGGTCGCGCTGGAAGAGTCATCCGGATCGCCACCCAAGGCACGGACTTCAGCTTGAAGCTCGGCAACAGCCGTTTTGCACTCGGTAGAACGAGAAAGGAAATAAGCCTTGATTTCAGGGTTCTTGATATCTTCAGCGGCGGTATGAAAACCTTTTTCGCCATCAATGCTGGTTTCGATCAGATCGTTCAGTACCGAAATCGCTTCTTTGTTGATATCCGTCATTTTGCAGTTCCTTTCTGGCAGGTTAATCGAATAGTGTGTGCAGCTACACTCGATGACCATAGTGTTGCAGCGTGCATGCCAGCTTTTGCTCCTTCAACAAATCTTTATTTTTCATATAGTTATGTTTATTAATGCACGGACATGTCTCGCTTTCTGCATGATCTACGCATTTGCATACATGCAGAATGCACGTATCTTTGAAATTCAATCGAAAGGACCAAAGGCGGCCGGATGAATCCCGAAAAGCTCAAACTTCTGGTGATGCGTGAAATGCCGTACGGCAAATATCAAGGGCGGCTACTTGCCGATCTGCCGGGTGACTACTTGAACTGGTTCGCCCGTAAGGGCTTCCCGGCTGGCGAACTCGGTAGCCTGCTGGCGCTGATGCACGAGATCGATCACAACGGCCTGTCTGCGCTGCTGGATCCGTTACGCAGCAAACCCCGTGAGGTCTTGCGGGGGAATCTACTGAAAACTCCGATTCGTTTTTCCTGACCACTTTTCTTGCCCCTCATGAGACGAGCCACCCGATGACCAGCGTTCAACCTGCAACAAAGGATTTAGCAATCGAACGTGCCCGCGACGAAGCCTTCTGGCGCGATGTAGCGCGCCAATACGATGTTGAGCCTGGCCCGATCAACTTCGAACACGGGTATTTCGGACGCATGACCCGAGAAGTGCTGCGCACTTACGAACAGCATCTGGCCTACGTTAACCGCAGCAATTCGGTGTACGTCCGTGAGCGGTTCGATACCGAGGATAGCGAGATCATTCGCGCCGACCTCGCTCAGTTGCTGGACGTCCCCAGCCGGGAAGTTGCCCTCACCCGCTGCGCATCGGAGTCACTGCAAACGCTGATCCGCAACTACAATGCGTTGCAACCTGGAGACCAGGTGCTGATCAGCGATTTGGACTACAACAGTGTGCGAACCGCCATGCGGTGGCTGGCCAAGCACCGCGGAGTCGAGGTGATCGAGATCAGCCACGCGCACCCGGCCAGCTACGACTCTCTACTCAAGGCCTATGGCGACGCCTTTGCTGCCAATCCCCGTCTCAAGTTGATGGCGCTGACCCATGTCACCCATCGCACCGGCCTCGTCATGCCTGTCCAGGACATCGCGCCCCTGGCCAAGGCCCATGGTATCGACGTGATTCTCGATGGCGCTCATGCCCTCGGACAGCTGGATTTCAACCTTGGTGAGCTGGGCGTGGCCTTCGCCGGTTTCAACCTGCAGAAATGGATGGGGGCACCGTTGAGCCTGGGCTTCATTTACGTGAAGCAGGAGCGGCTGGCATCCATTGACCCGGACATGGGTGACGCGCGTTATGCGCCCGACGATATTCTGGGTCGCGCGCCATATGGCACCCCTAATATTCCCGCCTTGATGACCTTGCCCCGAGTCTTCGCCGAGCACCGGGCTATCGGCGGATCTGCCGTGAAGGGTGCGCGCCTGGCGTATCTGCGGGATCTGTGGGTTCGCGAAGCTCGCAGCATGCAAGGCGTCGAAGTGCTGACCCCGGATGATTCGCGCCTGTATTGCGGGATTACCTCGCTGCGCTTCACTGGTCACGAAGATCAGCAGCTCATGGCCCGACGACTGCTCGACGAACACGGGATTTTTGCGGTGGCCAGAGAAGGTTCGGCATGCGGGCCGTGTATTCGCATTACGCCTGGCTTCGTCACCTCAGCGGAAGATGTCTCGCGCCTGATTGAGGCGCTTCGCGCATTGGCGTGAGCTTTTTTAGAAGCTGAAGAATGCAAAAAAAGCGGCGACCGTCGAAACGGCGCCGCTAAATGCTTCATGGAAAAGCGAACTACAAAGGAATGTTGAAGATACGCGCCCGGATGGATGCGTCTGCGGTACATATGTATTGCGCATCCACAACATTTCTGTGGGAGCGATTATTCGCGATTGGCCGGTACACCTCAAAGAGCTTTATCGACTGTACTGCCGCATCGCGAATGAATTCGCTCCCACAGAAATCCGCGATTGGCTGGTACATCCCAAAGGGCTTAATCGACTGTACTACCGCATCGCGAATGAATTCGCTCCTACAGAAATTCGCGATTGGCTGGTACATCCCAAAGAGCTTTATCGACTGTACTGCCGCATCGCGAATGAATTCGCTCCCACAGATACCCGCGCCGTTGTCTGGCCATCCCGAAATCCGGACAAAAAAACGGCGTTCCGGACCAAGGGAACGCCGTTAAACAGCCATGCAACAACGACTTCTGTAGCAGCGACCCAGCGCTTTAATTCATCATCCGAAAGATTAAAACAGCCCCCTCATGAACGGGAGCTGTCGAGAATCAATCAAAGGGGCGTTTGACACATGTCTCAGTCGAACAGCGCGATCGCTTCGGCGGTCGCGTCGGTGATACGACTCCAGTCACCATTCTTGACCCAGGCGTTGTCGATCATCCAGGTACCGCCCACGCACATCACATTTGGCAGTGCCATGTAGCTTTTCAGGTTGGCTGCGCTTACACCGCCGGTCGGGCAAAAACGCACTTCAGGGAAGGGACCGCCCAACGCCTTGATCGCGCCGACCCCGCCACTGATTTCCGCCGGGAACAGCTTGAAGCGCCGATAACCCAGGGCATAACCGATCATGATTTCCGAGGCGCTGCTGATGCCTGGCAGCAGTGGCAATTCACTTTGCGCAGCGGCTTCAAGCAGATCTTGCGTGCTGCCAGGCGTGACGATGAATTGCGAACCGGCCTCTTCTGCACCTTTGAGCATGTGGCGGTCGAGAATGGTGCCTGCACCGACACACAGCTCTGGGCGTGCATCACGCAGAATGCGAATGGCCTTGAGGCCGAATTCGGAACGCAGGGTGATTTCCAGCGCGTTCAGGCCGCCTGCTGCCAGCGCATCGGCCAGCGGCAGCACGTCCTGTTCACGTGCAATGGTGATGACCGGCAGAATCTTAGCTTTCGCGCAGAGTTCGTCGATCTGGGCAATCTTGCTCGCCATGCTATTCAACGGCTGTTTCACTTGGGTATTTTCCATGGCGGCTGATCCTTTGCTTATGGGCACCAGTAGATCTCTAAAGACGGGTTGAGGAACGCACGTACCGGCATTTTGGCGAGGTCATCGCCGGCCAGCGCCGTGCGCAGGGTTTCCAGTTTGGCCTGCCCGGAAATGGACAGGATCGGAGTCGTTGCCGACGCCAACAGGGAGCGCGTCATGGTCAGACGCTGATGGGGTGTGCTCGGCGCCAGCATCGGCAGACAACGACGCTCACCGTTCAGATCCAGCGCTTCAGCCAAGTTCGGGCTGTCGGGAAACAGTGAAGCGGTGTGACCGTCATCCCCCATGCCCAGCACCAGCACGTCGATCTTCGGCAGTTCCTTGAGCGCTTCGTCGGTAGCGGCAGCGGCCTCATCCACCGTGGTGGTCGGACGATAAAGGCTGAAGAAGCCCGCTTTGGCCGCCGGTCCCTGGAACAGATAGCGCTTGAGCAGTCCGGCATTGCTGTCGGCATGCTCGGTCGGCACCCAGCGTTCGTCGGCCAGGCTGATAACCACCTTCGACCACTCGATCGGCTTCTGCGCCAGCGCCTGGAAGAAGGCGACCGGGCTCTTGCCGCCCGATACGACCAACGTCGCAATGCCATGTGGATTGCTGGAGATAGCCGCGCTCAAACGCTCGGCTACATGATCGGCCAGCGCATTTGCCAGCAGTTCCGGATTATCGAATTGGTTGGCTTTCAAGCCTGCCGGAAATTCAAGTTCACATATCGCCATACCAGGACCTCCCGTCACGAGTAATGAGCGCAATGGAACTCATCGGCCCCCAAGAGCCGGCTGCATAAGGCTTAGGCGCATCGCCCGCCTTCTTCCAGCCGGCAATCAGCTGGTCGCACCATTGCCACGCATACTCGATCTCATCTTTGCGGACAAACAGGTTCTGATTGCCACGCATGACCTCCAACAACAACCGCTCATAGGCGTCCGGAATGCGGGCGCTGCGGTAGGCGTCGGAGAAGCTCAGTTGCAAGGGGTTGCTGCGCAATTGCATGCCTTTGTCCAGCCCCTGATCCTTGGTCATCACTTGCAGCGAGATACCCTCATCAGGCTGCAGACGAATGATCAAACGGTTGCTGATCTGCATCCGCTGTTCCGGGGCGAAGATGTAGTGCGGTGGTTCCTTGAAGTGAATCACGATCTGCGACAGCTTCTGCGGCATACGCTTGCCGGTACGCAGATAGAACGGAACCCCTGCCCACCGCCAGTTACGGATGTCGGCACGAATGGCAACGAACGTTTCGGTGTCGCTCTGGGTGTTGGAGTTTTCCTCTTCCAGGTAACCGGGGACCGGTTTGCCTTCGCTGTAACCGGCGATGTATTGCCCGCGAACCACTTGAGTCGCCAGGCGCTCCGGGGTGAACGGTGCGAGCGCCTTGAGCACTTTCACCTTTTCATCACGGATACTGTCGGCGGACAGATCGCTCGGGGGGTCCATGGCAATCAGGCACAGCAACTGCAACAGGTGGTTCTGGATCATGTCGCGCAGCTGACCGGCCTGATCGAAATAGCCCCAACGGCCTTCGATCCCTACTTTCTCCGCCACAGTAATCTCGACGTGGGAAATGTAGTTCTGGTTCCATTGGGTTTCGAACAGGCTGTTGGCGAAACGCAGCGCGATAAGGTTTTGTACGGTGTCTTTACCCAGATAGTGGTCGATGCGGTAAACGCGGTTTTCCGGCAGGAACCTGGCCACGGCGTCGTTGACCCGCTGCGACGAGGCCAGATCGTGGCCGATCGGTTTCTCCAGCACCGCGCGGGTGCGGTCGGTCAGGCCAACCAGTGCCAGGTTTTCGCAGATCGCGCCATACACCGACGCAGGCGTGGCGAAATAGGCAATCATGGTTTGCGCGTCGCCTACTTCCTCAGCCAGACCAACGTAATCTTCGCCCTTGAGGAAATCCACGTGCAGGTAGCTCAGGCGCTTCTGAAAACGCTCCACGTGCTCATTTTCAAGCTGGGATTCAGGGACGAAGCGACGCAGGCTCTTGTCGATATAAGCCAGGTGTTCCTGAGGCGTACCCGGCTCGCGGGCCAAGGCAAGGATTCGGGTCTCGGCATGCAGCAGTCCCGCACGGTCCAGCTGGTACAACGCGGGAAACAGTTTGCGCACTGCCAGGTCGCCCAGGGCTCCGAACAAGGCAAAAGTGCACGGTTCAACCGTAATCGAGAGCATAATGTTGGTTCTTTTATCAAGTTAGGCTACAAATACCTTTTTTAAAGGCGTTACTCAAGGCCATATGTAGTAATAACCACAACATTTCTTCAAAAAACACATTACGGTGGTGATCATCACAGGCCCTCAGTACGATAGGCCACCTTTGCTACAGGCTAAAGGCCCAGTTGAGCACCTTTTGCATAAATGCTCGCAGACAAGCCTGTTAAAGCTTCACGAGAAGGACTTTGAATGGACCGCGTACGCAACCTTCTGGAGCAGATCCAGAGTCGTCTTGCCGAACTGAACAAGGCCGAGCGCAAGGTCGCCGAGGTGATTTTGGGCAATCCCCAGCAGGCCACCCGCTTCAGCATTGCCGCGCTCGCGCAGGCCGCCAAGGTCAGCGAACCGACGGTCAATCGTTTCTGCCGCTCGTTCGATGTCAGCGGTTACCCGGAACTCAAACTGCAACTGGCGCAGAGTCTGGCCAGCGGTGCCGCTTACGTCAGCCGCGCAGTGGAAGCCGATGACAACCCCGAAGCCTATACCCGCAAGATCTTCGCCAGCGCCATCGCATCACTGGACAGTGTCTGCCAGGTGCTGGACCCGAATCTGATCAGCAAGGCCGTGGATCTGTTGATTCAGGCGCGGCAGATTCACTTCTTCGGCCTTGGCGCTTCGGCTCCAGTGGCGCTGGATGCGCAGCACAAGTTCTTCCGCTTCAATCTGGCGGTGACGGCCCATGCCGATGTGCTGATGCAGCGCATGCTGGCCTCGGTGGCGCATACGGGGGAGCTGTTCGTGATCATTTCCTACACTGGTCGCACCCGTGAGCTGGTGGAAGTGGCACGTCTCGCTCGCGAGAATGGCGCGTCGGTGTTAGGCCTGACAGCCGCCGATTCGCCGTTGGCCAAGGCCAGCACGCTGAGTCTGAACATCCCGCTACCGGAAGACACCGACATCTATATGCCGATGACCTCGCGGATCATTCAGCTGACCGTGCTCGACGTTCTGGCGACCGGCATGACCCTGCGCCGCGGCGTGGATTTCCAACCCCATCTGCGCAAGATCAAGGAAAGCCTCAATGCCAGCCGGTATCCGGCGGATGATGAGTTGGGGTGAGTCGGGCATTTGCCCAAACGATTCGGATTGACGCAAACCCTGTGGGAACGAATCCATTCGCGGAAAAATGTTCCAGACGAAAGAGATGTTCTGGAAGAACCGGCCTCTCGCGAATGAATTCGCTCCTGTAGAAAAGCCGTCAATCACCCCAAGAGACTCGCCTGTAAACTCAACCGCGCCTGCTGCCCCGGCGCCAGGCTCAGGCAATCGTCAACGCCGGACACCGCTTCAACCCGCAGAAACCCCATCGCTTCGCTGCCGCCCACGCCTAATAGCGGGCGACTGCCGGGATGCCAGACGGCGGTGTTGACGCTGTCACGAGCGTCGATGCTCAGCCGGCGCTGCCAGGCGTCATCGTGCAGTTGGAGCGGGCCTGCGTGCTCGAATACGCGCTGACAACTGCCCATCACCCGCAACTCACCTTTCTGCTCACAGACGCTGCGGCTAAGTTCGTCGTACCCCTGCGCGCCTTCCAGGCCTTTAAGTGCGACGTCGGCGATGTCACTGATGCGCCAGTATGCGTGCAAGGCGTGGCCGAACTGGCAAGGCTCGCTGTCTTCGTGTCGGGTTTCCAGGCGAAGGTCCATGCCCTGCCCCAGTTCGGCGTAGAGATCGGCCTGCCAGTCCCACAAGCTCAGACGCCAATGCAGCGAGACGCCCTCTTCATGCTCGTGGCTGTCGATCAGCTTCCAGTCGAGCAACCGCCCCCAGCCGTTGGCAGGCCAGCCACCTTCGCCCGGATGACGCCCCACCCAAGGCCAGCACACCGGCACGCCGCCACGAATCGCACCGACCTGCGGCCACTGAGCCGCGCACCACAACCAGGGTTTTTGACCTGCGGGCTGAAAATGCAGCAATTGCGCGCCCTGGCGACTGAACACGGCCTGACATTGCGGGTGATTGATCACCAACACATCACGCTGCTGATGACGCTCCCACTGAAAAGTCGGCTGAGGCCTGGCCGAGGTGAAAAAGCGTTGCAGAGGATGGTCGAGCGATGCGGTGTCCTTGATGGCCATTGTTTTCTCGTTGGCGATAAGTGGGCCGCCATAGATAACCTGTGGGAGCGAATTCGTTCGCGAGAGGCGCGCTCAGCCGATGCATCCCTATCGCCTGACCTATTTTTCGCGAATGAATTCGCTCCCACAGGCAAACCGCGTATGCCCAGGGTCGGCGGCGAGCCCTGCAAACAATAAAAAAAGCTCCGAAGACCAGAGCTGATACGACACAAAAAAACGGGCAGCCAGGCTGCCCGTAAAGCACACACGACCCTTGATCGTTTGTGAAGCACATCAGAGAGATGTGCGGAGGAGCGGTCCGCACAACGGTGGAGCTTTTAGAACTTGGATTGAATCTTGATACCCGCAACCAGAGCGTTCTGGACTTCGTCCACACCGCCTGGGCTCTTCACGTATTGCAGGTTAGGACGCACGGTCAGCCAGTCGGTGACGTGTACGCCGTAGTAGATTTCCGAGTTGTATTCGGTCTTCTGGATTGGCAGGTAGCCTGGGTTGTCGTAGTCGTCGATACCGTTGACGGCGTTGACCAGGCGACGGTTGTCCTGAGCATCATCGTTGACGTGGATGCGAGCGACGCCGATACCGATGTCATCCTTCGGACGTGCATCGAACGGACCTTTATAGACGAAACCGATCTGCTGATAGTTGTCGACCATGTTGGTGGCTTTGTCATGCACAGTGGCGTTGGCAAAAATGCTCAAACCACGCGATGTGTCGCCGTTGTGGGCGGTCAACTGTTGCTGAGCCACGACCCACCAGCCATGCTTGTCCTTGTGGGACTTGAAGTCACCGCCGGCAATGGCTTGCGGCTGGCCGTTTTCGTTTTCGTACAGGTCATCAGCGCTTGGGTTGCTGACGTAGTAACCCAAACGGTATTCGCCTGGCAGCGAGTTCACGCTTGGCGACCACACCACTTCCACAGGCACCACGGTGCCCTGGGAGCCGCTGCCGCTGAGCTTGAAGCTGTTGCCGGTTTCCAGGTAGGACGGGTTCTGCTCGTAGACACCGATCTGCGCGAACAACTCAGGTGTGATGTTGTATTTCACACGTGCTGCCCACTGGCTGACTGGCCAGTTGTACCAAGTGTTCACGTAGTTACCCACTTGCGAGCCGCAGAACGACAGGTTCTGGAAGTCGCATGGGAAGCTGTTGAAGTCTTCGCCTTCGCCGAAACGACCGACCTTGATGTCCAGGGCGCCGTCGAAGTACTTCTGTTTGACCCACATCTGCGTCAGACGCCAGGTCTGACCGCGACCCCAGACTTCTTGCGAGGAGCTGAGTGTGCCGGCGCGTGGATCGCCAATACGGTCGTTGGAAATGTTGTTGCCGCTACGCTCGGTGATCGCCAGCTTGAATTCCGCGTCATGCCAACCGAGGATTTTCTGCAGGTCCATTTGCACGCCGAACGCGAACTGGTCGCTGTAACGGCCGGTTCTGTCGTCGTTGTAGCCGCCATTGAGGTTGGAAGCCGCCTCGCCTACGTACTCGATCGGAAAATCGTACCCCTTGTCGTACAGTTCCTGGCGCAGACCGCCCCAGTCACCCGTCAAGTGCTCGCTGGCCTTGAAAGGCTCCATGGCGGAGGCCGTTCCGGACAACGTCAACGCGCTCAAAACAGACAACCCACCGATCAGGTGCAGCTGGTTAAGCGATTTGCCTTTTACCTTCTTCATCCCTTAAATCCTCGTTTTATTGTTATTAGCTCTAAAACAGCGTTGTAACCACTTGCTTCGTGTGCCTGCCAGGGCTCTTTTACGGCAGAAAAAATCGCCCCGACAGATGTGCTCCTTGACGCAGTACTCCTGCGCGCGGAATCAGTTGCGGTTGAGCCGCGTAACGTTCCCCATGTTCTCAACCGGCTGCGACTTTCCCAGGACGCCCAGACGTTCGCCGCTCTTGGCATCGAACAGCAGAACCTTGGCCGGATCGAATTGCAAGGTCAAGGTCTCGCCCACCGCTGGCGCCACATCCGGGGCAAGACGGCAGCAAACCTTGCTCTCGTTGAGCGTGACGAAAACCAGCGTATCGGGACCGGTCGGCTCGGTGACCTGCACCTCGGCACGAATGGTCGGCATCCCCGAAGTTTCTCCGGACGCTAGCACGATCTGTTCAGGGCGCAGGCCCAAAATCACCTCACGGTCCTCCAGGCCCGCATCGCTCATGCTCATCGGCAGTTCGCAACGCGCCTGACCACTGTCGAGCACGGCCAGCAGACGGCCATCCTTGCGTTGCAGGCGCAGCGGAATGAAGTTCATCGGCGGCGAACCGATGAAGCTGGCGACGAACAGGTTGGCCGGATCATTGTAGATCTGTTTCGGTGTACCGAACTGCTGAATGATGCCGTCCTTCATGACCGCCACTTTGTCGCCCAGGGTCATCGCTTCGATCTGGTCGTGGGTGACGTAGACCGTGGTGGTCTTGAGGCGCTGGTGCATCAGTTTCATTTCGGTGCGCATCTCGACCCGCAGCTTGGCGTCGAGGTTGGACAGCGGTTCGTCGAACAGATAAATCTTCGGGCGCCGGGCCAGCGCGCGGCCCATGGCAACCCGCTGCTGCTGACCACCGGAAAGCTGACCTGGCTTGCGATTGAGCAGGTGCTCGATCTGCAACAACTTGGCGACGCGGGCCACTTCGGCGTCGATGTCCGGCTGGTTCATCTTGCGAATCTTCAGACCGAATTCGATGTTCTCGCGAACGCTCATGGTCGGGTACAGCGCGTAGGACTGGAACACCATGGCGATGTCGCGATCTTTCGGGCTCATGCCGCTGACGTCCTGATCACCGATCATGATCGCGCCGCCGGTAATGGTTTCCAGGCCCGCGATGCAGTTCATCAGGGTCGACTTACCGCAGCCCGAAGGACCGACCAGAATCAGGAATTCGCCTTCCTTGATCGACAGTTCAATGTTCTTCAGGGTGTCCGGCAGACCGGCCCCGTAAGTCTTGTTTACATTGCGAAGTTCGAGCGTTGCCATGATTACCCCTTGACTGCGCCGGCCGTCAGCCCGCGCACGAAATACTTGCCTGCGACCACATAGACCAGCAGGGTCGGCAGACCGGCGATCATCGCCGCCGCCATATCAACGTTGTACTCCTTGGCCCCGGTGCTGGTGTTGACCAGGTTGTTCAGCGCCACGGTGATGGGCTGTGAATCGCCGCTGGAGAACACTACACCGAACAGGAAGTCGTTCCAGATCTGCGTGAACTGCCAGATCAGGCAGACCATGATGATCGGGGTCGACATCGGCAGAATGATCTGCCGAAAGATGGTGAAGAAACCGGCACCGTCCAGACGCGCAGCTTTGACCAGCGCATCAGGAATGCTCACGTAGTAGTTACGGAAGAACAGCGTGGTGAACGCCAGACCGTAGACCACGTGGACGAGCACCAGACCGGTCGTGGTGCTGGCCAGGCCCATCTTGCCGAGGGTGAAAGACGCCGGCAGCAAAACGGTCTGGAACGGCAGGAAGCAACCGAACAACAGCAGCCCGAAGAACATCTGCGAACCACGGAAGCGCCACATCGACAGTACGTAGCCGTTCAAGGCACCGATGGCTGTGGAGATCAGCACCGCGGGAACGGTGATCAGGATCGAGTTTACGAAGTAGCCCTTGACCGTCGCCCAGGCCTTGACCCAACCGATGGCGGTGACCTCAGTGGGCCAGCTCAGCAGGTTGCCGGTGCCGATGTCTTCAGGCGATTTGAAACTGGTGAGCAGCATCACTACCAGCGGAATCAGATAGATCAACACGGCACCGATCAGCACCGCATAAATCGCGATCCGGCTCAAGCTGATCGAAGGTTTGGCGGCGTGACTAGTCATTGCGCTTGGTCCTCAGCTCGGAATACAGGTAAGGCACGAGGATCGCGAGAATCGCACCGAGCATCAGAATCGCACTGGCCGAGCCCATACCCATCTGACCGCGGCTGAAGGTGAACGAGTACATGAACATCGCGGGCAAATCGGACGAATAGCCGGGGCCACCAGCGGTCATTGCGGCAACAAGGTCGAAGCTCTTGATCGCGATGTGCGCCAGAATCATTACGGCGCTGAAGAACACCGGGCGCAGGCTTGGCAGCACCACTTTCCAGTAGATCTTCGGCATGCTGGCGCCATCGATCTGGGCAGCGCGGATGATCGATTGATCTACGCCGCGCAGGCCCGCCAGGAACATCGCCATGATGAATCCCGACGCCTGCCATACCGCCGCGATAACCAGGCAGTACACCACGCGATCGGGGTCGATCAGCCAGTCCAGACGAAAGCCTTCCCAGCCCCAGTCACGCAACAGTTTGTCCAGACCCATGCCAGGGTTGAGCAGCCATTTCCAGGCCGTACCGGTGACGATCATCGAGAGCGCCATCGGGTACAGATAGATAGTGCGGATGAATCCTTCGCGACGAATGCGCTGATCAAGAAACACCGCCAACAGCACGCCAACTACCAGCGTGATGCCGATAAACATGCCGCCGAACACGGCGAGGTTCTTGCTCGCGACCCACCAGCGGTCGTTATCGAACAGCCGAGCGTATTGCGCCAGGCCCACGAATTTGTAGGACGGCAGGAAAGTCGAATTGGTGAACGACAGAACGAACGTCCACAGGATATAGCCGTAGAAGCCCACCAATACGATGAACATGCTTGGCGCCAGCACCAGTTTGGGTAGCCAGCGCTGCAGTGCATCGAACGGCGAGGCTTTGCTGAACACAGCAACAGAACTCATTGGAAGCATCCACTTCGAAACGATCAGGTCCAGCCCACAGCCGTGCGTGAAACCGGATGAGAAGGTTTCATCAGCACGAACTGCGGCTGGGGTTTACGTGTTACCGGATAACGCTTACTTGGCAGACTTGATGGCCGCACCCAACTTCTTCGCCGCGTCGGCTGGATCAGCTTTCGGGTCGTTGATGTAGTTGGTCACAACGTCAAAGAACGCACCTTGAACAGCCAACGTGGTTGCCATGTTGTGCGCCATGCTTGGTTGCAGGCCGCCGGTTTTGGCATCTGCGAGGAAGTCCTTGGCAGCGGTCTGTGCACACGAGTCGAAGCCGTAAGAGTCCATTTTGTTCAGCATGTCGTTGCGCACAGGGATTGAACCCTTGTTGATGCTAAAGACTTTCTGGAAGTTTTCACCCAGCACGACTTTGGCGATGTCCCGCTGACCATCGGCAGTGCCTTTGTCTTTCTGCTTGAACACCGCCAGGGAGTCGATATTGTAGGTGAATGCCTTGTCGGTGCCCGGGAAGGCTACGCACTCGTAATCCTTGCCAGCGACTTTCTTGGCAGCGGTCCATTCGCTCTTGGCCCAGTCACCCATGATCTGCATGCCGGCCTTGCCGTTGATGACCTTGGCCGCTTCCAGGTTCCAGTCCTGGCCTTTGCCGTCGGGATCCATGTAGGAAGCGACTTTTTTCAGCTCGGTCAGCGACTTGACCATCTCAGGACCGGTCAACGCGCCGTCATCCAGATCGACCAGGGCCTTCTTGTAACCATCGGCACCCATCACCGAAAGCACAACGGCTTCGAAAACAGTGCTGTCCTGCCAGGGTTGGCCACCGTGAGCCAGAGGGATGAAGCCTGCCGCCTTGAGCTTGTCGCCCGCTGCGTAGAACTCTTCGAGGGTGGTCGGGGCTTTTTCGATGCCGGCTTTCTTGAAGACTTCCGGGTTGATCCACAGCCAGTTCACGCGGTGAATGTTCACCGGAACGGCCACGTAATCACCATCGTACTTCACGGTATCGGAGACTTTCTTGTCGAGAAGGCTGTCCCACTTTTCTTGCTTGGAGACTTCCTTCAGAACGTCAGTGTCCAGCAGTCCGGTCGACGCCCATTCCTGAATGTCCGGACCTTTGATCTGGGCGACGCCAGGCGGGTTACCGGCAACGGCGCGGCTTTTCAGCACGGTCATGGCAGTCGAACCGCCACCGCCGGCCACAGCGCCGTCTTTCCAGGTAAAGCCGTCTTTTTCGACTTGGGCCTTGAGCACATCGACAGCCGCTTTTTCGCCACCGGAAGTCCACCAGTGGACGACTTCGACAGTGCCTTTGGAATCAGCGGCCATGGCGCTCAGAGGGAACAACGAGGCGAGAGAAACGAGTGCTGCGAGACGGGTAATCGAATTCATCTATTTGACCTTATTGTTGTTATGCATGAGCAAGTCTTGGTGCTTGCGCTGCATGGATTCTAAACAAGGGGCTCGCGCGGACGGTAACGAAGCGATGCGCAAGTGTCACTGGAAGGTTACATTCGGCAAATCTTCGAATTCTTGAAGGTAGAAGCCGCCTTGCTGGCAAAAGCGCTGGGCCGGACAACGCAATGCTGACCGGCCCTGTGCGTTCGCCAGCAAGCCGGCTTTTACAGGAATGTCCGTGGTGGTGGAGAGTTGGGCTATTGCGCCCCACGCGGCAGATACAATGTCACCCGCAACCCGCCATCGCGCAGGTTCTGCAATGTCACCTCACCGCCATGACTGTGGGCGATGTTGCGTGCGATCCCCAGCCCCAGCCCATACCCTTGCTGATGCTTGCCCGCGAGCCGAAAATGCGGCTCGAAGACCTGTTCAAGCCGCTGTTCGGGGACGCCTGGGCCTTCGTCGTCGACGTGCAGCACGAACGCCTCGGCGTTGTCTTCAATGTACAAATGCGCCTTGTCGCCGTATTTGATGGCGTTATCGATCAGGTTGCCCATGCAGCGACGTAGGGCCAGCGGCTTGCCATAAAACATCGACATCGCCCTACCTTCCACCGTGGCCCGGCCATCGCCAGAGGGCGACAGGTAGGGCTCGATCAGGCAATCGAGCGCATGGTTCAGGTCGACAGGCTCGATGTTCTCGTGAATATCGGTGTCCTTCACGCATTGCAGCGCGCCCTTGACCAACAGCTCCAGCTCATCGAGATCACGGGTGAATTTGACCTGCATCGCCTCGTCTTCCAGCAACTCGACACGCAAGCGCAGGCGTGTGATCGGCGTACGCAAATCGTGGGAAATGGCGCTGAACAGCTGGCCGCGTTCGGTCAGGTAACGGCTGATGCGATCGCGCATGGTGTTGAAGGCGCGTGTCACCTCGATCACTTCACTGCCGCCGCCCTCCACTACCGGCTCGACCTCGGTCCCCAGTGACAGATCCCGCGCGGCATGGGCCAGACGTTTGAGGGGGCCACTTTGCCAATGAACCAGCAGGCCGATGAATACCAGTAGGAAGATACTCGTCAGGCCAATGAACCAGACCTGTTGCGACGGCAGCCCTTCTTCCTCGAGCATGGTGTACGGCTCAGGCAGCAGCGACGCGATATACAACCACTCTCCCGGCGACAGCTCTATCTGGGTCACCAATACTGGCGGATTCACCGGTTCCAGTGTCAGCGCGTAATGCGCCCAGGAGCGGGGCAGCTCGTCGAGCTTCAGGCCGCTGTTGAAGATGCGCAGATCTTCGGGCCGCACGAACCGTACGAGGATATCGGGGTCGGCGCCGAGGTTCTGCCGCAAAACCTGCCCCACCACATCGATCACCGCTGTTTTACGCACGGTGGGTTCCAGCACCTGCATATCCAGCGGACGATCATTGAGGGAAACGAAGAAACGCGTACCACCCATGCTGCGCAGTTGATCGAGCACCAAGGGGCGGAAGGCCACGGGCAATGAGCGGAAATAGCTGACGCTGGCAGACATGGAAAAACCCAGGCTGCGAGCACTGGTGATCAGGCCTTCCATTTGCGTGGCGCGCAATTGGGAAAGCCAGATCAGGCTGGACAGGGTCTGGGCCAGTAATACCGCTAGCAAAGTGAGCAGCAACATGCGCCCCAGCAGCGAGCGCGGCACCGGCAGACGACGCTTTTTCTCGGCCACCATCAGCGGTCAGTAGCCGTTGCTGGCTTGTGGCAGCACGTTGGCCGCCAACAAATAACCACTGCCTCGCACAGTGCGAATCAACCGCGGCGCCTTGCCGGTATCGCGCAGACGCTGACGAAGACGACTCACCGCCATGTCGACGATACGCTCCAGCGGCATCAGCTCACGCCCCCGCGTGGCATTGCCGATGGTGTCGCGATCGAGGATTTGCTGCGGGTTATCGAGAAACAACTTGAGCAGCGCGAAGTCGGCGCCAGAAAGAATCACTTCTTCGCCATCGCTGTGAAACAGACGATGACTGACCATGTCCAGACGCCACTCATCGAACACCAGTACCTCACCGCCCACGCGCTCCTGGCCGAAATGTGCCCGGCGCAGCAGGGCCTTGATGCGGGCCTGGAGTTCACGTGGACTGAAGGGTTTGGCCATGTAGTCATCAGCGCCCAGTTCCAGGCCAATGACCCGATCGGCCTCATCGGAGCTGGCTGTGAGCATGATGATCGGCACATGGGGCTGTCGCGGGTGCTGCCTGACCCAGCGGCATAGGTTGAAGCCATCTTCGTCGGGCAGCATGACGTCGAGAATCAGCAGGTCAGTAGGCTCGTCATTGAACGCCTGACGAAACTCGGCGCCATCGCCAACTGTGCGTACCTGAAAACCTGATCGGCTCAGGTAGGCCTGAAGCAATTCCCGAATCTCCTGATCATCGTCGACCACCAGAATAGATTTACTGACAGCGTTCACTTTGGTCGTCCTTGTAAGCACTAAATTTATTGTTATAGACACTGCGCGTTCATTGCAGGAACCGGTTTGCTGGCGAGGGCGGTGTCAGGCGACATCACTGCGTCAGACAGATCACATTCGTCCGACCGCGGCCCGCAGCAAGCTGGCCCCTACAGGCATTCCAGCGGGTCGGTCAGCCCTGGGTGAGCAAAGCCTGATCCAGCGCCACCCCGGCGCCCATCAAGCCCGGATACTCGGCTGTCACCAGCCAGACCGGCACATCGTTGAAGTAATCCTTCATCAGGCCTTTTTCTGCAAGCGCCTTGTTGAAGCCACTCTGCATGAAGAAGTCGATGAAACGCGGAATCACTCCGCCGGCGATGTACACCCCGCCACGCCCGCCAACGGTCAACACATTGTTGCCCGCCACGCGACCGAGGAACACACAAAACTGTTCGAGCACCGCGCTGGCCACAGGATCGCCCTTGAGCGCTGCCGAGGTGATGGCTGCGGGGGATTTCAGTTCCGGCTCGATATCGTCCAGCGCACAGCTGACCTGATACAGCAACAGCAGACCGGCACCACTCAGGATCGTTTCCGCACTGACATGCTCGTGATCGGCCATCAGGCGCGTCCACAGCAAGGCTTCGCGCGCGGTGCCAATGGGCAAGTCGACATGACCGCCCTCGCCCGGCACCGCGGTCCAGTGGTTTTCGCCGGAGCGGATCAGCGTGCCGACGCCCAGGCCGGTGCCAGGGCCAATCACCACACGGGCGCCTCTCGGGTCGCCCTTACCGTGGCGCACGGTGAGATATTCATCGTCGCGCAGGCGGGTCATGCCCAAGGCCATGGCGGTGAAATCGTTGACCATGATCAGGTTGTCGATTTTGAGCGCCGCGCAGAACGACTTCCGATTGATCTTCCAGTGGCTGTTGGTGAAGTGGAAATCATCACCGGTTACCGGGCCTGCGACCGCCAGACAGATCGAACCGACATCACCCAGTTGCAGCTCGAGATCCTGCAGATAGACCAGCAGGGCCTTTTCAGGGCTGGCGTAATCGACCGTCGGGAACACCCGGATCGAATGCAATTGATCGTCTTCCCAAATGGCAAAACGAGCATTTGTCCCGCCGATATCACCCACCATTGCCAATGTCACTTGAGCGTCTCCAGATTCGAAGTAAAGGCGCTGGCGCCCTTCTCTGCGGAGCTGAAGGCCATGCGCATGAAACCGAACAATTCGCGGCCGCTGCCCACATTGTGGGACAAGCGCCCGATTGCCGGCTCTCTGGCGGCCAATTCTGCCGGTTCGACCAGAACTTGCAACGTTCCTTTCACGCCATCTACCCGAATGAGGTCCCCATCTCGCACAAGTGCCAGCGGGCCACCATCAGAGGCTTCGGGGCATACATGGATCGCCGCAGGAATTTTTCCAGAGGCGCCGGACATGCGCCCGTCAGTGATCAGCGCCACCTTGAACCCGCGATCCTGGAGCACGCCAAGGAACGGCGTCATCTTGTGCAACTCGGGCATGCCGTTGGAGCGTGGCCCCTGAAACCGCATGACCGCGACGAAATCACACTCAAGCTCCCCGGCCTTGAAAGCGTCGGCCAGATCCTGCTGGTCTTCGAATACTTTTGCCGGTGCTTCGACGATCTGGTGCTCCAGCGCCACGGCCGAAACCTTCATCACGCCGCGCCCCAGGTTGCCTTCCATCACACGCAGACCGCCTTCAGGTGAGAACGGCCGGACGATCGGCCGCAGGATGTTTTCGTCCAGACTCTCGATCGGGCCGTCACGCCATACCAGCTTGCCGTCGTCAAGGAACGGCTCTTGGGTGTAGCGGCGCAGACCACGGCCTACGACGGTGTTGACGTCTTCATGCAGCAGCCCGGCATCGAGCAGTTCACGAATCAGGAACGACATGCCGCCCGCCGCCTGGAAGTGGTTGATGTCGGCTTTACCGTTTGGATAAACGTGCGTCAGGGTCGGTACGACTTCCGACAGATCTGCCATGTCCTGCCAGGTCAATTGAATGCCTGCGGACTGCGCGATGGCCGGCATATGCAGCGTGTGGTTGGTGGAACCGCCGGTCGCATGCAGGGCGACGATCGAGTTGACCAGCGAGCGCTCGTCCACGATCTCCCCCAGAGGGATGAAATCGCCGCTTTGTTTGGTCAGACGCGTCACCTGGAACGCGGCCTCGCGTGTCAGGGCATCGCGCAGCGGCGTGTAGGGATTGACGAAGGAAGCGCCCGGCAAGTGCAGCCCCATGACTTCCATCAGCAACTGGTTGGTATTGGCGGTGCCGTAGAAGGTGCAGGTACCAGGGCCGTGGTAGGACTTCATTTCCGAATCCAGCAGCTCTTCGCGAGTCGCCTTGCCTTCGGCGTAGCGCTGCCGCACATCGGCTTTTTCCTTGTTGGAAATACCCGACACCATCGGCCCGCCCGGCACGAAAATCGTCGGCAAATGACCGAAACGCAGGGAGCCCATCAGCAGGCCTGGCACGATCTTGTCGCAAATGCCCAGCATCAACGCGGCATCGAACATGTTGTGCGACAAAGCGACCGCCGTTGCCATCGCAATGACTTCTCGGCTGGCGATACTCAGTTCCATGCCTGGCTCGCCTTGCGTGACGCCGTCACACATGGCTGGCACGCCACCGGCGAACTGGCCGACCGAGCCGATTTCACGCAGGGCCTTTTTGATCTGTTCAGGGAAATGCTCGTACGGCTGATGCGCCGACAACATGTCGTTGTAGGAGGAAACGATGGCGACGTTGGCCGCGTTCATCATCCGCAGGCTGTGCTTGTCTTCAGTGCCGCAGGCCGCAACGCCATGGGCGAAGTTGGCGCATTGCAGCTTGCCGCGCATCGGGCCGTCGCTCGCCGCGCCCCGGATCAGTTGCAGATAGCGCTGACGGGTTTCACGGCTGCGAGCTATCAGCCGTTCGGTTACCTCAAGGACGCGGGGATGCATTGTGATGAACTCCAGGCTAGCGGATGTGGTCACCCGTATAAGACGCGTGCAAAACCGATGGTCGAATCAGGCCTGTGGAGAAACGCTTCAGCAAAGGCTAGATTTTTCAAACAGTTGTGGTGGCTTTACGGGTTTCTATTTGTAGATAAACCAAAATACTGCCATTAAAAAGGCTTGTTTTCTATTTTTATGAGAATAATCTTGTAATTCCAACAACAAATTCACTGAGGACGGGTGTATGACTCTCCGCATCGCAATCAATGGCTTTGGCCGCATCGGCCGCAACGTCCTACGTGCACTCTATACCCAAGGCTACCGTCAGGACTTGCAGGTCGTCGCCATCAACGATCTGGGTGACAGCGAGATCAACGCCCACCTTCTGAAGTACGACACCGTTCACGGTCAGTTCGACGGCACGGTCGAGCACGACAAGGAAAGCCTGACGGTCAATGGCGACCGCATATCAGTCAGCGCCATTCGCAACCCGGCCGATCTGCCGTGGAAATCCGAAAACGTCGACGTCGTATTCGAATGCACCGGCTTCTTTACCGAACGTGATAAAGCCGCTGCGCATATCACCGCGGGCGCCAGGAAGGTCATCATCTCCGCGCCGGCCAAAGGCGCTGACGCCACTGTCGTTTACGGCGTCAACCATGATGTGCTGCGTCAGTCTCATCAGGTGATTTCCAACGCTTCGTGCACCACCAACTGCCTAGCGCCTGTTGCGCAGGTGTTGAATCGCGAGCTGGGCATCGAGAACGGGCTGATGACCACCATCCACGCCTACACCAATGACCAGAATCTGATCGACGTGTACCACACCGACCCGTACCGGGCACGTTCGGCCACTCAATCGATGATTCCGAGCAAGACCGGCGCTGCTGAAGCCGTTGGCCTGGTCCTGCCGGAACTGGCAGGCAAGCTGACGGGTATGGCGGTGCGTGTGCCGGTGATCAACGTTTCGCTGGTCGACCTGACCATCCAGCTCAAGCGCGATGCGACGGTCGATGAAGTCAACGCGATCATGAAAGAAGCAGCCCAGCATTCGAAGATCCTCGGCTACAACAGCCTCCCGCTGGTCTCCCACGACTTCAACCATAACCCCCTGTCGTCGATCTTCGACGCCAACCACACCAAAGTCAGCGGCCGTCTGCTCAAGGTGCTGGCCTGGTACGACAACGAGTGGGGCTTCTCCAACCGCATGCTGGATAACTGTCTGGCGCTGATGAACGCGGAATAAGACCTGCCGCCAACCTAACTGTGGGAGGAATTCATTCGCGATGATCGATCGGGCAACAGAAATGTGTCGCCGGTACCGTCATCGCGAATGAATTCGCTCCCACAGCATCGACCGTCGTTCCCAACACCTGCCTTTACATATTCTTTGCGGCTTCCCGCCTTGCCAATACAGCAGATGACAATCATTATCATTCGCTGATTTTCTGGTCGGGTATTCCTGTGACTCAGTCGCACTTCAATGACGTTTTCCTGGCAAGGCGCACGATTCTGCTGCGCACCCTGCAGCGTATGGTCCGCAACCCCAGCACTGCCGAAGACTTGCTGCAAGAAACCTACGTGCGGGTGACCCGCGCATTGGGCGAACGGGCTATCGATCATCTTGAACCCTTTGTGTTCCAGACTGCGCGCAATCTGGCGTTGGATCATCTGCGCGCCCGACGCATTCATGCGCGCACTATCGTCGACGACGCTCCGTTGTCCGAACTGCACAACGTGATCGCGCCCGACGCCGCACTCGAAGACGCCACCCACGCCAATCGTCTGCTGCAGAGCCTCAACGCGAGCCTTGAAAAACTCACGCCGCGCCAGCAGAAAATCTTTACCCTGAGCCGGCTCAACGGCTGCAGTTATCTGGAAATCGCCGAGCAACTGGGCGTTTCCGCCAGTACCGTCCAAAAGGAACTCAAGCTGATCATGGCCATTTGCGTCGGCGTTGCAGCCCGACTTGAACGCTAATGAGAGCAGCTTGATCCATATTTCATAAGAAACCTGGCAGCAGCGTGGCGACCGGCTCGCTACACTCCCGCCCCACACCGTGTATCCGAGGAAGCTCCTTGACGGACTCTCACTCACCTGGCCCTGCCAACGACAGCGCCATTGACCAGGCCCTGAACTGGCTGATCGAGCTGGAAAACGCCGACGCCGAGCAACGGGCGCGCTTTGAGGACTGGCTGGCGGCCGATCCCGCACATGGCGAAGCTTTCGCCAGGGCCGAGGCTGTCTGGAATTCGCAACCGGTGCTAGAAGCCGCGGTCAGCCTTGCTGCACCGAAAAAACCGTCAATGTTCAAACGCTTGCGTCCACATTGGGTCCCACTGGCCACAGCGGCGGCATTGCTGCTGGGTCTGTTCAACTTCAGCGACCTGCCGCTGCGGCTCAAGGCCGACCATCTGACCGTCGCCGGAGAGCGCCAGCGGCTGGAGCTTGGCGATGGTTCGAAGGTGCTACTCAATACTAAATCGGCGTTTTCCAGCGAGCTGGATGGCCGGCAACCCATCGCGCGACTTTACGAGGGTGAAGCCTTCTTCGAGGTGCCGACCGCCAAGGGCCTGCCACTGGAAGTCGAGGCCGGCCCGGTGCGCATGAGCGCCAGCAGCACGTCATTTGCCGTGCGCTATCTGAACGGCGTGGCGCAGATTCAGGTCGAGCAAGGCGCGGTAAACGTGCAGGACACCCAAGGCAGCTCTCAGGTCAACCTCAGCGCCGGCTACAGCCTTCGCGTCGGCCCCGAAGGCTTCGGCCATCGAGAGAAGATCGATCAGAGCAAGGATCTGGCCTGGGTTCAGGGTCGGCTGATTTTTGATAATTGCCCGCTCAAGGAAGTGCTGGCCGAGCTGCGTCGCTACTACCCAGGCTGGATCGTCAATGCCAATACCCGCCTGGATCAGGTCGCGGTAACCGGCAACTATCGCCTGGACAACCCGGTCGACGTGGTTCGCTCGCTTGCACAGATCACCTCTGCCCGCCTGCATGAACTGCCCGCTCTGGTGATTTTGAACTGAGAATAATTATTTTTACGCGATAGCCGTTCGTCGTACGTCTCGTCATAGCCAATGCAAGTGATTCCTATTACCAAAACACTTGCCAACACTATTTCGACCCGCACGAAGGGAGCGCTATCGATGCCGTCCACGTTTACCCCCGCCTTATCTGACTCGCCACGGACCACTCGCCATTTCACCCTCTCGGTGTTGACGGTCGCCCTGCTGGCCGCAGGTCTGCACAGCGCGCCGGTTGCCGCCGCCGAGCAAACAACTCGCGTGGCGGGCAACTATCGGTTTTCGATCAAGCAACAACCGCTGGTATCGGCGCTCAACGAGTTCAGTAAAGCCACCGGTTGGCAGGTGGGCATGTCGGCGGATCTGGCGCGCAACGTCACCTCGCCTGGGGTCAGCGGCACACTGTCGGCAGAGCAGGCTTTGGATCGGCTACTGGCGGGAAGCAATCTGAGCTATCGCAGCCTGGGCAATAACAATGTGGTGCTGGAAAAGCGCACCACCGCAGGCGCACTCGCGCTGGAACAAGTGACCGTCAGTGCGACGCGTCAGGCGCAATCGGTGGACTCAGTTCCCAATACCGTCACCGTGCATGACCGTACCCGACTGGATCGCCAGAACGTCAACAACATTCGTGATCTGGTGCGCTATGAACCGGGTGTTTCCGTAGGTGGCGCAGGCCAACGTGCCGGCACCAGCGGCTTCAACATTCGCGGCATCGACGGCGACCGCATCCTGACTCAGGTCGACGGCGTCGAAGTGCCGGACAATTACTTCTCCGGCCCTTACGCCAATACCCACCGCAACTACGTCGATCCGGAAATCGTCAAACGCGTCGAGATCCTGCGCGGCCCGGCTTCGGCGCTGTACGGCAGCAGCGCCATTGGCGGTGCCGTGAGTTATTACACCCTCGATCCTGAAGACATCATCAAACCAGGACAGGAAGTCGGCGCGCGCCTGAAGACCGGCTACAGCTCGGCGGACAACAGCTGGCTGAACTCGGCCACCGTGGCCGGTCGTGAAGGCGATCTCGACGGGTTGCTGCATGTCAGCCAGCGCAATGGTCGCGAGACCGAATCCTACGGCGAGCATGGCGGCACGGGCCTGAGCCGAACCGCAGCGAACCCGGCAGATGTCCGCGCCACCAATGTCCTGGCCAAGCTGGGCTGGAACTACGGTGATGACGATCGACTGGCGTTCACTTACGAGAAGTACAAGGACGACACCCACACCAATCAGAAAAGCGCAGTCGGCGGGCCGTTCGCTGGCGGCCGGGGCTTTGGTTTCTATCGCGGGCGGGAAGGCAACGACGTCATCACCCGCGAGCGTTTCGGCCTTGAAAACACCTTCGCGCTGGACAGCCTGCTGGTCGACAACGTCAAGTGGAGCCTGAACTACCAGATAGCCAAGACCGATCAGGACACCCTTGAGCGTTACGTGCCGGGCAGCCGCGATGTCTGGCGTACCCGCGACACCACCTATAAAGAGCGGCAGTGGATTTTCGACGCTCAATTGGACAAGGCTTTCAGCATCGCCGACAGCGAGCACCTGCTGACCTATGGCACCACCCTCAAACAGCAGAAAGTGACGGGCGAACGCAGCGGCACCGCCACGTGCGCAGCCGTGCTTGGCACCTGCCGCACCATCGGCGCCCCTAGCCCGACCGCGTCGGACGGCCTTGCCCCGAACAGCGACTTCCCGGACCCGACAGTCAACACTTATGCCCTGTTCGCGCAGGACCAGATCAAGTGGGGTGACTGGACCTTTACGCCCGGCGCGCGTTACGACTACACGACGCTCGATCCTCATGCGACTGAAGAGTTTCTGCGCGCGGTCGGCCTGACCAGCCCGGATCAATTCAACGACAAAGAGAAAAAGTGGCATCGTCTGTCGCCAAAACTGGGCGTGACCTACGCCATCAACGACGCCTACACCTGGTTCGGCCAGTACGCCGAAGGCTTCCGCACGCCAAGCGCCAAGGCGCTGTATGGCCGCTTCGAAAACGTCCAAAGCAACTACATCGTCGAGCCGAACCCCAATCTGGAACCGGAGAAAAGCAGAAGCTACGAAACCGGGCTTCGCGGTCACTTCGACGAGGGCTCGTTCGACTTGGTGGTGTTTTACAACAAATACCGCGACTTCATTAACGAAGATGCCATCCAACCGCCTTCGTCGAATGAGGCGGTGTTCCAGTCCAACAACATCAAGCACGCCACGATCAAGGGCGTGGAGCTCAAGGGCCGCCTGAATCTGGACAGCTTCGGCGCCCCGCAAGGCCTCTATACCCAAGGCTCGCTGGCCTACTCGCACGGTCGTAACGACGACACCGGCCAGCCGATCAACAGTGTCAACCCACTCACCGGCGTGTTCGGCCTGGGTTATGAGCACGATAACTACGGCGGCTTACTCAGTTGGACGGTGGTCAAGCGCAAGACTCGCGTGGACGACAGCAACTTCCATGCGCCGGATGGCTCGTCCTCGCAGTTCAAGACGCCGGGCTTTGGCGTGGTGGATTTGACTGGGTTCTACAAAGTCACCGATGACGTGACGCTAAGTGGCGGTCTGTACAACCTGGCCGACAAAAAATACTGGCTGTGGGATGACGTACGCGGCTACGACGGCGTCGGCGAAGCAGGCGTGACAGCGCCAGCCAGCCTGGATCGCCTGACTGAGCCGGGTCGTAACTTCGCGATCAATGTGGTGTGGGACATCTGACGCAATCGCGCCGCCCCCTGTAGCTGTCCGGCTCGCCGGCGATGGCGTACTCGCTGCCGCCACCGCCGCGAGCCGCACGCTACAGGGAATAGCGTCGCCAATCGCACCCTGAAGAAACACAGATTCTGTAGGAGCCTTGCTGGCGAACCGGGTGAGTCAGACGCAGCATCCGTCACTGACGCACCGCATTGGTTCCAACGCCGCCCGCAGCAAGCGGCGCCTACGAGTCGGTTTTTTTACGTTTGTTAAAGGCTCATTCGTCTCATCTAAAAGCGCCTCTTTTTACAAGGAAGACACCATGCCCCAAGACCCGATTCGTCGTTCCCAGCGCCTGAACCAGATTACCCACGCCCCTCATGAGCAACTGGACAAGGCAGTCAAGGCCAATGCGCCGTTCGAAACCCTGGCCAGCTATACCCGTTTTCTCAGCGCTCAGTATCTGTTTCAACTGGAGCTCAAGGCGCTTTACACCGATCCCCAACTGGTCGAACTGATCGCCGATTTGCCCCAGCGCTGCCGTGCCGAGCAGGCCAAAGCCGACCTGATCGACCTCGAAACGGCGATCCCCGCTCCTGTCGCGGGCGCAGTCGACAAACCCTCACAAGCCGAAGCGCTGGGCTGGCTGTTCGTCTCTGAAGGTTCGAAGCTGGGTGCCGCGTTTCTGATCAAGCGCGCTATTGCCCTGAACCTCAGCGAGACCTTCGGCGCACGCCACCTGGGCGAGCCGAAAGGCGGCCGCGCCGAGGGTTGGAAACGCTTCATTCGCATTCTTGACGAGCTGCCGTTCAGCGAGGAACAGGAGCGCGAAATCGACCAGGGCGCAGTGGCCGCTTTCGAGCGTTTCAATGTGCTGCTGGAACACGCCTATGCCACGGCTCCAGAGGCCGAACCTGTCTGAATCGAAGCGCTGGGCGCCTGGCACTGTTAAGCTGGGAGCCTTTGCCGGACCAATCCGCGCAACGCATCTTTACCCTGCCGTACCCGAGACTCATGACCAGCACACCCCCAGGCAGCAAACTGTCCCGCATCCTTTTCGGCATTCTGGCCTACGTCAGCCTTGCCATTGGCATCATCGCGATTTTCATTCCGGGGCTGCCTACCACAGAATTCATCCTGCTGGCCGCCTGGGCCGCGACCAAGAGTTCGCCACGATTGAGTGCCTGGCTGGAAAACCATCGGCTGTTCGGCCCGATGCTCAGCAACTGGCGCAATGGAAAACTCATCGCCCGTGGCGCCAAGATCAGCGCGACCGTGACCATGTTGATCTGTGCGGTGGTGATGCTGGTGGTGCTCAAGCACAACTGGTGGATCTACTTCGCGGTCACTGGCATGCTGCTGGTCAATCTGTGGATCTGGTCGCGGCCGGAGCCTGTGCCGCGAACCGCCGAGCAGGCGGAGTCTTCCGGCCAGCGCTGAACCCATGCCCTGGCGAATGGTCTGCTTGCTTACCGTCATCGTTATCTGAGGGAGCAGTCACATGTTCGAGTCAGGCCACCTGCACATCGCCCGCCCCGCCCTGCAACCGGAAGACATCGGCTACGACATCCATATCCGTTACGAAGTCAGCCAGACCGACTCAGGCGCCGGCATGAGTTTCAAACTGGAAGGCGAGATCAACGGCAAAGCCATCAATGAGACCTTCGACCTGCCCAAGGACAAGGCCTACAACTTTGCCAGCGAAGTCTCGCGCATCGCCGAAAAATATGGCTTGCCCAAAGATACCGATCTGCACGCAATGGATGGTCAGTACGACGCCATGTTCGAAGACATTCGCGACAAGCTCGACATGAAATCCGGCGATCCCGTGAGGCCGGAGCATTTGCAGTAGATAGACCAACAGGCGACGCAACCCCGCTGTGGGAGCGAATTATTCGCGATCGTTTATCAGGCGATCCATTCGCATCGGCTGTACGCCACTCTCGCGAATGAATTCGCTCCCACAGATTCATGCAGGACGACGATTCAACTGCGCCAACGCTATCGCCCGAGAACCTCTCGTTTGCTGGCATAATCGCCCCCGTCTATCGTCCGAATCTCCCCATACCCCATGCGCATCCACGTTACGTTCATCGACCGCGTCGGTATTACCCAGGAAGTGCTGGCGATTCTCGGTGGGCGCAATCTGAACCTCGACGCCGTGGAAATGGTGCCGCCCAACGTCTACATCGATGCCCCGACCCTGAGCCACGAGGTCCTCGAAGAACTCAAGGACCGACTGTTTCGCGTGCGCGGCGTGGAAGCGATCACTGTCGTCGACATCCTTCCCGGCCAGCGCCGCCACCTGCAACTCGACGCCCTGCTGGCCGCCATGACCGACCCGGTGCTGGCGCTGGACAGCGCGGGGCATGTGCTGCTGGCGAATCCGGCGTTGGTGGCTTTATGCGGTCGTGAACCTGCTGGTGAATCGGTAGCCGATCTGTTTTCCGACCCAGCGCTGCAAACGGCATTGCTCGAAAACGGTTTCCGGCTGCCGCTGCGCGAGGTCACGCTCAATGGCGAGGCGCTGCTGCTGGACGCCACACCGATCACCGACGCTGGCGCACTGCTGACGCTGTATCTGCCCAGCCGCATCGGCGAGCGGCTGTCGGCGTTGCATCACGATCACGCCGAAGGCTTCGACGCCCTGCTCGGCGACTCAACGCCCATTCGCACCCTCAAAGCCCGCGCCCAGCGTGTGGCTGCACTGGATGCGCCGCTGCTGATTCAGGGCGAGACCGGCACCGGCAAGGAGTTGGTGGCCCGCGCCTGTCACGCGGTAAGTGCGCGCAACGGTGCGCCGTTTCTGGCATTGAACTGCGCTGCGCTTCCGGAAAATCTCGCCGAAAGCGAGCTGTTCGGCTACGCACCCGGCGCTTTCACGGGCGCGCAACGCGGTGGCAAGCCCGGTCTGATGGAACTGGCCAACCAGGGCACGGTGTTTCTCGACGAGATCGGCGAAATGTCGCCCTATCTGCAAGCCAAGCTGCTGCGCTTTCTGAATGACGGCAGCTTCCGGCGCGTCGGTGGCGATAAAGAGGTGCAGGTCAATGTGCGCATCCTCAGCGCCACCCACCGCAATCTGGAAAAAATGGTGGCCGAAGGCACGTTTCGCGAAGACCTGTTCTATCGCCTGAACGTGCTGAACCTGGAGGTCCCGCCGTTGCGCGAACGCGGGCAGGACATCCTGCTTCTGGCCCGGTATTTCATGGAGCAGGCCTGCACGCAGATCCAGCGTCCCGTGTGCCGCCTTGCGCCAGGCACCTACCCGGCACTGCTCGGCAACCGCTGGCCGGGCAACGTGCGGCAATTACAGAACGTCATTTTCCGCGCGGCGGCAATTTGTGAAAGCGCGATCGTGGACATCGGCGACCTGGATATCGCAGGCACCTCGGTCGCTCGGCAGAACGACGGCGAGATCGAGAGCCTGGAAGCGGCGGTCGAAGAATTCGAAAAATCGCTGCTGGAAAAGCTCTACAGCCACTACCCCTCGACTCGGCAACTGGCTGCACGCTTACAGACCTCCCACACCGCGATCGCCCATCGGCTGCGCAAGTATGGGATTTCCGGCAAGAACTGACGCAGCGCAGCCCCTGTGGAGATGTGCCAACCCTTGATTTACCTAGCGATGCAAACCCTGCTGGGATGAGCCGACTCTTGATTTACTTGGCGATGCAAACCCTGCTGGGATGAGCCGACTCTTGATTTACTTGGCGACGCAAACCCTGCTGGGATGAGCCGACTCTTGATTTACTTGGCGACTCAAACCCTGCTGGGATGAGCCGAATCTTAATTACTTGGCGACTCAAACCCTGTGGGAGCGAATTCATTCGCGAAAATAGGTCAGGCGATGAAGATGTGTCGATCGGACCTACCTCGCGCATAAAATTCGCTCCCATAGCAGGATCATTTTTCTCCGGCGACAGCGCGGTTACGCGGCAACAGCTTCCGAGCGCCGTATCCAGCGGTTTCGGAACGATTTCGAAACACCGTAACGATTTCATTCCAAATCCCACATTGTCCCGCGTAACAAGGCCTTGATCCCACAACACTTTTCAAACCCCACATAACCGTATCGATTTCGCTACAGCCAAGACTCCGCAAAAAGCCCGAAGACCTCTGAAACCCTTGATCTACAGGCCTCGCTCAATGTTGGCCGCAAACTTGCTATACACGACCCATCATGCTCGCGCCGACGACGAGCAGTTTTTTCATTCAGGGGAGTTTCCATGAGCGAGTTGCGTTTTACCGAAGATCACGAGTGGCTGCGCGCCGAAGCGGATGGCAGCGTCACGGTGGGCATCACCGCCTTCGCCCAGAATGCTCTGGGTGACGTGGTTTTCGTGCAACTGCCGGAGCTTGCGCCCTACGACAAAGGCGCTGAAGCCGCTACCGTTGAGTCGGTCAAGGCCGCCAGCGGCGTGTATATGCCATTGAATGGTGAGATTGTAGAGACCAACCCGGCGCTGGACGCCAACCCCGAACTGGTTAACGAAGACCCACTGGGCCAAGGCTGGTTCTTCCGTTTTATCCCTTCCGACGCTACTGCTGTCGGCCAACTGCTGGATCAGGACGCTTACGACCGTCTGATCAAAGCCAACGCCGAAGCCTGAGGAACGCGTAATGACTGATCGCATCGAACTGAGCACCGCCAACGAGTTCATCGCCCGTCACATCGGGCCGCGCGCCGACGACGAAAAAGCCATGCTCGCCGTCCTGGGTTTCGACTCGCTGGAAGCGCTGAGCGCCAGTGTCATCCCCGAATCCATCAAGGGCACCAGCGTGCTGGGTCTGTCTGCCGGGCAGAGCGAAGCTGACGCACTGGCCGACATCAAGGCCATTGCGGGCAAGAACCAACTGTTCAAGACTTTCATCGGCCAGGGCTACTACAACACCCACACGCCCGCGCCAATTCTGCGCAACCTGCTGGAAAACCCAGCCTGGTACACCGCTTACACGCCGTACCAGCCAGAAATTTCCCAAGGTCGTCTTGAGTCGCTGCTGAACTTCCAGACGTTGATCAGCGACCTGACCGGCCTGCCGATCGCCAATGCTTCGCTGCTGGATGAAGCGACCGCCGCCGCCGAAGCCATGACCTTCTGCAAACGCCTGAGCAAGAACAAGGGCAGCCAGAAATTCTTCGCCTCGGCCCATTGCCATCCGCAGACGCTGGACGTGCTGCGCACTCGCGCTGAGCCACTGGGTATCGAAGTGGTGGTGGCGGATGAAAGCCAACTGAGCGATGTCAGTGAATTCTTCGGCGCGCTGCTGCAATACCCGGCGAGCAATGGCGACCTGTTTGATTACCGTGAGCTGGTCGAGCGCTTCCACGCTGCCAACGCATTGGTCGCCGTCGCGGCGGACTTGTTGGCCCTGACCCTGCTGACCCCGCCAGGCGAATTCGGTGCCGACGTGGCCATCGGCAGCGCTCAGCGCTTCGGTGTTCCGCTGGGCTTCGGTGGCCCGCACGCGGCGTACTTCTCGACCCGCGACGCCTACAAGCGTGACATGCCAGGCCGTCTGGTGGGCGTGTCCATCGACCGTTTCGGCAAGACCGCGCTGCGTCTGGCCATGCAGACCCGCGAGCAACACATCCGTCGCGAGAAGGCCACCAGCAACATCTGCACCGCACAGGTGCTACTCGCCAATATCGCCAGCATGTACGCCGTGTACCACGGCCCGCGCGGCCTGACCCGCATCGCCAACCGTGTGCACCACCTGACCGCGATCTTCGCCAAAGGCCTGAGCCAGCTGGGGTTGAGCGTCGAGCAGGCGTTCTTTTTCGACAGCATCACCCTGAGCACCGGCGTCAAAACCGCCGAGTTGCACGCCAAGGCACGCGCCCAGCAGATCAATCTGCGCGAAGTGGACGCCGAGCGTCTGGGGCTGTCGCTGGACGAAACCACCCAGCAAGGCGATGTGGAAGTGCTATGGAAACTGTTCGCTGCCGACGGCCAGGCCCTGCCTGATTTCGCCGCACTGGCGAGCAGCGTCGAAGCACGCCTGCCAGCCGAGCTGAAGCGCCAGTCGCCGATTCTCAGCCACCCGGTGTTCAATCGCTACCATTCCGAAACCGAGCTGATGCGCTACCTGCGTCGTCTGGCCGACAAGGACCTGGCGCTGGACCGCACCATGATCCCGCTGGGCTCCTGCACCATGAAGCTCAATGCCGCCAGCGAAATGATCCCGGTGACCTGGGCCGAATTCGGCAACCTGCACCCATTCGCGCCAGCTGCACAAAGCGCCGGTTATCAGCAACTGACCGACGAACTGGAAGCGATGCTGTGTGCCGCCACTGGTTACGACGCGATCTCCCTGCAACCGAACGCCGGTTCCCAGGGTGAATACGCGGGTCTGCTGGCGATCCGTGCCTATCACCAGAGCCGTGGCGACGAGCGTCGCGACATCTGTCTGATTCCGTCGTCCGCCCATGGCACCAATCCGGCCACCGCCAACATGGCCGGGATGCGCGTGGTCGTGACCGCCTGCGACGCTCGCGGCAATGTCGACATCGAAGACCTGCGCGCCAAAGCCATCGAACACCGCGAACACCTTGCTGCGCTGATGATCACCTACCCGTCGACCCACGGCGTATTCGAGGAAGGTATTCGCGAAATCTGCGGCATCGTTCACGACAACGGCGGCCAGGTTTACATCGACGGCGCCAACATGAACGCCATGGTCGGCCTCTGCGCACCAGGCAAGTTCGGCGGCGACGTGTCCCATTTGAACCTGCACAAGACCTTCTGCATTCCCCACGGCGGTGGCGGTCCGGGCGTCGGCCCGATTGGCGTGAAGTCGCATCTGGCGCCGTTCTTGCCGGGTCACGGCAAGATGCAGCGCAAGGAAGGCGCGGTCTGCGCGGCACCATTCGGCAGCGCAAGCATTCTGCCAATCACCTGGATGTACATCCGCATGATGGGTGGCGAAGGCCTCAAGCGCGCTTCGCAACTGGCAATCCTCAATGCGAACTACATCTCCCGCCGCCTGGAAGAGCACTACCCGGTGCTATACACCGGCAGCAGCGGTCTGGTGGCGCACGAATGCATCCTCGACCTGCGCCCGCTGAAAGACACCAGCGGCATCAGCGTCGACGACGTGGCCAAGCGCCTGATCGACTTCGGTTTCCACGCCCCGACCATGTCATTCCCGGTCGCGGGCACGCTGATGATTGAGCCGACCGAGAGTGAGTCTAAAGAAGAACTGGACCGCTTCTGCGACGCCATGATCAAGATCCGCGAGGAAATCCGCGCGGTCGAAAGCGGTGCGCTGGACAAGGAAGACAACCCGCTGAAAAACGCTCCGCACACGGCGGCGGAACTGGTCGGTGAGTGGAGCCATCCGTACAGCCGCGAGCAGGCCGTCTACCCGGTTGCCTCGTTGATCGAAGGCAAATACTGGCCCCCGGTCGGTCGTGTCGACAATGTGTTCGGTGACCGCAATCTGGTCTGCGCCTGCCCGTCGATCGAAGATTACGCGTAAGCCGTCCTGCGCGCTCCGATGTGCTGCACGGAGCGCACGACCTGTAGAAGCCGGCGTGCTGGCGGACGTGGTGCATCAGCGACTATTGCGTTGACTGACACACCGCCTTCGCCAGCAAGCCAGCTGCTACAGGGACCTTATTCATCACGATAATAAGAATTCCCGGAGCCTGACCATGTCCCTGAGCGTGTTTGACCTGTTCAAGATTGGCATCGGCCCCTCCAGCTCCCACACCGTGGGCCCGATGCGGGCTGCGGCGCGCTTTGCCGAGGGCCTGCGCCGTGATGATCTGCTCTGCGCCACCTCCAGCGTCAGGGTCGAGCTATACGGCTCACTCGGTGCCACCGGCAAAGGCCATGGTAGCGACAAGGCCGTATTGCTGGGCCTGGAAGGCGAACATCCGGACACCGTGGACACCGAGCACGTCGACGAGCGCCTGCAGCGAATTCGCAGCAGCGAGCAGATCAATCTGCTCGGCGAGCACAGCATTGAGTTCATCGAAAAACAGCATCTGGCGATGATCCGCAAGCCGCTGGCCTACCACCCCAATGGCATGATTTTCCGTGCCTTCGATGGCGCTGGCCTACAGATCCGCAGCCGCGAGTATTACTCGGTCGGCGGCGGATTCGTAGTGGACGAGGACGCAGCCGGTGCCGATCGCATCGTCGAGGACAGCACGCCTCTGCCTTACCCGTTCAAGACCGGCAAAGAGTTGATGGCCCATTGCGCGACCACCGGGCTGTCGATCAGTCAAGTGATGCTGGCCAACGAAGCCGCCTGGCGACCAGAAGCCGAAACCCGCGCGGGACTGCTGAAGATCTGGCAGGTCATGCAGGATTGCGTCGAAGCGGGCTGCCGCAACGAAGGCATTCTGCCGGGGGGCTTGAAGGTCAAACGGCGTGCCGCGGCATTGCACCGGCAACTGTGCAAAAACCCGGAAGCTGCCCTGCGTGACGCCTTGTCCGTGCTGGATTGGGTCAATCTCTACGCCCTGGCAGTCAACGAGGAAAACGCTAATGGCGGGCGTGTAGTCACCGCTCCCACCAACGGCGCAGCGGGGATCATCCCGGCAGTGCTGCATTACTACATGCGCTTCATCACCGGAGCCAACGAGGACGGCGTCGTGCGCTTTCTCCTAACCGCGGCGGCAATCGGCATTCTTTATAAAGAGAACGCGTCGATTTCCGGTGCCGAAGTCGGCTGCCAGGGTGAAGTGGGCGTGGCCTGCTCCATGGCTGCCGGTGCACTTTGCGAAGTGCTGGGCGGCAACGTGCAGCAAGTCGAGAACGCGGCCGAAATCGGCATGGAACACAACCTGGGCCTGACCTGCGACCCCATTGGCGGCTTGGTTCAGGTGCCATGTATCGAGCGCAATGCCATGGGCTCGGTTAAAGCCATCAATGCGGTGCGAATGGCATTGCGCGGTGATGGTCAGCACTTCGTCTCGCTGGACAAAGTGATCCGCACCATGCGCCAGACGGGTGCCGACATGAAAAGCAAATACAAGGAAACAGCCCGTGGCGGGCTGGCCGTGAACATTATCGAGTGCTGATCCCAGCCCATTTTCATCGCGTTCCGCGCCCCAGCGGCAGGAACCTGTAAACGCATTCAAGGAGTCATCGATGTCCACAGAACTGTTGAAAACCCCACTTAACGCCCTGCATCGGGAACTGGGCGCCAAGATGGTCGAATTTGCTGGTTACGACATGCCGGTGCAGTACCCGGCAGGCGTGATGAAGGAACACCTGCACACTCGCGAGCAGGCCGGTCTGTTCGACGTGTCGCACATGGGCCAAATCCTGCTCAGCGGTCCGAAAGCCGCCAAGGCCCTGGAAACACTGGTGCCAGTAGACATCGTCGATCTGCCCGTCGGTATGCAGCGCTACGCCATGTTCACCAACGAAACGGGTGGCATTCTCGATGACCTGATGGTTGCCAATCTGGGTAACGATCAGCTGATGCTCGTCGTCAATGCCGCGTGTAAAAACGAAGACCTGGCCCACCTGCGCAAGCACATCGGCGACCAGTGCGAAATCACCCCGCTGTTCGAAGAGCGTGCCCTGCTCGCTCTGCAAGGTCCGCAGGCAGTGACCGCACTGGCGCGCCTTGCGCCTGAAGTCTCGAAAATGACCTTCATGCAGTACACCGCAATCCAGATCGACGGCATCGACTGCTACGTCAGTCGCTCGGGCTATACCGGCGAAGACGGCTACGAGATCTCGATACCTGCCGATCGGGCCGAATCCGTCGCTCGTCGCCTGCTGGCCGAACCTGAAGTAGCACCGATTGGCCTTGGAGCCCGAGATTCCCTGCGTCTGGAAGCTGGCCTGTGCCTTTACGGTCATGACATGAACACCGAAACCACGCCGATCGAAGCGAGCCTGCTTTGGGCGATTTCGAAGGTCCGGCGTGCCGATGGCGCCCGTGCGGGCGGCTTCCCCGGCGCGGAACAGGTATTTGCCCAGCACCAAAGCGGTGCAGCACGCAAGCGCGTCGGCCTGTTGCCACAGGAACGCACGCCTGTTCGCGAGGGCGCGGAAATTGTCGATGCCAACGACAAGGTCATCGGTAACGTCTGCAGCGGCGGATTCGGCCCCACATTGGGCGCACCGCTGGCCATGGGCTACCTGGACGCCGCTTTCACGGCACTTGAAACACCAGTGTGGGCCATCGTTCGCGGCAAGAAAGTGCCGATGTTGGTCAGCAAAATGCCTTTCGTTGCGCCACGTTACTTCCGCGGCTGATTATCAACGTCAAAAATTGCGGCACCGCAACAGTGCATGAGACTGTTACGACGCCGCAGTTTGATACTTTTCGAAACAGCAATCGAACTGTCAAAAAAATGCACTTTCAGATGCCCTTCAACAGTAAAAACTATCGATCCCCGCTACTTGGTTAAACTTTTCAAAAACAGTCGAAACGCCCTGAAACCGGGCTTATCCGGGGGCTTGTTTTTTCTGCGAGAGTTAGCGTAGAGTTTCTCGACTGTGTTTGCATGGGTCGCTGGGATCGTGACCTGGGCAGTAGCGCCAAAAGCAATGCTACATCCCGCTCTACGTTTCTTCTTCCTGCAACCAGCCCAGTACTCTTTCGTGTGAAAGAGACTGTCATTAATTTATGCTTCAAGGAATAAGAAAATGTCTCAACGTCAGAGCGGCACCGTTAAGTGGTTTAACGACGAGAAAGGTTTTGGTTTTATCACTCCAGAGAGCGGTCCGGATCTGTTCGTCCATTTCCGCGCTATTCAAGGCAACGGTTTCAAGAGCCTGAAAGAAGGTCAGAAAGTGACGTTCGTGGCTGTGCAGGGCCAGAAAGGCATGCAGGCTGACGAAGTCCAGGCTGAAGCTTAAATAGCAGAAGCAAAAGCCCCTGATGGCAACATCAGGGGCTTTTTTATGCCTGCGATTCACTAAACTGCCTGCATTCAGGCGAATGAGCGCTGCGCATGCCCAGACATCAATTGCGTCCACAAGGTGACTTTCCCCCAGCTGGCTTGGGTCGGCGTCTGGCGGCGATCTTCTACGACACCCTGCTGTGCGTCGCGCTGCTGATGGTCACCACCTTCATCTACAAGTTGATCTGGATGGGCATGGTCGGCGAAGCGAAGTTGCGCCAGCTTTCGGAATCCGGCGCGCTTGACGGCGACCCTCTGCTCTCGACCATTCTGCTGTTCGCACTGTTTGCCTTCTTCGCCAAGTTCTGGACCCATGCCGGGCAGACGCTGGGCATGCAGGTCTGGGGCATCCGCGTGCAGAACGCCGATGGCACCGGCATCAGCCTGTGGCAGGCGCTGCTGCGGTTCGTAGTGGCGATCGCTTCCTGGCTGTGTGTCGGGCTGGGTTTTTTCTGGAGCCTGTTCGACAAACAGAAACGCAGCTGGCATGACATGTATTCCGAGACGCAGTTGGTGCGGATTCCGAAGCGTAAGAGGACCTGAGCGTTGTACGGAATCCAATTTGTAGGAGCCGGCTTGCTGGCGACCGGCGTTGGATCAGCTACACATGCGTTGTCTGACACTCCGCATTCGCCAGCAAGCCGGCTCCTACAGTGAACGCGACCATCCAATACATGCGCGGTGTGGCTTCCAGGGCAAAAGTGGCTCACAAAAAAGCCGACCCTGAGGTCGGCTTTTCCATTACAACCTGACGATCAACCCGCCCGACGAAGCAACCAGATACCCGCCAATGCGCAGATACCGGCAGGCACCAGCACCGCAAACAGCGGCGAGAAGCCGAAGACCAGGCTCGATGGGCCCAGCAGGTCCTGCGCGATACGGAAGGTGAAGCCCACCAGCACGCCGGTGAAAACGCGCTGACCCAGGGTTACTGATCGCAACGGGCCGAAGATGAACGAGATCGCCATCAACACCAGCGCTACCGTCACCAGCGGCTGCAGGATCTTGGTGTAGAACGCCAGCCAGTAGCGACCGTTAGCCAGACCCTGGTCGGCCAGATAGTGCGCATAACCGTAAAGGCCGGTCATGGACAGCGACTCTGGAGGAAGCACCACCGTGCTCAAAAGTTGCGGGCTGAGGGCAATGTTCCAGCGTTCTTGCGGGGTGCTGACCACTTCGGTGCGGCCCTCATGGAACAGCGTCGTCGAGACGTCCTTGAGCTCCCAGTATTCAGTCTTGTAGTTCGCCTGTTTGGCGAAACTGGCACTGATCATGTGCCGCTGATCGTCGAAACGGTAGCGGGTCACGCCATACAACAAGCCGTTTGGCTGCACGGTGTTGATGTGGATGAACTCGTCGCCCTGACGGTGCCACAGGCCATGGCGCGCACTTTGCGCATCGCCTGTACCCTGAGCCAGGGAACGCGCGGCCTGCGCCTGCGCTTCGGTGACCGGCGCAACGTACTCACCAATCAGCAGACCCGCAATCATCAGCACCAGCATCGGCTTCATGACCGCCCAGACGATACGCCCGATGGACACGCCCGCCGCGCGCATGATGGTCAGTTCGCTGCTGCTGGCCAGTGCGCCCAGACCGATCAGACAGCCAATCAGCGCGGCCATCGGCAGCATGTCGTAGAGACGGCGCGGCGCGGTCATGACCACGAAACTGCCAGCGTCCCAGAAGGTGTAGGTGTCGCTGATATCGGCCATCTCGTCGATGAACGCAAACAGCGAAGCCAGGCCGAGAATGATGCCCAACACGGCCAGAATGGCCATGAACACGCTTTTGCCGATGTACCAGTCGAGCTTAGCCATGGGCCACCTCCGACGCATCGCGGCGGCTCGCCATCTTCAAGCGCAAAGGCTCCCAGTAAAGCAGTCCCAGCCCGATGGACAGGAAGATCGCATGCACCCACCACAAGCCGAGCGGGCCAGGGATCTTGCCTTTCTCCAGCGCACCGCGAGCGGCAATCAGGATGGTGAGGTAAGCCATGTACAGGAGGATCGCCGGCAACAGCTTGAGGAAGCGGCCCTGGCGCGGATTGACGCGCGACAGCGGCACCGCCATCAGCGTCACGATGAACACCAGAATGGGCAGTGAGATCCGCCACTGCAGCTCGGCCTTGTTGCGCAACGAAGCCTCGCCGGTGAGCAGTTCACTGGTTGGAATCGCGTCACGGTCGGTGATCTCGTCACTGATATCCGGTTTTGGCAGCAGCGCGCCATAGGTGTCGTACTTGATGGCGCGGTAGTCGGCCTGCCCCGGATTACCGTCATAGCGGTAGCCGTTGTCGAGAATCAGATAACGGCTCCCATCGGGTCTGATCTCCTGCTTGCCCTTCTCCGCCACCAGCACGGTGATGCCGTGATCCTTCTTCTCCTCCAGTTTCTTCTCGGAGATGAAGACGCCACCAAGATTGATGCGGTCGTCAGTCATGGTTTCGGTATAGGTCACGCGGCTGCCGTCGCGCAGCAACTGGAAACGGCCCGGCACCAGGGTGTCGAACTCGGTCATCGCGTCCTGCTTGTTGATCAGCAGCTGGAACTGGGTCGCGCCTTGCGGCGCCAGGCTGAAGCTCAGCCATGCCACGAGCAGGGAGACCAAAGCAGCCGGCGCCAGGGTCATCCACAGCAGGCGTTGCTGGCTCATGCCGGTGGCCGCCAGAACGGTCATCTCGCTTTCCAGATACAGGCGGCCGTATGCCAGCAGAATCCCGAGGAACAGACCCAGCGGCAGAATCAGTTGCATGAACCCCGGCAGACGGAAACCCATGATCAGAAACAGCACGCCGGGATCGAGGGCACCGGACGCGGCCTGGGCCAGGTACTTGATGAAACGACCACTCATGATGATTACCAGCAGCACAGCGCTGACAGCGCTCAAGGTAACCAGCACTTCTCGGGACAGGTAACGGAAGACAATCAAACCAGACACTCCAGGGTCGTCACGCTCAGACAGCCTGACAAGGAAATGGGTCAATCATGGCGCGCGCGACCGCGAACCAGCGAAAAAATATGCGGCATTATCCTGTGATTGGGCGTGTCTGTCACTGAGCGCACCGGATACTTCCTTAACCCAAGCTGACGCCAGCGCACTTACGGGGTTGTCATCGGTCCTTTGGCGGGGTCAAACTGCGGGCTTTGCCGCGAGCAGCAGTGCTGCGGGTCTTGGCAGCTGCCAGGCCGCGCATTCATTTTGCGATAACCCATAGTTTATTCGGGGACCCCGACATGGAATTGGTTGTTAAGAGCGTCAGTGCAGAAACCTTGAAGACCGCCACACTGGTGGTTGCTGTCGGTGAAGGCCGTACCCTGAGCGATGTTGCACAAAGTATCGACACTCTGAGCGGCGGCGCGATCAGCGCTGTGCTCAAACGCGGCGACCTGGCCGGCAAAGTGGGCCAGAACCTGCTGCTGCACAGCCTGCCCAACCTCAAGGCCGACCGCATTCTGCTGGTGGGCAGCGGTAAGGAACCAGAGCTGACCGACCGTCAATTCCGCAAGATCATCAGCGGCGTGCTGAGCACGCTGAAAAGCCTGGGCGGCACCGATGCGGCCTTTGCGCTGGACCACCTGAACGTCAAGAACCGCGACATCTATGGCAAGAACCGCCTGCTGGTCGAGACGCTGGCCGATGGCGAATATGTGTTCGATCGTTTCAAGAGCCAGAAAGCCGACCCGCGCGCGCTGAAGAAAGTCACCCTGTTGACCGCCAGGTCCACCGTTGCCGAGGTCGAGCGTGCCGCCAAACACGCCCAGGCCATCGCCGCAGGCATGGCAGTGACCCGTGATCTGGGCAACATGCCGCCGAACATCTGCCACCCGACTTACCTGGGCGAACAAGCCAAGGCACTGGGCAAGGCGAACAAAGGTCTGAAAGTCGAAGTCTTCGACGAGAAGAAAATTGCCGATCTGGGCATGGGTTCGTTCCTGGCCGTCGGCCAGGGCAGCGCTCAGCCGCCACGCCTGATCGTGATGCAATACTCCAACGGCAAGAAAAGCGAAAAACCGTTCGTGCTGGTGGGTAAAGGCATCACCTTCGACACCGGCGGCATCAGCCTGAAACCGGGCCTGGGCATGGACGAAATGAAGTTCGACATGTGCGGCGCGGCCAGCGTGTTCGGCACTCTGAACGCCGTACTACAACTGCAACTGCCGATCAACCTGGTGTGCATCATCGCAGCGGCGGAAAACATGCCGAGCGGCACCGCGACCCGTCCGGGCGATATCGTCAAGACCATGAGCGGCCAGACCGTGGAAATCCTCAACACCGACGCCGAAGGCCGTCTGGTGCTGTGTGATGCCCTGACCTACGCCGAGCGCTTCAAGCCGCAGGCCGTGATCGACATCGCCACCCTGACTGGCGCTTGTGTCGTCGCACTGGGCGGCCATACCTCGGGCCTGCTGGGCAACAGCGATGCGCTGATCGATCAAGTGCTGGAGGCTGGCAAGCGCGCCGACGATCGCGCCTGGCAACTGCCGCTGTTCGATGAATATCAGGAGCAACTGGACAGCCCGTTCGCCGACATCGCCAACATCGGTGGCCCGAAAGGCGGCACCATCACCGCAGCCTGTTTCCTTTCGCGGTTTGCCAAGGCCTACGAGTGGGCGCACCTGGACATCGCCGGCACTGCATGGCTGAGTGGCGGCAAGGACAAGGGCGCCACTGGCCGTCCGGTTCCGCTGCTGACCCAATACCTGCTTGACCGCGCTGGCGTATAAACGCCTTTGAATCCTGCAGCTCCTCGCTCGATAACAAGCGGGGGGCTGCAGGACTGGCGTTCTGGAATCTTCATGACCCAAGTCGACTTCTATATCCTGCCCAGCGCCGATCCGCTCGCGCGCCTGGACTTCGCCTGCAAACTGACCGACAAGGCCTGGCGCCTCGGTCACCGGGTCTATCTGCATTGCAGCGACGCCGAGCAACGTGCGGAATTGGACGCGCGCCTGTGGCGCTTCAAGGGCGAAACCTTCGTCCCTCACGGCCCGGTGGAGAATGATCAGGACGCCCCGGTCGCATTGGGCATTGGCACCGACCCCGGACTTCATCAGGATCTGCTGGTCAATCTCGACCTGCGCATCCCCGAATTCTTCAAACGATTCGCGCGCGTCGCGGAGATCGTCGTGGAGGATCAGTCCATCCGGCTGGCAGCGCGAGAGAGTTTCCGCTTCTACCGTGAACAGGGCTATCCTCTGCAGGATCACCGACTGCAGCGTCTTTGAGCATACGATGGACAACTCAAAACACCTGAAAGACTCCGCGCACTTGCTGGACGACCTCGAGTCGATCCGCCAGTTGCTCGGCGATGACTCCCTGCAACCGCCTCTGTTGACCGACACGGTCCACGACGAAGGTCAGATTCCCTTGCTGTTCGACGTGGTCAGCGGTCGGGTGATTGCCGCCGATGAGCAACCGAACGCTGACGACATTCCTGTGCTGAGCGCCGAGCCGGACATCGCTATCGAACCGCCCGCCCAGCCAGCCCAGCCAGAACCGCAAACTCGCACGCCGAGCCCTGACGATCTGCTGCATCTGGACAGCGAACTGCGCGCCGCCGCGCAATTGATCATGCAAGACGTCATCGACGACTTCGCCCCGCACATCGAAAACGAAATCAAACGCCGTCTGGAAGCACGGATGGAGCGGCTTTTGAATCAGTACGAAAACTGATCCAGATGGATTGAAGGCTCGCTTGACGGCGCTGGACTCCGCTTCTGCCCGCAGGGCGTGGAAGCCTGGCTTGCCAGCGATCTGTCGCAAAGCGGCAGTGAACCCTGTGCACGCGATTTGCCTGGCACAACCAAAGTGACCGGTTTTGCTGCCGCTTCGCAGCAGATCGCAAGCAAGCTTGCTCCTACGACCTGCGGGCAGAATCAGAGGCCAATCCGCGAGTCTTGCTCAAAGCAATGCCCATCGCGCCTCGGGCAGAATCATAAGACCTGCTACACGCCACTCACCCTCTCGCCACTTGCCGCTTATAACTTGCAACTGCCCCGAGCTTGTAGCTTGCACCTGCCTTGAAAAGCTATACTTCCCGGCTTTTCCGACTGAAAGCAGATCAGGTTCCCGCCGCGCATGGACAAGACCTACCAGCCGCACGCCATCGAAACTTCCTGGTATCAGACCTGGGAGTCCGAAAACTATTTCGCTCCGCAAGGCGCGGGCGACTCGTACACCATCATGATTCCGCCGCCGAACGTCACCGGCAGCCTGCACATGGGCCACGGTTTCAACAACGCGATCATGGACGCCCTGATCCGTTTCCGCCGCATGCAGGGTCGCAATACCCTGTGGCAGCCCGGCACCGATCACGCCGGTATCGCCACGCAAATGCTGGTGGAGCGTCAGCTCGAAGCGCAGGGCCAGAACCGTCATGATCTGGGGCGCGAGCAATTCCTCGAGAAAGTCTGGGAGTGGAAGGATCAGTCCGGCGGCAACATCAGCCGTCAGATTCGTCGCCTGGGCTCGTCCGTCGACTGGAGCCGTGAGCGCTTCACCATGGACGACGGTCTGTCCGAGGCCGTTAAAGAGGCGTTCGTGCGCCTGCATGAAGACGGTCTGATCTATCGCGGCAAGCGTCTGGTCAACTGGGACACCAAGCTGCATACCGCCATCTCCGACCTCGAAGTGGAAAGCCACGACGAGAAAGGCAGCCTGTGGAACCTGCGCTACCCGTTGGCCGATGGCGCCAGAACCGCTGAAGGTCTGGATTACCTGATCGTCGCCACCACGCGTCCGGAAACCATGCTCGGCGATGCTGCCGTTGCGGTGAACCCGAACGACGAACGCTACAAGGCCCTGATCGGCAAATTCGTCGAGCTGCCGCTGGTGGGTCGTCGCATCCCGATCATCGCCGACGATTACTGCGACCCTGAATTCGGCACTGGCTGCGTGAAGATCACCCCGGCTCACGATTTCAACGACTACGAAGTCGGCAAGCGCCACAACCTGCCGCTGCTGAACATTTTCGACAAGAACGCACATGTTCTGGCCGCCGCTCAGGTGTTCAACCTCGACGGCACGCTAAACGAGTCCCTCGACGGCACGCTGCCAGCTGAATACGCAGGTCTGGACCGCTTCGAAGCGCGCAAGCAGATCGTCGCTGCATTCGATGCTGCGGGCCTGTTGGTCAGCGTTGACGATCACGCCCTGAAAGTCCCGAAAGGCGACCGCTCCGGCACCATCATCGAGCCGTGGCTGACCGACCAGTGGTACGTGTCCACCAAGCCGCTGGCCGAGCCTGCGATCGCTGCCGTGGAAGACGGTCGTATCGCCTTCGTGCCCAAGCAGTACGAAAACATGTATTTCTCCTGGATGCGCGATATTCAGGACTGGTGCATCAGCCGTCAGCTCTGGTGGGGCCATCGCATTCCGGCCTGGTACGACGCCTCCGGTAAGGTCTACGTCGGCCGCGACGAAACCGAAGTACGTGCCAAGCACAACCTCGGTCCTGACGTTGCGCTGCAACAGGACAACGACGTGCTCGACACTTGGTTCAGTTCGGGCCTGTGGACCTTCTCTACGCTGGGCTGGCCTGAACAGACCGATTTCCTGAAAACCTTCCACCCCACCGACGTGCTGGTCTCGGGCTTCGACATCATCTTCTTCTGGGTCGCCCGGATGATCATGCTCACGATGCACCTAGTGAAGAACGAAGACGGCACTCCGCAGGTCCCGTTCAAGACCGTTTACATGCACGGTTTGGTGCGCGATGGCCAGGGTCAGAAAATGTCCAAGTCCAAGGGCAACGTCCTGGACCCGCTGGACATCATCGACGGTATCGACCTTGAGACGCTGGTGCAGAAACGCACCTCGGGCCTGATGCAGCCGAAGCTGGCGAAGAAGATCGAAAAGCAGACCCGCGATGAATTCCCTGACGGTATTGCCAGCTACGGCACCGACGCCCTGCGCTTCACCTTCTGTTCGCTGGCATCCACCGGTCGCGACATCAAGTTCGACATGGGCCGCGTCGAGGGCTATCGCAACTTCTGCAACAAGATCTGGAACGCTGCGCGCTATGTGCTGGACAAAGGCGAGGACTGCGGCCAGAACGGCGAAGAAGTCGAACTATCGCTGCCGGATCGCTGGATTATCTCGCAGTTGCAGCGCACTGAAGCCGAAGTGACTCGCCAACTGGATCAGTTCCGTTTCGACCTCGCGGCACAGGCACTGTACGAGTTCATCTGGAACCAGTATTGCGACTGGTACCTGGAGCTTTCCAAGCCGGTACTGTGGGATGAGAACGCGCCGATCGAACGTCAGCGCGGCACCCGTCGCACACTGGTTCGCGTGCTGGAAGTGGCGCTGCGTCTGGCCCATCCGTTCATGCCGTTCATTACCGAAGAAATCTGGCAGCGCCTGGCGCCACTGGCAGGTAGCACGGGCAAGACCATCATGCTGCAGCCATGGCCGGTGGCGAACGAAGCACGCATCGACGTGGCAGCCGAAGGCGACATCGAATGGCTCAAGGGCCTGATGCTCGGCGTGCGTAACATCCGCGGCGAGATGAACATCGGTCCGGGCAAGCCGCTGCAGCTGTTCCTCAAGAATGTCAGCGCCGAAGACCAGCGCCGTCTGAACGAGAACGAACACCTGCTCAAGAAGCTGGCCAAGCTCGAATCGTTCACCGTGCTGGCTGCAGGCGCCGAAGCGCCATTGTCCGCAACCGCGCTGGTTGGCGAAATGGAAGTGCTGGTGCCGATGGCGGGCCTGATCGACAAGGGCGCCGAGTTGGCACGTCTGGACAAGGAAATCCAGCGTCTGCAGGGCGAAGTGCAACGCGTGGGTGGCAAGCTGTCCAATGCCGCGTTCGTTGACAAGGCGCCGCCTGAAGTCATCGCCAAGGAACGCGCCAAGCTGACCGAAGCCGAACAGGCGCTGGGCAAGCTGGCCGAGCAGCATGCGCGGATTGCCAGTTTGTAATAAATGAATCAGCCAGCCTGAATCGCAGGCTGGCTGACCACCACAAACCCTGTAGGAGCCGGCTTGCTGGCGAACCCGCCGGATCAATTGACATCCAGGTGTCCGATCTGACGCTTTCGCCAGCAAGCCGGCTTCTACAGGGTTTTGTGTTCTTTCAAGAAGCGATCTTCCACATGACCGGCCCAGACAGACCCAAACCACCGCGCCAAAAGCCCAAATCCGCTCAGGCAGCCAAGCCTGCCGAGCCGCGTGAAAAGGCCAGCCTGCACCCGCGCAATCGCCATCAGGGCCATTACGACTTCCCGCGCCTGATCAAGAGCAGTCCTGAACTGGCAAAGTTCGTGATCACCAACCCCTATGGCAAGGAGAGCATCGACTTCGCCAATCCGGCGGCGGTTAGGGTGTTCAACCGTGCGTTGCTCAAGGCCTTCTATGGCATCGCCCATTGGGACATTCCGGCGGATTACCTGTGCCCGCCGATTCCCGGCCGTGCCGATTACCTGCATTTTCTCGCTGACCTGTTGGCCGAACACAACGACGGCGTCATCCCGCGCGGTGCGGCGATCAAGGCGCTGGACGTCGGCACCGGCGCCAACTGCGTCTATCCGCTGATTGGACACAGCGAATATGGCTGGCACTTCCTGGGCTCGGACATCGACAAGATCGCCCTCGCCTCGGCCGCCACCATCGTCAAGGCGAACAATCTGGGGAAGGCCATCAACCTGCGTCAGCAGAACGACCGCAAGCACATCCTCGTCGATCTGCTGCTGGCCAATGAGCGCTTCGACGTCAGCCTGTGCAACCCGCCCTTCCACGCCTGCGCCGAAGAAGCCCTGCGCGGCAGCCAGCGCAAATGGCGCGCGCTGGGAAAGGCCGATCCCAAGCGCAAGCTGCCGGTGCTGAACTTCGGCGGCCAGGCCGCTGAATTGTGGTGCGAAGGGGGCGAGGCGCGTTTCGTCTCGCAACTGATCACCGAGAGCGCACGAGTACCGACTCAGGTGCTGTGGTTCAGCACGCTGGTCTCCAAGGCTTCGAATCTGCCATTGATCCAGAGCGCGCTGAAAAAAGTCGGGGCCATCGAAAGTCGGGTCGTCGAAATGTCACAAGGACAGAAGCAGAGCCGCTTCGTCGCCTGGACATTCCATGATCGGGCGCAGCAGGCAGCGTGGCGGGCGGAGCGTTGGAGCACGGGTACCCGATGACGATCACTTTCGGCTTTTGATTCTGGCCGCAGGCGCCGGCTTGCTGGCGAACGCGTACGGTCAGTCGACATTTGTGTAGCGGACACTTCGGGTTCGCCGCAAGCCGGCTCCGGCAGCGTCATGCGTAAACCTTAAATCACAGGCACAAAAAAACCGTGTCCGGATCGCTCCGTCACACGGCTTTTCCTGCAAGTAGCGTTTTCGCTTACTTGTTGACTGCGTCAGTCAGGCCTTTGGCAACAACCAGCTTGATCACTTTCTTGGCGGCGATTTCGATGGCAGCGCCAGTCGAAGGGTTACGGCCAGTACGGGCAGGACGCTCGGTCACTTTCAGCTTGCCGATACCTGGCAGGGTGATTTCGCCGCCATTTTCCAGCTGGTCAGCGACGATTTGGCCCAATTGGTCGAGAGCGTTGCGCGCGGTGGTTTTAGGCGCGTCGATAGCTTCTGCGATATCGGCGATCAATTGGTCTTTAGTCAGAGCCATGGTGGTGTTCCTTCCCTATCAAATTCATATGGTTTGCAGAGTGTGTACAGACGCGAAATGTAGATACCGAAATCGGCCTTTGGTTCGGCCGAACGCCCACAAACTGCGTGCTTGGCGCGCTTCAGTGCGCAAGACCGGGCAAAACTAGCACAGAGCTACGCAAATATCCGCACCTACCTAGCCATTTGGTCAGCTTTATCACGGTTGGAACCCAAAAAAGTCATATTAATGGGCATCAAGCCCTGTTTCAGGCCTCGCCAGCGCGTTCTCGCCCAAGTCTGCGGTACACTTGCCGACTTTCCCAGGGGCCATGCTTGCCCTCGTTCAGTTCCACTTCAGCAGTCGAGAAATCCATGCCGATCCGTCATGCCATCGTTCACCTGATCGACAAGAAACCCGACGGTACGCCCGCAGTCCTCCACGCTCGAGATTCCGAACTCGCGGAGTCCCAGGCCATCGAGAACATGCTGGCCGACCTCAACGAGAGCTACAACGCCAAGCAAGGCAAAGCCTGGGGGTTGTTCCACCCGGAGTCCGGCGCGCACCCGTTCAGCGGCTGGCTCAAGGAATACGTCGATGAAGGCACGGATTTCACCGCCTTCAGCCGCGTGGCGGTCGAGCACCTGCAAAAGCTGATGGAAGAATCCAACCTCTCGGTGGGCGGTCACGTACTCTTCGCCCACTACCAACAGGGCATGACCGAGTACCTGGCGATCGCCCTGCTGCACCATAGCGAAGGCGTGGCGGTGAACGAAGAACTGGATGTTACGCCGTCGCGCCATCTGGACCTGGGTCAGCTGCATCTGGCCGCGCGGATCAACATCTCCGAGTGGCAGAACAACAAGGCATCCAAGCAGTACATCTCGTTCATCAAGGGCAAGAACGGTAAGAAAGTCTCCGAATATTTCCGCGACTTCATCGGTTGCCAGGAAGGCGTTGACGGCCCCGGCGAAACCCGCACCCTGCTCAAGGCCTTCAGTGATTTCGTCGAAAGCGAAGACCTGCCGGAAGAATCCACCCGCGAGAAAACCAAAGCCTTGGTCGATTACGCCAGCAGCCAGAGCAAAATGGGCGAGCCTATTGCGCTGGAAGAGCTCTCCGGTCTGATCGACGAAGACCGCCCGCGTGCGTTCTACGAGCACATCCGCAACAAGGACTATGGCCTGTCGCCGGAAATCCCCGCCGATAAACGCACGCTCAATCAGTTCCGCCGCTTCACCGGCCGCGCCGAGGGTCTGTCGATCAGCTTCGAAGCACACCTGCTGGGCGACAAGATCGAGTACGACGAAGAAAAAGGCACGCTGATCATCAAGGGTTTGCCCACACAGCTGACCGACCAGTTGAAGAGGCGCTGACATGCTCGTGCGCACCCTCAAAAAGTTCGTGCTGATCATGCTGGTCGTGGTCGTCTATCAGAACTGGGGCAAGATCGAGAACTTCATCCACCCCTCATCCGCTGTATCGGCGCAGGTTCAGGCGAACGCGAAAGTCACGCTCTACGCGACCGACTGGTGCGGTTACTGCAAACAGACTCGACGCTTCCTCGACAGCAAGGGCATCCCCTACACCGAGTTCGACATCGAGAAGTCCAGGGAAGGCCGCAAGGCTTACGAGGCGCTCGGCGGGCGTGGCATCCCTCTGATCGACGTGAACGGCACGTTGATCAGAGGGTTTTCACCGGATGAGATACTGGCGGCGTTGAAATGATTCAGCGCTTCTCGATACGGAAGCCATAACGCGGGAAGTGCACATGCAACGTGCCTGCACGTTCGTCCTCGCGACGCACAATGATTTCCTCGCGGCCGTTGAATACCAGCTCGCCCTCCACCGGGTCCACGCCGTAGTCCACGGCTGACACGCTGACCTGATCTCCCACGTTGAATCCGTTTGGATCAGTGAACGCCTCCTCGGGCAACTGCGCCGGGGTCGCGCTGTGCGCGATCTCAATGGCATCGGCCGGACTTAGCTCACTGGCGGCCCCATGCCCGAACCCGATAACCCGCTGATACCACGCCGACACGGCCGGGTAATCATCGACCAGCGGCGCGGTGACGGGCGTCTGTTTCAGGAACCACAAGGTATGGGCCACGGAGAAGTCGGCAATCGACGGGACACCCAACAGAAAATCGCCATTGCGCTCCAGCTGGGTTTCAAGGCGACTCATCAACGTCGGCCACTGATGCTGCGCCAATTCCAAAGGCAGGCGAGTTGCGCTGCCGCCGTCAAAGAAAGTCGAACGATCGGCCACGAACGCCTTCACCGCTTCAGGCGGCACCTTGGCAAAGCGCACGGCCAGCGAGGCCGGCTGGAACACCAGACTGACCGAATGCAGAAACAACACTGTATCCGCCCAGTTCGCCAGGCTCGCGGCAGTGAATTCCTGCCCTTGCGGATAGAAGCTCGGCGATGACTTTTCAGCCTCCAGACGACGAGCAATCAGTGCGGTATCGCAGTAAATATCCGCTCCGACCTGCAGCACCGGCGTCTTACGATAGCCGCCGGTGAGCGTAGTGAGATCAGGCTTTGGCAGGATCGACGGAACGATCACGGAACGCCATGAGAGCCCTTTGTAGCCGAGCATCAAGCGCGCCTTTTCGGCGAACAGGGAGGTGGGATAGTGATGCAGGATCAGTTCTGACATTTGCTCTCGAGCCTCGTCTGGGAAGGGCTCAGCCTAGTGGGTCTGCGAAGAGCCGTCGAGTGACGACACTGCCAAATCCGATGCCCGCGATAACCCGGGCGGGACTTATCGCGAGATGTTCCAACACGAACTTCGTCGTTGCAAACCAAGGCGCCTAACCTTTGAGTCAGTACCAGGGAAGGAGTCCTCATCATGAAGATGCTCGTAAACAGTCTTATCGTTTGCAGCTTGCTGCTAACCGGCTGCGAATCCGCGACACCGCAGCGTCCCGTCCCGCCTGTGACCACGGCGCATAACCCAGCACATGCGGCTCAGTCATCCGATGATTTGGTGGCGTCTCTTAATCGCCTGTACAACGATGAGCAACAGGACTGCAGGGAGATAGGCAGCAATCTGCCTCGCGGCCATTACTACTGCAGCGGCATCATCATCCGCGCGACGGCAGACGGCGATTACCTGCCCTGGACTCATAGCCCGGCCTCGATGACCCGCGGATCAGCGTCATTTTCATGGTTTCGCAAAGATGACCATCCGACGCTGTTGCTCCAACCGTCTGGCTTCATTTTGCGCAATGCAGTCGAAGCTGATCGCCTGGGATTGCCGGGGTTTGACGCGGGCTTCATTTGCCTGTTTCCCAAGGACGCCGAAACGGCCGGTAACCCTCTCCACAACGGCTGCATCAGCCGATTTGCAGAGCCGGTCGTCCATCAGATCCATCCGCAGCCGGATACCCCTCATCGCAACGCGCAATTCGCCTGGGGCTCATGCGAGGACATCGGTATCACTACGCTGGAACAATGGATGGCCTACACCGGGGATATGTTGGGTAGCAATGCCACGACTACGCAGTGCTCGTGGAACGTCGACAGCCAGAATGGATGGCGTAACTCGATTGCCATGCAAGGTCACTACCCCGACTTCGATTTTTATTGGAATGAATTGCTCATGGCGACCGTGGACGACGGCTATGGCTTGAAGGATCAGATTTCAGCTGTTTTTCTGGATGCCGCGGGCTATGCGCAAGGTATCGAGCCGGCCCGAAACTTTCAGCGCAAGCTCATCGCCAATGACAGTTACGCGCCTATCGTGCGCCTTGATCTTTCATCCGCCAGGCCGTTTTCATTCCATCAGGAAGATCAGGTCACGGATGTACGTTGAAGTCGCTCGCTGAAAACGCAGAAGTGCCGGTTGCGGCCAGCGCCTCCTTGGCGCTCTTGCGCAGCTTCTTGATCAAGCGCTCTTGACGCAGCGCCTCGCCCTTGTCGCGACAGGCTTCGATGTAGACCAGGGCCACAGCCGGACTTGAGTAAAAAAAGCGCGCGCCCTTGCCGCTCTGATGTTTCTGGAAACGACGATGGGGGTCATCGCTGACGCCGCAATACAGCGAGCCGTTGGCAGCGCGAACCAGGTAAACGAACCACGGCTTCACGCTGACGGTTTCAAGTACAGGCTCTTGGACGATAGCAATATCGGTCATGGAAGATCAGAAAGTGTAAGCAGGGGAGCGGCGATTCTAGCAGAGCATTACCGGCCGGCCTGAAACGCCTTCAACCCCTTCTGCGCCTGAGCGCGAATGGCGCCTTGCACGAAAGGCGTCCAACCCAGCAGCGCGCCCTTCGCACCGAGGGCCTGTCGCGACCAGCGCCAAAGATCGAAGCTGTCGTGATGCTCGCAGATCTTGCCATCACGAAAGACAAAGCGCGCCTGAATATCGTTGGTCACCGTGCGGCCGGTCTGACTGAACAGGTAAGTGGCGACCCAATGAGCGGCACCGATACGTTCGTCTGCCCGCACGGTGTCGAACCGCAGCGAGAAGGCCTTCGCCCGCGACGTCAGCATCCGCCACATGTCACCTGCCTCATGGCCGCGTAACTCGCCGAACACCGGATCACTGAACAGCACGTCATCGCTGTAACAGGCGACCATGGTTTCGGCGTCGAGACGATTGAACGCCTCGTAGAACCGGGTGATCAGTGCGTGGTTGCGCTCACACTGGTTGATTTCGCTCATGCGGCAGGCATCCAGGAAAAAAGATGCCTTCACGATAAGCGTCGGCCCGGCGTTTTGCCATGAACATTCGCCGCACAACTATTCAACGATTCAGACTTTTTCGCTGGTGACGTCCACATACAGCGCACGACCGGCGCCCATGCCCGCGAGGATCGCAGCTACGCCAATAATGCCGAAGATCCATCCAACTGCGCTCCAGCTGCCAGTCCAGTCGTGCACCACCCCGACCGCGAACGGACCGAGCGACGCCACGGTGTAACCCACGCCCTGGGCCATGCTAGACAGGTTGGCGGCGACGTGAGAGTCGCGCGAGCGCAGTACGATCAGCGTCAGCGCCAGACTGAACGTTCCGCCCTGCCCCAAGCCCAGCACCACGGCCCAGACCCACAATTGGTTGAGTGGCGCATACAGACAGCCGAACAGGCCGCCGAGGGTCAGCAGCATGACTAACAGAATCGCCAATCGCTGGTCCTTGCCACGGGTAGCGAGCCATGGCGCGGTGAGGGAGCTGATCAACTGAACCATGATCGAGCCCGACAGCAGCAGGCCCGCTTCGGTGGGCGTCAGGCCGCGACCGATGAGAATCGAAGGCAGCCAGCCGAACACGATATACGCCAGCGAAGATTGCAGGCCCATGTACAGCGTCACCTGCCAGGCCAGGCGGTCGCGAAACAGACCGCGCACGCGATAGGCCGCCTGGTGTTGACCCTGACGTTGGCGAGTCTGCGGCCACCAGAAGATCGCGGCCAGAAGCGCCGGGACGATCCAGAAGCCCAGGCCAATGGTCCAGCTGTCACCAAAGTGCTGACTCAACGGCACCGTCGAGCCTGCCGCCACCGCCGCGCCCAGGCAAAGCGCCATGGTGTAGACGCCGGTCATGGTGCCCGCCTGTTTGGCGAAATCCCGTTTGACGATGCCCGGCAGCAGCACGCCGATGATGCCGATACTCGCACCGGCCATGATGCTGCCCGTGAACAGGCCAACCTGGCCGAATGAACTGCGCAGCAGGATTCCGCAGGTCAGCGTCATCAGAATGCCCAAAACGACGCGCTCACTGCCGAAGCGCCGCGCCAGAATCGGCGCCAACGGCGCGAACAGCCCCAGACACAGCACCGGCAAGGTCGTCAGCAGCCCGGCTTTGGCTGCAGACAGCCCCAGGCTCGCCGACACTTCACTGAGCAACGGCGCCATACTCGACAACGCCGGACGCAGGTTCAGCGCCACCAGCACCAGCCCGAACAGCAGAAACCAGGGGCGCTTCAACACCGGACGATGCTGTTGAACCTGCTCGTCGTCAGCCTCCGCGTCGATCAGCAATTCGTTGATTTCATGATGTTGTGGGGAATGGGATAGCGTGTCGCTCGCCAGTGGCGCCTTGGTCGTCATGGGATTCTCATGTAGGCAGGATGTGTAACAGCGCATTGCGCAAAGGTGCAATCCTGTTGGAGATCGGCAGAGAACACAAGTTTTGCGGGGATTGAGTACAGTTTTGCGGCACAGCCAAAGTACGAATCGATCCCTGTGGGAGCGAATGCATTCGCCCTGCGGTCGCGCGTCCGGAGGATCTTTTGTGCCTGCGGTATTTTTCGCGGATAAATCCGCTCTCATAGTTCTCGTACGTGCCGCACCACGTGCCACAAACAAAAAACCCGGACACAAGATCCGGGCTCTTTGGAAACGCAGCTGTTAACTCAGTGCAAAATCTGGCTAAGGAACAGCTTGGTACGGTCGCTTTGCGGGTTGTCGAAGAAGTCGTTCGGTGCGGCTTGCTCGACGATTTCGCCTTTGTCCATGAAGATCACACGGTTGGCCACGGTGCGGGCGAAGCCCATTTCGTGGGTCACGCAGAGCATGGTCATGCCTTCTTCCGCCAGGCCGACCATGGTGTCCAGAACCTCTTTCACCATTTCCGGGTCAAGGGCCGAAGTCGGCTCGTCGAACAGCATGATTTTCGGCTTCATGCACAGGGCGCGGGCAATGGCCACACGCTGCTGCTGGCCGCCTGACAGCTGGCCCGGGTATTTATGCGCCTGCTCCGGAATGCGTACGCGCTCCAGATAGTGCATGGCGATTTCTTCGGCCTTTTTCTTCGGCATCTTGCGCACCCACATCGGCGCCAGCGTGCAGTTCTGCAGGATGGTCAGGTGCGGGAACAGGTTGAAGTGCTGGAACACCATGCCGACCTCGCGGCGGATGGTCTCGATCTGCTTAAGGTCCGAAGTCAGCTCGGTGCCATCGACGACGATGCGACCTTGCTGATGCTCTTCCAGACGATTGAGGCAGCGAATGGTAGTCGACTTGCCAGAGCCCGACGGGCCGCATAAGACGATACGCTCACCTTGACGCACGTTCAGGTTGATATCTTTCAATACGTGGAACTGGCCATACCACTTGTGTACGCCTTCCATCCGGATCATGCCTTCGGCGCCCAGAGGCTTGCTGATAGCTTCACTCATCACATAACTCCTAACGCTTGTGGCCTGTGTCCAACTTACGCTCCAGGTGCATGGAGTAGCGGGACATGCCGAAACAGAAGATCCAGAACACCAGGGCCGCGAAGACGTAACCCTCGGTCGCCATGCCGAGCCAGTTCGGGTCGGCGGCAGCTTGCTTGACGCTGTTGAGCAGGTCGAACAGGCCGATGATGATCACAAGACTGGTGTCCTTGAACAGCGCAATCACCGTGTTTACCAGACCGGGAATCACCAGCTTCAGGGCTTGCGGCAGAATCACCAGGCCCATGCGACGCCAGTAGCCCAGGCCCATGGCCGCGGCCGCTTCATACTGCCCCTTGGGAATGGCCTGCATGCCGCCGCGCACCACTTCGGCCACGTACGCCGACTGGAACATGATCACGCCGATCAGGGCACGCAGCAGCTTGTCGAAGTTCATGCCTTCAGGCAGGAACAACGGCAGCATCACTGAGGACATGAACAGTACGGTAATCAGCGGTACGCCGCGCCAGAACTCGATGAAGGTCACGCAGATCACGCGAATCGCCGGCATGTCGGAGCGACGGCCCAGCGCCAGGATCACGCCCAGCGGCAGCGCACCGGCGATACCCACGGTCGCGATGACCAGCGTCAGCATCAGCCCGCCCCACTGGCTGGTCGCCACTTCGGCCATGCCGAAGATCCCGCCGTGCAGCAGAAAATAGGCAACGATCGGGTAGATCACCAGAAAGCTCAGGCCGTAGACCGCCTTGCGTGGCATGGCTTTGATGAACAGTGGTGCGGCACCGATGATCGCCAGCCAGACGGTCAGGTCGACCCTCCAGCGCAGTTCCTGCGGGTAGTAGCCGTACATGAACTGGCCGAAGCGCTGCTCGATGAACACCCAGCAGGCGCCGGCCTTGGTGCAGTCGGCGCGGGTAGTGCCGACCCAGTTGGCGTCGAAGATCGTCCAGCTCAACAGGGGTGGAATCACCAGCCAGATCAGATAGATCGCGAACAGGGTCAACAGCGTGTTGATCCAGCTCGAGAACAGGTTCTGGCGCATCCATGCCACCGGGCCGAAGACTTTGCTCGGCGGTGGCATGTCAGGTTTGAAAGTATGGGGTGTCATGCGCGTTTCCTCACCGCTCGATCAGCGCAATGCGCTTGTTGTACCAGTTCATCAGCAGGGAAATGCTGATACTGATCGCCAGGTACACGCTCATGGTGATGGCAATGACTTCGATGGCCTGACCGGTCTGGTTCAATACGGTGCCGGCGAACAGCGAAACCATTTCCGGATAACCGATACCGGCGGCCAGCGAAGAGTTCTTCGCCAGGTTCAGGTATTGGCTGGTCAGTGGCGGAATGATCACCCGCAGTGCTTGCGGGATGATGACCTTGCGCAGGGTCGGGCCCGGACGCAAGCCCAGCGACCGCGCCGCTTCGGTCTGGCCGTGGCTGACCGACTTGATGCCCGAACGCACGATTTCGGCGATGAACGCCGCGGTGTAGACCGTCAATGCCAGGGTCAGGGCGAGCAGTTCAGGGATCAATACCCAGCCGCCCACGAAGTTGAAGCCTTTGAGCTCTGGCATCTCCCAATGCACCGGCGCCCCGAAGATCAGCGCGCACAGCGCCGGGATCACGATGAACAGCGCCAGGCCCGCCCAGAACTTGTGGAACGGGACGCCAGTGGCTTCAAAGCGCTTGTTCGCCCATTTCGCCATGAACACGATGGCGACGATGGCCAGCACCATGCTGATCACGAACGGCCAGGCAGCGTCGGTCGCAATCGCGGCCGGCATGTTCAGACCGCGACTGCTGACGAAGAACGAACCGAAGAAGCCGTGTGCTGCGCGAGGGCCTGGCAGGGTCAGGAACACCGCGAAGTACCAGAACAGAATCTGCAGCAGTGGCGGAATGTTGCGGAAAACTTCGACGTAGACCGTCGCCAGCTTGTTGATGATCCAGTTGTTGGACAGACGCGCCACGCCGACGATGAAGCCGAGCAGGGTCGCGAGAATCACGCCGATGAAAGTCACCAGCAGCGTGTTGAGTAAGCCGATGAGGAAAACACGTGAATACGAGTCCGACTCCTTGAACGGAATCAGGTGCTGCGCGATGCCGAAGCCGGCGCTGTTTTCAAGGAAACCGAAACCTGACGTGATGCCCCGGTGTTGCAGGTTGGTTTGAGTGTTATCGAACAGATACCAACCCATCGCGACTACTGCGATAACCGTGATTATCTGAAATAGCCACGCACGCACTTTGGGATCGCTGAGGGTTAGCCTCTGCTTGGGTGCGCTGATTTGATTTTGCATGGAGTGCCCCAGAAGAAATGCAACGAAGCACCCGGCTGCGGATCACGCAGCCGGGTACAGGTCAATCAACGCACTGGTGGTGCGTATTGAATGCCGCCGTTGGTCCACAGAGCGTTCATGCCACGGTCGATTTCCAGAGGAGTGCCTTTACCCAGGTTCTTCTCGAAGATTTCGCCGTAGTTACCGACTTGAGCAACGATCTTGACGACCCAGTCTTTCGGCAGTTTCAGCTGCGGACCGTAGTCACCGTCGGCACCCAACAGACGGGCCACGTCAGGGTTCTTGGTGGATTTGGCTTCAGCTTCGACGTTCTTCGACGTCACGCCAGCTTCTTCAGTGTTCAGCAGCGCGTAGCCAACCCAGCGAACGATGGATGTCCACTCGTCGTCACCACGGGCGACAACCGGCGCCAGAGGCTCTTTGGAAATGGTTTCAGGCAGAACGATGTAGTCCTTCGGATTAGCCAGCTTGGAGCGTTGTGCGTAGAGCTGCGATTTGTCGGAGGTCAGCACGTCGCAACGACCGGATTCCAGCGACTTGGCGCTTTCGTCGGAGGTGTCGAAGGTGATCGGGGTGTATTTGAGGTTGTTGGCGCGGAAGTAGTCGGAGACGTTCAGCTCGGTGGTGGTACCGGCCTGGATACAGATGGTCGCGCCATCCAGCTCCTTGGCACTTTTCACGCCCAGCTTGTTGCTGGCCAGGAAGCCAACGCCGTCGTAGTAAGCGACGAAGCCTGGAAACACCAGACCCATACTCGCGTCGCGGGAGCTGGTCCAGGTGGTGTTACGCGACAGGATGTCGATTTCGCCGGACTGCAGCGCAGTAAAACGCTCTTTGGCGTTCAGCTGGCTGAATTTCACTTTCTTGGCGTCGCCAAAAACGGCAGCCGCGACTGCGCGGCAGAAGTCCGCATCGATACCTTGAATGGTGCCGCTTTTGTCAGGTACCGAGAAGCCTGGCAAACCGTCGCTCACGCCGCACTGGATGAAGCCTTTCTTTTGGATGGCATCCAGTTTTGCGCCCGCTTGAGCGAAACCGGTCATGCCGAGCGCTGCTGCGGCGGCTACTACAGCCAGGGTGGATTTCAACATCTTCATTCAAACCTCCAGTTTGCTCTTTGTTGTGTGGGAGCTTTAGTCCGTCGCACCCTTGTGAGGCATTCATGACCCGTGCTGGCTTGTTTTTGGGTCATGCGACGCAGGAACCGAATCCGAGACCGGCATCTGGCGTCTCGTCCACCGTGTAATAGGCTCGTTCGGATCAGATGGACTGAAGCCCCATGATGTCCCTGACCCTCAAGGGATCAAGGCGAATCGTGCCGGAGATCCTGTCGATGGACTCCATGCTGCCTCGGCGTAACAATAGGTCGCGTGATTAATAGCCTAGTAGTGTTACCGCCGAGGTGAGCGCCTTCACTCCGACTGATTTGTAGCAAAGCTCGTACCACCATGGTGGCAAACTCGAATTAGCGACAGGTCAAGATCAAAACTTGTAACCTTGCGACATCTTCTTTCATATCTGAATACGTACGCGCACCGCCCTGGAGCATGAGCCCAGAGCATCCGCACACAAATGGAGCGCACATGAGCGAACCCTTGATCATTGAGCCTGAAAAAACGGTCGACGCCTGCGTTATCTGGCTGCACGGCCTGGGTGCAGACCGCTACGACTTTCTGCCTGTGGCCGAAGCGCTGCAGCAGTCATTGCTCACCACCCGCTTCATTCTTCCGCAAGCGCCGACCCGCGCGGTTACCGTTAATGGCGGTTATGAGATGCCCAGCTGGTACGACATCAAGGCCATGAGTCCGGCGCGCGCCATTGACCGTGATCAGTTGGAAGCCTCGGCCCAGCGCATTCTTGCCCTGATCGAGGAGCAACGGGACAGCGGCATCGACCCGGCCAGAATCTTTCTGGCAGGCTTCTCCCAGGGCGGCGCGGTCGTGCTGCACACCGCCTTTCTGCGCTGGCAAGGCCCGCTGGGCGGGGTCTTGGCTCTGTCCACCTATGGTCCGACGTTTAGCGAACAGATGAGCCTGTCAGCCAGTCAGCAGCGCATTCCGGTGCATTGCTTGCATGGCATCTACGATGAAGTCGTGCACAACGCGATGGGCCGGACCGCCTACGAGCATCTGAAAGCCCAGGGCGTCACCGCCACATGGCAGGAATACCCAATGGGCCACGAAGTGTTACCGCAGGAAATTGCCGATATAGGCGTCTGGCTCGGGGATCGGCTGCGCTGAGCAGCTCATTTGTTCCTTTCTTTTGTCTGGCGGATTTGGTATGGCACTACGCCGCGCCGGGTTCTTGCTTTACACTGCCCGGCGTATATTCCTTAATCAATCGATGAGATGACCGTGCTCAAAGCACTTAAAAAAATGTTCGGTAAAAGCGAGGCTGAGCAGCTCGCGCCAGCTGCTCCTCTCCCCGTTTCCAAGAGTCCGACCGAAGGCACTTACCAGGAAACCACCACATCTGTTGCGCCTGCGGCAGAAACGCAGGTCATCAGCCAGCCTGCGCGTTCACGCCCCAAGACCGAACGCCCACGCCGCGAGCGCGCACCGAAGCCTGTCGTAGCGCCGTGGAGTGTCGATGAGTTCGTCGTTGAGCCTCAGGAAGGCAAAACCCGCTTTCATGACTTCCCATTGGCGCCAGAGCTGATGCACGCCATTCAGGATCTGGGCTTTCCGTATTGCACGCCGATTCAGGCGGGCGTGCTGGGTTTCACGCTCAAGGGCAAGGACGCGATCGGTCGCGCGCAGACCGGGACCGGTAAAACCGCAGCCTTTCTGATCTCGATCATCACTCAACTGACCCAGACTCCGCCGCCGAAAGAACGCTATATGGGCGAGCCCCGGGCGCTGATCATCGCGCCGACCCGCGAGTTGGTGGTGCAGATCGCCAAGGATGCCGCGGCATTGACCAAATACACCGACCTCAACGTCATGACGTTCGTCGGTGGTATGGACTTCGACAAACAGCTCAAGCAGCTCGAAGCCCGTCATTGCGACATCCTGGTGGCCACTCCCGGCCGTTTGCTGGACTTCAACCAGCGCGGCGAAGTGCATCTGGACATGGTCGAGGTGATGGTGCTGGACGAAGCAGACCGCATGCTCGATATGGGTTTCATCCCTCAAGTGCGCTCGATCATTCGGCAGACCCCGCACAAGGGCGAGCGGCAGACGCTGTTGTTCTCGGCGACCTTCACTGATGACGTCATGAACCTCGCCAAGCAATGGACCACCGACCCTGCAATCGTTGAGATCGAGTCGGAAAACGTTGCCAGCGACAACGTCGAGCAGCACATCTATGCCGTCGCTTCGGCTGACAAGTACAAGCTGCTCTATAACCTGATCAACGACAACGGCTGGTCGCGGGTGATGGTCTTTGCCAACCGCAAGGACGAAGTGCGGCGCATTGAAGAGCGTCTGGTGCGCGATGGCGTCAACGCTGCGCAGTTGTCCGGCGATGTTCCGCAGCACAAACGTATCAAGACGCTGGAAGGCTTTCGCGAAGGCAAGATTCGTGTGTTGGTGGCGACTGACGTTGCCGGTCGCGGGATTCATATCGATGGCATCAGCCACGTGATCAACTTCACCCTGCCAGAAGTGCCGGACGATTACGTACACCGCATCGGGCGTACCGGTCGCGCCGGGGCGGATGGGGTGTCGATCAGCTTTGCGGGGGAAGACGACTCGTATCAGCTGCCGTCCATTGAAGAGAAGCTGGGTCGCAAAATCAGCTGCGAAACGCCGCCGACCGAGTTGCTGCGAGCTGTGGTGCGTCGGCCAAAGGTACAGCCTGCGGCGGAGTGATCCCGCCCGTTCTTCAAATACGGCGCTGCTTTGAACTCTGGGAGCGAAGTCATTCGCGAGAGGCTGGTACAGCCGATAGAGATTTTCGGCAGCGCCACCGTATCGCGAATGAATTCGCTCCCACATTGTTTTTGCGTCCGGCCGGCAAGCCGATTATTTCCAGCGATCCGCCGCCTGGTGATCGCTCTCCCGCCCTTCCACCCAGCGCGGCCCTTCTGAAGTGTTCTCCTTCTTCCAGAACGGCGCACGGGTCTTCAGATAATCCATCACGAAATCGCAGGTCTCGAATGCCGCCTGACGATGAGCGCTGGCAACTCCGACAAAGACAATCGGCTCTCCCGGCTCGAGCGCACCGACACGGTGCAGCACCTCGACCTTGAGCAACGGCCAGCGCTGCTGTGCCTCATCGACAATTTTGCCCAACGCCTTTTCTGTCATGCCCGGATAGTGTTCCAGAAACATCCCCGACACGTCCCGGCCATCGTTGAAATCCCGAACGTAGCCGACGAAGCTCACCACCGCACCGACACCCACATTGGCATCATGCATCGCGTTGACCTCAACCCCTGGGTCGAACGCCGAAGCCTGCACACGAATGGCCATGCTCAACCTCCGGTAACGGTCGGAAAGAACGCCACTTCGTCCCCAGGCTTCACGGGCTCGTCGAGCGAGCAGAGTTCCTGATTGCGCGCGCACATGATGCTCTGCTCGCTCAGTACTTCCCACACGCCGCCGCGCTGCAACAGGTGCTGACGCACGGCGTCGACTGTGGCGAAATCGCCTTCGATATTTTCGCTTTCAGTGCCCAGCGTCTCGCGGAAACGGGCGAAGAATTGAACCTGAACATGAATAGTCATTGCGCCCCCACCTGGTCGTCGGCCACAAAATGGCCGCTCTTGCCGCCGAGTTTTTCCAGCAGCCGCACGTGCTCGATGACCATGCCACGGTCTACTGCCTTGCACATGTCATAGATCGTCAGCGCGGCGACGCTCGCAGCGGTCAGCGCTTCCATTTCCACACCGGTCTGCCCGGAGAGTTTGCAACGGGCGACGATGTGTACGGTGTCAGTGCCTTCGGCGTTGAGCTCGACCTTGACGCTGGTCAGCATCAGCGGGTGGCACAGTGGGATCAGGTCGCTGGTTTTCTTCGCCGCCTGAATCCCGGCGATACGTGCCACCGCGAATACATCCCCTTTCGGATGGCCGCCGGCAACGATCATTTGCAGGGTTTCGGGAAGCATGCGCACGCGCGCTTCGGCCACGGCTTCACGGGACGTCACGGCTTTTTCGGTGACGTCGACCATATTGGCGCGACCTTGGGAATCGAGATGAGTAAGCACGGGATGACTCCTGGACAGGAGTCGGGATTGTAGCGCTTGTAAACGCGGAACTGTAGGAGCCGACTTGCTGGCGAGTACTGCAGGTCAGTCAACATAGATGTGGATGACCCGCCGCATTCGCAGCAAGCCGGCTCCTACAAAGGATTTGGCGAGGCACCCTGTAACGGTCCGGCTGGCCCGACGGCAGCGATTTCAACGGCGCACCGACGGCAAGCCGGACCGCTACAGGGTTGGAAATGGGCGCCGACATTCGGCGCCCACAGGATCGAGCAGCGTTTTTACAGATGGCTCTCCGCATACTCGGCGAGAATCGAGCGTGGAACCCCTTGCAGGGTGATGTGCACGCCACTGGGGAAATCCTTGAAACGCTCCGTCAGGTAGGTCAGGCCAGAACTGGTGGCTGACAGGTAAGGAGTATCGATCTGCGCCAGGTTGCCCAGGCAGACCACTTTGGAGCCGGCACCGGCACGGGTGATGATGGTTTTCATCTGGTGCGGGGTGAGGTTCTGGCACTCATCGATCAGAATCAGGCTTTGCTGGAAACTGCGGCCTCGAATGTAGTTGAGTGATTTGAACTGCAGCGGCACCTTGCTGAGGATGTAATCGACACTGCCATGGGTGTTCTCGTCATCCATGTGCAGCGCTTCCAGGTTGTCGGTGATAGCGCCAAGCCACGGTTCCATCTTTTCCGCCTCGGTGCCGGGGAGGAAGCCGATCTCCTGATCGAGGCCCTGCACGCTGCGCGTGGCGATGATGCGGCGATAACGTTTGCTGACCATGGTCTGCTCGATGGCAGCGGCCAGCGCCAGGATGGTCTTGCCCGAGCCCGCGGCGCCGGACAGATTGACCAGGTGGATGTCGGGATCGAGCAGCGCAAACAACGCCAGCCCCTGATAGATGTCACGCGGTTTCAGGCCCCAGGCTTCCTGATGGAGCAGCGGCTCCTGGTGCATGTCCAGCAACAGCAACTCATCGGGTTTGACGCCTTTGACCCAACCGACGAAGCCCTGCTCATCGATGATGAACTCATTGATGTGAACCGCCGGAATCTGTTCCGTCATCTGCACTTTATGCCAAGTGCGGCCATGATCCTGACGGGTATCGACCTTGCTCACGCGGTCCCAGAAGGAACCGGTCATGGTGTGGTAGCCGCGCGACAACATCGACACGTCGTCGACCAACTGGTCGGTGCTGTAGTCCTCGGCTTCTATGCCACAAGCACGTGCCTTGAGGCGCATGTTGATGTCTTTGGTGACCAGCACGATGCGCACTTCCTTCTTGCGCGCGTGCATGTCGATCAACTGGTTGATGATGATGTTGTCGTTCAGGTGTTCCGGTAGAAGACTGTTGGGTTCTTCACGCTTGCTCATCAGGATGGACAGGTAACCCTTGAAAACGCCTGTACCGCGATCGATCGGTACGCCTTGCTCGACCTCCTCCGGGGTCGCTTCGCCAAGTGTCTTGTCGATCAGCCGGATAGCCTGGCGGCATTCAGCGGCGACCGAGTGTTTGCCCGCCTTGAGCTTGTCCAGTTCTTCCAGGACAGTCATGGGGATTGCGACGTGGTGTTCTTCGAAATTCAGCAGTGCGTTTGGATCGTGAATCAAAACGTTGGTATCGAGCACATAGAGGATTGGCTGGTTAGAGGAAGGGGTGCGTCCGTGGTCATCCATACTCGCTCACCTTTGTAGAAGCCAGATAACGCAACACATAGCGATGCTGCGCTAATAAAAGGCCGCCGAGGCTCCCATCCTTGAGGCTTCGTACGAAAAGTGGCTGCGCTCGGCCATGCTGCGTTAAAACCGGCTCGGAATGCTCATTTAGGAGCCTAAACTCCGCTTCCTCGCCTGTTTTTGCCTTGCCTGGCCTTCGCTCGCCGACTTTTCGTACAAACCCATAGCAGGAGGGAATTGCGCAAAGTGGGGTCTGGGTGACGCCACCTGTGTTGCAGGGTTCGGCGGTCTGTTGTCGTAATACCGCAAAACCGATGACATAAAAAAGCGTTTTGATTGGAATTTGAAGTTTATTTCACAGCATGACGAATAGCCCTTGGCGGATGCCTCCCACGCGTTTACATTCGGAAGTCCGGTCGGCGAGAAACCCTCGCGAAAATCCGACCGTCCCTGCCTAACGTCTACCCTACTCCCCTTGTTCTCCGGGCTCTTCAGCCTGATCGGTGGACTGCTGCGGCTGATCTGCAGGCTGCTGATCTTCCGGTTCATCGCTGTCCTCGTCCCCGGGCGCGTCCTGATCGGCTTCGTCCGACAGTTGCTGAGGATAAATATGACAGTCCTCCCACGAAATCCCGCTCTGCGCGAGATTGGCCATCAGCCACGGCACGGCCTGTTGCGCCTTGTCGGTGGTGTCGTGGAAAACGATATTGCCGCGACGCCACAGCAACATCAGGGTCAGCACCCGGTGCGCGGTCTGCTCGGCGCTGATACGTCCGGTTGCGTCCTGGGAATCGATGTTCCAGAGCGAAACGCGCAGCTGTTGATCGCGGAAAAATTGCGCGCTGTCGGCCCGGCGATGCCCGTAAGGCGGGCGGAACAGCGGGACAAAATTGTCCGGCAGCATCTGCTGGGTCAGCGTCGCGGTGCGTTCGATGGAGTCCTGCCAGCCGTTCCAATGGGCGTGAGAGCGATATTCCCAACCCTGCAGGCCGACACACTGCTGACGGTAGAGGGTCTGCAGCGCCTGGGGCGAGGTGCTGTCGATACGACTTTGCAGACTCTTGCCAAGGACAAAGAATGTGGCGTTGATCTTCTGTTGGCGCATGAAATCGGCCAACCAGTCGGTCGCGCCATCGGCGGCCGTCGGACCGCTCTCGAAATTGAGCAGAAAGGTGCGATCCGGCATTTCATCGCCACTGAGCTCGTCCGAGTTGTAGCGTTCGACTTCACTGCTGGTCTGCGGGAACAGCGCCGCCATGCGCAGCAATTCGTTCAGGTAACGCTGGCTGAAGGCGTCGGCGGGCGCCGCCCAGCGCGCATAAAAGGAGTCATCGGCGACTTTGTACTCCGCCGCGCGCTGACGCAGCATCGGCACGTCGTCGACCAGCACACAGAAAGACGCATCGGCTTCACAGGATTGCTCGGCGGCTTTCCAGTTATCGAACAGACGCGCCCACAGACGGTTCCGAATCAGATTCACCGTCGCCATATTGAGTTGGCGGAGTCCCAGCCGATCGGCCAGTTGAATATCGCTGAGGTTCTCACTCTCCAGTAACTGGTGGGCGAAGCTGAGGATCTGGGCACGGGAAGCCACATCGAACAATTGCGGGGTCTCCAGGGCTTCAGGCCAGACACTGCGATCGATCGTCGCGATATCCCCGGTCGCCGCCTGAGCGTTGAGCCCCAGCAGACAGGCACCGATCAATAACAACATGCGCAAAACGACGTGCTCCCAATCCTTGAACAAAGAGGCCGAAACCGGCGAGGCACTATAGCGGATTTGCATGCTGGAGCCGCAAGAGCGCCTCAGAACTGCAGAAGCCGGCTTGCTGGCGAATGCGTCGGGTCAGTTACAGATAGGTGACTGACTGGCCCGGCTCGCCAGCAGGCCGGCTCCCACGAGAGATCAGCGCAAGCATTGTGCTGCACCTATCACCACCATAGCTGGAGTCATCCGCGCGCAACCCCTAGAATCGCCCCCACGATTAAAGGAGACGACCGCATGCTGATGGTGATATCCCCGGCGAAAACCCTCGATTTCGAAACACCGCCGACCACCGAACGCTTCACTCAGCCTCAATATCTGGATCACGCGCAGGAGTTGATCACACAACTGCGCGAATTGAGCCCGGCGCAGATTGGCGAGCTGATGCACCTTTCCGACAAACTTTCAGGCTTGAATGCGGCCCGCTTCGGCAGCTGGACCCCGGCCTTCACGCCGAGAAACGCCAAACAGGCAATCCTGGCATTCAAGGGTGACGTGTACACCGGCCTGGACGCTGAGACCCTCGGCGAAACAGACCTGGATTACGCCCAGCAACACCTGCGCATGCTCTCGGGCCTCTATGGGCTGCTGCGCCCCCTAGACCTCATGCAGCCTTATCGTCTGGAGATGGGCACCAAACTGACCAACGCCCGTGGCAAGGATCTTTATGCGTTCTGGGGCAATCGCATCAGCGAATGGCTCAATGAAGCCCTGGCGGAACAGGGCGACGACATCCTGCTCAACCTCGCCTCCAATGAATACTTCTCGGCTGTCAAACGCCCAGCTCTCAAGGCACGCGTCATCGACACCGAATTCCGCGATCAGAAAAACGGGCAGTACAAGATCATCAGCTTCTACGCCAAAAAAGCGCGCGGCATGATGAGCCGATTCGTGATCTCCGAGCGCATCGACAAGCCAGAACACCTGAAACAGTTCGATGCGCAGGGATACCGATTCAGCAAAGATCTATCCACCGCAGACAAGCTGATCTTCCTCAGGGATGAAGCTGACGCCTGAAAGCCAAGCCCGGATACGCCACCGTGCTAGTAGGAGCCGGCCTGCTGGCGAACGCGGCAGGTCAGTCACAAATGCGCTGTCTGACACTCTGCGTTCGCCAGCAAGCCGGCTCCCGCAGGTTTTGCAAGGGGCTCTGATTTCTGCAACCCACACACATCCGCTATAGCAGCCCGGCTCGCCAGCTGTAGCGGTCTCGCGGATGCCACCTCCGGCAAGCCGTGCTGCGGTTACGCCTCCCAGCGGCGGGATTTAATCCGTGCCATTCGAAACACCCGATATACATCCCCAACTTAGCCCCGCCTCCAATCCACAAGAAAGGCAAAGTACGCCAGCGCACCAAAACAGCCCTCTTCCTTCCAACTTTCCAAGTTCCCAATTAGCCGTTTTTCCAGACGAACGGCATCAACGACAACGGCTTGGCGCCAATAACCAGACACCCCTTAAAGTCCCGAGGATTTTCTCAAAAATTTAACAACTTTTTTTTGTAATGGCGTATCGCCTTATCACACTAGTGGCAGATTTAGATGCGCTTCCCCTAACCCCTTAATACAAAGGACTAAACCGAAAGTGCTATCACAATGCAACCATCTTCAATATCGAAGCTGTATTGAAAATTCTCGAAAAGAGGACGAGCGGCCAGGAACTTATAGGGAAACCTCACGCTCCTACATCCCGTAACAATTCTCGTCCACCTTGTGAGACATCTCTTACATGGCATAAGGACAGATCTGAAAGTTACAAGTCAACGTAGTAAGACCAACCCGGTCTTGTGGTACGTACACGGAGAGGACGCACCAAACTAGTTGAGATAGGTCGAGCAAGCACCAATCGGGTGCTGAAAGCCACTGACGAGCAGGATAATACTGAATCATGGCCACAAGCCCTGAGCCAGAGGCGCGGCAGCGACTCGCAACCATCCGGTGGAGTGTTATGCCATATCCCAGATCGGGAACTCATACATATATATATGGGCTACCCGACGCTTGAAATCTGTAACATTCGAGCCCGCCTGACGAAACAGGTCGCTCCTATTAAATTCTGCCTGTGCTTGTGTCACGACATTAACTTGTTGTGCGGACGAGTGCGCGAAACTTGTTAGACAGTACTTATATCCAGCCAACTAATGGCGTAAAAATCGAGGAGATTACGATGCATATCAGCATCTTTGGTTTGGGCTATGTCGGTGCAGTATGTGCCGGCTGCCTCTCGGCACGTGGTCATGATGTGGTTGGTGTGGATATTTCCAGCGCCAAGATCGATCTGATCAATCAGGGCAAATCTCCGATCGTAGAGCCGGGTCTGGGCGAGCTTCTGGAAAACGGTATCAAGAACGGCAAACTGCGCGGCACCACCGACTTTTCGGAGGCAATTCGTGCCACCGACCTGTCGATGATCTGCGTCGGCACCCCTAGCAAGAAAAACGGCGACCTGGAACTGGACTTCATCGAATCGGTATGCCGCGAAATCGGTTTCGTACTGCGTGAAAAAACCTCCCGCCACACCATCGTCGTGCGCAGCACCGTTCTGCCGGGCACCGTCGCCAACGTGGTCATTCCTATTCTGGAAGATTGCTCGGGCAAGAAGGCCGGCGTCGATTTCGGCGTTGCCGTAAACCCCGAGTTCCTGCGTGAAAGCACTGCGATCAAGGACTACGACCATCCTCCGATGACCGTAATCGGCGAGTTCGACAAGGCGTCCGGCGACGTTCTGCAATCGCTGTACGAAGAGCTCGACGCACCGATCATCCGCAAGGACATCGCCGTTGCCGAGATGATCAAGTACACCTGTAACGTCTGGCACGCGACCAAGGTCACCTTCGCCAACGAAATCGGCAACATCGCCAAGGCGGTCGGCGTCGACGGCCGCGAAGTGATGGACGTGGTCTGCCAGGACAAATCGCTGAACCTGTCGCAGTACTACATGCGTCCAGGCTTCGCATTCGGCGGTTCCTGCCTGCCGAAAGACGTGCGCGCCCTCACCTACCGCGCAAGCTCCCTGGACGTCGAAGCGCCGCTGCTCAACTCCCTGATGCGCAGCAACGTGTCCCAGGTGCAGAACGCCTTCGACATCGTCGCGGCGAGCGACACCCGCAAAGTCGCGCTGCTGGGTCTGAGCTTCAAGGCCGGCACCGACGACCTGCGCGAAAGCCCGCTGGTTGAACTGGCCGAGATGCTGATCGGTAAAGGTTTCGACCTGAGCATCTACGACAGCAACGTCGAATATGCCCGTGTCCACGGCGCCAACAAGGACTATATCGAGTCGAAGATCCCGCACGTTTCGTCCCTGCTCAACTCGGATTTCGATGCAGTGATCGACAACTCCGACGTGATCATTCTCGGCAACCGCGACGAGCGTTTCCGTGCCCTGGCCAACAACGCTCCGGCCGGTAAGAAAGTCATCGATCTCGTCGGCTTCATGACCGGTACCACCACCGAGAACGGTCAGACCGAAGGCATCTGCTGGTAAAGCAGCGGCAAGCTGCCAGCTTCAAGCGACAAGTATTTAAAGCCAGCCCCAGGCCTCAGGTCCTAAGCATTTCGCTTGGACTTGTGGCTTGAAGCTCGCGGCTTGCAACTGATTTTAGGGATCCGACTATGCACAGGCTCAGACATGGCTTTCTTCAGGCCGCCGGTTGGTTGTTTTATTTAAGTTTGCTGGCTGCCATCGCAATGGCGCTGCCGGCAACTCTGTTCGACTCGCAGTCCAAAGACTTTATTTTCCTGGTGGGTATCGTTGGTATCTGGCGTTACTCGATGGGCGCAACGCACTTTGTGCGCGGCATGATCTTTCTCTACATCGTTTATCCACACTTGCGCCGCAAAGTACGCAAGTTGGGCAAGGCGGCCGACCCGTCTCACGTGTTCCTGATGGTCACCAGCTTTCGTATCGACGCGCTGACCACCGCTCAGGTCTACAGCTCGGTAATCCGCGAAGCCATCGCTTGTGGCTACCCGACCACTGTTGTCTGCTCGCTGGTTGAAATGTCCGATGAGTTGCTGGTCAAGGCGATGTGGGCCAAGCACAACCCGCCCAAGCACGTGACACTGGACTTCGTACGTATCGCCGGCACCGGCAAGCGTGACGGTCTGGCCTTCGGTTTCCGCGCCATCTCGCGTCACATACCGGACGACCGTGCGGTGGTTGCCGTAATCGATGGTGACACTGTCCTGGCCGAAGGCGTGGTGAAGAAAACCGTGCCGTGGTTCCAGTTGTTCGGCAACGTCGGCGGCCTGACCACCAACGAATTCTGTGAGGTGCGCGGCGGCTACATCATGAGCGAGTGGCACAAGCTGCGCTTCGCTCAGCGTCACATCAACATGTGTTCGATGGCCCTGTCCAAACGCGTACTGACCATGACCGGACGCATGTCGGTCTTCCGCGCCACGGTGGTCACCGACCCCGCCTTCATCGCAGACGTCGAAAGCGACTCGCTGCAGCACTGGCGTCTGGGCCGCTTCAAGTTTCTGACCGGCGACGACAAGTCCAGCTGGTTCAGCCTGATGCGCCTGGGTTACGACACCTTCTACGTACCGGACGCCGCGATCAACACGGTCGAGCATCCGCCGGAGAAGAGCTTCCTCAAGGCCAGTCGCAAGCTGATGTATCGCTGGTACGGCAACAACCTGCGCCAGAACTCGCGCGCGCTGGGTCTGGGTGTCCGCCGTCTGGGTGTGTTCACCAGCATCGTACTGTTCGACCAGCGTGTGTCCATGTGGACCTCGATCCTGGGGCTGACCGTTGCCGTGCTCGCAAGCTTCAAGTACGGCGTGAGTGTACTGCTGGCCTACCTGCTGTGGATCGGCATTACGCGCCTGATCCTGACGCTGCTGCTGTCCTGCTCGGGACACAAGATCGGCCCTGCCTATCCCGTAATTCTCTATTACAACCAGATCGTCGGCGCACTGATGAAGATCTACGTCTTCTTCCGCCTCGACCGCCAGTCCTGGACACGCCAGGACACCAAACTGAGCCGCGACATGGCCAGCTTCCAGGGTTGGTTCAACACCTGGTCGTCTCGAACCATGACTTTCTCGGCTGGCAGCATCTTCGTTGCCGTGCTGCTGACAATGGTCTGACGGGTCTCTGACCGCACCAATGGATCAACTTGATTAATCAGGAATTACCGCCATGAATACAGCCGTGAATGCAAACGTCGTCCATGAATCCGAAGCCCAGCGCCAGCACGCACGGGTCAAGATCCCAGCCAAGCTGCGCCTGCTCAACGGTCAGCCGAACGCGCCGCTTGTGCGTATCGAAGATCTTTCCGCCGGTGGCCTTAGCTTCGTGGCGCCAAGCAACCTGAAGCTGACCCCCGGTCAAGTGATCAAGGGCCGTTTGCAATTCCTGATCGACAATCTCGGACTGGCGATGGACGTCGAATTGCAGGTCCGTTCCGTCGATTCGGCCAGCGGCCGCGTCGGTTGCCAGTTCCAGCATCTGGAAGCTCAGGACATCGCTACCCTGCGTCACCTGATCACCTCGCACCTGTCAGGCGACATCGTCAGCATGGGCGAAGTGCTCGCTACCCTGCAGCGCGACAATTTCACCAAGGCACGCAAGGTCAAGGACAGCGGCAGCGGCCTGAGCGCATTCGGTCGCCTGCGTGCGGTCACGTTCAGCGCCGGTATCTTCGTCGTGGGCCTGGTGGCGTTCGGTTTCGTCGCGAAATCCGTTTACGGCATGTACTTCGTCAGCCATTCCACTTCCGGTCTCGTCAGCGTACCGACCTTGGATGTGACGATGCCGCGTGAAGGCACCATGACCAGCCTGGTCGCGCCTAACGGCCAGGTTGCCAAAGGTGCACCGCTGGCCACGTTCAACACCAGCATGCTGGATATGCTCAAAGGCAACCTCGACCCGAATGAAATGCAGCCGGCGAAGATCGAAGAACTGTTCGGTCGCCAACTGGCCGGGACCATGACCAGCCCCTGTGATTGCGTCGTCGGCAAGCAACTGGTCGCCGACGGTCAGTACGCCAGCAAAGGTCAGGTGATCTTCCAGATGATCCCGCGCAACGTGGCCGCCAACGTCGACGCCCGCTTCACCTATCGCCAGTTCTCCGACGTGCAGCCGGGTGCTCGCGTCAACTTCCAGGTGGCCGGTGAAAACACCACGCACAGCGGCAAGATCGTCAACGCCACTGCCCTGAGCCCGGCCGATCTGTCGTCCGATATTCGTGTGCAGATCCAGCCTGACGAATCGTTGAGCAGCACGCTGGCAGGTCTGCCGGTGGAAGTGGTCAGCGATCGCGGCCCTTCGCTGAACTGGTTGATCGATAAAGCCACGGCCGCAGGTCTCTAAACATGGCTAGCCCACTACGAAGCTTGTCAGCCCCTACGTTGTTGAGCCTGGCGATCGCAATCGGCCTTGGCGGCTGTGCCGGTCTGCCCGATCAACGCCTGGCCAATGAAGCCTTGCAACGCGGCGATACCGCGCTGGCGGAGCAGAACTACCGGCAACTGGCGGACCTGGGTTATAGCGATGCGCAGGTCGGTCTTGCGGACATTCAGGTCGGTACCCGCGATCCGGAACTGATCAAGCAGGCCGAAGCGACTTACCGCGCGGCAGCCGAGACATCGCCACGGGCGCAATCGCGTCTGGGCAAGCTGCTGGCGGTCAAACCCAACTCCACCGAGGCCGAGCAGCGCGAAGCCGAAGGTCTGTTGAAGAAAGCCTTTGCCAACGGCGAAACCGGCACCTTGATTCCGCTGGCGATGCTCTACCTGCAATACCCGCACACGTTCCCCAACGTGAACGCGCAGCAGAAGATCAACGATTGGCGCGCGCAGGGTTATCCGGAAGCCGGTCTTGCCCAAGTGCTGCTGTATCGCACCCAAGGCACCTATGACCAGCATCTGGCTGACGTCGAAAGCATCTGCAAACAGGCACTGCGCACCAATGATGTCTGCTACATGGAACTGGCCACGGTCTATCAGAAACGTGGAGAAGCCGACAAGCAGGCTGCGCTGCTGGAGCAGATGCAAAGCGGCTATGCCAACGGCAGCGTCCCGGCCATGCGGGTCGACACCGTCGCTCGCGTGCTTGCCGACGCCACCTTGGGCAAGCCTGACGAAAAGACCGCCCAGCAACTGCTGGAGAAAGTCGCCCCTGGCTACCCTGCTTCCTGGGTAAGCCTGGCGCAACTGCTCTACGACTATCCCGAGCTGGGTGACGTCAACAAGATGATGGAATACCTGGACAACGGCCGCGCCGCGGATCAACCGCGCGCCGAACTGCTGTTGGGCAAGCTGTATTACGAAGGCAAGCTGGTCCTGCCCGATGCGAAGAAAGCCGAGGAGCACCTGACCAAGGCCGCTCCGACACAGATCTCCGCGCACTACTACCTGGGCCAGCTTTACCGCCGTGGTTACCTCGGCCACCCGGACGCGCAAAAAGCCGTCAACGAGTTGCTGACCTCAGCCCGTGGCGGCCAGAACAGCGCCGACTTCGCCCTCGCGCAGCTGTTTTCGCAAGGCAAGGGCATCAAGCCCGATCCGGTCAACGCCTGGGTTTTCGGCCAGCTCGCGCAGGCCCAAGGCACTCCGCAGGCTGCGGATCTGATGCAGCAACTCAACGATCAACTGCCGCCTGAGAAGCGTGCCCAGGCGCAGAGTCTTCTCCAACGCGAACAGCAGGTCCGTGGCACCACAGCGCAGAACGCGCTGGCCTTGCAGACCCTGCAAGAAGAAAAAGACGGCGAGGACGCACCTCTATGAAGCTTAAGTTGAACCCTCTGATGGCGGCCGGGCTCGGCCTGGGCTTCACCCTGATCTGGGCCACGCCGACATTGGCTGCACTGACCGAAGACAAGAATTTCGGCATCGAAGTGAAAGCCACCGGCCAGTTGGAAGACGACCGTGACCTGGGCACCCGTGGTGGTGGCGACGTCAACGGTGTCGGTCTGGACCTGCGCCCATGGATGTACGGCCAATGGGGCAACTGGAGCGGCTATGCGATGGGCCAGGTGGTGACCGCCACCGATACCATCCAGACCGACCCGCTGGATCAGCAAGTGACCGACACGAATGGCCAGGCCAGCCAGCGTGCCCGTAAAACTTCCAGCAGCCGTGAAGTGGACGACAGCTATGCGGCCTTGCGTGAATTCTGGATTGGCTACAGCGGTTTCACGCCCTACCCTGGCGAGCTCCTCAAGTTCGGCCGTCAGCGTCTGCGCAATGACGACGGCCAATGGCACGACACCAACATCGAAGCGCTGAACTGGACCTTCGACACCACGCTGCTCAAAGCGGAAGTCGGCGCTGCACAGCGCTTCAGCGAATACCGTACCGACTTGACCGAACTGTCAGCTGAGGACAAGGATCGCCAGCACGTCTTCGGCGACGTGGCTTATCAGTGGACCCCTGGCCAGTGGGCCGGTATACGCGCCCATCATAGTCATGACGGCGGCAGTCTTAAACGTCCGGGCAAGTCCATCGATGACCTGGACAAGACCAGCCGAGGCGACCTGACCTGGCTCGGTATTCAGGCCAACAGTGACGCCTACAACTATCGCAACCTGAACACCGTCAATTACTGGGGCAGCCTGACTTGGCTGACCGGTGATCGTGATCGACTCGCCACCACTTACGACGCCCCTGCCGACCAGTATGTCGCGGGCCAGAAAAACAACGAAAACGTCAACGGCTGGGCAACCGACCTGGGGCTGCGTTTCCGTCTCGACCCGATGTGGCAAGTCGGTGGCGCCTACTCCCGCGCCAGCAAGAACTATGAACAGAACGGCCTTGAGAGCAACCGCTCGAACTGGACCGGTACCCGCTCGCGCGTGCATCGCTTCGGCGAGGCCTTCCAAGGCGAAATGGCCAACGTAGAGTCTGGCTCCCTGTTCGCGTCCTGGCAGATGCAGGACGAGTACGACGCCTCGCTGATCTACCACAAGTTCCGTCGCGTCGATGGTCATGCCGGCATTGGTGGTGCGGGCATCAACCCGGCGCGCGAGAACGTCGATTCCGACGGCATCAGTACCTTCGATTCTCTGCCGCTGGAAGACGGTCGCAAGGATCTGGGCCAGGAGATGGACCTGGTGGTCACCAAGTACTTCAAACAAGGCCTGCTGCCCGCTTCGGTGAGCCAGTCCTTCGACGAACCGTCGGCGCTGATCCGTCTGCGCGCGGGCGTGTTCAAGCCAGGCGATGCGTACCACAGCGGTGTCGACGACTACATGCACCGCGCCATCGTCGACGTCATCTGGCGCTTCTGATGCAAGCCGCTATAGGAGTGCAATGAGATGAACAGCCAAGCAAACAGTTTGCGGCCCCTGACCAGACCACGTGCCTGGCCACACGCCCTGCTTGAAAGCGCAGTGCTGAGCAGCGCTCTGCTGTTGGCCAGTGCCTCGGCCATGGCCAACAGCCCTGCGCCGGCCCATGCTCCCGCCGTGCAACCGGCCGCGGGCGAGGAAGTGGTCAAGGGTCTGCATCAGGCCAAGACCTATACCATCACCAGTCCGCCTGCCGGGCCGCTGATGATGGACAAACCCAAGTTGCCGGACCTCTCGGGTTACACCCAGCAGGCCATGCAGAAGAAGATCGTGCGCAGCAAACCGGGCAAGGTTTCGATCCGCCGCATGATGCAGGAAGACTCGCTGAAGGAGTTCATCGGCGGCGACAACAAGATGGCCGAATGGGTGGCGCGTCAGCACGGTATTCCGCAGGCGATCTTCGTCGACGATGGCTACATGAACCTGCAGGAGCTGGCGAAAAAGGTGCCTAAGCAGTACCTGAACGAGACGTCGCCGGGCGTATTCCTGGCGCGCCTGCCGATCGTGGTCGGCAAGAAAGGCATCTTCGAAGTCGACAAGAAGACCACCGAGCTGCGCCTGTCTCAGGAAGCCGGTGCGTTTCTGGTCAATGACAACCAGCTGTTCATGGCCGACACCAGACTGACCGGCTGGAGCGAGAAAGCCAACGGCCCGTCCACGTTCAAGGCGCCGAAGGAATTCCGTCCGTTCCTGCTGTCCTGGGGCGGTTCCCAGACCTACATGTTCAACACCAAGGTCGCAAGCCTGGGCTACAACAACAGCAAGTCGTACGGCGTCAGCATTTCCCAGTACACGCCGAACATGAAGGCGCAGATGAACCGTCCGGATCCGACCGGCTGGATCGTCAATTCCGAGTTCTCTGATCTCTGGTACGGCTTCTATTGCTATGAAACCCGCGACTTCGTGATCAAGAGCAACACCTACCACGACAACATCATCTACGGCATCGACCCCCACGACCGTTCCCACGGTCTGATCATTGCCGAGAACACGGTCTACGGGACGAAGAAAAAGCACGGGATCATCGTGTCCCGTGAGGTGAACGATAGTTTCATCATCAACAACAAGAGCTATGAGAACCACCTGTCCGGCATCGTTCTTGACCGTAACAGCGTGAACAACCTGGTGGCCTACAACGAGATTTACCGTAACGACACCGATGGCATCACGCTGTATGAAAGCGCCGACAACCTGCTGTGGGGCAACCGCGTGTTCGCCAACAAACGTCACGGCATTCGGGTCCGCAACAGCACCAACATCAAGCTGTACGACAACCTGGCCATTGGCAACGGTCTGATGGGCGTCTACGGCCACATCAAGGATCTCTCCGATACCGATCGCGACATCAAGCTCGATCCGTTCGATGCCGAGGTGTCGCTGCTCCTGGTCGGCGGTGAACTGACCTCCAACGGTTCCGGCCCACTGTCCATCGATTCGCCGCTCAGCGTCGAGCTGTACAAGGTATCGATGCTGGCGCCGAGCAAGAGCACCGGTATCAGCTTCAACGGCGTGCTGGGCGAGCGTCAGGATGAAATCCTCGATCTGCTGGTTCGCCAACAAAAGCCCGTGTTGATTGACCCGGTCGAAAGCCAGAAACAACTCCGGGACTGAGGAAGCCATTTCTATGCACGCACATTTGATCAAACTGCTCAGCCTCTCGGGCCTGACCGTCGCACTGTTCGCAGCCGCCAATGCCGCCCGTGCCGACGATGCGGCAGCGCCGAGCTTTACCGCCGAACCTTGCTGCAGCCTGTGCCCCGAAGCGCATGACGAGAAGAACTACGTCAGCCGCTACCAGCAGAACTTCACCACGCTGGTCCAGGCTCAAGGTGACTGGCTGTTCAGAACGAAAGAAGACCTGCGCACCGAGTTCGATACCACCCCCGAAGGCTACCGCCGCATGCAGCAATTGCACGACGCGTTCAAGAGCAAGGGTGTCGAACTGGTCGTGGTGTATCAACCGACCCGCGGGCTGGTCGATCGCAACAAGCTGTTCCCGGCCGAGCGCGACAAGTTCGACTACAACACGGCGCTGCGCAACTATCAGGCCATGCTCGGTCGCTTCGCGAAAATGGGCTACACCGTACCGGACCTGTCGCCGCTGACCAACGAACAGCAGGCCCATGATTTCTACTTCCGCGGTGACCAGCACTGGACGCCATACGGTGCTCAGCGCACGGCGAAAATCGTCGCCGAATCGGTGAAGAAAATGCCGGAATTCGCGAGCATTCCCAAACGCGAATTCGAGACCCATCTGTCTGGTCGCATGGGCAAGAAGGGCACTCTGCATAACATGGCCGGTCAACTGTGCGGCACCAGCTACGCGATTCAATACATGGATCAGTTCGAGACCGAACCCAAAGGCGAAGCGGCTGACGGCGATCTGTTCGGCGACTCCGGTAACCCGGAAATCACCCTGGTGGGTACCAGCCACAGCGGCAAGAACTACAACTTCGCCGGCTTTCTGCAGGAATACATCGGTGCTGACGTGCTGAACGTCGCCTTCCCCGGTGGTGGCCTTGAAGGGTCGATGCTGCAGTACCTGGGCAGCGATGACTTCCAGAAACACCCTCCGAAAATCCTCATTTGGGAATTCTCGCCCCTGTACCGCCTGGACCAGGAGACCATCTATCGCCAGATGATGTCGCTGCTGGACAACGGTTGTGAAGGCAAACCGGCGCTGATGACCACCAGCACCACTCTCAAGCCAGGTACCAACGAGCTGTTGGTCAACGGCAAAAACGGCATCAAGGACGTGCGCAACGGCAGTAATCAGATCGACATCAAGTTCGCCGACACCTCGGTAAAAACCCTTCAGGCGCGCCTCTGGTACATGAATGGCCGCCACGAAGACCTGAAGATCGAAAAACCTGAAACATCTGAAACCGACGGGCGCTTCTCCTTCGAACTGCGCGATGACAAGGACTGGGCCGACCAGCAACTGCTCGCACTGGAAGTGCAGGGTCCTGAAGCGGGCGCGGCGCCACAGCAGGTCGAAGCGAAAGTATGCAAACGCAACGTGTTCCCGAATGTCGCGCATCAAACCGCGCAAGCCGGGTTATGAGGCTCTTATGCACACTCCAAAACTGATGCTCCCCACCCTCCTCTCGCTGGCAATACTGTCTTCGGCGGCGTTCGCCGCCAGTGCCAGCGCTGCGTCGACACTCGTGCCGCCGAAGGGTTACTACGAAGGCGTCGAGAAATTCAAGAGCGGCGAAGGCAAGTTCAGCTGTGACGCCACACCGCAGCCCTATACCGGCTCGCTGCAGTTTCGCAGCAAGTACGAGGGTTCGGACAAGGCTCGCGCGACACTGAACGAGGCCTCGGAAAAAGCTTTCCGTGATACCACCAAGGACATCACCACCATGGAGCGCAACACCAGCAAAGTGGTGATGCAGTACATGCGTGACGGTCGTCCGGAACAGCTGGACTGTGCGCTGGGCATGCTCACCACCTGGGCCAAGGCCGATGCCCTGGAGTCCAAAGACTTCAACCACACCGGCAAGTCGATGCGCAAATGGGCGCTGGGCAGCATGTCATCGTCCTACCTGCGTCTGAAATTCTCCGATTCGCATCCGCTGGCCACCCGTCAGCAGGATGCGCAGGTGATCGAGGCCTGGTTCAGCAAGCTGGCCGATCAAGTGGTCAGCGACTGGGACAACCTGCCGTTGGACAAGACCAACAACCACTCCTACTGGGCAGCATGGTCAGTGATGTCCACCGCCGTGGCCACCAATCGCAAGGACCTGTTCGACTGGTCGGTGAAAGAATTCAAGGTCGCGGCCAATCAGGTCGATCAGCAAGGCTTCCTGCCTAACGAACTCAAGCGCAAGCAACGTGCGCTGGCGTACCACAACTACGCCCTGCCACCGCTGGCGATGATCGCCAGTTTCGCCCAGGCAAACGGCGTTGATCTGCGTCCTGAAAACAATGGCGCGCTGAAGCGTCTGGGTGATCGGGTACTGGCTGGAGTCAAGGATTCGGGCAACGAATTCCAAGCCCGTGATGGCCAGAAGCAGGACATGACGGACCTGAAAACCGACATGAAATTCGCCTGGCTGGAACCTTATTGCTCGCTCTACGACTGCGGCCCGGACGTTCTGGATCAGAAGCACAAGATGCAGCCATTCAAGAACTTCCGCTTGGGCGGCGACCTGACCCGCACCTATGACCCAAGTCATGAGAAGGGCGAGAAAGGCGGTTCGTAAGAGTAACTGCTGAACGCAGCCCCACTTCGGGAGCAGCTTTATCCGCGAGAGGCCGGTCTGGACAACTCAGAACCGACCCGCAAGCGGCGGTGACACAAACACCGCCATCGCGAATAAATTCGCTCCCACAGGGAGTTTCGGGTTGCGGTGAGCTGCATGCTTTATCCCTCCATTTCGATGGGGGGTTTGGGGGGGCTTCGGCCCTTGATGCTGGACAAACGGAGAGATAAGGATGGTTTTCTCATCCAACGTGTTCCTGTTCCTGTTCTTGCCGGTGTTTCTCGGCTTGTACTACATGAGCGGGCAACGCTATCGCAACCTGCTGCTGCTGGTGGCCAGCTACGTGTTCTATGCGTGGTGGCGAGTGGACTTCCTGGCACTTTTCGCAGGCGTAACGCTGTGGAACTACTGGATCGGCCTGCGCGTCGGCGCCGCCGGGGTCAGGACCAAACCGGCACAGCGCTGGCTGCTGCTGGGTGTCGCGGTCGACCTGTGCATCCTGGGCTACTTCAAGTACGCCAACTTTGGGGTGGACAGCATCAACGCGATCATGACCTCGTTCGGTCTTGAGCCGTTCATCCTGACCCACGTGCTGTTGCCGATCGGGATCTCGTTCTACATCTTCGAGTCCATCAGCTACATCATCGACGTCTACCGTGGCGATACCCCTGCTACGCGCAATCTGATCGACTTCGCAGCGTTCGTGGCGATCTTCCCGCACCTGATCGCAGGTCCCGTGCTGCGGTTCCGCGACCTGGTGGACCAGTTCAACAACCGCACCCATACGCTGGACAAGTTCTCCGAAGGCGTGACCCGGTTCATGCAGGGCTTTATCAAGAAGGTCTTCATTGCCGACACCCTGGCCGTGGTGGTCGATCATTGCTTCGCCCTGCAGAACCCGACCACAGGCGATGCCTGGCTCGGCGCGCTGGCTTACACCGCGCAACTGTATTTCGACTTCTCCGGTTACAGCGACATGGCCATCGGCCTGGGCCTGATGATGGGTTTCCGCTTCATGGAAAACTTCAAGCAGCCTTACGTCAGCCAGTCGATCACCGAGTTCTGGCGCCGCTGGCACATCAGTCTGTCGACCTGGCTACGCGACTACCTGTACATCACCCTGGGCGGCAACCGGGGAGGCAAGGTCGCGACCTACCGTAACCTGTTCCTGACCATGCTGCTGGGCGGCCTGTGGCACGGCGCCAACATCACCTACATCGTCTGGGGTGCCTGGCACGGTGTGTGGCTGGCGATCGAGAAAGCGCTGGGTATCAACACCACGCCGCGTACGTTCAACGTCGTGCGTTGGGCCTTCACCTTCCTGCTGGTGGTGATGGGCTGGGTGATCTTCCGTGCCGAGAACCTTCACGTCGCCGCTCGCATGTACGGCGCCATGTTCAGCTTCAGCGAATGGCACCTCTCGGACCTCAACCGCGCCAGCCTCACCGGGTTGCAGGTGGCGACCCTGATCGTGGCGTACATCACCCTGGCATTCTTTGGCTTGCGTGATTTCTATCAGAACCGCGCGCCAGCCAAACCCAAAAGTGATCAGCCTGTTCAAGCAGACGGCCCTGCCTCCGCAGTGCCAGGCCTGATCAAAGCGGTTCCGGGCGACAAGCCGGACAGCATTCATCAACCGGGTTACATCGTCGGCACCGAGGCGCAGGTACAGCCTGCCTACTGGACCGCCGACTGGTCGCGCTATGTCATGCGCGCCCTGATCCTGCTGATGTTCGTTGCCTCGATTCTCAAACTCTCGGCGGCCAGTTTCTCGCCGTTCCTGTACTTCCAGTTCTGAGGAGCCTGACATGACCCGTTCATTACGTTTCCTCTACATTTTCCTGTTCCTGGCGATCCTGCTGGTGCTGGGCCTGTGGTCGCTGCGCAGCTTCATCGGTTTCTCGACCTCCAAGGAAACCACGGTGCTAAACGGTCACTGGACCAAGGCCGTGGAAACCCGATATGACGAAGAGTTTCCGATCAAGCGTCTGGGCACCAACCTTTGGGCTGCGCTGGATTACAAGGTATTCAACGAAGGCCGTCCGGGGGTGATCCTGGGCAAGGATCAGTGGCTGTACACCGACGAAGAATTCGACGCGGTGGCCAATGGCGAACAGAACGAAGCGGACAACCTGGCGATCATCCAGGGCGTGCGTGACACCCTGAAAAAACAGGGTACGCAACTGGTGCTGGCCATCGTTCCGGCCAAGACCCGTCTGTACCCGGAGCACGTCGGCGACAACAAACCGGCTGCGCTGCATACCGACCTGTATCAGCAGTTCCACGCTCAGGTGAATCAGGCCGGGATCTTCGCGCCTGATCTGCTGGCGCCGCTGCAACGCGCCAAGGACAAAGGCCAGGTCTTCCTGCGCACCGACACCCACTGGACGCCGATGGGTGCCGAAGTGGTGGCTCAGCAGCTGGGCGAAGCAATCTCCAAACAGACTCCCCTGAGCGGCGATCCGCAGACCTTCGTCACCGAAGCCAAGTCCAGCGCGCCGTACAAGGGCGACCTGACCAACTTCCTGCCACTGGATCCGCTGTTCAGCAACTTGTTGCCGAAACCGGATGACCTGCAGCAGCGCAGCACCAACCCGGCCCAGGCCGAGGGTGAAGGTGGTGATGCACTGTTCGCCGACAACTCGGTGGCGGTCGGCCTGGTCGGCACCAGCTACAGCGCCAACCCCAACTGGAACTTTGCCGGCGCCCTGAAACAAGCCTTGCACAGCGACGTCGTGAATTACGCCGAAGATGGCCATGGCCCGATCCTGCCGATGCTCAAGTATCTGCAGACCGACGCCTTCAAGAGCAGCCCGCCGCAGGTGCTGATCTGGGAGTTCCCGGAACGCTACCTGCCCGCTCACAACGACCTGACCGAGTTCGATCCGCAGTGGATCGCCGAACTCAAGAAGGCTCGTGACCCTCAACAAAATCTGGCTCAGAACGCCAACAACTCCAGCTTCGTGACATCCGAGCCGCCCCAGCGGGCGCAAAACTAAAGAGGACTACTCAAATGACCTTGCAGAACCCAACTCGCATGCCGACTCGTTCGACCAAGACCAACCTGCTGAAAACCTGCGTCCTGGCCGCCAGCCTTGGCTTCGTATCCCTCTCGGCTTTCGCCGGTGGTGACGCGGCGCTGTACGGCCCGACCGCACCGAAAGGCTCGGCGTTCGTACGTGTCTACAACGCGAGCAATGCCGAAATCAGCGCCAACGTCGGCAACACCAGTCTCAATGAAATCGGCCCGCTGGCCAGCAGTGATTTCAGCTTCATGCCGCAGGGCGACTACAGCGCCAAGATCGGCAGCAATACGTTGCCGGTGAAACTGGCGGGCGATCACTACTACACCATCGTCAACAACACCTCCGGCGCACCGCAGCTGGTTGAAGAGCCGCCGTTCAAGAACAAGCAGAAGGCCTTAGTGCGTGTGCAGAACCTGAGTGACAAGGCGCTGACCCTGAAGACCGCCGACGGCAAGACCAACGTGGTTGAAACGGTCAAGGCCAAGGGCACCGGCGAGCGCGAGATCAATCCGGTGAAAGTCAGCCTGGCGTTGTACGAAGGCGACAAGAAAGTCAGCGAAGTCAAGCCAGTAGCACTGGAGCGTGGCGAAGCGTCAGTGCTGTATGTCACCGGTAGCGGCAGCACCCTGTCGCCTGTCTGGGTCAAGCGTCCGACTTCGACTCAATGAGTCATGACGATTGACCTGTAGCAGCACGGCTTGCCAGCGGCAGCGTTGGATCAACGACGGATTTGTTACCTGACACACCGCAACCGCCGGCAAGCCGGACTGCTACAGGATGAGCGCAGCGACAAACGAATTGAACAAATGGCCAGCGCCAGGTGATGCGCAGCAGCACACCGTGAGGGCGCCGACCGCAGCGGTACAACAACAAGACAGACGAAACGACAGAACAACCGACGTATAGCCCATTAAAACGCTATTGCTATTTGGAGAATTAAAATGATTCCAGTGATCTTGTCAGGTGGCAGCGGTTCCCGACTCTGGCCTCTTTCGCGTAAACAGTTTCCAAAACAGTTCCTGGCACTGACCGGCGAACATACCCTCTTCCAGCAGACCCTCGAGCGCCTGCAATTCGACGGCATGCAGCATCCTGTCGTGGTGTGCAACAAGGACCACCGCTTCATCGTCGGTGAGCAGTTGGCAGCACTGGGCCTCGACACCCAAGGCATCATCATGGAGCCGTTCGGTCGCAACACCGCGCCCGCCGTTGCCATCACCGCGATGATGCTGGCCAACGAAGGTCGTGACGAGCTGATGCTGGTGCTGCCGGCAGACCACGTCATCGACGATCAGAAAGCCCTGCAACGCGCGCTGGCACTGGCTACCGTGGCCGCCGAGCGTGGCGAGATGGTGCTGTTCGGCGTACCGGCGACCAAACCTGAAACCGGTTATGGCTACATCAAATCCACCGCCGATGCCTTGCTGCCCGAAGGTGTCAGCCGCGTCGCCCAGTTCGTCGAAAAACCCGACGAAAAACGCGCCAACGAATTCGTCGAGGCGGGTGGCTACTACTGGAACAGCGGCATGTTCCTGTTCCGCGCCAGCCGTTATTTGGAAGAGCTGAAAAAGCACGATCCGGATATCTACGACAACTGCCTGCTGACCCTGGAGCGCAGCAAGCATGACGGCGACAACATCGAACTGGATCAGGCCAGCTTCGCCTGCTGCCCGGACAACTCAATCGATTACGCCGTCATGGAAAAAACCCAGCGCGCCTGCGTGGTGCCACTGGAAGCTGGCTGGAGCGATGTCGGTTGCTGGTCGTCCTTGTGGGATGTGCATCAGAAGGACGAACACGGCAACGTCACCAAAGGCGATGTGGTCGTTCAGGACAGCCGCAACTGCATGATTCAGGGCAACGGCAAACTGGTTACCGTGATCGGCCTGGACAACATTGTGGTCGTCGAAACCAAGGACGCCATGATGATTGCCCACAAGGACAAGGTTCAGGGCGTCAAGCAGATGGTCAACACTCTCAACGAGCAGGGCCGCAGCGAAACCCAGAACCATCTGGAAGTCTATCGCCCATGGGGCTCGTACGACTCGGTGGACATGGGCGGCCGCTTCCAGGTCAAGCGCATCTCGGTCAAGCCAGGCGCCAGCCTGTCGCTGCAAATGCACCACCATCGCGCCGAGCATTGGATCGTCGTCTCGGGCACCGCGCAAGTCACCTGTGACGAAAACGTGTTCCTGCTCACCGAAAACCAATCAACCTACATCCCGATCGCCTCGGTCCATCGCCTGCGCAACCCTGGCAAAATCCCGCTGGAAATCATCGAAGTGCAATCGGGCAGCTACTTGGGCGAAGACGACATCGAACGCTTCGAAGACGTCTATGGTCGCTCCACTCCCGGTATCGAAGCCGGTGTGAGAACCCAGACCATCGCCCGCTGATCCAACGATAAACCCGCTGCAGTGCCCCCGCCCACCCTCTGCGTATTCCCATCCGCAGAGGGTGGGCGGGGGCTTTTTCCATGCGTGTTACCAGCACACCATCGACACTTTCTGGGGACTGTGGAGTGAGCTTGTTCCACGAAGAAGAAGCAGGCAGCAGCCATCCATTTGCTGAGGTAATACCAGAGCTTTAGTGAGCAAACTCCCTCCCACAGAAAGTCAGCGGCTGGCCATCCGCGAGGACAAACTCAACGCTGTCATTGCAATTTGGTCAATGTCGCCCCTTTCGGTACGATGCCCTCACCTGCCTTCGCGAGACCGAAAGATGATTATCGGCGCCATACTGATTTTCGCCTGGCTGATCCTCCTGCTGCGCTACCCCGCCAAAGCCTTGCCGGTTTCACTGGCAGCCGCCGTCGGCCTCGGCATAGTCGCCGCTATAGTGGTCTGGCAGGACAAACGGGACGCTCAGCGACTCGATCACCTGCAGCTGCGTCTGGATTATGCCCCGGAAAAATGCCCCACCGGTCGCCCCTTGCTGGTCCTGATCGATAACGGCAACGAGGTGCCGCTGCAAGAGCTACGCTGGAAAGTCACCGCCTATGCACCAGGCGACACCGTCAACCTTGCTGACGACACCTACACCGCGCCGCGCTATCGTGGCCCTGGCGAATTGCTGCCCGGCAGCCAATGGCAGGATTGTCTGCCGCTGCCACCGCTGCGAGCCGGTTATCGCCCGCAAACCCTCGAATTCCGCGCCGAGCGCCTGCAAGGCACGTTCTCCGACTGATACCCCACTTCAAGGAATGAATCGCCCATGCCTGTCGTTCTGATCACCGGTTGTTCCAGCGGCATCGGCCGCGCCATGGCAGATGCTTTCAAGGCGGCGGGTCATGAGGTCTGGGCCACCGCTCGCAAGTCTGCCGATGTCGACACACTGGCCGCCGCCGGTTTCCATGCCGTGCAGCTGGACGTCAACGACAACACCGCGCTTGAACAACTGGCGGCTGAGCTTGAAGGGCATGGCAAAGGGCTGGACGTATTGGTCAACAATGCCGGGTATGGCGGCATAGGCCCATTGCTCGACGGCGGTGTGGAAGCGATGCGCAGACAGTTCGAGACCAACGTGTTCTCCATCGTCGGCGTCACCCGCGCGATGTTTCCAATGCTGCGCCGTAATAAGGGTCTGGTGGTGAATATCGGCAGTGTTTCCGGGATCCTGGCGACGCCTTTTGCGGGCGCGTATTGCGCATCCAAGGCCGCGGTGCATGCGTTGAGCGACGCGCTGCGCATGGAGCTGGCGCCGTTCGACATGCATGTCATGGAAGTCCAGCCCGGCGCCATCAACACTCAATTCGCCCGCAATGCCAGTCATGAAGCTGAACAGGTCATTCATGAAAGCTCCCCTTGGTGGCCGTTGCGTGAGGGCATCCGCGCGCGGGCCAACGCCTCCCAAACCCACCCGACGTCGGCCAGCGACCTCGCCCGTGACGTGCTCAATGCTGTGCAGCGAACCAGACCGCCACGCTTGTTGCGCTGCGGCAACGGCAGCCGAGCCCTGCCATTGATGGCGCAGTGGTTGCCCAAAGGATTTCTTGAAAAGGTGTTGAGCAAACGCTTCAAGCTGAACAAGCAGCTGTAACCGATCTCTGACTGAACAGCGAAAATTCTGTACCACCCAGTCGATTTAACAGCTGCGCGATGACGCCTTATCGTTTTGCAGCGCAGGAATCTGGCTACAGAAAAACTATCTTCCCCTGCCGCATACTTCCTTCAACTGCCCTTGGTCGGGCCGATCCACGCGGCTTCCCAGAGAGGCCGATTTACTGTCAAGGAAGACACCATGAGCGATCACCCTCCGTTTTACGATGATGATTCCGATTTTTATCCTGGCGACGAAGGCTGGTTCGCCCAGCCGTACGAATTCGGCATGTCTGGGCCCCAGGAATCAGCCGGTTTCACTGCCGAAGGCATTGAACTTGGCGACTTCAACCAAAGCATCGACAGCGACGCTCCAGTCGGAGCCGACACCGAATTGCGCGAAGGCACCACAGAACTTACCGCGCAGGAGTTGAACCGCGTTACCGACGACATGATCGCGCTGTTCGACAGCGTCTATGATCCGGAACTGCTTGATCCGCTGCTTTATATCGCAGCCTCGATACGCCAGATGGTGGACGCATCGAATGTTCCGGATGATCTGAAAAGCCGCATCAGCTCAAAAACTCCGATTACCGTCAGCTATCGCCACCGGCCCAAGGTTACGAGCGGATTGATCGACGCCGGCGCCTTTGTCGGGGTGAGGGAAAAGAGAGAGTTCACACTCGATGAAATAGTCACCGACAGCTACCTGCGTCAACTCGAAGATCATCAACAGGTACAAGTCGAGTGGCCTGCCGAGTTCTCGCAAGAGCTGATCGACACACTGGCGTCAGCGAACCTGCAAGCGAGTTATCAAGCCGATGTCAAACGACGCTTGAGCACCCCGGATGCCAGGTTCATGTTGAAACTGCAGTCTACGACCGAGGTGGCAAACCGTCTGGAACAATACGCGAACCGCGCCGACGCACCGCAGGTTTATCGGCAACTGGCGCAGGCCTACGGCCGAGGCGAGGCGACGCTGGAGGTGGTGCAATTCAGAAGCCGCACCCGACAAATCGATGTCGCCCAGGTGCTCTACCTTCGGCTCGAAAGCAATCGATCGTCCGACGGACTGCTGATCTTCCTCGGGGCAACAGAAGAAGACGCTATCGTTCCATTGCCATACATATCGCGGCGCTGGTTCGTTGAATCGTCTCCAGGGCTTCGCCGCCTGATCGTCGAACGTCTGCCGCTGTACCACCAGATCCTGAACGGGGACGAAAAGCTGCTCTACATCAACAGCTTCTTCGGGCCTACGGCGACGACGATTTCACCGTTGCAATTTCACCAGGTGAATGATGTGTTCGAGACGCTGTACACGTTCAAAATCAAGTGCATGCTTTCGGACATCGACACACTGGTCTCCACCGATAGCGAGCGGATGACCGATAAGCTTCTGCAGGCCGGGGTTTCCATTCTTCAAGGCCTTTCCATTGTCGCAACCTTGCCAATCGGCGGTGGCGGCGGGCTGGCCGCGCGTTTACTGGTGTCGTTTCTTCTCGGACAGGGGGCGGCCGGTCTGGAAGCGGTGCGTGGCGCAAACGCTGATATCCCCGAAGAAGCAGAAGAGCGCTACAAGACAGCGCTGTATAGCGCAATCGCCGAGATTGTCGGACCCTTCGCGCAAAAGCTGCTGGGCAAAGCCATATCGGTGGCGAACAAATCCAGGATCAGCACTCGGGTCTTCAGGCACATGCAGAGAACACGACCCTATCCTGGAAAGCCGGCTGCAGGTTACGACAGGATCAAGCCTACCCCGTCCGAAGTGAAACGTATCAAGACAGAGCTGGCGCTGCAGCTGTCCGAGGGACCGCAGCGGGCTCAGGCTCTCGTAGACCAAAGCGGGCAGCTGCTGAACAAAACCGTCGAGGGCCATGATCTGGTCGTATACCGCGGCAAGGTATTTCGCGGCGATATGCGCCCACCGCAGGAGATTTTCGAGAAGGGTTTCGAGTTGAGAACTCCCGCGGCAGACATCCACAAGGACATCCATCAGGTGACCGGAGTTCGGGGCGGCTTTGGTGGCGGTCATGATGCGCTGGACATCGATGGCAAAGGTATTTCGACGTCAGCCTATTACTACAGGGAAAACGTCGGGGCGTTTGTTTATGGGGGTAAAAAAGGTGGCTATACCTATCTGATCGATGCCCACAAGATCGACGGCTACCATCTCTATCAAAATCACCACAACGCCCTCTATCCCAGTGCCGCGAAGAAGATCCGGTTCAAGCCGACCGAAATCAACTACGGTCAGGATATTCCGCCCCATCTGGTGCTGGGCGCTTACGATCCGCTGGGCAACTTCATAGCCAACAACGCAGCGCTGAAAAGTTACGCCCGCGAGCTGGCCATAAAGGAAATTCGCCGGCTTGCCGCCGCGGCGATCTCCGCGGGCTCTAAAGAGCCCATCGCCGACGGAGCTTGATCACTGCGGATTGACGATCACCGTACAGGTAATCCCCGCCGCCAATACCACGCTCTCCGGTACGTTATCCAAGTGGATGCGTACCGGCACGCGCTGGGCCAGGCGCACCCAGTTGAAGGTCGGATTGACGTCAGCGATCAGCTCGCGGCTTTGCGGGTTATCGCGATCGTAGATCGCGCGGGCGATGCTTTCGACATGGCCTTTCATCACTTCGCCGCTCATCAACTGCATGTCCGCCGGGTCACCGACGTTAACGTGAGGCAGCTTGGTTTCCTCGAAAAATCCATACACCCAGAACGAGTTCTTGTCGACGACAGCCATCTTCGCTTCGCCGATGCGCGCGTAGTCGCCGCGATGCACATTAAGGTTGGTTACGTAGCCATCGACTGCCGCCAGCACTTTGGTGCGTTGCAGGTTGAGTTGCGCCGCTGCCAGCTGTGCCACAGCCAATTGGTAGTCAGCCTGCGCGGAGTTGGCGACGTTGGAGGCGTCTTCACGATTTTCCGCCGAGATTACCAGCGCATCCATATCCTTGCGGCGCGCAGCGTTGACCTTGCGCATTTCCCAGGTGGCCTTGCGCGAAGCCACCATCGCTTCGGCCTGCTTGACCGCCAGTTGGTAATGCTCGGGGTCGATCTGCATCAACAGGTCGCCCTTTTTCACCGGCTGGTTGTCTCTGACCGGCACGTCAATGACCACGCCACTGACGTCGGCGGCGACATTGATCACATCCGCGCGCACTCGCCCGTCGCGGGTCCACGGGGTGTCCATGTAGTGAATCCATAACAGGCGGCCGATCCAGATGGCCAGCGCCAGAATCAATAACGTTGCGATCAGACTGATGAGCTTTTTCATCTCGAGTTCACATGTGCCTCAACGGTAAACGGTCAGCGCCATTGCGCCAAAAATGCAGCTGAACAGGCTCAGGCGCAGCAACGCCGGGTGCCAGAAAAAACGGTACAGGTCCAGGCTGGACATCAAGCGATCCAGCGCCCAGGAAAGCACCATGGCGACCAGGAACATCACGGTCACGGTCGGCATGTAAACGCCATGAAAGGCAATCTCACGAGGCATTGGAAAATCCTTGCGCCGCCTGCACGGGGACACATGCGGCCAATGGTGATTGCGGGTCGAGCAGGCTGGTGCGGATGAAGTGCAGGTAGCTTTTCACCCGGCGCAACGCCGAGGTATCGAAGTGCGGGGCGAACGGTTCATCGGTGTTCTGCACGCAGATAATCGCGTGGTCCACCGCGTACAGGCTGCGGGCCAGATTGTGACGATCGGGCTGAAGGAACAGGCGTACCAGCGAACGGCCCATCGCCCGAATCGCCTGGCGCCAGGGCTGCGACTCGGCATAGCTCGGGTGGACCGGCAAGATGTGCTGCTCGCGACGAAGTTCGATGATTGCATGACCGATTTCCAGCACCACGAACATCCAGCGCAGCAAGTTGCGTTGCACTTCGGGTTTACCGGCGGCCAGCCCGTAGGCTTGATGCATCAGGTCGCGGGTGCGGCTTTCGAAATTGGAACCAATTCCGCGCAGCGGCGCGCTGATCGCGAACCCCACCTGCTGACGCAAATCGGCCTCAAGACGCTGCCAAAGCCAGCGACTGTTGGGCGGCAGAATGATCGCCCCCGCCGCCGCGCACAGCAGCATGCCAATCACCATTGCGATGTAGTCGTTGATGAACGTGTAAGGGTTGTAGACCGTGAGATTGTCCGGCGCCGAGCCAATGCTGAAGAAGATCAACAGTCCCAGACCGTAGCCGACCCACTGCGGACGCATGGTCAGAAAAGTGCCGAACACGAACACCGGCGCCAGCACCATGCACAGTAACGGGAAGCCATCGATCCGAGGCAACACGAAGAAGGTAATGAAGAAGCCCAGCAGCGCGCCGAGCAATGTTCCGCACGCCATCTGGAATGACATGCGCCGAGGATTAGGCGTAGTCGCCGACAGGGCCACGGTGGCCGCAGACACCAGCGTCATCGAAGCGCCGCTGGGCCAGGCAGTCGCGACCCAGTACACCGACATCAGCGCCAAAATGAATGTCGCGCGCACGCCCGAGGCCAGCGACGACATCCAGTTGGTGGTGGACACAAACGGCTCGACCCATTTTTCCCGCGCGTGGCTGTGATCGGCCAGCGAGGCGTGGGTCTGCGCGTAGTCGTGCATGTCGTCGACGAAGCGATACAGCAGCTCGTAGGCGGTGTGAAAATCCAGCAGGTCGTCGTCGCTGGGGTCGGTCTTGACGAACTCGGCGCGCAGGCGGCGAACCCGTTCAGGCAAATCGGCCTTGAACTCGCTCAATCGAGTGGCCAGAAGTGCCGCATCGGCGTTGGTCAGTGCCCGACCGGCGAAGTGTTGAAGCAACTGGGCCAAGGCATCCAGACCTGGTTCGATCGCTGCAACGGCGGGCGTCACACCGCGACGGCGCAGGCGTTCGAGCAATTGATGCAGGGCGTTGAAACGTGTGGTGATGGTCATGAATTCGCTGTTCAGACGATTCAGCCGACCATTGCGCCGACGCATGTGCGGGTCTTCGAAAACCGTGACGGCGCGCAGGCCTTCCAGCCCGACGGCGTCGGCGATGAAGCGCACGTTGCTGGCTTCGAATGCCGTCGAATCGCTGTCGCCGCGCAAGCCGCTGATGACGAATTGAGCGAACACCCCGAAGCGCTGATACAAGGCGTTGCGCATGGCCGCGGCCGAACTTTGCGGCAGAATCGCGGCGGTGACCAGCGTCGAGCAGACGATCCCGAGGGAGATTTCCAGTACGCGCCAGAGCGCAGCCATGAACGAAGTTTCCGGGTGCGCCAGCGCGGGCAGGCCGGTCATGGCGGCGGTGTAACCGGCGAGCACGAAACCGTATGCGCGAAAGTTACGATAGCGCGCGGCACCGGCGCAGCAGAGGCCGACCCAGATCGCCAGACTGCCGAGGAACAGCTCGCTGTTCTGCGCGAACAGGGCCATCAGCGTGACCATCACTACCGACCCGGCCAGCGTACCGAGCAAGCGGTAGAAACTCTTGGCGAACACATGGCCGCTTTGCGGCTGCATGACGATGAACACCGTGATCATTGCCGTGCGCGGCTGCGGCAATTCGAGGCGCATCGCAATCCAATAGGTCAGGAACGCAGCGGTGAGCACCTTGAAAATGTAGATCCAGGTCACCCCGTCGCTGCGCGCCCAGCCATTGAGTTCGCGACGCCATTCCAGGGATTTGAGCCAGTGCAGGGCTTGGGTCATTTCGGTTCAAGCCCTGCATTGGCCGCGCCACCGCTTTCGTGAGCAAGCTCGCTTCCACAGGAGACCGTTGTCGTCGGTGGCGATTGCGTTCCGTTGCAGGCGCGCGCTTGCCCGCGAACTGGCCCGTATTGACGACGAATATCCATCTGGCTCATCGATCAAATATCGCCAACGAGGCCGGGGTTTTCGGCGCTGCGGTTTTATCCGATGCAGGGGAATCATTGCCCGCCATCAGGCCACCGCCCAACGCCACCACCAGCTCGGCATGCACGGCCAGGCGTGCGGCCTGGACTTGCTGCTGCACCTGTTGCTGATGAAACAGCAGGGTCTGCGCGTTCAACACGTTCAGGTAGTCGGTCAGGCCGCGCTGATAGGCGACCATGGCGATGTCATAGGTTTTCTGCGCCGCTGCCACCGACTGATCGGCGAACACCTGCTGCTTGTTCATCGATTCACGACGGATTAACTGATCGGAAATACTCTTCAACGCCGTCACCAGCGTCTGGTTGTACTGCGCCACCGCCGCGTCATAACCGGCCGATGCCACGCCAAGCTCCGAGCGCAAACGCCCGCCATCGAAGATCGGCAGGCTGATCGCCGGGCCGACGCTGTAGTTGAATTTCTTGCCAGTCAGAAACTCCAGCATTCCGCCACCGGTGGCCATGTAACCGAGGCTGCCCATCAGGTCGACATTGGGGTAGAAACCGGCATGGGCGACATCGATACCACGGGCCTGGGCGGCAACGCGCCAGCGACTGGCGACCACATCAGGCCGCTGCCCAAGCAGCTGCGCAGGCAATGCGGAAGGCAAACTCAGTGCGGTTTTCAACGACAGGGTCGGACGCTGCAGGCTCGCGCCCTCGCCCGGCCCTTTGCCTGCCAGCGCGGCAATCTGGTTGCGACTCAAGGCAATGGCTTCGTCCAGCGAGTCGATCTGTCGATGGGTTTCCGGCAGCGGCGTTTGCGCCTGGCTGACTTCAAAGTGCGTGCCGATGCCGCCCTTCAGACGCCGCTGGGCCAGATCGAGAATCTGCTGTTGCTGGGCCAGGGTCGCTTCGGCAATGTCGCGCCGGGCGTAGTTGAGAGACAACTGGATGTAGGCGCGAACGATGTTGTCCTGCAACTCCAGCTGCGCCTGGCGCTCTTCGGCGGCGCTCATGTGCGCCATGTCCAGCGACTGCTCGGCGTTGTTGCTTTCCCGACTCCAGAGGTCGAGGGAATAGCTCAGGCCGAGGGAGGCATTGTTGTCCCAGGTGCTGGTGTTGGACAGCTCGCCGGGGCCATAGAACTGGTCGGTCGGCCAGTTGTGGCGCTTGAGCGTGCTGTCGCCATTGATGTGCAGCGATTCGGCCGACTCGGCGATACCCGCCATGGCCTTGGCCTGACGTACGCGGGCGGCGGCAATCGCCAGACTCGGGCTGCCAAGGGCGGCGAGTTCGATCCAGTGGTTGAGCTGATCATCGCCATAGGCGCGCCACCATTGACCGTCCGGCCAATGGGCGTCTTTGGCAGCTTCTTTGATAGCGTCGTCGGTCGCCAGCGTGTCTGGCGACAACGAGGTGCCTTGAGGGGCAATTCCGCCGGTTCCGATGCAGCCGCTGATGAGTAACGTTAAAGCCCAGACACTGAGGGGCTTGAGCCCTCTGACGATGCGACGCGGCACAGCTGCAATTACCTGAATTAAGGAGCAAACCAATCGAGCCGCGATTCTAGGGCGCGCCTGTTTCGGCGATAAGCCGGGGCTTGTGTGAATCTTTGTTACCGAACGGAAGATAATCCTTTGGTATGGCTGACATGGATCAGCAACTTCATGTCACAATTTGCTATCTCACCAGAGAACGGCCAATGGACACTCTGCAAAACATGCGCGCCTTCAGTTGCGTGGCACAAGCGGGCAGCTTCACCGCTGCTGCGGCTCAGCTGGATACCACCACCGCTAACGTTTCGCGCGCAGTCTCCAATCTTGAAGCACACTTGCAAACCCGACTCCTCAACCGAACCACACGACGCATCGCCCTGACTGAAGCGGGTAAGCGCTATCTGCTGCGTTGCGAGCAGATTCTGGGCTATGTCGAGGAAGCCGAAGCCGAAGCCAGCGACGCTCACGCGCGACCCGCCGGACAACTGAAAGTGCACTCGATGACGGGCGTCGGTCAGCATTACGTGATCGATGCCATTGCCCGTTATCGGCGCAATCATCCGGACGTGTCGTTCGATCTGACCATGACTAACCGGGTACCGGACCTGCTCGAAGAGGGCTACGACGTCTCCATCGTGCTGGCCAGCGAGCTGCCGGATTCAGGCTTCGTGTCACAGCGGCTGGGCATCACTTACAGCATAGTTTGCGCGTCGCCCGCCTATATCAAAGCGTTCGGCATGGCCCACAAACCGGCCGATTTGCTCAATCACGCCTGTCTGCGCCTGGTCAGCCCGGTGTTTCCGCTGGAGAAGTGGGCGTTCGACGGTCCCGAAGGCCAGGAGACCGTGACCATTGCCAGCTCACCGTTCCTGGTCAATTCCGCAGACGCCATGAAAGCGGCGATCAGCAGTGGCATGGGCATCGGGATTCTGCCGATCTACTCGGCCATCGAAGGGCTGCGCAACGGTTCGCTGGTTCGCGTGCTGCCGCAGTACCGCTCGCACGAACTGAACCTGTACGCCATCTACCCGTCGCGTCAGTACCTGGATGCCAAGATCAAGACCTGGGTCGAATACCTGCGCGGCTCGTTGCCGGAAATCATGGCGGCCCATGAGGCGGATCTACAGACCCATGCGTTGCCGGAGACGGTGTAAAACCTGAAAGGGCATGACCGCGACCCGCATGTTCTTTGACGGAACACAATTTCCGCCGTGGGAGCGAATTCATTCGCGAATCGGTGCAGACGACACATCTGCCTGGCCTGATAGATTTTTCGCGAATGAATTGGCGCCCACAGGGATTACGTCCGGCTCTACTCCCCTGTGCCCTCTGCCAATCTGCCGACAAGAATGTTAGCGTGCTACGCGTCGTCCATTTGAACAGCCCCAGAGAAGCTATCCGATGAAAAAGACCGTCCTTGCCTTCAGCCGCGTGTCCCCGGAAATGGCCGAGCGCCTGCAGCAAGATTTCAACGTGATCATCCCGGACCCGAAAAAAGGTGATCTGAACGAGCAGTTCAACGAAGCCCTGCCACATACCCACGGCATGATCGGCGCCGGGCGCAAGCTTGGCCGCGAGCAACTGGAAAGCGCCACACAGCTGGAAGTGGTCTCAAGCATCTCGGTCGGCTACGACAACTACGACGTCGGCTATCTCAGCGAACGCGGCATCATGCTTACCAACACCCCGGACGTGCTGACTGAAAGCACCGCCGACCTGGGCTTTTCGCTGATCATGAGCAGTGCCCGCCGCGTCGCCGAGCTGGACGCCTACACCAAGGCCGGCAAGTGGACTCGCAGCATCGAAGCGGCGCACTTCGGCACCGATGTCTACGGCAAGACCCTAGGTATCGTCGGCATGGGCAACATCGGCGCGGCGGTGGCGCGTCGCGGCCGTCTGGGCTTCAACATGCCGATCCTGTACAGCGGCAACAGTCGCAAGACTGCCATCGAGCAAGAACTGGGCGCGCAATTCCGCACCCTGGATCAACTGCTGGCCGAGTCGGATTTCGTGTGCCTGGTGGTTCCACTGAGCGAAAAGACCACGCACCTGATCAGCACCCGCGAGCTGTCGCTGATGAAGAAAAGCGCCATTCTGGTGAACATCGCCCGCGGCCCGATCGTCGATGAACCGGCCCTGATCGAAGCGCTACAGAACGGCACCATTCGTGGTGCGGGCCTGGACGTATACGAAAAAGAGCCGCTGGCTGAATCACCGTTGTTCCAGTTGAACAACGCCGTGACCTTGCCGCATATCGGCTCCGCCACTCACGAAACTCGCCAGGCAATGGCCGATCGTGCCTACACCAACTTGCGCGCAGCGTTGTTGGGCAAGAAGCCGCAGGATCTGGTGAATCAGCAGGTGTGGAAGGGCTGAAGTCTTTCCAAGTCAATCCAGAGCCAACTGTGGGAGCGAATTCATTCGCGATGACGTCTGTACATTCGCAGGCTATCTAGCGTCTGTACCGGCCCCTCGTCGGAGTGTCGCCCAGAATGAATCCGCTCCCACAGGTTTGCTTGATCGTTCCCACGGTCACCGTGGGGAATGCCTCTCCAAACGCTCTGCGTCTGGCAGCTGAGGCGGAGCGTCAGACTACGTACCCATGCAGAGCGCGGCACGATCCTGTTTTACGCTAACTTCCCCGCCACCGGCACCAGCACCTTTGGCTTCCTGAACACCAGCACATTCCCCGCCATCACCAGTACCAGGCCCATCAATGCGGGCAGGGTCCATTGGTAGCCTTCGGCGTATGCCGAGACATTAAGGGCCACCACCGGAAATAGCACCGTGCAATAGGCCGCTCGCTCCGGCCCCATGCGTCCGACCAAAGTCAGGTAAGCGGTGAAACCGATCACCGAACCCGGGATCACCAGATACAGCAACGAGCCGATGTAACGCGCATTGCATTCGAAAGCGAATGGCGTGCCGCTGATCAGGCAGTAGACGCACAGCATCGCCGCGCCATACAGCATCCCGTAAGCATTGGTGGTCAGCGGTCGCAAGCCGGCTTTCTGTTGCAGGCTGGAGAGCATGTTGCCTGCCGAGAAACACAGCGTACCGAGCAGCGCCAGCCCAAGACCAATCAGGGTTTCGCGACTGGCGCTGTGCCCGGACAACTCCGGCCAGAAAAGACAGCCCAGCCCCACCAGACCCAAGGCGCCGCCGGTCAATACATTGCGGGCAATCTTCTGCTTGAGGAACACCCGTGCATTGAGTGCGTTCCACAAGGTCGAAGTCGAAAACACCACGGCGACCAGGCCACTGGGGATCCATTGGCTGGCGTGCAGAAAGCACATGAAGTTGACACAGAACAGGCACACGCCCTGGGCCAGGCAGATCAACTGCCCACGCCGATTGACCTTCTGCAGCCTGCCGCTGATCAGTAGCATGGCGAACAGAATCAGCGCCGCCAGACCGAAGCGGTAGACGATCGATACCGCAATCGCCACCTCGCCCAGTTGCAGTTTCAGGGCAATCCAGGTGGTGCCCCAGATCAGAACGGTCAGCAGATACAGCGAGATGTTCATGGCAGGCTCCTCATTGAGGTTTCAGTTTGAGGGCCGGACCTGAACCTCACTTGCAAAAACTTGCGCATTTGATCGTCAGGCCGCTGGCAGCGGGAGCGCTACGGAGTAGGATGCGAGGCATTGAAGACGCTCCTGAAACCGCGTTCTCGCAACGCCTGCCCCACTGGGGCGTGAGCTTGCTCACGAAGACTGACGTTCAGGCGCTAGATTTGCTGTGAATGTACTGGCACGTTCGCCCGATGGCGGTCCCGGCCAAGCTCACTTCCACAGGTCTGTTTTCTGCGTCCGGAACCAGGACCGCCCCAAGTTCCCTGAGAGCCACCATGTCGTCACTTGAATCCATCCAGGTTTTTCAGTCCCTGAACAGCTCGCCCCACGCGCGGCTGGAGCAGAGTGCATCCCTGGGTGACGGTGTGGTCGCAGCCTTGTGGAACAACCGCCATGACGCGCAGGACTATCACGCGCCAAGCCATCACACGTTGTCCTGTTACATCTCCGGCGGGTTCGAAACCTATCGTCGCGACCAACCCGGCAGAAAGGGCGCGCCGGACAAGCTCTGCGTGCTCCCCGCCGGGCATCAGTCGTCGTGGGTGGTCAATGGTGACCTGCGGCTGGCCCATCTCTACATCAGCCCCGAACAATTCGCGCTCAACTGCGTCACGCTGCTGGACCGCGAGCCTCGGGAAATGATGCTGCAAGAGAACACTTTCATCGACGATCCGCTACAAGCCGAACGCTTCCAGCGACTGATCCGCATGAACTGGAGCGAACCCGGTGAGCGTCTGCAGACCAGCAGCCTGGCCCATGAACTGCTCGATCATATGGTCCTGAGGCAGGTCGGGCTGCGCGACGGTCTGCGTTTGAAAGGCGGACTAGCGCCGCATCTACGTCGGCGCCTGGTGGAGTTCATCGAGCTGAATCTGGCCGAGCCACTGAGCCTGGGGCAACTGGCCGATATGTGCGCGCTGTCCGAATACCACTTTGCGCGGATGTTTCGCGAAAGCTTCGGCTTGCCGCCCCATCAATACCTGCTGGCCCGCCGCATGAATCGCGCCCGGCAATTGTTGCGTGGCACGCGGATGGCCTTCAGCGAGATTGCGCTGGACTGCGGATTCGCCAGCGCAAGCCATTTCAGCCATCGTTTCAAGCAGGTGATGGGGGCTACGGCTGGCGAGTATCGGTTGGCGTTTCAGTAAACTCGGCTGACGAGCAGGCCTCGATACTCCGGTAATACCACTTTCCCGGTGGGAGCGAATTCATTCGTGATGCGGCAATACATCCCGACGCTCCCCTATCGCCTGGAGTATGTTCCGCGGATGGCTTCGCTCTCACAGAAGTGATGCGCGGCCCCTCAAACCTTCAGCGTTTTCGCACTCAAGCCAGCAGTTGAATGCAGGCGGCGATTGGGGCGAGCAATATCCCGGCGCCCGCCAACGACAGGGCCAGCCCTGGCCGATACGACATCACGAAAACCAACGACACCGCACTGCCCATCAACGCGGCGAACCACTGCACCAGAGCCTGACCCAGACCCTGTGAAACCAGCGCAATCCAGAGCGACAGCAGCAGTGCGGTCCAGCCCGAAAGCTTCAAAACCGTGCCGCGAATGATGGACAGCGACCCGCCAAAGAGATCGCCGTAGTGACGGCTCATGGACAGGCACAGCGCGGTGAAACCGATGTAGCAAAGCAAAGTGACCAGCAGCATCAGTTGGCCTCCTGCACTACGGAATCTGCATTGACGCTATCGCGAGCAAGCGAGGGCCTGCTCTTCTGAGGCTGGCTGCGACCTTGTTCACGACTCGATCGTGCAGGCCTGCCCTCGCTGGCGATCGCGACCTTGCCGTCACCACGAAACCTCATCGCCCCCCACGCCAGGAAAATCCCCGTGATCAACGCCGTCAAATCCAGCGCTGCCAAGGTCATGTGTCCCTGCTTCAGCGAAGCCCGGAAATAGCCGCCCGCCGTGAGCATATCCAGCACCGGCAACGCGCAATACAGCACCGCAGCCAGCATCAGCTGTTCGCGCCACGCGCTGCGTCCGTTGCGCAATGCCACGCACACAAGGGCATGCAGCGAGGCCAATCCCCATACGCAGAAAAACGTCCGCACCTCCCAGTCGCTGCGTCCGGCAAGATCCACCGGCAACAGCCGATTGGCCCAGAAGAAGCTCACCACCGCCAGCATCAACCCTGACATGCTGGCGACGTTAAGCATCTCCACCAGACGCAGCTCGAACGGCAGAACCCCGCCCTTGGCATACTTGAGCTTGCGCTTGCTCAGCCAGATCACCAGCCCGGTGCCGATCATCGCCGTGCCGCCAATACCCGCGAGGAAATACAACCAACGCAACACCGGCCCGGCGAAATGCCCCATGTGCAACCCGTAAAGCCCCCCGGCCAGCGTCAGCGATGCAGCGCTCATGGTGCTTTGGTCCTTGAGCGCGCCGCTGACGCCATCGAACACCAGCACCGTGCCGGGTTCGTGGGGGATGTGATCGCCGCCGTGACGGCTCAAGCTCACCGTGGCATTGGCGCTGCCAGGATTGTTCACCGTGATCAGCCCGATTCGGCTGCCTGGCCATTTGTCCGCGGCAATCTCGAACATTGACGCAACCGGCGCCAGGGGTGCGGTTTGTGTGGCTGGCGGAACAGTCTTGAACGCCGGGAACAGGTCGTTGAAAAACCCTTGGGTGTCCTTGCCGTAGGTCGTGAGGATGCTCAGCGGCATGATCATGGTCATGAAGATCACCAAACTGCTGTAAGTGATCATCAGGTGAAACGGCAACACCAGAACCGCTACCGCGTTATGTCCATCGAGCCAGGTGCGCTGGCCCTTGCGTGGGCGGAAGGTAAAGAATTCCTTGAAGATCTTCTTGTGGGTGATGATCCCGCTGACCAGTGCGACCAACATCGCCATCGCCGCCAGCGACGCTAGCCAGCGGCCCCAGGGATAGGGCATCTGCAACTGGAAATGGAAGCGATAGAAAAACTCGCCCCCCATGCTTTCCCGCGCCTGCACCGGAGTGCCGCTGAGGGAGTCCAGAGATTTCTCTTCAAAGCGACCTTTGGCGTTTGTCCAGCTCACACCCAGTTCCGGCGAGCGCTCGTCCGGCAGCGTGATGAACCAGCGTTTCGCATCGGCAGCGTTTTCTTGCAGCCAGCGCTGTGCGCGATTAACGCTGTCGGCAGCGGTGACTTCGTGGGGAACGATTTCCGGCTGCATCCAGTGAGTGATTTCGTTCTTGAAGTACGAAAGCGTGCCGGTCAGGAAAATCGCGAACAGCAGCCAGCCAAAAATCAATCCGACCCAGGTATGCAACCAGGCCATCGCCTGCCGCAATCCCTCTTTCACAATAGCCACCGCGCGCTGGCGTATGCCGCTCCGAGCACCGCGCTGGGCAGCAAAACACCCAACCAGGCGCGCCATGCCGTACGGCAAGCGAAACACCACAGTACGGCAAGCAGATACACCAAAAATGAAAGCGTCATACTCAGCACCACCGCTTCGGCCCGGGCCAGCGGCAGAAATTGGGCAAGACAAATGCTCGACAGCGCCGTCAGCAGATATCCGCCAATCAACGCTGCTATCACGCGAGAGGCCACCGCCAGACGCCAACGAATGGAACTCTCGCTGGCGCGCGCCGCACCTTTTTTAACGAGCTTTGGGCGCGTTTCGGGCATAGATGCGCGCAACGATTGAGCTTCCATCAAGCGTGAACTCCGGCGAAAAAACAGGACTCTAGGTTCTTGCAGCGATGAATCCGCATCGACGTGATAATCCTGAAATCAGGCGTGCAGACCAGTAGCGTTTCCTGCATGCGCGTAAAAGAACGCAATATTAATGATAAATATTCTCATATGCAAAAGAGTCTGACGGAATCCCTCGATGAATCAGTCGTCCGTGAAGGTTCCGTTCCCCACAGAAATATTTTCTCTCACGCAAGGGGTTGAATTGTTTCTTCATCGGCGCCAACACTGTGATTGAGGGCAGACGAAAATCAAGTGTCGTCGAGACTCTCCCGAGCAAGCCAAAGTAAGGGAAGAACTATGCAAATCCAGGTCAATAGCGATAACCACATCGAAAGCAGCATCCGACTGGAGGAGTGGGTACGAACCACCGTTGAAAGCACGCTCGACCGCTACGAAGAAGATCTCACCCGCATCGAAGTCCATATCCGCGACGAGAACGGCGATAAGCCCGGCCCCCATGACATCCGCTGCCAGATGGAAGCCCGGCCCAAAGGACATCAACCCATTTCCGTGACGCACAAGGCCGAATCGCTGGATCAGGCGGTGGAAGGTGCCGCCGTAAAGCTCGATCACGCCCTTGAGCACCTGTTCGGCAAGTTACGCAGCAAACGCGCAGGTGTGACGTCGACTGATAGCGGCTCGGGCACGGATTCGGAAAACCCGGATGCGCTGCTGCAAGAAGAATTTCTGGAGAAAGATGAAGCCTTGCACGGTTAAACCGATGGCATGAACACATCGATCCAACAATGAAGGGCGGGCCTGTGGAGACAGGGCCCGCCCTTTTTATGGGCAAACGGAAATGTTATTGGCAAAGCAGCTTTAGCGAATCTGTCATATCCATGGCCCATGCACACAAACCAAGCGTCGAGCACGCTATTAGTGCTCAAGTGCACGTGAAGCGGCACATGGCTACTATTAAGTCTTTAATTAAGAAGGCAAATCCGTAGCCTGTTCATTCGCTGAATGCATTTATTCCCGCTCCGCAGCGCCCGCCGTCCTGGATGGCCCAAACCATGCAAGCCCCACTGCGTCGAGCCTCCAACCCTTGTCCGACTGGCTCCCCGGGCAGCTAACCGTCAACCCGGATGCGTATCAACGACCCGTGCTCAATCTGCACTCATATCCCGGCGATAAGCAGCTTTTTGGCGAAATGTTTTCTACCGTTGATCCCGCGTCCAGAACTAAAGGGACTAACCCCAAGTCAATTTATGCAGATCGATAATCAGGTAATAGGCCATGGAAAATCCTTTTCAACAGATCACTGATGCTTTTCACCCAGACTACCGGGTCAATTTGAGTATCCAAGGCCTCGATGGAACCATCATGCTGACTCTTTCCAACGAGTCAGGTGTGGTCGCAAAACGCTTGATCAGCCCAGAGCAACGTAATTCACCCAAGCGCCTGCGCCGCTTGATCGAGAGCGTGCAATTCGGTATCGCCATCGAGCAAGGGCACAGCGCGATCAAGATTCTCGCCGCCATGACCGATGGCGATCTCAAACGATTGTCACCTCCACCGGCGCGCAATCATTTTCTCAACCGCCCTCAGTTGAATGTGGGTATTTGACCGGATCTGCGCAGCATGACGCGAACCTGACGGAGGCGACTCGATGAATCGCCTCCCATTTCGCTCTTCCTTTCTTTAGCCGACCGACGTCTTGCGTGTGGCATCGTCCAACGCCAGGATCGTATGCGCATTGGTGACTGTCGTTGCCAGCGTGTTGATCACGCCCGAGCGCAACGCCCCCAATGTCGCCGCCGCTTTGGTGTTCTCACTGGCAATCGCCACCACATCCGGAATCCGCACCAGCTCCTGCACATTCAAACCGATGATGCGGCCTTGCATTGCGGTGATCGCCGGCTGGCCGTGAATGTCGATGAAGTCGTAGCCCATCATGTCGCCAACAGTGCCGGACAGCCGCGCCTGAGCAATCTCTTGTGGCGAAAACCAACCCATGCGCACCATATTGCTGTTTTCGCTCATGTCCCCGATGCCGATTAAGGCGATGTCGGCGCGACGGGCGCGATCCAGCGTCGAGCGTACGGTATCGTTGCTGATCAACACGCTGCGCAATTCCGGATTCGCGACCAGCGCGGGGGCGTAAAGGGTTTCGCTTTCGGCGCCGAAACGCATCGCCAGGCGACGGCAGATGTGATCCGGATTCATGTATTCACCCGCCTTCAACGAGCCGCCGATGGCACACACGAACGTGCAGTTCCTACTGACCGGCAGAAATACGTTGTCTGCTACAGCGCCTACGTTCCGCCCCATGCCGACCGCGACGATCATACCGTCGCTGAGGGTCTTGTTCAGGTAGTTGGCGACCAGACTGGCGACCGCCGAACGCTGAGTGTCCGGGTCGCTGTGGTCGACTGCGATCAGCGCGCGGTCGAGCTTGAAGCGCTGAACCAGGGCCTGCTCCAACTCATTGTTCATGGTCGGGTGCTGCAGAACCCGAACCTCGACAATGCCTTCGTCCCGGGCGCGCTTGAGCAGACGACTGACCTTCGCCCGTGACAGATCGAAGCGCTTGGCAATGGCTTCCTGCGTGACGTTCTCGAGGTAATAGAGCATGGCGACGTCGGTCATCAGATCGATGTCGCTGACCCCGGCTTGAGTACTGTCACTCATGTGAACTGGCTTCCGCTTCAACTTCAAAGGCCCATTCTCGCTATACCTTGCTGCCGGCGTCCAGCCACGACGCTCGCGCGACGTAATTAATGGTTGTCGCGCTCGATGGCACTGATGCGCTCGACCTTCGCGCCAGAGCGCGCCGACTCGAATTCGGACTGCAGAAACGAATTGACCACGCTCTTGGCCAACTCAGGCCCGATGACCCTCGCACCGATGGACAGAATTTGCGCATCGTTGCTTTTGCGTGCGCGCTCTGCCGAATAGGTGTCGTGGGCCTGCGCCGCGCGAATGCCCAGCACTTTGTTGGCCGAAATCGCCATGCCTATCCCCGTTCCGCAAACCAGCACCCCCAGACGATGGTGCCCCTCGCTGATGGCGGTGGCCACCGCCAGTGCAATGTCCGGATACAGCACCGGCTCCATCGAATGAGTGCCGAAATCCTCGACCGGATGACCCAGCGACTGAATGTGCCGTTTCAACAACTCCTTGAGCTCCAGCCCCGCTTCATCACATCCGATGGCCACCGAAAAAGGTGCGTTCATGGCGTTTTCACTCCGCTGCCGAAAAAATCGCAGAATCGATCAAATGATCACTGCATGAAAATATTCTCAGTTATTTCGCAGCGAATTAGCCCTTTCTGTCAAGCCACATCCTGATAGCGATTCAAGAAAAATGTTATTACAGACGCAAAATCGTCTGTAAAAGGCTCAAGAATGCGGCTTTTGAAGAAACTGAAATAAAACGAGTTGACTGATCAGAATTTCATTTGATAAACATATGCTCACTTTGCGGAGCGATCAGTCGATGACATCTGCGAACCCTAATAAGAATTCACAGCACGAGGACACGCCAATGGCCCCGCCATTACTGCTCCAGGCTGAACATGTCGCCAAGGCCTATGCCGGCATTCCTGCACTGCGCGATGGGCGTCTTTCTCTGCGCGCCGGCAGCGTCCACGCCTTGTGCGGTGGCAACGGCGCAGGCAAGTCGACGTTTCTCGGCATCCTCATGGGGATCACTCAACGAGATGCCGGCGATATTTTTCTGAATGGCCAACCTGTGCACTTCAATCGTCCGAGCGATGCCTTGGCCGCCGGGATCGCGATGATCACGCAGGAACTCGAACCCATCCCCTTCATGACCGTTGCCGAAAATATCTGGCTGGGCCGAGAGCCGCGCCGCGCGGGCTGCATCGTCGATTACAAAGAACTCAACCGCCGCACCCGAGCCCTGCTCGAAGAACTGGAATTCGAAGTCGATGCCGAAAGCCCGATGCATCGCCTGAGCGTGGCGCAGATCCAGTTGGTGGAAATCGCCAAGGCATTCAGTCATGACTGCGAGGTGATGATCATGGATGAACCGACTTCAGCCATCGGCGAACGCGAGGCCGAGACGCTGTTCAAGGCGATTCGTCGCCTGACCGCACGCGGCGCCGGAATCGTTTACGTGTCCCATCGCCTGAGCGAACTTGCGCAGATCGCCGACGAATACACCATCTTTCGCGACGGCGCGTTCGTCGAAAGCGGGCGCATGGCGGACATCGACCGCGCGCACCTGGTACGTGGCATCGTCGGTCAGGAGCTGCAAAGCATCGATCACAAGATCGGGCGCGAATGCCGGAAGGAAACGTGTCTGAGCGTCGAGGGCCTGAGTCGCGACGGCGAATTTCAAGACATCAGCCTGCAAGTCCGGCCAGGTGAAATCCTTGGCATCTACGGCCTGATGGGCTCCGGTCGCAGCGAATTTCTCAACTGCATCTATGGCCTGACCTTGCCCGATTCCGGCAGCGTGATGCTCAAGGGAAAACCCCTGCCCACTGGCGTTCCGGCCTCGACCATTGCCGCCGGCATGTCACTGGTTACCGAAGACCGCAAGGAAAGCGGTCTGGTGCTCAACGGCAGCGTCATGGCCAACATCGCCCTCTCCGCCTACAAGAGCCTGTCCAGTTGGTCGCTGATCAGTGCGCGCAAGGAAAACGAACTCGCGCAGCAGATGGTCAAGCGGCTGCACATCAAGACCGCCTCCGTGAATCTGCCGGTCGAATCGATGAGCGGCGGCAATCAGCAAAAGGTGGTGCTCGCCAAATGCCTGTCGACCCAACCGATCTGCCTGCTTTGCGATGAACCCACACGTGGGATCGATGAAGGCGCCAAGCAGGAGATCTATCACCTGCTCGACGAGTTCGTGCGCGCCGGCGGGGCCGCCATCGTCGTTTCCTCCGAAGCCCCGGAATTGCTGCATCTGAGTGATCGCATCGCGGTGTTCAAGGGTGGCCGTCTGGTCACCATCAGTACTGACACCGCTCTTTCCCAGGAAGCCTTGTTGAGTCTCGCCTCATGAACACCAAGACCTTATCCGCCCCGCTTACAACCTCAGTGCCACGGCATCGGCTGCGTCTGACACTCGACCGCTTCGGCCTGCCACTGGTATTTATCCTGCTGTGCATCGTCATGGCATTCGCCAGCGAGTACTTCATGACCTGGCGCAACTGGATGGACATCCTGCGCCAGACCTCGATCAACGGGATTCTCGCCGTGGGCATGACCTACGTGATCCTGACCAAGGGCATCGACCTTTCGGTCGGCTCGATCCTGGCCTTCGCCGGACTGTGCAGCGCGCTGGTCGCAACACAAGGCTACGGCCTGCTCGCGGCAGTCAGCGCCGGGATGTTCGCCGGCGCGATGCTCGGCGTGGTCAACGGCTTCATGGTCGCCAACCTGTCCATTCCGCCGTTCGTGGCGACCCTCGGCATGCTCAGCATTGCGCGAGGCATGACCTTCATTCTCAACGACGGCAGCCCGGTCACCAACCTGCCAGAGGCCTATCTGACACTGGGCATCGGCAAGTTCGGTCCGGTCGGCATCCCCATCGTGATCTTCGCCGTGGTCGCGCTGATCTTCTGGATGGTCCTGCGTTACACCACTTACGGACGCTACGTGTACGCCGTGGGCGGAAACGAGAAAAGCGCGCGCACCTCCGGCATCGGCGTACGAAAAGTGATGTTCTCCGTGTACGTCGTGTCCGGATTGCTTGCAGGCCTGGCAGGTGTAGTGCTCTCAGCCCGAACCACCTCGGCACTGCCACAAGCGGGCATGTCCTACGAACTCGACGCCATCGCGGCCGTGGTCATCGGTGGCACCAGCCTCTCCGGCGGCACCGGCAGCATCGTCGGCACGCTGTTCGGCGCCCTGTTGATCGGCGTGATCAACAACGGCCTGAACCTGCTCGGCGTCTCCTCTTATTACCAGCAAGTAGCCAAGGGTCTGATTATCGTCCTCGCGGTACTGATCGACGTCTGGCGCAAAAGAAAACGTTAACCCCTGACATCCACTGCAACAGAACGATTACAACAATAAGGAGTTCTTTCATGAAAGCAGGCAAAACATTACTCGCTGCGCTGGCGCTATCCGCTCTCGCCAGTGGCATTGCCCAGGCGCAGACCTACAAGATCGGCGCCGCTGTCTACGGCCTCAAAGGCCAGTTCATGCAGAACTGGAAGCGCGAAATCGAGAAGCATCCGGCGGTTGTGGACGGTACCGTGAAGCTCACCGTGTTCGACGGTAACTACGATGCCATGACCCAGAACAACCAGATCGAAACCATGATGGCCCAGCACTACGACGCGATCATTTTCGTGCCGATCGACACCAATGCCAGCGTCGGTACCGTACTGCGCGCTCAAGAGGAAGGCGTTCTGGTGATCGCTTCCAATACCAAGGTCGCTAGCGACAAAGTGCCTTATGTCGGCAACGACGATGTGGAAGGCGGCCGCCTGCAAGCTCAGGCGATGGTCGACAAGATCGGCGGCAAGGGCAATGTAGTGATCATCCAGGGGCCAATCGGTCAATCGGCACAGATCGATCGCGAAAAAGGCGAAATGGAAATCCTCAAGAAAAACCCGGACATCAAAGTCATCGAAATGAAAACCGCCAACTGGTCCAGAGCTGAGGCCATGACCCTGACCGAAGACTGGCTGAACGCGCACCCCAACGGCGGTATCTCCGGCATCATCGCGCAAAACGACGACATGGCCCTAGGTGCATTGCAAGCGGTGAAATCCCGCGGACTGTCTCCAAACGACGTGCCGATCACCTCAATCGACGGCATGCCCGACGCCATCCAGGCCGCGAAGAAAGGCGAAGTCACAACCTTCCTTCAGGACGCGCAGGCGCAATCTCAAGGTGCCCTCGACGTGGCCTTGAAAAAGCTCATCGGCGCTGATTACAAGCCGCGTTCCACGATCTGGGAACGCTACGCCAAGGACGTCAAATGGGCCGACGGCAAGGATCAGCTGTACATCCTGCCTTGGGTGCCCGTGCTCAACAGCAATGCCGACGCGTTGTACCAGCAGGTCAGTGCAGCCAACTGATACTCGTCAACCATTCACAACCCGCGCGGGCCGTCATGGCCCGCCATGTCAGGAGCCAAGCCATGTCCGGATTCATCAACCGCGCTTTCAACTTCAGCGGACGTTGCGCCGTGATCACCGGTGGCGGCGCCGGGATTGGCCTGGCTTGCGCCACCTTGCTCGCCGAATGCGGCGCGCGAGTGGCTCTGCTCGATCGTGACCCGGCGGTGGAATCCGTGGCCGCAAGCCTGGGCAGTGAACACGTCGGGGTAGTCGCCGATTTGCGCCAGCTCGACCAGGTACAAAACGCCATAGACAGCATCGCGGCCCGCTTTGGTCGCATCGACTGCCTGATCAACAGCGCTGGCGTGGTGTTCCTCGATAAAGCACTGAATGTGAGTGAAGACGCCTGGGACAGCACCCTGGATATCAACCTCAAGGCCAGCTTCTTCGTCGCTCAGGCCTGCGCCCGGCATATGATCGAGCAAGGCCAGGGACGCATCGTGAACCTGGCCTCGCAAGCCGCCATCGTCGGCCTCGACCAGCACGTGGCCTACTGCGCAAGCAAGGCTGCGGTGGTGGGCATGACCAAAGTTCTAGCCATGGAATGGGCAGCACATGGCATCACCGTCAACGCCGTATCGCCGACCGTCGTCGAAACCGCGCTGGGCAAGAAAGCCTGGGCCGGCGAGCGCGGCGAACAGGCGAAGAAACAAATCCCTGTAGGTCGCTTCGCCCAGCCGGAAGAAGTCGCCGGGCTGGTGCTGTACCTGCTCAGTGGCGCCGCACAAATGGTCACCGGCGAAAATGTGGTGATCGATGGCGGCTACAGCATTCAGTGACACAACATCCTTTTTTTGTGAGGTCTTCCATGTCCGCCGTTATCGAACGTAGCGCTACAACGTCCAGCGACCACCTCAACCCGGTCATCCCGGCGACCATGCAGGCCGTGGTCTGCCATGGCCCTGAAGATTACCGGCTGGAGGAAGTCGCGGTGCCGACGCCCGGCCCTGAGGAAATCCTGACCAAGGTTGAGCTGTGCGGCATCTGCATGGGCGACATCAAGACCTACCGCGGCGCCCCTTCGTTCTGGGGCGACGCTGAACAACCGCGCTACGTCAAACCGCCGATGATTCCCGGCCATGAGTTCGTCTGTCGCGTCGTCGCGCTGGGCCCAGGCGCCGAGAAACGTGGCGTCAAAGTCGGCGACCGGGTGATTTCCGAACAGATCGTGCCGTGCTGGGGTTGCCGCTTTTGCAACCATGGCCAGTACTGGATGTGCCAGAAGCACGACTTGTACGGCTTCCAGAACAACGTTCAAGGCGCAATGGCGCAGTACATGATCTTCACCAAGGAAGGCATCGTGCACAAAGTGCCGGACGAGATCGCGCCCGACGAAGCAATCCTGATCGAGCCCCTGGCCTGCTCACTGCATGCCGCCGACCGCGCCGATGTCGGGCTGGATGACATTGTGGTAGTGGCGGGCGCTGGCACCTTGGGCCTGGGGATTATCGGCGCAGTTCGCCTGCGCAATCCAAAACGCCTGATTGTGCTGGATATGAAACCCGAACGCGCCGAGCTTGCCCTGCGTATGGGTGCCGACGAAGTGTGGAATCCGGCGCAGGAAGACGTGTTGCAGAAGATCCGCGACATCACGGAAGGCTATGGCTGCGACATATATATAGAGGCCACCGGTCATCACAAGGCGGTGAACCAGGGCCTGGCGATGCTGCGCAAGCTGGGCCGCTTCGTCGAATTCAGCGTATTCAACGATGAAGCCACGGTGGACTGGTCGATCATCGGCGACCGCAAGGAACTGGACGTGCTCGGTTCGCACCTTGGGCCATACATGTATCCACGGGCAATCGACTTCATCGGCAATCGCAAGATTGACATGCGCGATGTGGTCACGCACAAATTCGCACTGGCCGATTTCAAAGAAGCCTTCGCGGTCATGGAACGTGGCGATCGCTCCCTGAAAGTGGTGCTTGAGCCCTGATCGATACGCCGACTGAACAAGAAAAAGAACAAGGAAAACGCGTCATGAATCGAGTGATAAACGATGCGGATCTGGTGGTCGAGGACATGCTGCGCGGCATCCTCGTCGCCCATCCACAATTGCGTCAGTACGAAAGCAACCCACGGGTGATCACCAAGGCCAAGGCATCAAGCGCAGGTCAGGTCGGCATTGTCACTGGCGGTGGTTCAGGACATGAGCCGGCATTTCTCGGTTACGTCGGGCCAGGCCTGGTCGATGCCGTGGCGGTCGGCGAAATCTTCTCCTCCCCCACTGCCAAAAGCTTCTTCGATGCGTTTCGCGCTGCCGACCAGGGCGCAGGCATCGCCTGTCTGTACGGCAACTACGCTGGCGACAACATGAACGTGAAGCTGGCGATGAAAATGGCTGCCAGCAAAGACCTCGAGGTTCGCACGGTCGTCGCCAATGACGATGTGGCCTCCGCCCCTCGCGAAGACATCGCCAAACGCCGCGGCGTCGCGGGCGAAATTTTCATGTGGAAAATCGGCGGTGCGGCAGCGATGCAGGGTTATGACCTGAGCGGCGTGATCCGCGTCGCGCAGAAGGCTGTGGATAACTGCCGCTCCATCGGAGTCGGCTTGACGCCATGCACCATCGCCGCCGTCGGCAAACCGAACTTCCAGATCCCCGACGGACAGATGGAGCTGGGAATCGGCCACCATGGCGAGCCTGGTATTGAGGTGGTCGCCATCGAGCCAGCCGCGGCGATGGCCGAACGCATGCTCAAGCCGATTCTTGCCGACCGCGATTTCAATCAGGACGACAGCGTTGTGGTACTGGTCTCGGGCCTTGGTGCGACACCAGTCATGGAGCTGTACATTCTTTACGCCGAAGTGGAGCGCCTTCTTACCGACAAAGGCCTGAAAATTCATCGCTGCTACGTCGGAAACTACTTCACGTCGCTGGAAATGATGGGCGTGACTTTGACCCTGTTAGGGCTGGATGACGAACTGAAGACCCTGATCGATCAACCCTGCCAGTCCATCGGCATGACCCAGACGGAGTAAATCATGAGCCAGCATTTTTCCAGCGCTGATGGCAGCGCCATTGTCGGCGACCTGGTCAGCGTGATCGTCGCTAACCGCGAATACCTCAGCGAAGTGGACGGCGCCATTGGCGATGGTGACCACGGCATCAATATGGCCAAGGGTTTCGCCCTCTGTGGACGAACCATCGAAGGCAAACGACTGAGTCTGGCTGAAGCGCTCGACGAGCTGACCCTGAGCCTGATGGAAGGCATTGGCGGTTCGATGGGTCCGCTCTACGGCAGCCTGTTCATCGGCATGGCCAACGAAGTGCGCGACACACAGACAATCGATGCAGCGCAATTCGCCAGGCTGTTGCGAGGTGGTCTGACATCGTTGCAGGACATCACCGACGCAGGCGTGGGCGATAAGTGCCTGATGGACACACTGATTCCCGCTGTCGAAGCGGCTGAAAATGCTGCTCGCGAGGGCGAGTCGTTTGATGAACTGCTGGCGCAGGTGAAAGCAGCCGCAGCCAAGGGCCGCGATTCGACGAAAGACCTGATAGCGAAAATCGGCCGCGCCAGTCGCCTGGGCGAACGATCGGTGGGAGTGCTGGATGCGGGGGCTGTGTCGTGTTGCCTGATTCTGACGCGACTGGCGGATTCGGTTGAACCAAGACTGCTGGAGTAAGGCGCTGGTCAGTGAAAATGCCCCTTCAGGACGGGGCATGTGCATTTTGTAAGGCGTTAGTTTTCCTGGAACGACGAACGTCAGTTGCTCAGTGCCGTTGATCCAAATGGCGGGCAGTGGCAATACAGTTATGACGACGCCGGCAACCTGAGTGCGACTGAGGATCCGCTGAGCCGGATCGACTCGACGTTGTGGCTGGAGCACTGGTCGCTGCCTCGCGTGGAAACCGACGCAGCAGGCCACAGCTGGCAATATCGCTACAACGCTCGCGGCAACTGCACCCACGAGGCCGACCCGCTGGGGTATGTCACTCAGTACCGCTACGACGAACGCGGTCAGGTGATCGAGATCGTCGATGCCGCTGGCAAGAGCAAAAAGCTTTGCTGGAATGACTTCGGGCAGCTCATCCAGCACATCGACTGTTCCGGCTACCGGACGGCGTTCAGTTACGACCGACGTGGCAATCTGCAGAGCATCACCAATGCACTGGGTGAGCGCACGGTTTATCGTTACGACGTCCAGGGTCGGCTGCTGAGCAGCGAATGGCCTGACGGACGAGTGGAGCACTATCAGCGGGACGTCAGCAGAGCGCTCACGGGTTATACCGATCCTGCGGGCCACACCACTGCCTATCGATACGACGCGCGAGGGCAAGTACGGCGGCGAATCGATGTCCATAATCGGCAGGTGCAGTTCAGCTACGACCCTTACGGGCGATCGCGAGACCGGACTGCACTACAACACCTTCAGGTTCTATGATCCGGATGTGGGAAGGTTCACGACGCCTGATCCGATAGGGTTGGCGGGAGGGATCAACCTCTACCAGTACGCGCCGAATCCGGTCGGGTGGGTGGATCCGTGGGGTTGGAAGCCCTGTTTCAGAGATACAAAAGCCCAAGCTCATGCTGAGTCGATTATCAACAGACACGGCGGAATTGCAGCCGGTGAAAACAGATATAAGATGCCAAATCGACGTGCTGCACGACAGGCTGCCTCAGAGATCGCTGGGGGTTTAGGCTCAAAACCCCTTCCGATCACAAAATCAGAGTTTCGCGGGGGACCACCTTCATGGAGGAATTCCCAAGGCAAAATCGGAATGAAAAACCAGTCCGATACATCGGGTTGGAGAGATGACTCACCCGGCCACCCTCAGCTAGGCGCCGGGCCTCACGTGAACGCCTGGAATGTCGACAGGGGAATCACATCAAATCTTCATCTAGACTACTGATATGAAAAAAATAGCCATACGTTCAAGTTCGAATTTAGAAAAAGCGCTAAAGGACAATGTGCAGCCATATTGGTACAGCGTCCTACAAACCGACGGTCAAGTTTCTCCGACGTCGGAAAAAAACCCTTGGAATGAAGACGTCGCAGAGCTTGAAAAAACTGTTTATCTTGTGGACGACTGCGTTCTTACAATTCGTCCCGCGCGCTATGCATTGAAGAACGATGGAGCAGGAGACTATGAGAAAGACCATTATTTTTTGGAGATTTCGAATCAAGACGGCTCGTCTATCTTCAGTTCAAACCGGGTCTACTCATGGGAGGACGTGAACAATTTAGCCATTTACTTCAAGGGACTTTCCTTCACAGCAGCTACCAGAATCTGGAAATCCAAAAAAATCTGATTCATCGAGTTTCTAGGCTCTAGAGTCAAAAAGTAGGAGCAACTCACCCATACAACATGGGTGAGCCCTCGCCCTTAAATCAAATCTCCCCCTTCTCCTCAATCACCGCCCCCTTGGTCTTCCCATGAGGATCTGGCACCTTCACCGACGGAAACTGCGACGACGCATACCGCACCACCAGGATCGCGAAGGCCAGCAGAAGAATTGCACCGCTGAGGTACACGACGCCCAGATCCGGTGGGGCGTGGTGCGAGACGTCGGAGATAAGCAGGCGCGTCAGCGCGGTGATTGCGACATAGATGAGGAAGCGTACCGGCATGTGGTTGGTCTTGAAGTAGATCCCCACCATCGCGCCCAATTCCAGATAGATGAACAACAGCAGGATGTCGTCGACCGCGATATGCCCCTTATCCAGCATGCCCAGAAATGCCATGACCGCAGCCCAGGCGGTGACGGCGCCGATGGCGAACAGTGCCAGGTAGTGGAAGGTCTCGACGAACAGATTACCCAGCGACTCGGCACAGCTGTGTACGTGCTGACGGAGGGACTCGGCCCAGTTGATTTTCACGATGTACTTCCTTGAATGGCCCGGAACGGATGATGCCGCGCGCGTATGACGCTTTTGCTTGCGCTTTGAGCCAAGCATTAAAGGGGCCATCGGCTATGGTTGAGAACGTGACCCATTGTCGCAAGGCGGATCGCTGGCGTTGAAAAGCGTGTGAATTGCCACTACCCAAGCAGCATCGATTCCCTTATGCTGCGCACTGTATAAAAACACAGTACCCGCTAAAGATATTTATCGTGAAGGCATATGAGGTGGTAAATGGCCGTCGAAGTGGTATACCGCAGCAGCCGAGATCTGGAGCGTTTGTTCATGGATAAAGCCGAAGCTGACCGTCATGACAAAATGCTCGAACTCGCCGAGCTGCTGTCCAGCGTATTGAGCAAAGCCGTACCGTCCCTGTCCGAAGCACAGGTTGAAGAGGCTGGCATCTACATGGCGAAAAACCGTGATGTTTTCGCCCGTGCGTTCAAGAACCAACCCGATGCGTTGAATGAACTGCTCAGCGATACGGCTGAAGAATAAGCCGTACAGCGCAACGTTTTGGTAACACATACCTGTAGCAGTCCGGCTTGCCGGCGGTTTCAATTGCAAATACGCCCACGCCAGCAAGCCATGCTGCTACAGATACGCATCGCTTGCAGTCATTCCGGTTTTTCCAGTTCCTCAACCAGTGCTTTGAAGAACCGCGCCGCTTCGCCGCCTGTCACGGCGCGATGGTCGAAGGTCAGTGACAGCGGCAATATCGGGTGCACCACGACCTGACCATCCATCGCCACTGGCTCTTCGCGAATGCCACCCGCTCCGATGATCGCCACTTGCGGCGGCACAACCACCGGGTTGGCGTAGCGCCCGAACAGCGTGCCGAAGTTTGACAGGGTGATGGTAGCGCCCATCATTTCCCGCGGCGGAATCGAGCGTGCCTTGACGTCCGCCCGGAGGCGATTCATGCCCTCTTTCAAATCCACCGACTGACGATTGCCAACGTCGCGCAGAACTGGCACGAACAAGCCGTCCGGCGTGTCCACGGCAATTCCCAAGTCGAGATTATCGTGCTGCTTGATCGACAGCGACTTGCCGTCGAACCAGCTGTTGAGCACCGGCTCTACTTTGCTGGCCGCCGCCATGGCTTTGCCGAGGCGGATCAAGGGATCGCGCGCCGAACCCCAACGATGCAGGTCGGCGTCGCCGAAGATCGTCACAGGGACCACCTCGGCGTGGGACTTGGCCATGTTCAGCGCCATACTGCGCCGCACGCCACGTAGCTTTTCGCCGCCAAACTTGTCGCGCTCGGCCTGAGAGGCGTTTTCCACATCGGCGCGAGTGATCAGCCCGTCACTGCCTGAGCCGCTGAGGGCGTTGAGCTCAACGCCCAATTGACGCGCCAGTTGCCGAACCGCAGGCGTCGCCCGAGTCGACATATGCTCACGGGTCGAGGGCGCGGCACCAACGAAGAACTCATCGCCCTGACTGTTCCCCCCGCCCTCCAGGCGCCCGACCACTGTTCCCGCGTCGCCCTCCCCTTCGAACGCCATCAGCGGTTCGCCGACATGCAGAATATCGCCATCGCTGCCATAAACCTTGGCCACCACGCCATCATACGGCGCGGGAATGTCGACGATGGCTTTGGCGGTTTCCACTGACACCACCAGTTGATCAGCCTTCACCGTATCGCCAGCCTTGACATGCCACTCGACGATTTCCGCTTCCTGCAACCCTTCGCCCAGATCGGGCAATTTGAAATATTTCATCGCAAGCCTCCTCGGCCGTCAGGCGAAATTCAGGGCACTGTCGCAAGCGTGAAGAATGTCCTCGACGCTCGGGATATACAGCTGCTCCAACCGGTACAGCGGCGGTGGAATGTCTGGTGCTGTGACCCGTTGAATCGGCGCCTGCAGATCGAGCAGTACACGCTCGTAAAGGCTGGCGGCGATTTCCCCACCCAGCCCGCCGGAACGTGGCGCCTCATGAATGATCACGCAGCGCCCGGTTTTTCGTACCGACGCCTCCAGCGTGTCGAGGTCCAGCGGCTTGACGCAGGCCACATCGATCACCTCCGCCGACACACCTCGTTCGCCCAGCGCCGTTGCGGCCTGCAAGGTTTCGTGGACACTGGCACCCCAGCTGATCAACGTGATGTCGCTGCCTTCGCGCAGGGTGAAACAAGTGTCCAGCGGCAGGCGTTTACCATCGTCGGCCAAGATCTGCGGATTCATTCGATAGAGCCGCGTGGGCTCAAGGAAAATCACCGGATCAGGATCGTCGATGGCGGCCAGCAACAGGCCATAAGCTCTGGCAGGCGACGACGGAATCACCACGCGCAGTCCTGGCACGTGGGCGAACATCGCCTCGGTGCTTTCGCTGTGATGTTCCGGCGCGCGAATGCCGGCGCCCATGGGCGAGCGCATGACCATCGGGCAGCTCAACCGCCCCCGTGTGCGATTGCGCATACGCGCGGCGTGGGATACCAGGTGCTCCATCGCGGCATAGATGAACCCCAGGAACTGGATTTCCACGATCGGCTTCAGGCCCTGCGCGGCCATGCCGACCACCAGTCCGCCGAGCATGGTTTCCGCCAGCGGCGAGTCGATTACCCGCTTGAAGCCAAATGTCTCACGCAGGCCCTGAGTGGCGCGAAACACGCCGCCGTTGACGCCGACATCCTCGCCCAGCACCACGACGTTTTCGTCTTCGCTCATGGCTCGGTGCATCGCCAGATTGACGGCTTCCAGCAGGCTGACTTTTTTGTCTGTGGGCAGTTTTTCCGTGGACAGATCATTCGCCATGATCGGCACCTCCGTTGCGACGAGCCACACGCTCCAGGAACCACTCTCGCTGATCGGCCAATGGTGTCGGCCATTTCGCGTAAACATGGTCGATCACTGACTCCGGCGCCTGGTTACCTGCGCTTTCGAAGTTGTCCACAGACTTCTGAACCAAGCCCTGGCACTCGGTAATCAGCGCCTGCTCACGCCGTTCGTCCCAGACACCCTGGCTGGCCATGAACGATTGCAGACGTTTGATCGGTTCCTCTTGCCAGGCCTGCTTGACCTCATCAGCGGCACGATAACGGGTGGCGTCGTCCGCGGTAGTGTGATCGCCGAGTCGATAACTCAGACATTCCAGCAACACCGGACCCTTGCCCTTCCGTGCTCGTTCAAGGGCAACCTGCATGCGGTCATACACGGCAAGGATGTCGTTGCCGTCAACCTGCTCGCCGTGGAACCCGGCGCCAATGGCTTTCTGCGCCAGCGTCGGTGCGCCGCACTGGATCCGCCGGGGCACGGAAATCGCCCACTGGTTATTGTTGATCACGAACACCACCGGCAACTGCCAAGCGCCCGCCACGTTCAGCGCTTCAAGGAAGTCGCCCTTGCTGGTGGCCCCATCGCCGCAGGTCGTTACGGCTACGCGATGCTCGCCCCGAATCTTGAACGCGCTGGCCACGCCGCAGGCATGCAGCGCCTGGGTAGCGATTGGCACACAAAGAGGAAAATCCTCAGCCACGGCGGGTTCGGCATAATCGCTGCCGCGTTCGTCGCCACCCCAATACAGCAGGATCTCTTCCATACGAACGCCGCGCATCAGTTGCACGGCGGTGTCGCGGTAATAAGGAATCAGCACGTCTTCGGCGTGCATCAGACTGCCAATCGCGACACCGATGGCCTCCTGACCGAGGGTCGGCGCATAGGTGCCGATGCGCCCGGTGCGCTGTAACGCGACGGCTTTCTGGTCGAAAAGTCGGGTGAGGACCATTTGCCGGTAGAGACGCGTGAGAAGGTTGAAGTCATCGGCCCATTGGGGAAGTTCTCCGGTCAGGCGACCGTCGGGCGAAAGATAACGGGTGTACGCAAGCTTGATCTTGTTATTGGACATTGCACACTCCTGACGCGCTTCGGGTTTATCGCGCGCGATGGTCATGCTCGCAGCTTGTGGTAGCGAGCGTGATTCGAAAAATCCCGGTAAGGGCTTATTCGAGATTCAACAGGCGTTCTGCCAACGCATCGGCTACCCGCGCGGGTGAGCGCTTCTCGGCCTGGGCATGGGCAAATACTTCAGTCAGCCGTGTTCCTATCTGAGACAGATGCGCGGTAATGGTGTTCTGGTTTTCTCCTTGGTGTTGTAGCGCGACGTAGATCAGCCCGCCGGAGTTGATGACGTAATCGGGGGCGTAGAGGATGCCGCGGGTTTCGAGCTGATCGGCTATGGCTGCGCAGCTGAGTTGATTGTTGGCACCGCCGGCCACGGCGGCGCAACGCATTTTGGCCACGCTGTGGCTGTTGAGCACCCCGCCCAACCCGCAGGGCGCAAGGATGTCGCAAGGGGTGCTGAGCAGCGCCTCACTGGCGACGGGTTTGGCGCCCATTTGCTCCATCGCGAGCTGCACCTTACCGCTGTCCAGATCGGCAACCAGTAATTCGGCACCTGCGGCGTGGAGCTGTTCGGCCAATGCCCAGCCCACATGGCCCAGTCCCTGAATCGCCACCCGCAGCCCTTCAAGGTTGTCACTGCCCAGCCGCGCCATGGCGGTGGCTCGAAGCCCGGCATAAAGGCCCATCGCGGTGTAGGTCGTAGGGTCACCGGACTCAGTAGTGGTGGTGACGTGCTGGGTGTATTGCGCGATGCAGTCCATGTCTTCGCGGGACGTACCGCTGTCGATGGCAGTGATGTAACGGCCGTCCAGCGTCTGGACGAAACGCCCGAACGCTTCGAACAGCGCGGAGCGATCCGGCACGTGGGCAGGACGCAGGATCACGGCCGTTCCGCCGCCCAGCGACAAGCCCGCCAGAACGGCCTTGTAGCTCATGTTCCTCGCCAACTGGATAGCGTCGTCTATGGCACTCTCTTCGTTTGGATAGGACAGATAGCGACAGCCGCCCAGCGCTGGGCCCTTCAAACTACTGTGGATCGCGATCACCGCTTTGAGGCAGGTATGGGGATCGACGATCATGTGCAGCGATTGAACGCGTGAGTTTTGCATGAGAGCGAACATAGGCAGTGCTCCCGTTTTTTGTATTGCGAGTATAGGCGCTGGCAGAAAAAACGTGGCTCCGTCGGACGACCGCACAAAACAAGTCCGCGTTTTTACGGGACAAGGTCTGAACAGCCAGTCGGCACTGGACGAACGCTGCTACGGGGGCTACAACGATGCTTCCCAAGACCGCATTTCAGACGCCTGATCCGAAGGGGAGAAGCCGATGAATCCACGCCAACAATGCCTCGACTGCCTGCGATGCACGCCCCCGTTGACCTTCGAGGCGGCATTGTGGATCTCTGTCGAGCATGATGGCCAGGTCGATCCCCGGCAGACGCTCGAACGGCTCGATCAGCTTCAGCGCCGAATAAGCGCTGCGCTGCCGATGCTCCCGGCTGCGGAACTCGCTCAACCCTTGTTGCGACACATGGCGACGATAGGCTTTCAGCAGGATGACGTCGCTCAGCCCAAACCCCAGGTCGCTTTGTTGGACAAGATTGTGGAGCGTCGGCGGGGTCAGCCGCTGGGGCTCGCAATAGTTGCGCTGGAACTTGCCCGTCGCATGGAGATTCCGCTTGAGGGTGTGAACTTCCCTGGGCATTTTCTGCTACGAGTACCCGGTGCCGATCATGCGCTGGACCCTTGCGGCGGCCGCAGGCTTTATCCCAAGGATTGTCGTGAGTTGCTATTGCGCCAGTTTGGGCCAGACATGCCGCTCAAAGCCGACCACCTTCGCACCGCAACCCCACAGGCTATGTTGCAGCGTTTGTCGCGCAATCTGCGCCATTTGCATCAGATCAACGACGATCTCATAGCCTCGTTGAAAGACGCCAACCGTGTTCTGGAAATGGGACAGGCCAACACGAGCGATTATCTCGCCCGTGCCAGCCTGTATCAGACGCTCGAATGCCCTCAGGCCGAACGCTATGACCTGGAGCATGCACTGCTGCTAAGCGACGATCCGGTACAGCGAATCAGGCTCACCCAAAGATTAGTGACTTTGCCGTCCCCTGGAGGTGTTCATTGACGGCCTTCTGCAACTTGGACTCGAACTCACGTTTGCTCCAGATCCAGACGCCCACAGGAACACCCACTCCCGTCGCAGCCAATTGTGCGGCATTGAACAGTTTTCGAAGCTTGTTCCCTCCGGAAACGATGCCCATCACGCCTTCCAGCAACAGCGGCAACGCAGTGGCCCGGTCTCCGGAAATATAGGCGTCCACTCCTTGATAGACCTTGACGGCACTGGTGAAGATTCCCCAGGAAATACGTGCTGCCGGGAACGGAACCAGCAACACATTTCCCAGCCATTGAATGACGGTCCATGCAGTAGAGAGTCGCGCTTCGGCAAGGCTCACGGTCTGAGCATCGACATCGGCGATCATTCGTTCGATCATGTCGCCATACAGCCGCTCGGCATCGATGATCCGGCTCTCGAAACGATTCACGATCCTGATGAACCGCTCGTCGAACTTTCCGCCTCGCTGCAGCCGTTCAAGGAACGTGCCGACCATTGGCTGCCCCATGTAGGCAACACGCCGGTAGCAATAATTCTGCATCTCAGCCGATTCCAGCAACTGGGCATAATCGGTCACAGGCCTGAAGTCGATACCGTCCGGTGAATTAGGGGTGTAGAGCAAGTTGTAAGCCGGATCGCTCTTGCTGAAATCCCGGAAGATGAAGACGCCTTCGATAATCTGATTGGCAATCCGGAATGCCGAAACACTGCTGGTCCTGCTAAAGCCAACGGCATTCTGGTCAAGTCCGTTAATGGTCTGTCGCACCCAGGCATATTGGGACTCATCCATTCGCCCTCGCATGAACTCCTTGAGTGCACCGCGTGTCATGTCGTACTGAACGCGCTTGGCCATCAATAGCTTGCGGCGGGCATACAGCGGATCCCCACGTTTGAGAAACGTTTCTTCAAGGAAGTCCATGTATTTGGCACCCATGTCCGCGCCGCGGATTTGCTTGTCCATGAAGTGGATCAGCCGTACGGGCAATGCGGTTACATCCAGCCCGGTCGAGGAATACAGATGTATCCGTGGCCGGTACGAAAGAATGTCCTTGCTCCCTTCCATCATCAGTTGGGTCAACTGATGCAGCTCGCTGTGCTCGCCGAACTCAGGATTGTCACGACGCGGCAAACCAAGCCCGAGGTATAAGGTGTCCGGATCGACATGACGCGTGTATCCAGCACTGCGCAGGAAATCGTTCAGCAACCTCGACGTCTGCTGGTGCACATAAGAGCGAAAATCTATCAGCCCCGGACTGAGTTTCACGAACTCGGCGTTCAGCGCCTCGATCCGCGCATCCAGCACGGCCCGGACCGACAGGCTCGCAAAGGGCGTCTGATTGTCAGTCTGTGGGGCGGCCATGTCTGCCGCTCGCAGGGCTCGCGATACCTTCTGGCTGACAAGGTCCGCCAGATTGCGTTCGAACGTGTCTCCCTGACAGCGGACAAAGAGGCAGCTGTTAAGCCCCCATAAGGACGGCTTCAGCTGAACGTCATTGATCACCGCGCTGTGCCCGCGCTCCGACGGGCTGCTGGCCAGTTGATCGTGGATATACGAGCGACCGGAATCTGTCGCCAGCCATTCCCCAACCCCGAAGCACAACTGCCTCCAGGAGCTGAATTCGAAGAAATCCTGGCCCCCCGGAGCACCGGGCGCATACAGAACGAAATGCTCGGAAGATTGGGTCTTGTCCGCAAAGACAATGAAGTCATTGAAACGTGTGTGGGTTTCCAGCAGGTAAAGACTGCCGATGCTGTAGCTGGACCCTACCTTGTCTTTGTCAGCGCGAATCATGCTCAGCAGCTCACGACTGCGGTCCTGGATCATATGACCCTGCATTGATGCAGCGAACGCACTCAAGGCAATGGCACTGTCACGATGCAGAACCATTTCGCGAAGATTGTCCGGGTTCTCATAGGCTTGGCGCAGAGCCACGCTGTAGCGACGATGAAGGTTCAACTCGGCGACCATCGTCGTGACGAACTCTTCGGAAAAATCGACGTGGATCTGATCGGTCGCTGGCTCGAAGACCATCTTCTTCTCGACATTCGGCATTCCGTGGATGGCGAACTCGAACAGCGACTTCCGATAGCTGGTGTTCAGGTCTTGGCCGGTACCGAGCCTGATGTTGTCTTGCAGCGTGATCATCACCTTGCTCGGGTCGATCGTGCAGCCCAGGCGCTCGCGGATGTAGCGTATGAGTTCGCTGTGCGCGAATACGACGAACGACTCGACGCCCGCCAGGCGCTTTGCAACGCTGCTTTTGAGTGCCCGATGCCTTTCTTCAAGCGCCAACAGATGCATCTGATCCGACTGCTTTGCGTACTTTCGCCACTCAGGTTGGACAAACGCCTCCATCCTGACCGAGAGCAGATTGAAACGATGGCCCAAGGCATCGTCCAGATAGGAACAAAGCTGCACGCGTTCGAGAGCGGCGTGAAAGCCGGCATCATCCAGTTCCGGTTGCTGCATCAGAAAGTCCAGATCCTCTTCCTGCTTGCGCTGCACCGACTGCATGTGATCTTCCAGCAGTGGACGGTTAATGAAAGTGAATTCCCAGGCGTCGGGCGCGATGGATTGGCCGTTGGTCAGTCGTCCCTGATCGGACAGTGGCATGCAGTCGACAAAATGTTGGTCGGGGTCCCCTCCAGTCAGGCGACGGCTCAGCGTCTCGCGCAGGATAGCAATCGACTCGACGCGCTCGATCCCTCTGCACGGTAAGACCAGGAAGACCACACCTGAAGGCTCGCTGGAGGGTTGGGTGGACTGGGTGATGACATACACCGACGGCAAGGGGATGTGTCTGCCGTTTCGTGAGCGCCAAAACAGCGCAAAGACACCATCGGTGTTACTTCCCAGTACGACGCTGGACAAGCGGCTCTGCTCTGCAACGCTCATGGCCCGGGACAAGCCGAGCAGTTCGATCTCGCTCAGCAGCGCTTGGCGTTGCAGCTCGGAGAGTATCCGGGCAGGCGTATCCATGCGTGTCGTATCAACGGGATGAACAATCCTGCGTTGCCACAGCTCACGGTGATACTTTTCGTACGCCGAGGACACTGTCGGCATGAGCTTGTTGATGACGTCTATCAACTGCCTGTTTTGAGTGCCGGTGAGTGCATGAGCCCGGTCCAGCGTTGCATGTCGTGTATGGAATCCGGCACCTGCGACCTCGGCCACCGGCGTTGCGTTACGCATCGCATCTATGAGCACGTCCGTCATGGCCATCGAGGAGATGGAGCCATTGGAATCGCGACGGTTGAAAAAGATCGCATCAGGGTTGGACACGCGCAGCCCGATATGAGGACGAAATTGTCTGATTCGTTCACGAAGCAGCTCCGATGCCCATTCACGGAACGCCTGGCTCTGGGCCAGGACCTGCTGGCAGCCAGAACTGGCTTCGGCAAGCTTGGTCAGTTGCTGGGTGATCTGATCGAAGCGTTGGGATGCTCTGGAAATAGGGGAAGAATCAATGACGGCGTTCATGGGTAAAGCTCCAAGGTAAATCGCTCATCCCCCTGGCGGCATCCAGCCGGTCGGGAACACAGATAAGCGATGAAAGTGAGCGACTATTAAACGAGCAGCTCGGAGCCGGACTGCGGTACATATTTATATTGTCAGGTCATACCCAGCAACAGCGCTTGTAGGAATAAGCGCTGGCTGCACTAGGAAACGCCCGTAATTGTTGCCGCCTGAGTAACACTCCATGTCGTAAACAGCTATGTTTAAGCGCACAAAAAGAACTTATGATTCATCCACTTCGCGGCCGCCCTCGCCGCGAACCGGAAATTCCGCCTCTTTCGTTTGACAGTTAATACGCTTCAAACCTTTGACGGCATTTCCTGGACGTAGATTTTCAAGCTCCTGGATCTAACGTCTTGTTTAGCCGCTGCCGCTGCAGCGGCTTTTTTTTGACCGTTATTTGACCTAATAGTGGCGCGATGCGATCACATCCCAGACTTTGACCATAGAACTTGAGAGTGCTCGGAAACGCCCTACAACTATTTAGCAGCGGCCCTACAAGCATTAGGCTTAAACGTTAGCTAACCTGCGCGACGATAAACAACATTTTTACGAGTGCGAGGTTTCATCATGCGCAGGAAACGTTGACTGTTTTGATGCTGGCTTTGGGGATCGGATCATTCGCCGGCATCGCCAGTGCAGAACCTAACGGAATCAATCTTAATTCTGTACCAGCTTTAGGGTCAGATTTCTCAAGGTTTTGGACTTAGCCTCGTTTAAGTTTAAATCGATTATCTGGAGCAGCCATGTACATCCTTAGCCGCTCTTGAATCTTGCGCAAATTCTCGATCATATACCCTCTAAAGACCAAGTTGACTCTCAGAATCTGCCGAAACCTTGAAGCTGAGGCAAAAAAAGTGAAGAAGGAATCATTGCTTTATAAAAGGAACAATCCTACAAACAAACAACCATCCGACCTCAAAAAACGGCCAACCCAATTGCTCGAACTGGCCGTTATGTACGTTCGTATCACCCCGTAAACTTCTGCAAATTCGTCATCATTTCCTTCAATGCATCAACATTGTCCGCCGGGTGCACGGCGTCGCTGAAATTGTTGATCGCGGCCCATTGTCCGGCAACATCTTCCGGAGAAAAACCTGAACGAGGGTCAAACCCGACGCCGAGGCTGCGTTCCCAGCGCACTTTGCCGATCCACCCACCGCCTACTTCGTAGAGACCGGCGCTGTCCTGGCATTGCTCGCTGCCCAAATAGACCACCAACGGGCTGACCAACTCCGGTTTAAGCAGCTCGAACACGCTGGCGGGGATCAGGCCTTCGGTCATACGGGTGCCGCCGGTTGGCGCGATAGCATTGACCAAAATGTTGTTCTTGCGCCCCTCCAGAGCCAGGGTGCGGGTCAGCCCGTAAAGTCCAAGTTTGGCCATGCCGTAGTTGGATTGACCGAAGTTGCCGTAAATCCCGGAGGTAGACGAGGTGAAAATCACGCGGCCATAATTTTGCTCGCGAAGGTGCGGCCAGGCGGCGTGAGTGACTTTGTACGCGCCCTCTACATGGACCCGGTAAACCAGATCCCAATCGGCGTCTTCCATCTTGGCGAAGCTCTTGTCGCGCAAAATGCCAGCGTTATTCACCACCACATCCACACGACCGAACGCATCGAGCGCGTTCTGCACGATCTTGTCGCCATCGGTTACCGAATCATGGTTGGCCACCGCTTGACCGCCAAACTCTTGAATTTCCGCCACCACACGGTCGGCAGCAGAAGCGTTGGCCCCCTCGCCATCGGCCGACCCGCCCAGATCATTGACGATGACTTGCGCGCCGTGGCGGGCGAACAGCAAGGCATGGGCACGCCCCAAGCCACCACCAGCGCCGGTGATGATTACAACTTTGTCTTCGAAACGTAAGGATTCACTCATGCCACTATCTCCCCAATGATGGTGCGCGTTCTCGACGCTTTGCGATCAAGCGAAGCGACCTGCAGGATGGATCGAGGACGGGCGAAATAGTCACTGAGTGTCAACCAGACATGGGCAGGTCACAATCAATACGAGGCGCCCTGAATGGCGCTCGATAACGCAAAGGGATGATTGGCCGGTTTGCTGCTCTGCACCACGGACGGCACGGCGACTGCGGGCCGTAAATCGGTGACGGCAGCACGGAACGCTTCATAGCTGCGCAGGACCAGCGTGGGAGACTCGGTCTGGGGATAGCGGCCGATGTTCGGAATGAGAACGGTGTCGGGGTTGGGGATCAACTCACGATAACGCTGCTCCATGTGCTCGCCGGAGACCGGGTCGGCGGCACCGTTGATGAAGCGCATCGGCACCAGATTGCGCTGCATCGCCTGCACCCAGCGCTCGCGCATGATCACGCGCTCGGGGATATAGCTGATCAAGCGGTGCAGGATGTGATGACCGCGACCGGCCGAGATCAGACTCCAGAAGTCATCCAGCTCACTTTCGCTGGGACGCGTATCGGCGCCGAAAGTACGGCTGAATTCTCGATCCAGGCTGTCGCGGTCGAACAGGCGGCCCGTCAACCACCCCAGACGGCTGAGCAGCATTTTCTGGACCCGCAATGGCCGGTGGTTTTCCGGAAACAGTCCACCGTTGAGAAACACGCAGCTGGCCATGTCGAAATGGCCTTCGCCATGGCGCGCCAGCAGTTCCTGAGCGACGCTGTCACCGTAGTCATGGGCCAATACATGTACCGGTCGATGCACCTGCAGGTGGTCCAACAATGCCTGCTGCAGATCGGCTTGTTCCACGAGACTGTACTGGTGGCGGCGGGGTTTGGCTGAATCGCCAAAACCGAGCATGTCGCAGGCAATCACCCGGTATTGCCGCGACAATGGCTGCCACAGGTAATGCCAATCCCAACTGGCAGTAGGAAAGCCATGAATCAGCAGTAAGGGAGCGCCGTGCCCCGCCACCCAATAGCGAATGTTCTGTCCGCGAAACAGGAAGTCGTGCCCGCGGGTACGCCAGACGCAGAGGGGTATTTCCGCGAGCCGCATTATTTCTTGTCCGACTGATCGACCTTGACCAGGCTCGACGCAGTCATCTGATGAAACATCATGCCGCAGGGATTGATCAGGAAGTCTTCGTTACCAGGCAACTTGGCCGAGATGTGGCTGGCAATCAGGTCGTCCCAACCATGCATGGTGACCAGTCGATAGCAGGCGGCAGGCGCCACACGCGCCTGCCATTCAGCGGCGCTGACCTGATCCTTCACGGTCGGGTTGATGTGGCTGACGGTATCGGCAACGACCTGCGCGACTTTCACGATCTGCTCTCCTCGGCGGCTATTCTGCTGTCATGGATCAGCAGTCTAGTCAGCCAGGATAAAAGCGGTACTTGCCTTCGCAGCCACCTTAGTGGCCCGGCGAGTCAGGAGCCAGCAGACGGCTCTAGATCAGGCGTTTCAGAGCATCCACACCAGCAATGGCGCGGCGAACAGGTTCAGTAAACCGGTCAGCACCATGACCAGGCCAGCCACGGAGCCCTCTTCGCCGCCCACTTCCCGCGCGCGGCTCACACCGGCTCCGTGCGCCCCGACGCCGAACAGTGCGCCGCGCGCCAGTGCCGTGCGCAACGGCAGCCATTTGAGCAGCACGCCACCCAGTGCCGCCCCGAACACCCCAGTGCACATGACGAACACCGCGGTCAGCTCCGGCACGCCACCCAGATCGTGGGCCAGCGGCATGGCGAACGGCGTGGTGATGGAACGCGGCACAAGCGACATGACCACCGAAGTATCTAACGCCAGCACCTTGGAAAGCCCGAACGAACTGGCAATCGAAGCCGCGCTGCCTGCGAGCATGCCGATCAACAACGCTGGCCAGTGGCGCGCGAGCAATGCCCGCTGCTGCCAGATCGGCACCGCGAACGCCACCGTGACAGGCCCCAGCACCAGCATCAGCCAATGGGTATTGGTGGAATATTCGGCGTACGCGGTATGCATCGGCACGGCAATGGCCAGCAGAACGGTCGGCACCAGAATCAGCGGCGACAGCAGATAACGGCCGGTCCGGCGATACAGCCAGCGGCTGCCGATGTAAGCGACAACTGTGAAAAGCAGCCAGAAGATCGGCATCGGCTCGAATTTCATACACCACCCCTCGGCGAGCGATCGTTCATGCGGCAGACCAGTTCGACCGTGAACGCGGTCACCAGCATGACCATCAGGGTGCTGCAACCGATTACCAGCATGATCCGCCAACCCTCATTGCGCATCAGCGTTCCGTAATCCAGCAGACTCATAAGAGGCGGGATGAAGAACAACAGCATCTCTGCCAGCAAAAGCCCCGCACCGGTTTGCAGGGTCGCGGGCTTGACGACGCCGGTGGCGAAAACCAGCAACAGCAGCGCAAGGCCTATCACCCCGCCCGGAATCGGCAGTTTCAGCCACAGCGCGATCTCGCAACCGACCTGGTAAATCGCTATCAAGGCAACCAGCTCACCGACTAGCCGGGCGAGACGGGACAGACGTTTCATGATGTTTCAATCCTCTGAGGACTGTAGTTTATCGATTCACCTTCCATCCCAAAAACGAATTGTCAGACTTGCGACTATTCCATTTGGGAATTCAATCATTCACACTGCCGCCATCTGATATCGATCAAGCAGTCCTCATCGTGGAATTCAAACAGCTGCGCAGTTTCATCGAAGTGGTACGTGAAGGCGGTTTTACGCAGGCGGCCAAAACGCTGTTCATCAGCCAATCAGCGGTGAGCAAGCAGGTCGCACAATTGGAGGAAAGCCTTGGCGTGACGTTGCTTGATCGGCAGGGGTCGCAAGTCGCCCTGACTGCGGCGGGAAAGGTCGTGCTTCATCGTGCCGAAGAGATGCTCATCCTGCGCAATGGTCTGCTTCGGGAACTGGACGATCTCAGCAACCTGGCCCGAGGCGAGCTGCGCCTGGGTCTGCCAATGCTTGGCAGTGACACCCTGTTCGCCAAGGCATTCGCCGAATACCGGCGGCTGTATCCGAACGTCTCGGTACATTTGCTCGAAGGCGGCAGCCGCGCCATCGAGCAGGCAGTGATGACAGGTGAACTGGAACTGGGTGCGAGCCTGACCCCGGATGACCCGGTCTTCGCCTCTCAACCTTTTTGCGATGAACCCTTGGACGCGCTGCTGCCAGCCGACCATCCTCTGGCCCATCTAAAGGAAGTGGAGCTAAGCCAGCTCGCTGATACGCCCTTCCTTCTTTACCAGCGCAGCTTCGTGCTTAACGACCGCTTGCTTCAGGCGTGCCAGCAGGTCGGCTTCACACCGCGTGAAGGCGGGCGTAGCGGGCAGGCGGATTTTCTGGCGGCGCTGGTCGCGGCCGGGCAAGGCGTGGTTCTGTTACCCCAAGTGGTGGCCCGGGCGCTGGTTCGACCCGGTGTCGTGCACGTCACGCTCAAGGCACCGGCGAACCTGCGCTGGGACATCGCCTTCATCTGGCGCGAGGGCGCGTACCTGTCCAGGGCTGCACAGGCCTGGCTGGCCCTGGTTCGCCGATAGGCTATTCCCATCATATATAGAAGCGAGAAGCACCAGCGAGCTCGATCAGGCGCTGAGTTTGCCGACGAATTCAGCGAGCCACGGCTCGGCGTCACTTTCCGGAGTGACCGTTTCGCTGGCGTCCAGTCGCAGCATTGCCTGCAATTCGTGAATGCCCAGTTCCTGGAACAGTTCTCGTAACTGCTCGCCACCGCCGCAGAATGTATCGCCGTAGCTGGCATCGCCCAGGGCGATGACGCCGCCCGGCAAGCCGCGCCACGCAGCAGGCAATGTGTCGCGGATCTGCGAGTACAACGGCACAAGGTTGTCCGGCAACTCACCCAGCCCCGTGGTCGAGGTCACGGCCAGAAACGCTTCAGGCGCAAAGGCTTGCAGGTCGGCCAGCGTCGCGCGCGGATTGAACAACACCTGGTGACCGGCATCCTTGATGATCTGCTGGGCGTGTCGGGCAACTTCTTCGGCCGAGCCGTACACCGAGCCCGAAACAATGGCGACTTTCATTGTGTGATCCTGTGACTGATTGAAATCGTGCGGCATTATGCCCCAGACGGACGTGATGTCTTAGAATGGCGCCTCTGCAAATTGCATGGAGGCCATTGATGATCAACGCGAAGCTGATGCAACTGGCGATCGACGCCTCGAACGACGGGATCGTGATCGCTGAGCATGAGGGTGACGATAACATTCTCATTTACGCCAACAAGGCCTTCGAACGCCTGACCGGTTTCAGCGCCGACGAGGTCCTTTATCAGGACTGCCGAATGCTGCAGGGCAATGATCGCGATCAGTTCGCCCGCAGGGTCATTCGCGACGCCTTGAACAAAGGCCAGCCCTGCCGTCAGATTCTTCGCAACTATCGCAAGGATGGAAGTTCTTTTTGGAATGAGCTGTCTATTACGCCGATATTCAATGAGGCCGAAAAGCTCATGTATTTCATTGGTATCCAGAAAGACGTGACCGAACACGTGCTGACGCAACAGAAAGTTGTCGAATTGCAGGCGGAACTGGCGCAAGCTCGGTTAGAGATCGAGAGGTTAAAACGGTAACGCTCTGCAACTGACGAACGGCAGCAACCGGGCAGTGAATTTAGTGTCTGCTTTTTCAATAACGGGTTAATCGGGCTTGATCATGCCGCGCGACGATATCCTCACGCAGGATGAGCTGGATTTCATCCAGAACATGCAGCACAACCCCAAGCTGAACCTGCGCGACAAATCCCGCAGCTTGGTGGTCAATGGGGGCGTGCAGATTCAGGATCTGCTGACGCGTCTGGCCGCCCACGAGCAAGTCACCCTGCAGGCACAGTTCGACAATCAGCAAATGACCTTCCCGTTGCATCTGGTCGAAGACGAATTCCATGCACTGCATCTGGAACTTGGCGCTCCCAGCATCTTTGAGGAAGGCCCGCGGATTCGCCCCTGGCGCCTGATCCTGCCCGAGCCCGTCGCGCTCGAGACCGAAAAAGGCTCATTGACCGCATTGTGGGTGCACGAGATCTCGTTCAAGGGGATTCTGCTGGAAATTCGCAAGCAGACGAAACCACCGAAATATTTTTCCGCCTGGTTCACCCCCGCCGGCCTTGCGCCAATCGCCCTGCGCGGCACTTTCGAACGCCTCACCGAGCAGGGTCTGGCGGCGTATCGCTTGAGTCAGAACAGCAAGGAAGACACCGAGCGCCTGCGCCAATACATCCTTCAGGAACACCGCAAGATCCATCCTTCGATGCATCTGTAGAGCAACTGCGAGCGGCAAGTTACAAGTTAGAAGCCGATATGCAGTGGCCTGTTTTGCGGCTCGGTGCTTGCAGCTCATAGCTGGCTTAAGTATCCAGGCGCCCCGCCAGAAACTGCTGCAGACGCCGTTGCATCGTGGCTCCGTCGCTGCCCAGGCAACCGATCACCGAACCTTGAAGGCTGTCTTGCGCCATATCGGCGGTTTTACCGGCCAGCAACAGCGGGCAGGCCAGCCCCAGGCCGAGCCGTATCAAGCGCTTGGCCATATCCCCTGAAGGCAACTGATCGGAAAACAACACCAGCGCATCGGGCCGTATCTTGCCGCAGACCAGCGCCAGCTCTTCCAGCGGCTGCCCCGGCGCCAGTACGCTGACCCGGATTTTTTCACAGGCCATCAGCAGGGCGGCGACCCACAGCTCCAGCTCCCGGCACGCACCAGGCATCGCGGCCAGCAGTACGCGGTGTTCACTGGATTCATCAGTCAGCTGTAAACGCTGCAGGGTGCGCATGCGCAGGAAACTATCCAGAAACAGCCACTCGCTGACCTGCCCGAACGAGTCATGACGCAGGGCGAACTCATGCCAGACCGGCATCAGCACGTCCTCGTACACCACCTGCTCTGGATAAAGAGACAGAACGTGGCCATAGATGTGGTCCAGCCTTGGCTCATCGAAGTCGTTGACCGCTTGACGCACTCGCTCCTGCCAAGTCCGCCTGGCACTTTCGATGACGCTGAGCGGCCCTTTTTTGGCGTCCAGATCGCGGATGCCTGCGAGGACTTTACCCACCTTGCTGACCGCAACCCCGCGCTCGGTCCACATCAAGATACTGCGAACCGTTTCGACATCGGCCTGGGTGTAGAGGCGATGGCCACCGTCGGTGCGTGTCGGCGTGATCAACCCATACCGACGCTCCCAGGCGCGCAGCGTGACCGAATTGACACCGGTCAGGCGCGATACCTCACGAATGGGCAGCCATTCGTCATCGCCGTCGCACGGGGCGCTGAGCAGTTGAGTCATCGAGATGTCCGTCGTCAGATCATGAGGGCTGGATTGTACATCTGCCGTTGAGCGCATGAGTGTCTGGTATCGGCAAAGACTTCTGGCTTTGTGCGCGGATTCAGGAATAATCCTTGCTTGCTTCTTTCAACGAAGCTGACGCAGCGCCACCACCCCGGCGTTACGCCATGTGATTTCCCTACCCGGGAACCTCACTCGTCTATCGGAGATACATAATGTCTACCTCACCCGTCACGCTGATGGTTGCCCGTCGCGTCGCCCATGGCCGCTATCAGGAACTGATTGCCTGGCTGCACGAAGGCGAACAGCTCGCTACCGACTTCCCCGGCTATCTGGGTTCTGGGGTCCTTGCACCGCCTCCGGGAGACGACGAATTCCAGATCATATTCCGCTTCGCCGATGAAGCCACCATGCACGCGTGGGAGCATTCTGCATCCCGGCGCTCCTGGTTGGTGCGCGGCAGCGGGCTCTTTGCGAAAAACTCGGTGCATCGTGTACGAGGCATGGACGGATGGTTCGGCGCCATCGGTCAACGCCCGCCCCGCTGGAAACAGGCGGTGGCCATCTGGCTGGCATTCTTTCCTGTGTCGCTGATCTTCAACTTCGTGTTGGGGCCATTGCTGGGCCAGCTTGAATTGTTGCCGCGGATCATGATCAGCACGCTGATCCTCACTCCGCTGATGGTGTTCTGGTTCATTCCACTGTCGACCCATCTGCTGTCAGGGTGGCTGCACAGCAGCAATCAGGCGCCTGTCGCCCCGGCCGAACCGGCCTCGACTCGCTGACGCCACACAATCCCTGCAACCGGTGCGAAACGTGTCGGCACCGGCTCGCTGGCGAACGCGGTGTGTCAGTCGACTCATCTGTAACTGACTCACCACATTCGCCAGCAAGCCGACTCCTGCAAAATTGTGTTACTTCGAAGACTTGTGCCTGCCCGCGCAGTTGTACACCACTGACCATTGGGTTAAGTTTGCCCCGGACGTTCGTTCTCTGATGGCCCAATGAAAGCAATCGATCCTAGCCATTCAGAGCCGATAAGCCCGCAATCTTCCGGTTTCTTCTTTCTTGATAAGCGCGCGAGCTGCCATGGCCTCTACCCCTGCCCCTGTCCTGATCACTGGCGCCAGTCAGCGTATCGGCCTGCATTGCGCAGAACGGATGCTGGGCGAAGGTCAGCCGGTGATCATCAGCTACCGTTCCGAGCGTCCTGGCGTTCAGCGGCTCAAGGCACTGGGCGCGATCACGATTCAGGCCGACTTTTCATCGCAGCAAAGCGTGCTGACCTTCATCTCTCAGATCAAGGAGCAGACCGACAGGCTGCGCGCCATCGTTCATAACGCCTCCGAATGGCTGACGGAAACGACAGGCGATGAAGGCGACGTGTTCATGCGCATGTTCAATGTGCACATGCTTGCGCCTTACCTGATCAATCTGCATTGTGCCGAGTTACTGCACCGCTCAGAGACGGCCGACATTGTGCACATCGGTGACGACGTCACGCGCAAAGGCAGTAGCAAGCACATCGCCTACTGCGCCAGCAAAGCGGGCATGGACAACCTGACACTGTCGTTCGCCGCGCGGTTCGCACCGAATATCAAGGTCAACGGTATCGCTCCGGCCATGCTGATGTTTCAACCCGACGACGACGCGGCGTACCGCGCCCGCACGCTGGCCAAATCGGCACTGGGTATCGAAGCCGGGCCCGAGGTGATCTACCAGAGCCTGCGTTATCTGCTGGATAATCCGTACATTACCGGCGCCACGCTGACCGTAAACGGCGGACGGCACATCAAGTAAGCCGCCCCGAGGAACCTTTGATGACCCTGTCACTGCCACAGCATTACCGTGAAATCATTCTCGGCCTGGGTGAGAACCCGGACCGTGAGGGTTTGCTCGATACGCCGAAACGCGCGGCCAAGGCCATGCAGTATTTGTGTCACGGCTATGACCAGACGCTGGAGGAAATCGTCAACGGCGCGCTCTTCGCTTCGGACAACGACGAGATGGTCATCGTCAAGGACATCGAGCTGTATTCGCTATGCGAACACCATCTGCTGCCGTTCATTGGCAAGGCCCATGTGGCCTACATCCCGACCGGCAAGGTGCTTGGCCTGTCGAAGATCGCGCGGATCGTCGACATGTTCGCTCGCCGTTTGCAGATTCAGGAAAACCTGACGCGCCAGATCGCCGACGCCATTCAGGGCGTGACCACCGCAGCAGGGGTTGCGGTAGTCATCGAAGCCCAGCACATGTGCATGATGATGCGCGGCGTTGAGAAGCAAAACTCGACCATGAATACCTCGGTGATGCTCGGCGCTTTTCGTGAATCGACCACGACCAGAATGGAATTTTTGCAACTGATCGGACGGAGCAAGTAGTCCATGGCAAGACTCGAACCAGGCACCGCACGCATCCGGGTCAAAGACCTTTGTCTTCGCACCTACATCGGCATCAATGAAGACGAAATCATTAACAAGCAGGATGTGCTGATAAATCTGACGATCCTGTATGCGGCCCAGGAAGCGGTGCGCGACAACGATATCGATCACGCACTCAACTACCGGACTATCACCAAGGCGATCATCCAGCACGTGGAAAGCAATCGCTTCGCCCTGCTCGAACGCCTGACCCAGGAAGTGCTCGATCTGGTAATGAGCTACCAGGCCGTGCAGTACGCCGAAGTAGAGGTCGACAAACCCCATGCGCTGCGGTTTGCCGAATCTGTGTCGATCACCCTGGCTGCCGAGCGCTGAGTTCGGGGAAATATGGTCCCCTGTGGCAGCGAATTCATTCGCGAGAGGCAAGTACGTCCGATACACATCTGTCGAATGTACAAATGCATCGCGAATGAATTCGCTCCCAGGTCATGAATCCGTTCGACGAACACCATTGCCCACCCCGCCCAGCGCTCTTATCATTCGCCCCATCTTCCATTCGCACAGAGCCTGTCATGACCGAGCAACAACGCCTGGAACTCGAAGCCGCCGCTTTTCGTCGTCTGGTCGCGCATCTGGACAGCCGCAAGGACGTGCAGAACATCGACCTGATGAACCTCTCCGGTTTCTGCCGCAACTGCCTGTCCAAGTGGTACAAGGCTGCCGCCGACGAAAAGCAGATCGACATCAGCCTCGACGACGCCCGCGAAGTGGTTTACGGCATGCCGTACAGCGAGTGGAAATCCCTCTATCAAAAAGAAGCCAGCACTGAGCAACAAGCCGCGTTCGCCAAGGAAAAGAAACATGACTGACCTGAACACCCTGCGCGCCAGCCTGAAAACCGGCGAGCACGTTTTCGCCGACACTCTGGCTTTCGTTACTGCGAACTACGATTACCAACCGCAGGCGTTCATCAACGGCCCGGTGGAAAACGCCGCTGGCCAGAACGAAGGGTCGTGCAAGACGCTGGGGCTGGCGCTGCTGGAAGGTCTGAGCGACGAAGAGGCGCTGCTGGCGTTCGGCGAGCACTATCGCTCGGTGGTTGCCACGCCTGAAGGCAGCGACCACGGCAACATTCGTGCGCTGATCACACATGGCTTGGCAGGCGTGAAATTCAGCGCTGAGCCATTGAGCCGCAAGGGCTGATTTGCAGCGAAGACCGGCTGCGACCGATATCACGGATCGCGTGCCCCCACTGTGGGAGCGAATTTATTCGCGATGGGCCCCTACATTCGCCAAAGATGTGTCGCCTGGAACACCGTTTCACGAATGAATTCTCCTGAGTTCATCGGCAGCCGCGCCGGCGATCAAGGGCAGCGGACTGGACCCGATGGCGAAGTGATTGAAGGCAGGCTGTATTTCAACATCTGACTAATTTCCCCTGTGGGAGCGAATTCATTCGCGAAGGGGCGGTACGACCGACGCATCTCTATGGGCCGTACGACTTCGCGAATGAATTCGCTCCTACAGGTGTTGTTCATCAGCCACCAAGATCCAGCTCAACCAACTCCCCGCGCACATCGCGCCCATCGACGTGCAACACGCCTACGGTA